>UQKB01000005.1 GCA_900541565.1 uncultured Oscillospiraceae bacterium
ACAGAAGGGAGCGAACCTACGGCGCCTGTAACGGAAGCCACAGACCCCACAGAGCCGGCAACAGAAGGGAGCGAACCTACAGCGCCTGTAGCGGAAGCCACAGACCCCACAGAGCCGGCAACAGAAGGGAGCGAACCTACGGCGCCTGTAACGGAAGCCACAGACCCCACAGAGCTGGCAACAGAAGGGAGCAAACCTACAGCGCCTGTAGCGGAAGCCACAGACTCCACAGAACCGGCAACAGCAACGGTAGGCTCCAATACATCGGGAACAGACACTTCTATGAACAATCCATCTTCTGCTACATCTGCTATATCGACTAACGGAGTTGTACAGACCGGCAGCAGTGCACCTTTTGCAATCATTGTTTTTATATTTCTTGCTTCCGGGGGTACTCTGTTTGTATTTAGGAAAAAGGGGCTGTGGTTTAAAAAGTAAAGCGTTTACAGATGCGGTTTATCGCAAACAGCGTCATATATAAATTGTAAAATTAATAAAAAAGCAACCGCCATTTGATTAAACCAAATGGCGGTTGCTTTTCAGCCTTCTTCGTTCATTAAAAATTCACGTTCTGTAGCAAGGCGGTCCCGGTCTGCCTTTGGCATAACCGGGTATTGCGGATCTATGTCTTTCATGACATCCAGAATCACTTCAGAAACCAGGTAACGCGTATACCACTTGTTGTCGGCGGGGATTATATACCACGGGCAGTTTTCCGTTGCAGTCGCATTGATGGCATCTGTATATGCCTTTTGATATTGATCCCAAAGCTTGCGCTCCTTTACGTCAGAAGCCGAAAATTTCCAGTTTTTAATTTTAAGGTCAATCCGTTCCAGAAAACGTTCTTTTTGCTTTTCTTTAGAAACATGCAGAAAAATTTTAATCACGCGGTAGCTGTTTTGGTACAGGTATTCTTCAAAATTACAAATCTGCTTGTAACGCTGTTCAATTATATTGTCCTTCAGGCAGCGCTTTGCCATCTTGTAATCTTTGTAAAGCTTTCTGACCTTTACTACCAGCACATCTTCATAGTAGGAGCGGTTGAAAATAGCCATGTAGCCGCGTGCAGGCAGGGATAGAACTGCACGCCACAGGTAATCGTGCGACAATTCCCTGCTGGAAGGCGCTTTAAACGAGTGTACAATCACGCCCTGTGGATTTACGCCTGTCATAACATGCTTAATGGTGCTGTCTTTGCCGGCGGCGTCCATAGCCTGAAAAATAATCACAAGGCCTTCTTTGCCTTCAGAATACAGCTTATCCTGTAAATCCCCCATCATTTTCAGGTTTTCGCCTGTTTTTGCAATGTAACTTTCCTTTTTTTCTTTTGCGTTCCCGGCTCCGGTAGGATAATCGCTTAATTGGATCTTTTTATTTCCCTCCACACGGTAATCCTTTAAAGTCATATCTCCTGCTCCTTTTCCAGTTTTGTAAAATCGTTTTAAATGCAGTTTTGCATTTAGTCAAAAGAGCTGCCCTATGCCGGGCGTTCTTTTTTTATTTTTTACAGGATGGCCTGTAAAATACCGTCTTTATCGCTTCTGCTTTTAATGCAGGTATCGGCAGCTCAGGCTTTTCAGCCGGCACAGCGCTTTTTTGGCTTGTACCGCTGCCTGTGTTTGTCATAAGAAAAATTGAACAGTTTTTTTACCCAGTTTTCTACCCGTCCACAACACCGTTTTATAATTGTATCATAGCATTTTTGTGGCTCCAGTCAAGGGGGATTGCGCAAATAAGGATAAATATAAAAACCGCAGGCCGGGCGGCGGCCCGCAAAGGCTGCTGTCACAAAAAGCGTTAAATAAGACGATGTGCATCGCTCTAAACTGTTTTTCGACAAAATACCCAATAAAAGCAGAAAAATTTTACCATAAAGAAAAATATTTTCTTGTATAAATATAACAACTTACCAAACTTCACAAAAATTGACCCAACTTTACCAAAAGCCTTTTCTTTTTAATAAAAAAGATGTATAGTAAGCATGCCATCTAACGACGGGTTCAGTGATAGGAATCCTTTTTCCATTATTGAACATCCATGCGTCCTGCATAAATAACATTTGTGCAGGGCGCAAACGCCATAGTGCAATCTCTATGCATCTAAATAAACGGCGCTGTTTTTATAACGGCGCGCTGTTTTAAATTTTAAGAATGAATTTTTGTAGAGTGAAAGACATGGCCGCATTTTTAATAAGGTGAGAGACAAGCGCAGCAAAACACGGCTGTGCTTTTTTATATATGTATGGATCAACAGGAAATTTATACACAGGCGCCGGCAAGCCGATATATAAAAGCAAAAAGGTATACAGACAGGTTTGCTGCCTGTACGCCGCATTGCATTTAAAAATAGTTTTTCTTTTTAAAAATATAAATACAGACAAGAGAAATAACCAGGCTGACGATAAAAACCATGGGATAGCCAAAGCTCCATTTAAGCTCAGGCATATTTACAAAATTCATGCCGTACCAACCGGTAATCACTGTAAGCGGTAGAAAAATGGTGGCAATGCCCGTTAAAAGCTTCATCGTTTTGTTTTGCTTTATGTCAATCTGCGTCTGGTATAATTCGCGGATCTGAACCGTGTATTCACGCAGCATTTGCGATATGTCAAAGAGAAGGTCTGCCTGTTCGTATAAAAGCTGAAAGAGTGCAACCTCTGTAAAATAAGTATGGTCGTTATTTTGCAATTTTACAAAAAGATCCAGCAGCTGGGCATAATAGCTGTGTAAATACATCAGTTCCCGCTTTAATGGAATAATTTTCCTGTCACAGTTGGTAATTTTTCCACCCAGGATATCGTCTTCAAGAATCCCCAGATGCTTTTCCATTTCCTCTAGGAAAAGCAGATCGTTCCCAAGAAAGCTTTCAAAAAATTCGTACAAAAAACGCTCACAGGAAATACTCCCCGCGGCCGGGTCTAAAAAGAAAGCGTTTAACAGCTTTTGCGCCTGCGTGTTATGTACTACAATCACAACGCGCTTCTGCTGAATGATCACTGTCAGCTTGGCGCGCTGGCGCAGTTTGTCCCTTTTTAACGGAATGTTTAACGTGCAAAGCAGGCAATTCTCCAATTTTAAAAGCCTGGTAAGCCGGATGTTTTTATCCTTATGCAGCAGCGCGGTGGGAAGGCTTTCCTGTTTTTGCAGAGAAGAAAAGCCAGCCTCATCTACAATGGCGACCAACAGCGCGCCGTCGGATGGCGTAAAAGATTCCGTCCTTTCGATTCCGGGGCCAATCGTATAATAGGCGTTTACTGTAAAAGCAAACCGACTTTTTTCTTTTTCTGTACACATGGCATATCAGCTTCTTTCAAAGCGTTCGACATTTACAACAAAAATGGTTGTCCCTCCTACGTCTACCGTTGCCGGCATTACGTTAAAATGGTCCATAGGGATACCCTCGCCGGAGTAAGGCATATTGTAAACAACCTGCTGCCTTTTCCCGCATTCGTTCTTAATAATTTCAATAACGCGGTCTACTTTTTCATCCTCCGTACCAATCATAAGGGTCGTGTTGCCTTTTCGCAAAAAGCCGCCTGTAGAAGAAAGTTTTGTGACGCTAAACCTGTTTTTGTTAAGCTCCTCCGTTACTACATCGGCGTCATCAGAATGAACAATCGCATAAACCAGCTTCATATTGCACCTCTCCTGTTTCACATCTTTACCGGAAAACCGGCTGTTTACCCTATTATAATCTATTTTTTCTATGCGCGCCATACAAAAAAACATGGTCACATAAAAAAATTAAAAAATCTCGAAAAAAAGAGATATTTTAAGTAAATTAAAGAAAACGAAAGAAAATAATAAAAATTGCAGAAAAAACAAATGCTTTTTGACTTTTATTGACTTTGACTTTACCTGATCTTTCGCCTATAATAAAACCATAAGGTCAAACAAGGTCAAATAAGAACGCCTGTTGGCCGGAAGGAGGCGGAGAAAATGCGGATGAGTGATATTGTAGCGCAGTATATTACACAGATGCTGGAGGAAACGGGCGGTAACGCGGAAATACAGCGCAATGAGCTGGCGCAGACGCTGGGGTGTGTTCCAAGCCAGATCAATTATGTGCTTACGTCGCGCTTTACCCCCGAACAGGGCTATATCGTCGAAAGCCGCCGGGGCGGCGGCGGTTATATCCGCATTACCAGGGTTCATCTGGATGCAAACTCGGCAATCATGCATGTGGTCAATTCTATTGGGAAAAGTCTGGATTATGGCGTTGCTAGAATTATGCTCCAGAATATGGTGCAGCAATCGCTTATTTCAAAAGAAGCTGCAAACCTTATGCACAGTGCCATTTCAGAAAGGGCATACGCAGATATTCCCAAAGAATACCGCGACAACCTGCGCGCACATGTGTTTAAAAATATGCTGCTTACATTAATATGACAAATTATGGCCGAAAGGCCGGTTACACTTTGAAAAGGGAGGAATTTATATGTTGTGTCAATCGTGTCAGAAGCATCAGGCAACCACACATATTAAAACAATGGTAAATGGCGAATTTGCAGAGTATATGCTTTGCCCGGAATGTGCCAAGAAAATGGGATATGGAAATCTGTTTGACAATATGGGTTTGGATTTCAGCAGTTTTCTGGGCAGCTTTCTGGACAACGGTCTGCCGCCAAGGACGAGCGCTACGCGCTGCAGCGGATGCGGGGCTTCCTTTGCAGATATTGCAAGAACAGGCAAGGTTGGCTGCGCACAGTGCTATCAAACCTTTTACGACGAGCTTTTACCCTCTGTGCGGAAAATGCACGGCAATACCCTGCACACCGGAAAACGGGCCGGGGGCGCCGGTAAGGAGCTGCGCGTGATCAATGCGCTGGACCAGGCAAGGGCAGAACTAAAGGCCGCTGTAGAAAAACAGGAATTTGAAAAAGCGGCTAAGCTCAGGGACAAGATCAAAGAGCTGGAAAACGGCACGGCCTCTGAAGCATAAATATTGGAAAGGAGTTGTGCAAGATGGGCAAAAAATGGTATGAGCAAAGCGGAGATCAGGGGGACGTGATCGTCAGCACCCGCGTGCGCCTTGCAAGAAATTTAAAGGAATACCCCTTCCCATGCAGGCTGGACAGTGCACAGCGGGAAGAGGTTGCAAAGAAAATCCATGAAGCGCTTTTACACAGCAACAGCGCAATTGCAGACAGCTTTCAGTTTATCAATATGCAGCAGATGTCTGAAGAAGAAGCGGTTTCCCTTGTGGAACGCCATATTGTCAGTCCGGAGTTTGCCTCCGACCGGCAGGGCCGCTACCTGCTTTTGACAGCGGATGAAGCGGTCAGCATTATGATCAATGAGGAGGACCATATCCGCATTCAGGTCATGTCACAAGGCCTTGCGCTTGCCGGGGTATACGATATGGCAGATAAAATTGACACGCTGCTTGACAATGCGCTTGGCTTTGCATTTGACGAAAAGCTGGGCTATCTTACGCAGTGCCCAACCAATTTGGGAACCGGCATGCGTGCTTCGCTTATGCTGCATCTGCCGGCACTCCAGCACAGCAAGGCAATCGGGCGTATTGCAGGAAATCTTGCAAAGCTTGGCCTTACGCTGCGCGGCACCTATGGTGAGGGCACAGAACCCAAGGGCGCGCTTTATCAGCTTTCTAACCAGGTAACGCTGGGGCTTTCTGAAAAAGCGGCAATTGATAATCTGCAAAACATTGCAATGCAGCTGGTTGCACAGGAGCGCAGCGCACGGCAAACGCTTGCAAAAAATATGGAAACGCTCGACATGATCAGCCGGTCGCGCGGCATACTCAAAAGCGCCAGGCTGTTGAGCAATGAAGAATGCATAAAACTGCTTTCCAACGTGCGCCTTGGGATCACACTTGGGGAAATCCAGGATGTAACGCTTGATACGGTAAACGAGTTAATGACGGATCTGCAGCCCGCCACGCTGATGAAAAAAGAGGGCAAGCGGTTGCCGCCGGAGCAGCGTGACGCGCTGCGGGCAAAAATTGTTAATGCGCGCCTATAAACTATAAATTTATGATAAATAAAGAGGAAAAAGAAAAACAGGCAGAATAAAAACGGGAGGTATGCACCATGTATAGTTTTAACGGTTTTACGCAAAAAGCAAACCGGGCCTTGAACCTTGCAATAGAAGCAGCGCAAAGTCTGGGACACACATATATTGGCACAGAGCATATACTTTTAGGCCTGCTGGATGAAGGCAGCGGCGTTGCAGCCGCGGCGCTTGTAAACGCTGGCGTAACGGCCGACGGCGTTTTGGAAATGATCCGGACGAAAATTGGCGTTGGCAGCCGTACGGCGCTGACCCCTTCCGACTTTACGCCAAGGACCAAGCGGATTTTGCAACACGCGGTCGTAAAGGCGGCCAGACTGGGCCATAATTATGTGGGCACCGAGCATCTGCTTTTGGCGCTTTTGGAGGAAAGCGACAGTTACGCGGTATCTTTTATGAAGGAGCTTGGCGTAAAGCCTGCAGACCTTCTGGAAGCAGTGAAGGCGGAGCTGGGCAATGAAGAGGACGGCGGTGAATTTTTTGACTTTGAAAAGGGTGGTCCTTCTTCCATGTCTGCACAGAGCGGTAAAAAGAGCAATACAAAAACGCTTGACCAGTTTGGCAGAGATCTGACCCAAAAAGCAAAAGACGGCGAGATCGACCCGGTCATCGGAAGGGAAAAAGAGATTGAGCGTGTCATCCAGATCCTTTCTAGAAGGACCAAAAATAATCCGTGCCTGATTGGTGAACCGGGTGTTGGTAAAACGGCTGTTGCGGAAGGCCTGGCGCTGAAAATCGCAACGGACGAAGTACCGGAGCCGTTAAAAGGTAAAAGAATTATCGCGCTTGATCTGACGGGAATGATCGCCGGAACAAAATACAGGGGCGATTTTGAAGACCGCATCAAAAACGCAATGGATGAAGTGAAAAACGACCCGAGCGTGATCCTGTTTATAGACGAGCTGCATACGATTATCGGCGCCGGTTCTGCGGAAGGCTCTGCAGACGCAGCCAATATTTTAAAGCCTTCCCTTGCAAGGGGAGATTTTCAGGTCATTGGTGCGACTACAATCCAGGAATACAGAAAATATATAGAAAAGGACGCAGCGCTGGAGCGCCGTTTCCAGCCTGTAATGGTAGGGGAACCTACGCAGGAGGAAGCGGTGGAGATTTTAAAGGGCCTGCGCGACCGTTATGAGGCTCACCATAAGGTAAAAATTACAGATGAAGCCATCCAGGCGGCAGTGGAGCTGTCCGCAAGGTACATTGCAGACCGCTTTTTGCCGGACAAGGCCATTGACCTGATCGACGAATCTGCTTCGCGTGTGCGCCTGCACACCCACACCGAGCCGGACGACATCAAGCAAACCGAAAAGAAGATCAAAGAGCTTGAGCAGGAAAAGGCCGCCGCTGTAAACGCACAGGATTTTGAACGTGCGGCAAAGCTGCGCGATGAGGAAAAAAAGGCACGTGAGGCGCTCAAGGAGCAAAAGGAAAAATGGCGTGAAGAAAACGAAAAGGTCAGCGGCGAGGTCACAGAGGAGGACATTGCAAAAATTGTGTCCGACTGGACCGGCGTGCCGGTTTCCCGCTTAACGCAGGAAGAAAGCGAGCGGCTGCTGAAAATGGAAGAGGTCCTGCACGAAAGGGTGATCGGCCAGGATGAAGCGGTCGCAAGCGTGGCCAAAGCCATCCGCCGCGGCAGGGTAGGCCTGAAGGATCCGAAACGTCCGGTTGGTTCGTTTATTTTTCTTGGCCCTACCGGTGTTGGTAAGACAGAGCTGTGCAAAGCCCTTGCGCAGGCCATGTTCGGTGATGAAAACGCAATGATCCGCCTGGATATGTCGGAATATATGGAAAAACACACCGTTTCCAAGCTGGTAGGTTCTCCTCCGGGCTATGTCGGTTACGACGAAGGCGGGCAGCTGACAGAAAAGGTCCGCCGACATCCCTACAGTGTACTGCTGTTTGATGAAATCGAAAAGGCCCATCCCGACGTATTCAATATGCTTTTGCAGGTTCTGGAAGATGGCAGGCTGACAGATTCCCAGGGCAGGCTGGTCGATTTTAAAAATACGATCATCATCATGACCTCCAATGTCGGCGCACGGCTGATTACAAACGAGCAGAAAAACCTGGGCTTTGCCTTTGGGGACGATGCTTCCAAGGATACCGAGGAAAGCAAAACGCTCAAAGAGACGGTCATGGCGGAATTGAAAAAGACCTTCCGTCCTGAGTTTTTGAACCGTGTGGACGATATCATTGTGTTCAACAAGCTAAACGAAGAGCAGATCGGGCAGATTGCAAGACATATGCTTAAAGAGCTTGAAGCGCGGCTTGCAGAAATGCAGATTTCCATTACCTTTACAGACGAAGCGATTAAGGCAATTGCAAATGAAGGCTATGATCCCGTATATGGAGCAAGGCCCCTGCGCCGTGCAATTTGCGCCCAGATAGAAGACCCGATCTCTGAAAAAATCTTGGATGGTACGGTCAAGGCGGAGGATCAGGTTGTTTGCAGCTATAAAGACGGCGCGTTTACGTTTGAAAAACAATAAGCGGCGTAAAGGTTTTAAACAGTCAACGGCCCGCAGCATTTGCTGCGGGCCGTTTGTGATGGGTTTTATATGTAAAGCGGATTTAAAAATAAGCAAAATGCTTTATTTAATAAGTGCCAGACTGTTAAGTGAACAGAAAAATTTCATACCGCGCAAAATGCGCAAAGGCTTATTTTTTAAATGGCTATACACGAACAGGGCCAAGATAGAAATCCTGCCCGCATGCAAGGATGTTCTCAAAAGCAAGGGCGTGCAAATCCACCGCCTTTAAATCCAGCTCCAGCACAGACCGCTGCTGCGGCTTAAGCAGCGAGAAGCTGTCGGTCAGCTTTGTGATAATCGGCAGTGTTGCCGCAGCTTTTGCCTTTTTTAAAATTTCCGTGCCTTTTTGATTAAACCCCAGCACGCGCAGATAAGGAACAGGCTGCTTTTGCATTTCTGTACGGATGTCTAAAAAAGCGTACAGCATAATCCGCCGTAGCCGCGCGTGCGTATAACGCTTGGTTTTAATGCTGTCAATTATGGACGTCAGGGAGGTTTCCTTGCGTACGGCCTGGTAAATCCTGTGCTCTAAGCCTTCGCAGACATCCGGCAAAGCCGCAAAATCCGCAGGCGACATACTGCGCAGCCGGTACAAAACGGCGCGTTCCATGTAAGCAATATCGGCCATATGGCCCTGCTCGATTTCCCCAAGGATCCAGGGGCGGCAGTTTTCAGGAAGGAACTTTAAGCAGGAAAGGTCCTGCTTTCTAAGCGCCTGCCGGATCAAAGAAGCGCTTGCCGTATTGCCGAAACTTATAAAGCTGTCGTGTTGTGCGCCTTCCCGCTTTACAGTAATGGGCTGTATGGTGGAGGAAATCTTATGCAAAGCGCGGATATATTCCACCCCAAGCACGTTGTTCGGCTGTGAAAGCAGCCCGGAAAACGGATGTCCTTGCATGCGCACGGCTTCATGTGCTGCGCGCGCATAGCTCTTTCCCTGCTTCAGATGTGCTTTTATATGCGCGCGGTATGGGCTGCTGTCCATTGTACGCGCAAGCTGGATAAGCGGCTGCACCGTGCCGCATTCACTGCCAAAGCCCAGCGCGTCCACAACGCCCAGCGCGGCGGCAACAGATACACCGCCTAAAGCAAAGTTTGCCGCGCTTGCCGTAGCCCAAATGCACGGCAATTCCAAAACCAGATCTGCCCCATTTAAAAGCGCACAGCGCGCACGCAGCTGCTTTGAAAAAAGTGCGGGTTCTCCGCGCTGCAAAAAAGGGCCGCCCATGATTGCTACAATATGTGTAGCGCCGGCTTTTCTGAGCTGTGTAAGCATATAGGCATGTCCGTTATGAAAAGGATTATATTCGCTGATAACCGCAAATACGTTCATAGGCTTCTCCCGTAAAAAAGACTTTACAAAATACAAAAAAGGTTGAATTTGTCCATGTTTTGTACTATTATATAATACTGTAGAAGCAAGAGCAATATGTATAAAGGACTTTATGGTTCTGTACGCCTGCTGTTTTGCCGTTATACATCTGTTTTATAAAATTTGGGCAAAGGCGGAGCGTTTGCGCTTGCGCAGAGAAAGGAATGGTTGACGAATGAAAATTTTGGTGATTAACGCGGGGAGCTCTTCGTTAAAGTACCAGCTGTTTGACATGGACAATGAAAAGGTTCTTGCAAAAGGGAACTGTGAGCGAATCGGTATGGAAGGCAGCATGATCGGGCATAAAACATTTGACGGAAGGCATAAAGAGATGCAGGTTCCCATGGCGGATCACACAGCGGCCTTTATGCAGGTAAAGCAGGCGCTTACCGATCCGGAGGCTGGGGTTATTACAGATTTAAACGAGGTCAGCGCCATCGGGCACAGGATCGTTCAGGGCGGTTCTCTGTTCAGCGAAAGTGTGCTTGTGGATGAACAGGTGATCGAAGGGATCGAAAGCCTGATTCCGTTGGCCCCTTTACATAACAAGGCGCATGTACAGGCAATCCGTGCCTGTATTGACGTATTTGGAAAAGAGGTTCCGGAGGTGGTCGTCTTTGACACCGCGTTCCATTCCACTATGCCCAGAAAGGCGTATATGTATCCGATCCCGTACGAATATTATGAAAAATATAAAATCCGCCGCTATGGCTTCCACGGTACATCCCATCGCTATGTCAGCGCCAGGTGTGCCGAGCTTATGGGACAGGACATTCAAAAGCTGAAAATCATCACCTGCCATTTGGGTAATGGCTCTTCCATCGCAGCGGTGGAAGGTGGAAGGGTCATCGACACAAGCATGGGGCTAACACCCCTTGACGGGTTTATGATGGGGACGCGCACCGGTACGCTTGATCCTTCTGTCGTTACGTTCCTTGCGGAAAAGGAAAAGCTTACGCCGTCGCAGATGAGCGACCTGCTCAATAAAAAGTCCGGCCTTTTGGGTATATCGGGCGTATCAAGCGACGACCGGGACGTAACAAAGGCGGCAAACGAAGGCAACGACCGGGCAAAGCTTGCGCATGAAATGCTTCGTTACGAAATAGCAAAGTTTATTGGCAGTTATTATGTGGCGCTTGGCGGCTGCGATGCAATTGTTTTTACAGCGGGGCTGGGGGAAAACCAGCCGCACCACAGAGAGGCAATTTGTGAAAGCCTTGCCTGCCTTGGCGTAAAATGCGATGTAGAAAAGAACAATGCAGCCGTTCATGGGGCAGAGGGGTTGATTTCCACGCCGGACAGCAAAATACAGGTGTTTGTAATCCCCACAAACGAAGAACTTGTCATTGCAAGGGATACCAAAGCGCTTGTGGAAAAGGGCAAATAAAACACAATGGCCATATATGGGTCGAAGGTTTGAGGATAAGCAAATGCTTTGCATGTATACCCGTTTTTAGAATAGAAAAAACAAAGGAGCGGTATTGTGCCGCTCCTTTTCGTATCTATGAAAACATCTAGTAAACATCAGGTTTTATATGCCGCTCCATAGGGCCGTAAAGCAAAGGTTTGTTGGCATATTAAAGTGATGCCGTTTTATCCGGAATAAAAAGGCAGGACATATCCGCATTTTCAAGCTCCAACAGCTTTTTCTTTTTGGAAAGGCCGCCAGCATAGCCGGTCAGGCTTCCGTTTGCACCAATGACCCGGTGGCAGGGAATCATGATCGATATGGGATTATGTCCCACGGCCCCGCCGACAGCCTGAGCAGACATGCTTTTTATGCGCCGCTTTTTGGCGATCGCTTTTGCAATTTGGCCATAGGTCGTGACCCGCCCATAGGGAATGCTGCGTAAAATATCCCATACCTCTTGCCGGAAATCGCCGCCGGCAGGGGCCAGCAATAGCTCGCCGCTTTTGGGCTTTTGTCCGGAAAAGTATCTGTCCAGCCAGTTTTTGGCTGCCTGTAAAGCAGGCAGGCTTTCCTTTTCCGTTGGCGTTTCTTTTATGGTATCGCTGAAGTATTTTTGTCCTTCCATCCAAAGGCCCACAATGTGCTTGCCGTCGCTTACTACTACAAGTGGTCCAAGCGGAGACAGATAACGCATAGAATAATACATAGAAAAGCTTCCTTTCTATAAATAAGAGGGCGGTTGTTATACCGGAGTATGGGTTGCCGCTTCTTTTGCTATGGCAAGCCGTTTTGGCGCCGAAAGGGAACCCGCAAGAGGCAAGATGGCAGTCATACAGTTAAAGGGCGGGCGCTGTAGCCCCGGCGTTGTTTACTCTATTATACCATGCGTATGCTAAAAGTCACGCGGTTTTGGTTTTTTATATTTTTCCCGGATGCACTGTGAAAAGGAAAAGCAAATTGTTTTTAAGGAAAGCTTTCAGAAAGAAAACGGTATGGCGTAATTTGCTTTTTTATGTTATAATCTGTTTTAGATTTTTCTTAAGGGTGAAAGGCAATGGACGTAACAATAAATCTGGGCATGTGGAACCATATTTTTGCCGTTCCATGCGATGTTGTGGATAAATACCTAAAGACTGCGGCACACCAGCAGTTGAAGGTGTTGCTGTGGGTGCTGCGCCATGCGGGGCAGCCATGTAGCACCGAGCAGATTGCGCAGGAATTGCGCATGCACCCGATTGATGTAAAAGATTATATACAGTTTTGGGTCGATGAAGGGCTCCTTTCTGTCCGCAGCGGCGCGTATGTTCCGGCGCAGGATACACCGGAACACACACAATCTGCACAGCAAAAGGTACAGCCCATGCAGCAGGAAGAGCCAGATCACGAAAAGAAGAAGCCGCGCCCTTTGTCCAGGCCGCAGCGGCCGGACAGCGCCTATGTAGCGCAGCGCCTGGGTGAAAGCAAGGAGCTTGCTTTTTTGATGAGTGAAGCGCAGATCATTTTGGGCAGGCCGCTTTCCAATGGTGACAGCGGTACGCTTTTGCTTTTGCATGAAAATGACGGGCTGCCGGTCGATGTAATTTTGATGCTTTTACAGTTTGCAGTCGGGGAAGGAAAACCGGCTATGCGCTATATTGAAAAGGTGGCGGTTTCCTGGGCAAGTGAAGAGATCGACACCATTGAAAAAGCAGAAGAAAAAATTCGTGCTATTAAAAAGACAAAAGACGCATGGGGCAAGGTCGCCCGGACGTTTGGGCTGCAAAGCCCCGGCTCTGCTACCCAAAAGCAGTTGGAATGCGCCGACCGTTGGATCAACCAGTGGAATTACAGTGAGGAAATGCTCCGGATCGCCTATGAAACCTGCGTGGATACCAAAGGGGAATACAATTTAAAATATATAGACGGGATCATAAAGCGTTGGCATACAGCGGGGATTTTTACACCGGACGATGTATCAAAAGCCGCAACAGGCGCGGCCAGGGGGAAGAAGAAAGAAGCGGCAAAGCGCAAAGCATCTTACGACCTGGAGGAGCTTGAAAGCATGGATATGTTTGATTATGATACAGGGCGGTCTGGATAAAAGAGGGGGGCGTGTAAAATGGGCTACAGCAAAGAAACCTATGCAAAGGCACATTCCATTATGCAGGATCGCAGGATGAACGCTCTGCGGGAAGCAGACCTTCGCAAAGAACAATTTTATCAAAAACATCCGCGTGCGCAGCAAATTGAACGGGAGCTTTCCAAAACAGCAGCAAAAGCAGGGAAGGCTGTTTTAAGCGGCGCGAATGCAAAAGAAGAGCTATTAAAACTCAAAGAGGCAAACCTTTCTCTGCAAAAAGAGCTGTCCGCAATTTTAACAGACGCCGGCGTGCAGGACGGTTATCTGGAAGCGCACTTTACGTGTGAAAAATGCTGCGACAAAGGCTATATAGACGGGAAGATGTGCAGTTGTTTTCAGTCCCTTTTAAAGGACATAGCGTTTGAAGAGCTAAACGCTCTTTCACCGCTTTCCTTATGCGATTTTGAAAGCTTTTCGCTGCGCTATTATGCGGATACGCCACAAGACGGCGGGATATCGCCAAGGCGCCGTATGCAGCAGATTCTTGCTTTTTGCAGGGAATATGCAAAGTCCTTTAAAGAAGACAGTGAAAGTCTTTTGCTTGTGGGGGCTACCGGGCTTGGAAAAACGCATTTGGCGCTTGCAATTGCAAACGAGGTCATAAGCCGCGGTTATGGGGTGGTGTATTGTTCCGTGCCCGATATTGCCAGGCGGCTTGAGCAGGAGCATTTTTCAAAAGGCAGCGAAGAATTAACGCAGCAGTCTTTAACACAATGTGACCTGCTGATTTTGGATGACTTAGGGACGGAATTTACCACTCCGTTTACAAGCAGCGCACTGTATCATATTTTTAATACGCGCCTTATGCGTGCAAAGCCAACCATTATCAGCACAAATCTTTCGCTGGAAGAAATGGAGCGGGCCTATTCCGAACGCTTTGTGTCAAGGATTGCAGGCAACTGCCAGCGCCTTACCTTTCTGGGAAGGGATGTGCGTATACAAATGAAAAAAGAAAGCCTGTCAAAGCGTTGAAGACAGATCTATGCAAAACCGCGGGAAGAAATCCTGCGGTTTCTTTTTTGCACAAAAATTGTGGAAATTTGCAGATGAAATTGCATTTGACTTATATTCTGTAAAGAGATATAATATTTTATAGAAAGTAGCAGTTTTTTGCGGTTGCAGCGTGTTCGGTTCAGCGCTGCCTTGTTTGAAGATAGAGGCGGCCGGCTTGCCCCTCTTTATCTGTCTACACAGTGCAGCATGCTTTTTTCTGGGTAGAGTTTTTCTCTATCCGTTTTTTAGTTTGAACATGATATGGGTACATAGAACAAAAACCACAAAACAGGGGAGGAAGTTTTTTGTCTGCGGATTTACATTGCCATACAAAATTATCAGACGGCAGCGTCGCAATAGACGAGCTGGTGATTCTTGCAAAAAATAAAGGGATTTCAACCATTGCGGTGACAGACCACGATACCTTTGCGGGCGCGACAAGGGCAAAGATTTTTGGGCAGCGCCATGGCGTTGAAGTGATCCACGGCGCTGAAATATCTGCATTTGATTACCAAAGAAAACGGCTGGTGCATCTGCTTTGCTACATGTGCGAGCATCCGGCGCGCCTGGAAGGCTTGTTTGGGAAAATTTTGGCGAACAGAAGAAAAGCGGTCAGCATTGCACTGCAAAAGGTTATGCGCTTGTATCCCATTACACCGGAAATGGTTGCAAAGAGGGCGCAGGGCAGCACGGCGATCTATAAGCAGCATATTATGCAGACGCTTGTGGACACCGGCTATGCAGACAAAATGTACGGCCCGCTGTATGATAAGCTTTTTAATTGGAAGATTGGAATTGCAAAAACCAACATAGAATATCCGGATGTTTTTGAGGTGCTTGCGCAGATTCATAACGCTGGAGGTGTAGCTGTATTGGCGCACCCTGCGGTATACGATACGTATGCGCTTCTGCCGGAGCTTGCAGAAAAAGGCCTGGATGGAGTTGAGGTGTACTATCCCAGAGCGCGTCAGGACGACGAGGAAGTACTCGGCGCAATTGCACAAGCATATGATCTGGTCATGACGGGCGGGACGGATTTTCATGGTGGCAGCACCAGTAGTGTGCATCCGATTGGTACCTGCCTTACATTGGATGAACAGTTATTAAAGCTGAAAAAGCGAAAGGCTGCGTTGCTGCAAAGGCAAGGTGCGGTCTGATATTTTTGCGCTGCGTATTTTTTCTTACCTTTCAAAAAATCAGTAAAAAGCGCTCGCATCCTGAAACAGGATAGCGAACGCTTTTTATTTTATTCCATAATTTTTGTAAAGCGAGCCATGGTATGCCCGTTGTGCTCTACCGTTTGTGTGAACAAATCATACGGCCTTACCCAAAGGCCGCCCCCTTCATACAGAGCTTTATATACAACCATTTTTTCTTTTGTTTCGCTGTGTTGGGCAATCCCCAAAACCTCGTATTCTTTGCCCTTATAATGTCTGTAGCGTCCCGGTGTGACGACAGGTATATCAGGCTGCAGTGGCTTTTTGGGTTCATTGCTGCACGGCACAGCGGCCTGTTCCGTGGTCAGCCCAGAAAAACTGCCGTTATGCAGTACAAGAATCCTTGCGCTGCATGCTGCAATCGGCAGGCTAAGCCAGCCGTCGCCTGAAAAGCTTTCGCCGGTCAGTACGTCGGTAAGATGGGAAAAGCCTTCATCTATACGGAAATCCACCTGCTGCGCACTGTCTGCAAGGTTCAGTGCAACATAAACGGTCTGTCCCTCCAAACGCCGTGCAAAGACAAGCTGTTCATTTTTGATGATGATGTTTTCAAAATCCCCATACTGTAAGGGCTTGAGCGATCTTCTGGCCGCGCCGAGCTTACAAAGGTAATCTTCCAAAGCCTTGCCGTCGCCGGCGGCGCATCCCAGCTCCAGGCATGGCCGCAGCGCCTTGTCGCTTTGGTTGCTTCTTGTTCCGTGGATTGCCCACTCGCTTCCATAATAAATGGACGGAACGCCGGGCATGGTATATAAAATTGTATAAACGTTTTTTAAATGCGCCGTATTGCGGCAATTGTCGGCAATGCGGTTGACGTCGTGGTTATCTACAAAATTATATGTGCATATGTTTTTATAAATGCCGCCGGCTGCAAACTGGCGCTGTAAAGAGTGCGCGATCTCAAAGTAATTGTGGTCGTTGTGGGAAGAATAAATCCCCTTATAGCATTCATAATTGGTAACGGAATCCAGCATTTCCGGGTTGGCCCATCGGGTATAATCGCCATGAATAATTTCGCCCATCAGCCAGAAATCAGGATTTTTTGCTTTGCAGAAGCTGCGAAGCTGGCGGAAAAAATCGGGATCAACACAATCGGCGGCATCCAACCTGAGTCCGTCGATATGAAATTCATCCATCCACATTTCCACCGCGCCCAACAAATGGCCAACTACGTCCGGATGCTTTAAATTCAGCTTTACAAGGTCGTAATGCCCGTTCCATCCCTCATACCAGAACGGGTCGCCCGCAGGGCTGCAGGCGTTAAAATGCAGGTTTTGGAACCAGCCGCAATAAGGGGAGGCTTCTCTTTTTTCCTGCACATCTTTAAACGCCCAGAATTCCCTTCCAACATGGTTGAATACGCCGTCGAGCACAACGCGTATGCCGTTTGCATGCAGCTTGCTGCAAAGTGCTTTAAAGCTTGTGTTGTCGCCCAGGCGCTGATCCACCTTATAATAATCCTTTGTATCGTAACCGTGCCGGCTTGCTTCAAAAAGCGGGCCGATGTACAGTGCGTTTACCCGCAGCTTTTTTAGATGGGGAATCCAATCTGCAAGCTTATCCAGGCGGTGTACTACCTGCCCGTCATTGTATTCGGGCGCGCCGCAAAAGCCCAATGGATAGATATGATAAAATACAGATGCGTTGACCCAATTTGGCATAATTTCACCTTCCGTTTTTTATAGAACAGTATAGCACAAATATAGCTGTTAATCAAGTGACTTATGGTCAGTTATCTTTTAAGAAGCTTTGACAGGGGCGGCCGGGCGTGCTATAATCATCTAAAAAACCGAAAGGACAGAGGCCGCTTTATGAATGTTTGGCATGATATCGATCCCTTGCGCATCCATCCGGAAAATTTTATGGTTGTGATTGAAATTCCAAAAGGCAGCAAAACAAAGTATGAACTGGACAAGCATACCGGTCTTTTAGAATTGGACAGAATTTTATATACTTCCACACATTACCCGGCAAATTACGGGTTTATTCCGCGAACTTATGCCGACGATTTGGACCCGCTTGACGTGCTGGTTTTATGCAGCCAGACAGTGTATCCGATGACATTGATCCGCTGCTATCCCATTGGTGTGATCAGCATGGTGGACAACGGCCGTAATGATGAAAAAATTATTGCAATTCCGTTTAATGATCCCACGTATAACGGGTATTCGGATATAAGCCAGCTTCCCAGCCATATTTTTGAAGAAATGCGGCATTTTTTCGCTGTTTATAAAACGCTTGAAAATAAAGAGACGGCTGTCA
Source organism: uncultured Oscillospiraceae bacterium (assembly GCA_900541565.1). Lineage (GTDB taxonomy): Bacteria > Bacillota > Clostridia > Oscillospirales > Acutalibacteraceae > Scatavimonas > Scatavimonas merdipullorum. Next base: position 17,947 of record UQKB01000005.1, read on the forward strand.
ATGAGGTGCAGGGGGCAAAGCAGGCAAAGCAGATCGTGGCCGATGCAATTGAAAGCTATAAAAGAAAATTTGGAAATTCATAAAAAACGAAAGGCGGTTTATTTATGCAGGACAGCAAACGTTCCAACCGGATAAGGCTGGGTATATGTACTTTTTTTGTCATTGCTATGGCGTGTGTGGCGCTGCCTTATTATGTGGTGGTTGACGGCGCGCGTTCAAAGACGGTTACGGCAATTGACCTGATTATGCGTTCGTTTGCTAATGCGGAAATCTGGGCGGGGCTTCTGTTCCTTTTATTTATCCTGATCCCCGCGGCCGGTTTTTTTATTGCAGCGTTTGATAAGAAAAGCAGGCTTAAAGCAGTGGCAGGGCTTTTGTGCTCTGTACTTGGCGTGACGGCAATTTTGCTCATGATCACACCGGCAAGTATTTCTCTGGGGTCTATGCTTTCCCTGCTTCTATATATTGTTACTTTTTTATTATCTATGTATTTGCTGCTTGTGAAAACAGGCGAGCAGTACCAGGCAGAACAAGCAGCGCAGGCGAAAAAACAGCAGAAGGAACACCCTGTGGTAAAAATGGATAAGGACGGCGCCGCAACAGTCCGGAAACAGGAAGAGCAGCCGTAAAATTTACATGGATTGACAAAATAAAGCGTTTGCGTTACAATATGGAAAACAGAATACAGATGTGCGGGGGGACTCTGCGGAGTTGAGAAGGTAAAACCTGACCCTTTGAACCTGTTAGTTAAAACTGTCGTAGGGAAGCAATCATCACGTTCATTTTTGAACAAGCTATGAAAACGGTGCCTATTTTACAGTGCATCGTTTTTTTATTTTCAGAAAGAAAGGAAGTGCATGGAAAGTGCGATGCTGTATGTCGATCGCTGGTTCTGATTGCAGCGGCGGAGCGGGTATACAGGCGGACTTGAAAACCTTTGCTGCAAACGGCGTATACGGAACAAGCGTAATCACATCCATTGTAGCGGAAAACACAAACAGGGTGCTGTCCGTATGGGAAATGGATGTTAAAGCAATTGAAGATCAGATAGATGCAGTGTTTGAAGATATCCCCATTGACGCCGTAAAGCTGGGCATGCTCAAAAGTGCGCCCGTTATGTGTGCGGTGGCGCAAAAGCTTTCACAATATCAAGCAACACTGGTTGTTACAGACCCGGTTATGCATGCAAAGAGCGGCCGCGCGCTGGTGGAGAAGGCCGCGCTTGCTACGATGCGGGAAACGCTTATTCCCCTGACCTTTTTGCTTACGCCTAATATTCCTGAGGCGCAGGTGCTTTCTGGTGTGCAGATAGAAACGCAGGCGGACATGCAAAGGGCAGCGGAAAAGTTGTGGCGTATGGGAGCCGCAAATGTGCTGGTCAAGGGCGGCCATTTGCCCGGTGCGCCCACCGATGTGCTGTTTGATGGAAAATGTTTTTCCATTTTCAGGGCAAAACGGGTTGCAACCCCCAATACGCACGGGACGGGTTGCACGCTTTCTTCGGCTATTGCTGCGGGCCTTGCCAGAGGGATGGATGTCAAAACCGCGGTACAGCATGGCAAGCACTACGTTACGCAGGCTATACTGCATGCGCTGCCCATTGGAAAGGGCCATGGACCAACCCATCATTTTTATGCATTTTATAATAAGAAGGGAGTATTTCAATGAAAAAATATGCAACGCAGATGGAGGCGGCGAAAAAAGGGATCATTACCCAGCAAATGCGTATGGTTGCAGAAAAAGAGTATATAGATCCGGAAAAGCTCAGAGGGCTTGTAGCATGCGGACAAGTGGCAATTCCGGCGAATATCCGCCACACCTCGCTGTCGCCAGAGGGAATCGGTACGGGACTGAGAACGAAAATCAATGTCAATCTTGGCATTTCGGGCGACTGCCGGGAATACGCAGAAGAAATGCGCAAGGTACAGCTTGCCATAGATTTTGGCGCGGAAGCAATTATGGATTTGAGCAACTACGGAAAAACAAACGATTTTCGCAGGGCGCTCCTTGCAAAATCCCCGGCAATGGTTGGGACAGTTCCGGTTTACGATGCAATCGGTTACCTGGAAAAGGACCTGGCGGCGATCACTGCGCAGGATTTTTTGCAGGTGGTTTCCGCGCATGCGCAGGAGGGTGTAGACTTTATGACGATCCACGCCGGCATCAACAAACGGACGGTAGAAGCGTTCAGGCGTACAGGCAGAAGAATGAACATTGTTTCCCGCGGCGGCTCACTGCTGTTTGCCTGGATGGAGATGACCGGCAATGAAAACCCGTTCTATGAGCATTATGACGAGCTGCTTGATCTTTTGCGTGCCTATGACGTAACAATCAGCCTGGGGGATGCCCTGCGCCCAGGCTGTATTGACGACAGCTCCGACGCAGGACAGATCTGCGAACTCATTGAGCTGGGCAACCTGACAAAGCGCGCATGGGAAAAGGACGTACAGGTTATGGTAGAGGGACCGGGCCATATGGCGCTCAATGAAATAGCGGCCAACATGGCGCTGCAAAAAAGGCTTTGTCACAACGCGCCGTTTTATGTTTTAGGGCCAATCGTCACAGATATAGCGCCGGGCTATGATCATATCACATCTGCAATTGGCGGCGCGGTTGCGGCGGCAAATGGAGCGGATTTTTTATGCTATGTAACGCCGGCGGAGCATTTGCGCCTGCCGGACGTCAACGATGTGAAAGAAGGGATCGTGGCAAGCAGGATTGCAGCGCATGCCGCGGACATTGCAAAAGGGATCCCTCATGCGCGCCGCGCAGACAATGCAATGGCACAAGCGCGCCGTGAAATGGACTGGGAGCGCATGTTCAAGCTTGCAATAGACGGCGATAAGGCAAGGACATACTATGAAAGCAAGCCGCCGTCAGACAGGCACAGCTGCTCTATGTGTGGAAAAATGTGTGCGGTCAGAACAAGCAACAAAATTTTATCGGGTCAAAGGGTGGAGCTTTGCCCCGAAGAAAAAACAGAAAAGGAAGCGCAATGATGAACGGTATACGGAAAAATATAGCAGATCTTTTGGAAGCGGTCAGAAAAAACACGCCGCTGATCCACCATATTACAAACTATGTGACGGTAAACGACGTAGCAAATGTAACCCTGGCAATCGGCGCTTCTCCTATTATGGCGGACGCCATAGAAGAAGCGGTAGATATCGCCTCTATGTCCAGCGCCCTTGTTCTGAACATTGGCACGCTCAACCGCCGAACAGTCGAATCCATGATTGCAGCGGGGAAAAGGGCAAACGCACTGGAAATCCCCGTCGTACTGGACCCTGTGGGAGCGGGTGCTTCCCATTTGCGCAATACAGAAACAAACAGAATTGCACAGGAAGTACAAATTGCCATACTCAGAGGGAATCTTTCAGAAATTTCCTTTGTTGCGGGGCTTTCGGCAACGACAAAAGGCGTGGATGCATCATTGGGCGATGCAAAAAACGACAGCGTCTACGTCGCGCAGGCAGCCGCAAAAAAGTTGGGGTGCACAGCGGCTGTAACCGGGGCGGTGGATGTAATCTCAGACGGTGTACATACAATAAAAATTGAAAACGGCCACCCCATGCTCGCACGGGTAACGGGAACTGGGTGTATGGCGTCTGCTCTGGCGGGCGCTTTTGCCGGTGCCTGTAAAGGCGATTATCTTACGGCTGCAGCGGCCGCTGTGTCGGCTATGGGAATTGCCGGTGAAATGGCCTACGCAAAGGCCGGCAACGTTGGAACAGCAAGCTTTCGCACAGCTCTGATAGATGCCTTAAGTACACTGGGGGCGCAGGAGTTTGCGCAAAGGAGCAAAATAGATGAGGTATAAAGTAGACTACAGCCTGTACCTTTGTACCGACAGGCGCTTAATGTCGGCGCAAACGGTGGAAGAATCTGTGGAGCTTGCCTTAAAAGGCGGCTGTACGGTTGTGCAATTGCGGGAAAAGGATTTGTCCTCCCGCATGTTTTACCAAACGGCGCTGCGCGTCAAAGCGGTTACCCGCCGCTTTCAGGTGCCGCTGATCGTCAATGACAGGGTCGACATTGCGCTTGCGGCCGGCGCAGACGGAGTACATGTAGGGCAAAGCGACCTGCCCGCGCCGATTGTAAGGGAAATCATTGGAAAAGACAAGCTGTTGGGCGTATCGGCTTCCAGCCTGGAAGAAGCCATTCAGGCGCAAAAGGACGGCGCAGATTACATTGGCGTGGGCGCCATGTATCCAACCGCGACAAAACCGGACGCGGCAGACGTAACGTTTGCCCAGCTGCAGGAAATCCGCCAGGCGGTGTCTATTCCGATCGTGGTGATCGGGGGAATCAATCAGAAAACTGCCCCTGCTTTTCAGGGGATGGGCATTGACGGCCTTGCGGTTGTTTCTGCCGTTGTGGCGCAGAAAGATATTACGCATGCAGCCAGTGCAATGCGGGCATTGTACAGGAGGTAAGGGCCATGCTAAAAGGCGCAATTTTCGATTTGGACGGAACGCTGCTCGATTCCATGGGTGTATGGGAGCAGATCGACATACAGTTTTTGTCGTCGCGCGGTTTTGACGTTCCCGGGGACTATGCACAGACGATTGCCCCAATGGGCTTTTTGCAGGCCGCTGAATATACGATCCGGCGTTTTTTCCTGCCGGATACGCCTATGCAGCTCGTACAGGAATGGAATACGATGGCGGAGCGCGCATATAGGGAAACAGTCCCCCTAAAACCGTTTGTAAGGGAATATTTGTCCTTTTTAAAAGAGCGGCATGTACCTCTTGCCGTCGCGACAGCATCACAGGAAATCCTTTACAAGGCGGCGCTTGAAAATAATGGAATTTATGATTTTTTTGATGCCTTCACCACGCTTGCGGATGTACGCCGCGGAAAGGGGTTTCCAGATATTTATCTGCATGCAGCTTATCAATTGGGGCTTCCCCCGGAACAGTGCGCTGTTTTTGAAGATATTTATGAGGGAGTAATAGGCGCGCGCAGCGGCGGCTTTTATACGGTTGGCGTATACGACCCTTGTTCAGAGAAAGAAAAACAGAAAATGCAGAAAGAAGCAGACCTGTTTATTGAAAGCTTTGCCCAGTTGCTTGCACAGCCCGGTTTGTTGCAGATTGGGCTTGCGCGTTGACAACTCCGGTTACATATCAAAAAGGCCGCAGTTTACTGCGGCCTTTTTGATATGCATTTTTTGCTTTATGTATTTTCTCCATGCAGTCTTCTGGAGTCCAGATAGTCCTGTAAAATAATGGTTGCCGCAACGCTGTCAACCACCGCTTTGCGTTTTTTTCCGCGGGTATTTGTCCGGTTTAAATAATTATGGGCGCTAACGGTCGTACCGCGTTCGTCGCGCATATCCACGGCAATGCCCGTAAGCGCATGCAGGAAAGTGGCAAATTCACGCGCAGCCTGTGCGCTTGCACCTTCCGACCCATCCATATTTTTGGGAAGGCCCACCACAATCTGCTCCGCTTTATGCGCTTTTGCCTGCTCTGCAACCTTTACAAGCAGCTGCGCCGGATCCTTTTCCTCTATTATGCCAAGCGGGGATGCAAGCATTTCCGCTTTATCGCACAGGGCAAGCCCGGTACGGGCGGCCCCCAGATCTACAGCCATAATTACCATAAAAGAAAACACCTCTGTCAGGCAAATTTATTGGAAAACATCGCGGTCGGGTTTTTCCCGCAGTTTCACATAAGCGTTGAGCTTGTTGTTGCTGTCTACCATAGCAAGAAAAACATCTTCCGCCCGGCTGATACCAAAGCTTGCAAGCTGCTTTTGCAGCCATTGCATGTCGTTGCCCGTATAACGTAAATTGCCGCTGAGCACCAGGCCGTCTGTTATCACCGTAACCGCCGGCTTTTCGGTCTGCATGGGGATCGAAAGGTCTTTTGGCGTTACGGGGCGTTCCTGCGCTTTTGGCATAAAAGAAATGCGTCCGTTTGTTTCAAAGACGGCCGTTTGCACCTCGTTTAAGTCAAAAAAACCATTAATTCTGCATTGCGTTAAAAATTCGGCAAGATCAATTTTTGCTTTTTTAAAATTTTCCTTGTACATTTTGTTGTTATCAAACAGGATCAGGGAGCGGCCCGTAAAAAAGCGGCGCATTTTTTCGGATTTGCTCGCTATATAAGAAATCAACACAGCGGCGCATGCGAAAATAACCATGGCAAGAAGAGGGAGCAGAAAATCGCCCTCTAAAGAAGTTGCCATTTCTGCCGCAATAGAACCAATTGTGATACCGTTGATATAATCAAACATATTCAGTTCTGAAAGCTGACGATTGCCAATAATTTTTGTAAGGATAAAAAGCGCAATAATCGAAGCAACGGAAGAAATCGCAACGTTAAGAAGCTCCATAGCTAACCTTCCTTATTTATAATCAAGCGTTATAAGGCTAGCATAACCCAATTGTGCAAAAAAATACGGCAGTTTACCAGGGACGTACAGCTCCGCTCAGCTCCGCTATGCTGCGTATGCCGTTTTTTTCCAAGTACGTACCAAGCCCATTTTTGATTTTAACAGGCGCATAGGGATCGTGAAAAAGCACTGTGCCAATCTGCAGTGCGCTGGCCCCTGCAAGCAGCATTTCTGCTGCGTCCTCCCAGGTGGATATGCCGCCCATACCAATAATGGGTATAGAAACGGCATTTGCCGTTTGCCATACCATTCTAACAGCAACAGGGAACACCGCTGCGCCGGACAGCCCACCGGTGTTGTTGCGCAAAATAGGCCGCCGGCTGTCTATATCTATGCGCATACCGGTCAACGTATTGATTAGTGATAAAGCGTCGGCGCCTTCGCTTTCAGCCGCCTTTGCAATCTCTGCAATATCTGCCACATTGGGGGAAAGCTTGACGATGAGCGGCTTTGTGCAGCATGCGCGTACCCGCTTTGTAATGTGCGCAACAGAAGTGCAGGATGTGCCAAATGCAACGCCGCCGCTTTTTACATTGGGGCAGGAAATATTCAGCTCAATCATATCTATATTTGTGGCGGAAAGCTTTTGCGCCATTTTACAGTAATCCTCTTCCGTGTTGCCCGCAATATTGGCGATCACAACGGTATTTTGTTCTTTCAGCCAGGGAAGGTCCTTGTCAATAAAATGTTCGACGCCGGGGTTTTGCAGCCCCACGGAGTTTAAAATACCGGCCGGCGTTTCGGCAATGCGGGGCGGCGGGTTACCCAGACGCGGCTGCAGGGTAATACCCTTGCAGGAAATCCCGCCCAAAGTAGACAGCGGGTAAAATTCACTGTATTCGCGCCCAAAGCCAAAGGTACCGGACGCTGCAATCAGCGGGTTGTCAAAGCTTACGCCCGCTATGCTTACATGTAGATCCGCCATTACCACACAACCTCCTCTGCATGAAATACAGGCCCGTCCTTACATACGTGCGAAAAATCCTCTTTGCCGTTTATCCTGGTCTTGCAGGCACATACCAGACAGGCGCCCACACCGCAGCCCATGCGTTCTTCTAAGGAAACCTGACAGGGCTTTTTATATTCTTTTGCAAGTGCTGCAACCGCTTTGAGCATGGGGATCGGCCCGCAGGCGCAAACGGCGTCTATATCGTCGATCCTCTGGCGCAGCACGTCTGTAACAAGCCCATGTACGCCAAAGCTTCCGTCGTCTGTTGTAACGATGGTTTCGCAGCCGGCGGTCTCAAAATCTTCTTTCAGAATAACCTGGCTTTTACTGCGGAAGCCTAAAATAGCAACGGCATGCGCAGACTGCTTTGCGCTTAGCAGCATGGGAGGTACGCCAATCCCGCCGCCGACAAAGGCAGTTCTTTTTGTTTTTTCTATTGAAAAGCCGTGGCCAAGCGGCGCCAGAATATCAAGTGTTTGTCCAACTTGTGTTTGCGACAAAAGCCTTGTCCCTTCACCCTTGACTTCAAAAACCAGGCGAAGCGCGCCATTTTGCACATCGCAAACAGAAATGGGTCTGCGTAGCGTTTTGCCGGGGACCAGAATATGCGCAAACTGACCGGGCCTGGTAATTTGTGCGATCGCGCTGTTTTCAACGGCAAAGTCAAAAATCCCGTCTGCAATTTCTTCTTTTTTTATAAGCGTAAAAAGCTGTGCGTCGTATTTCATAAGGGGACCTCTCTATCAAAGTATTGTCTCTATTATAGCACAACCGCCGTCCTTTTCACAAGGATAGCGCAAGAATCTTTTTCGCCTTCAGGCTGTGTCGGATTGTATTTTGAAAAAAGTATGCTACCATAACGATAGACCATAAACAGAAAGGAAAGCATATACCTTGCAAAAGATAAAGAAGCTGTATAGAGTTATGACCAGCAGGGAAATGTTTTTATATATGCTGTTTGGATTGGGGACAGCTGGTATAGACTTTTTTGTGACAAAGCTTTGTTACCAGGTGTTTCCTTTACCAAAATCAGCGCTTTTGACCACGTTGTCCAACCTGCCCGCGTGGGTTTGCGCCGTAACCTTTGCGTTTATAACAAACAAACGGTACGTTTTTAAAAGCAAAGGTGTTGGAAAAAAGGATTTATGGATCGAAATATCCGGGTTTTACGGCGCGCGCTTTTTGTCGCTTGTTTTGTCTTTGGTGTTTATGATTTTGCTGGTTGACGTTACAGGCATGCATGCAGATCTTGCCAAATTGCTTGTTACCGTTTTTGTAATTGTTTTTAATTTTGTGTTCAGCAAGCTGGTTGTATTCCGACCGCGCAAGTGATAACGGCCATAGGAATGCAGCCGGTTATATATATTCCAGGCGGATCTCTACAATCCGCAGCCGCTCTTTTTTGATAATCCGCACGTTTTCTTTGCTAATGGCATATTCGCTGCCCAACAGGCTGTTGGTATGGTCAATATATGTGAAAAACTGGTAAGGTGCTTGATAAAACAGGCCTTCCACAGCTTCATTATACTCCATGGAATTACTCACCTGTATATACAGCTCCTGCTTTTTCTCCAAAGCGGCTTGCAGCATTTTATTTTCAACGGCTGCGCTTGCCTTTTCATCAAAACCATACAGAATTACGGCCTCATGGATATAAAAATTTGCCGCGGTTTCCGTGCAAGAGGGAAGGGTAATATTAAACAGCTGGGCTTCTTTTCCCGCACTGCCGCATATATCGTCCGGATCAAGCGCAAAAAAGTCAGAGGCTACCTGATGGTCGTACTGGATGATTGTATCCGTTATGTTAAAATAATCGTAAAAAATATAATCGGTGCTGTCGTTCCACGTAGCGTCCAAATGGTACCAGCAGCCATCAATTTTTACAAGGTTCCACTGATGCCATTGCTCCTTTGCCGTTCCATTGACCGGAATGCTTTCAATCCCTACAAAGCGCAGCAGGTACTGCATGGCCTTTGTATAGCCTTCACACACGGCGCTGCCTTCTATTAAAGCGCCGTAGATCGTAAAGGGCTTCCAGTTTTGCTGTATGCTTTTGGTATCTGTAGCGTAAGTACAGCGCGCAAGCAGGCTGTCGTGGATAAACCGTTCCCGCCCGTATTCGTCAAGCCCCTTGGGGACCGAAGCAATCATACTGTCGGCCACGGCGTTCATTTCATCCGTATAAGCATCTATTGTTTCCGGGCTGATGATCGAATACATCTGGATTACCATATCTGTGCCGTCAAAGGTATAGCCGAATAAATTGTCAAGCCAGAAAACTTCCGGATGATCGTTGGAAAAAGCCTCGATGACCAGACGGATTTCTTCTTCCTCCAGATACATACCGGGCAGATATATTTTTTCGATCAGATAGTTCCCATCTTCACTGGGCTGCTGTGCCACGGTATAAACGTCGCTTGTAAGCCGCTTGTAAAAATACTGCTGCGGCTGCGTTTGCAGGGCGTCGAACCCGTGCGTTAAAGAGATGGGGGTGTAATATCCCTGCTGTGGGGTGTTATCGCCGTTTATGGTGTTATAGTCGTAATCCCCGCTTTGTGTATGGGGGTCTATTTCAATGCCGGAGGCTGCAGGCTTATCGGCCGGTGGAATATTGCCGGCTGCAGAGCTTGCTGCGTCCGGTTCTTCTTTTACATTTCCCTCCAGGCCGCTGCAGGCGACGCACAGGCAAAGCAGGGTGCAGCAGCAAAGTGTGCATAAAAGCCGTTTTAGGGCAGCCGGCATAAAAACGCCCCCTTTCAAGGTCTATAAAAAGATATGTTTTATGGAAAAAGTATAGCACAAGCAAAGAAAAACCGCAAACGATCCAATATATTTATGCATGATCGCAAGCGTTTATGGAAATATTTTAAAATACGGATAAAATTACAGCGGTTTCTTCCGCTTTTTTATGGCATTTGTTTTTTTCATACGGATCCCTTGACGAAATGATATAAAGATTGTAGAATTAGGAATGTTTAAAAAGGCGCAGTTGCATAAAATAGCAGGCTGCAGTGAAAAACAAAAGCAGTGCAAAATCTCTTTTCTGCTGGCATGCAAAAATAAGGAGAGAATGGTTTTGAAAACAGAGGCATTTGAACTATATGAATCGCAGGTTCGTTCCTATTGCAGGCGCTTTCCCACAGTTTTTACAACGGCCAAGGGCGCGACGTTCTATGACGAACAGGGCGAAAGCTACACGGATTTTTTCTGTGGGGCCGGTGCTGTAAATTACGGACATAACAACGATTATATGAAAGAAAAGCTGATCCGTTATCTGCAGTCAGACGGCGTGCTGCATGCGCTTGATATGTATACGGTACCCAAAAGGGAATTTATTGAATATTTTGAAGAAAACGTCTTAAAACCTCGTGGCTTTGATTATAAAATTCAATTTCCGGGTCCTACCGGGGCCAATGCGGTTGAAGCTGCGATCAAGCTTGCGCGGAAGGTGAAAAAGCGCAGCAACATTTTTGCGCTGATGGGCGCGTTTCACGGGATGACGCTCGGCGCGCTTTCCTTAACGACAGACAAGGCCTCCCGCAGAGGTGCGGGGGTACAGCTGACGGATGTTACACATATTCCGGCGCCGTATATGTTCCCGCAGCTGGATACGGTGGAGTATATGGAAAAGCTGTTGACAGACGACCATTCCGGCGTGGAAAAGCCGGCGGCGCTTGTTATTGAAACCATCCAGGCCGAGGGTGGAATCCGCGTATTTGACAACAGCTTTTTACAGCGTGTCCGCGCGTTTTGCGACCAGTATGATATTTTACTGATTGTGGACGACATTCAGGTGGGCTGCTGCCGCAGCGGAAGCTTCTTTTCCTTTGAGCGTGCGGGCATTGTACCGGATATGGTTACGCTTTCCAAATCCATTGGCGGCTATGGCCTGCCGCTTGCGCTTACGCTGTTTAAGCCGCAGCTGGACATTTGGGCACCCGGCGAGCACAACGGTACGTTTAGGGGGAACCAGCTTGCGTTTGTCGCAGCTAAGGCGGGGCTTGAATATATGCTTGCGCATCATGTTGAGGAACAGGCCCGGAAAAAAGGTGAGATCGTCAAGCGCTTTATCGAGCAGGAGATTTTGCCGCTTGACAACAGGCTGGAGCTTCGCGGGCTGGGCCTGATCTGGGGGATTGAGTTTGAAAAAATCCCGGTAAATGGCTTTAGCGACAAGGTGATTGACACATGCTTTAAAAAGCATTTGATTATTGAAGGCGCAGGCAGAAAAAATTCTGTTGTAAAGCTGATGCCGCCGCTTGTTATAGAAGAGGAGCAGCTGGTACACGGGCTGCACATTTTAAAAGAAGCAATTGCGGAAAATCTTGCAATGCTGTAAAAATGTAAGGACCGGCAGAATAAACAGGATAACAGGTACGCCGTTAAAAAAGCGGCGTACCGTTTTTTATAGGCCAGATAAATGGACAGGGGGATAAAACCATGAGCCTGAAGTATATTGCCAGGATTGCAGGCGGCGCAAGCTTTGGAAAAATGAAAAAGGTGATCGACAGCATCCATAAAAAAACAGGAAAAAGCAAAGCAGAACTGTTTTTTGATATGGTGAACTGTTCGTTGCGCTATGGCGCCGGATATTACGATTACCAGATTTTTGAATTTTACAATATGAACGCCCGTCAGCGCCGTACCTATATGACGCGGGTGAAAAATAAAAGGCTGATCATGCGCGCCAACGATCAGTCATACAGCTATATTTTTGACCAGAAAAACGTTTTTGACAAACGCTTCAAACCGTTTCTGGGCAGGGAAGTGCTCGACCTAAAGGAAATCGATTTTTCTGCGTTTGAGGCTTTTGTGCAGGGAAAAGAAGCTTTTTTTGCAAAGCCTTATGTTGGCGAAAGCGGAAAAGGGATTGAAAAAATTCAAACGGCAAATTTTGCAGATGCAAAAGCGCTTTACACATATGTAAAGGATCCCCGGAAAAATTTTGGACTGATTGAAGAGGTTATTGTACAGCACAAGGCGGCCGCGGCAATTTATCCGTGCTCTTTAAATTGCCTGCGGATTGTAACGCTGGTGGAAAAAGGCGTTCCCCATATTCTGTACGCTGTTTTTAAAATGGGAAACAATGGGAATTTTGTAGATAATCTGGAAAACGGCGGGATTGCATGCAGCTTTGACCTGGAAACAGGAAAAATCAACGGGCCGGGGCATACGTCTGCTTTGATCAATTATGACAAACATCCATACACAGGTGTTTCGTTTGTCGGGTATGCTTTACCTTATATGGAACAGATTAAAGCGCTTGTCAAAAAAGCTGCTCTGGTCGTGCCGCAAATACGGTATGTAGGTTGGGATGTTTGCATCACCGAGAACGGCCCGGCTATTGTAGAAGGGAACGATTATCCCGCATACGATTTTCCACAGCTTCCCGATCCGGGTAAACCCAGAACCGGTCTGCTTGCAAAGGTACAGGCAGTTTTACCCGATTTCAAATAAAAAGCAGGCGCGTCAGGACACTACAAAATGCCCGTGCGCCTGCTTTTCTTTTTAAAATTCTGTTTTCACATTTTCTTTTTTCTTTTCCAAAGCGTGTGGTTTAAAAATTGCAGCTTTGCAAGACTGCGTTCATGGTGAAGATAAACGCCTGTATGCTTGATCGTGACCAGTGCGCTGATCAGAAATACACCGCAGGATACGGCGGTATTTTTGTCAGCAAAAACACTTAAAAGGAACAAGATTGCAAAGCTGGCCACAACGCGCAGGCTATGTGGATTTAGCCTGAAAAGCGTAGAAAGCGCAATAAATGGAATCACCAGCCACCAGACCGTTGCATATGCCGGTAAAAGCGCAGCCAGACAGCCAAATGAAACGTTGATCGCTTTCCCTCCGTGAAAATGTAAAAACGGGCTCAACATGTGGCCGGCTGTAGGAGCAGCCAGAACAAAAGAAAACAGAAGGCTTCTGTCCTCCAGAAAATGCAAGGCCCACATGATAGGCAAATACCCTTTGAAAAAATCGCACAGCAGGCATACTATTCCCATGGGAACGCCAATATATTTAAATACATTGGCGCATCCGGGATTCCTGTCGTCGCTTAACAGCAAAATATTTTTATGTAGCAACAGCTTCGGTAAAAAATAAGAATAGACGATGCTGCCGGAAAAAAAACCGGCACAGATAAAAAACAGATAAAACGGTAGTCTTTCCATATCTTATAAATCCCCTCACAGTACGCGTGTAAAACCCCTGTCTTTTTTATTCTATCCGCAAATTTTCAGTAAAAGTTTATAGATCAAATCCGCCGCATCTTTACAAATATACCGGTTTTGCATTTCCAGCATTTTTTCTTTTTTCTGTGGATCATGTAACAGTATAAAAGCATCACAAGCCGCTTTTTGCGGATCACCCGGCGAGTAAACGGAAAGATAGCGCTGTGCAAAAAACTGCGCGTTTTTCGTTTCACACCCCGGAATCGGGGCGGTATGGATAATGGGGATGTTTTTAACGGCCGCTTCAGTAGAAGTAAGCCCGCCCGGTTTTGTAAATAGCAGATCGCATGCATCCATATACAGGCTTACCTGGTTTGTATATCCTCTTACTATTACATTTTTATAAGAGCCAAATTGTGTACGCAGTCTGTTTTCCAGCTTTTTATTATTGCCACATAAGGCTACCAGGTTTGTATTTTCCCCAAATTTTTGACATAAAGCCTGTACCAGCGCTTCCGGCTTTCCAAAACCCATGCTGCCAGACATCAGTAAAAGCGTTGTTTTTCCCTCATCAAGGGACAATTCCCTGCGCGCACAGTGTTTTTCCGTATGCGTTTTATAAGCGTCGCTTACGGGAATTCCATAGGGCAGCAGCTTTTTGGGAGGGATGCCTTTTTCAGTAAATTCCTCTATAAGCTCGCTGTGTGGAATAATGTAATAATCTGGCTGCGTTTCCTCCCAAAACGGTATACAGGTGTAGTCAGTAGCAACAGAAAGAAATTTAAAAGTTTTTCCCCGTTGCTTTCGTATACTGGTCAGCGTTTCAGCTGGAAAAAGGTGGGAGGTTATCACCGCGTGGAAATTGTTCCGCAAAATGTATGTGTAAATGCTTTTGGCATTGAGTTTATTGACCGCATAGACGGGCGATTTTATCTTCAGACGGCTGACGGCGCTTCCGGCTTTGTACAGCAGCTTAAACGTGGAAGGAGTCTTTGTCGTAATATTTGTATACAGGCGGTTTACATGTAAGGACGCGTTTTGGCTGCCGATTGAAAGTGTGTCTGCAAATTCTGCTTCTATGCCGTTTTGTAAAAGTTTTTCAAAAATTGCCCTGCCGGCGCTGTTATGGCCTTCGCCTGTGTTGCAGGACAATATCAGAACCTTCAACAAATCACTCCCTTAAAATATAGTACGAACTAATTCCATTTTATCATAATGCAAAGAGATTGTATACATAAAATTCCCGTTCCCAAAATAATCTTGACAAAAAAATGAGGATTTACTAAAATAGAAAAAATTTTTCAAATACTCTAACAATTTAGTTAAAAAATTGTATGTAGTTTGTCAGCGCGCTGTCTGCTTCTTCTGAAAAAGTTTGCGCTCTGCCGCTGCTTTTGCATAAACCAAAAAACATATAGAAGAATAAAAGCAAGATTATTATAAGGTGGTATCAAGCGATGGACGATTTAACACAAAGACGGCTTCATTTTGAAACAAAGCAGTTGCATGCCGGGCAGGAAGCACCCGACCCTGCAACAGGCGCTCGTGCAGTGCCTATTTATCAAACGGCGGCCTACGTGTTTGAAAGTACAGAAGATGCGCAGGCCAGGTTCAGCCTTTCAGCTTCCGGCAATATTTACGGCAGGCTGACCAATCCCACACAGACCGTTTTAGAGAACAGAATGGCTGCGCTGGAAGGCGGGGTAGCCGCACTGGCGGTGGCAAGCGGTGCTGCGGCGGTATCGTACACACTGCAAGCCCTGGCGCACGCCGGCGACCATATTGTAGCGGCCAACAATCTTTATGGCGGAACTTATAACCTGCTTGCGCATACGCTGGCACAATATGGAATATCCACAACCTTTGTCCGGCATTCCGACGCTGGAGCGTTTGAGCGCGCAATCCGCGAAAATACCAAAGCAGTTTTTATAGAAACCATGGGAAACCCAAACTCCATGCTTACCGATATAGAAAAGGTCGCACAGGCAGCGCACCGGCACGGAGTGCCGCTTGTCGTAGACAATACGTTTGCGACGCCTTATCTGGTGCGGCCGTTGGAATACGGCGCAGATCTGGTTGTGCATTCCGCAACCAAATTTATTGGCGGTCACGGTACGGCGCTGGGCGGTATGATTGTGGACGGCGGAAACTTTGACTGGCAGGCAAGCGGACGGTTTTCCCATATTTCTGGGCCGAATCCCAGCTATCACGGCCTGTGCTTTACAGAGGCTGCCGGAAGGGCTGCATTCGTTACCCTGGTTCGCGCGGTCCTCCTGCGCGATATGGGCGCGGCAATTTCCCCATTCCATGCGTTTTTGCTGTTGCAGGGGCTTGAAACGCTTTCGCTGCGTGTGCAGCGCCATGTGGAAAATACAAAAAAGGTGTTGGAATATTTGGCGGTACATCCACAGGTGGAAAGAGTCAACCACCCTTTCCTTGACCCGGAGCAAAAGCCACTGTGCCGAAAGTATATTCCAAACGGAGGCGGCACAATATTTACGTTTGAAATCAAAGGCGGCGAGGAAAAAGCCAGAAAATTTATAGATAGCCTTCGGCTTTTTTCCCTGTTGGCCAATGTGGCGGATGCAAAATCTCTTGTCATACATCCGGCGACGACCACGCACGCGCAGCTGGATAAAAAGACGCGGGAGGAACAGAACATCCGAGATAATACCGTGCGTGTTTCAATTGGTATAGAGCATATAGACGATATTCTTTTTGATTTGGAACAGGCGTTTAAAGCCATTGCATAAGGAGGGAAGAAAATGGCAAAGATATGCACAAGTTTAGCGCAGTTGATCGGTAACACACCGGTTTTGGAGCTTACGAATTTTCAACAGCAGGAAAACATTTCGGCGCATATTTTGGCAAAGCTGGAATATTTTAACCCTGCCGGCAGTGTAAAGGACAGGATTGCAAAGGCCATGATAGAAGACGCCGAAGAAAAAGGCCTGCTTTCAAAAGGTGCGACCATTATTGAACCGACCAGCGGCAATACAGGGATCGGCCTTGCCTGCGTTGCGGCAGCAAAGGGGTATAAGGTGCTGCTTACAATGCCGGAAACTATGAGTATAGAACGCCGTAACCTTTTAAAGGCTTATGGCGCGCAGCTTATATTAACAGAAGGCGCAAAAGGGATGCGCGGCGCAATAGAAAAAGCAAAAGCGCTGAACAGGGAAATAGAAGGCTCTGTAATTTTAGGCCAATTTGAAAATCCGGCCAACCCCGCAGTACACAGAAGGACAACGGGGCCTGAAATATGGAACGATACAGACGGCTGTGTGGATATCTTTGTAGCCGGCGTCGGCACAGGCGGTACGCTTAGCGGGGCCGGGGGCTTTTTAAAAGAAAAAAAGCCGTCCGTACAGGTTGTTGCGGTAGAGCCTGAAGGCTCCCCGGTTTTGTCGGGCGGGAGTGCAGGCCCCCACAAAATACAGGGGATCGGCGCCGGGTTTGTGCCGGATACGTTGGATACCACCGTTTATGACGAGGTATTTCCTGTAAAGGATGAGGATGCGCTGGAAACAGGCCGGCGTATTGCAAAGGCGGAAGGGCTTCTTATTGGGATTTCTTCCGGTGCTGCGGTTTATGCAGCGCAGCAGATTGCAAAGCGGCCGGAAAATGCTGGAAAGCACATTGTGGTTATTTTGCCGGACACAGGCGAGCGCTATCTGTCAACGGCGCTTTTCAATGATGAACCCCCCTTTAAAGCGTAAACACAATACCGCTGCTGCTAAAATACCGTGTAAAGAAAAAACGGGCCTGCCGTCTATGCTGATAGGCGGCAGGCCCGTTTAATTTTCAGTAAAGCCATGCTTTAAAATGGTTTTTCATTTTATATACAGCTTTCTACAACCGTATAGCCTGCGTTTGTGATGGCATTGACAATCTGCGCGTCGTCGATATACGCCTTGGATGTGACGGTCGCCGTTTTTGCACCAAGATCGACATGCGCAGTAACACCGTCGATTGCATTGATAGCCTGCTCTACTTTTGTACTGCAATGGCCGCAGGTCATCCCGTTGATCACATATGTTTTTACCGCCATTATGCTTCCTCCATTTCTTGTTTATAATTGCATTATACCATTTGTGGTTGTCGAAGCGGTGCGTTTTCCGCTTATGGACACGCTATATTTTAGGCGCGGTGGGTTTGCCGAATACTGTTTGTGTGCCTGCAAAGCGTACAAACCCTTGCTCGTTTTAAAATGATGATAAATTTTTTTAAAGAATAAGCCCTCCGCCCTTTAAACGGGCGGAGGACCGTTTTTTAGCTTGCATTTTTCAACTGAAGCCTTAGCTTGTCTGAAATCATAGCGATAAATTCGCTGTTGGTTGGCTTGCCTCTTCCGTTATGGATGGTATACCCAAAATAGGAATTGAGCACGTCTACGTCGCCGCGGTCCCATGCAACTTCTATAGCATGGCGTATGGCGCGTTCCACACGGGAAGAGGTGGTCTCATATTTTTTTGCAACAGAGGGATAAAGCTGTTTGGTAACAGCGTTTATAATTTCGGGTTTTTCTACAGACATAATGATAGAATCTCTTAAATAATGATAGCCTTTAATGTGTGCCGGGACGCCAATTTGATGCAAAATTTCCGTGACCTTAACCTCTATATTCGTACCCAAAGCATCGCCCAGATTGTCAAAGCCGTTATGCGTTTTGCCAGGGGCGCTTTTGGGTTCGCTGGTTGCAAGTTTTACAATGCTTTGCGCAATCTCCTGCACATTGTAAGGTCTGTGGATAAAAGCGGCTGCACCGCTGTTTAGGACCTCGCGTTCCAGTACAGGGCTGTCGAATGAGGAAAGAATCACAAAAACCGGATGCTGTTTGTCATTTTGACTGCCGGTCATAGAACGCAATACGCCAATGCCGTCAATACGTGTCATAAAAAGGTCCAGAAGCACAACATCTGGCCGTAAGCTGTCAATTTTTTCCAAAACTTCAATTCCGTCCTTTTGACATAAGTTTACTTCAATGCCATATTGTGACAGAATTTCACATTCTTCACGGCCAAAAACTGCGCTATCTTCGGTAATCAGTGATTTAATCTTTTTTTCCATAAAGATTCCCCCTGTTATTTTTTTTGATGGGATTATATTACCACAATTTGGTAAATTAAGCAAGTATTTACAGAAACTTTTTTTAGAAAAGGGGGAAAATATTTTTAAACACACATTCAGGCTGCAATATCCCGGTTTTTTGCCGTGCTTTCTACAAGATCTGATAACATATTTTCCGCGAAAATCGCATATCCTTTTTCAGGTTCGTTTACAAACACATGCGTAACGGCGCCAACCAGCTTTCCGTTTTGCAAAATAGGGCTTCCGCTCATACCCTGGACAATACCACCTGTTTTTTCAAGAAGTGTTTGATCGGTAATTTTTATTGTCATATTTTTTGTTGCGGTATCCTGATTATAATTAATGCTTTCAATTTCTATATCGTAATATTGGGCCTGATCGCCGGAAATCGTTGTCAAAATTTTAGCGCTCCCTGTTGTTACCTCCTGCTTGGAAGCCACTGTACCCGGGCTGTTGTCTGCGGGCGATTCTTCCATATGGCCGTATACACCTGTTTCACAGTTTGACAAAAGCGTACCAATGGCAACATCATTGTCAAAATGGCCGTTTAAAGCGCCGGGCGTGCCTTTTATTCCTTTGGTAATGCTGTCAAGCTTTGCCTGTACAATATCGCCTTGGGAAAGCGACATAAGCGCGCCGGTATCAACGTCGCATATGCCATGTCCAAGGCCGCCGAAGGTTTTGGTTTCTGCCTGATAAAACGTAACAGTTCCAATACCTGCGGAGCTGTCTCGAACCCAAAGGCCAATTTTATAATCGCCCTGCGGGCTTGTTTTAACCGGCGTAATGCTTAATTTTAAATTTTTGTCATCCCGCATAACGTCCAGACTGATTTTTTCACCATTTGCATGCGAAACAAGCTGGATCAAATCTTCATTGCTCTGGATACTGTCGTTATTTACTTTTAATATGACATCGCCAACCTCAATGCCGCCTTCGGCTGCGGGGCAGCAGGTGCGGCCGTTTACGGTAACAGTGTCTGTTTTTACCACCATTACGCCCTGCGTAAACATTTTTACACCAAACGGTGTGCCGCAGGGAATTACCTGTATATCCTCGCTTAAGTCCAGGGTAACGTCTTTAATTGGGATAACGCCGCCCAGCATCAGCCTTCCGTTGTATGTGCCCTGGTGGCTGTCGCTGGAAGAAGCGGCCGGAACGGCCGTAACGCTAGAAATATTTTCAATGGAAACGCCGGCGACCGGCGGGCTTGTTACGTTATGCAGGTCGGTTACCCTGTAAGAATCCGGAAGATATAAAGAATAAACGCCGCTCAAGCTGAAAATCAGCATGCTGGCAATGGTTAACGCAACGGTTAGTTTTTTTATAATTTTTTTCATTTGCACACCTCCTTTTCCGTTGCTTCTATTACTTTTCCACAGAAGCGTCTTTTTAGATTGGAAAAGGACCCTTTAAAAAATTTTTATGGAAGTATACACGGTGTAAATCAGATACAGCAGTGTTTTTTGCCACCTTTTTTATTTTTTTACAAAACTTACCGTATTATTTATCAACGGTTATATTTGGATTGTAATTTAGGGAAAAGTGTGCTACTATTTTTTTCGTAGTTTTTATTTTTGGGATTTGGGAGATATAAAATGGAAAAAAAAGAGAAAAAGCGCATTACCGCCGCACCGGAAAACGGTCTTACCCGCCAGCAGGTGCAGGCGCGCATGGAGCAGGGCCTTTATAATAAGGAAAGCGTACTGCCGACAAAATCAATCCCGCGCATTATACGGGATAATACCTGCACCCTTTTTAACTTAATTAACATTTTGCTTGCAATTGCGGTGCTTTGCGTCGGGTCTTATAAAAATATGCTTTTTATGGGCATTGTGCTTTGTAACATTGCAATTGGGACATTTCAGGAGATCCGTGCAAAAAGAACGGTAGACAAATTGTCTATCATTGCTTCCACAAAGGTCAAAGCTGTACGGGACGGGCAGATTACGCTGATTGGTATAAACGATATTGTGCTTGATGATGTTCTGGAGCTGGCAAACGGCAACCAGATTCCGACCGACTGTATTGTTCTACAGGGGGAATGCGATGTAAACGAATCCCTTCTTACAGGGGAATCTGACCCAATTCACAAAAAGCCCGGCGATACGCTTTTATCAGGCAGCTATATTATCAGTGGAAAATGCAGGGTAAGGGCCGACCATGTGGGCGATGAAAATTATGCGGCCAGTATTTTCAGCGGCGCTAAGTATATGAAAAAGGTCAATTCTGAAATTATGCGCACGCTCAATAAAATTATCAAAATCATTTCCATTGCAATTATCCCTGTAGGGATTTTACTCTTTTTAAATCAGCAAAGTCTCAGCGGAACCAGCTTCCAGACCTCTGTGGTCAATATGGTGGCTGCTTTGATCGGGATGATACCGGAAGGACTTATTTTGCTGACCAGTACCGTGCTTGCGGTGGGGGTTATCCGTCTTTCCAAGTATAAAGTGCTCGTACAGGAGCTTTACTGCATAGAAACACTTGCAAGGGTAGACGTGCTGTGCCTGGATAAGACAGGGACAATAACGGAAGGCAGCATGGAGCTTTGCCATGCCGCGCCGCTTGACGGCGTTTCCCAGGAAGAGGTCGATCAGGCGCTTACGTCCCTGATGAATGCGCTGGAGGACGACAATCCAACCAGCGTGGCAATCCGGGAGAAATACAGCTTAAAAACACCTGTACAGGTGGTGCGTACGGTGCCGTTTTCTTCAGAAAGAAAATGGTCCGGTGTGCAGTTTGAGAAAACGGGTACATATGTGATCGGTGCGGCGGAATTTCTTTTTTCCACGCTTCCAAAGGAAGTTGAGGAAAAAATCCATGCGCTGTCAAACGGATACAGGGTTTTGGTTTTGGCGCGATCGGACGATCCATTTGGGGAAAATCAAACGCTTCCAACCCAATTAAAGCCGATGGCGCTGCTGGAAATTAAAGACAGAATTCGTGAAAACGCAAAAGAAACGCTTGCCTTTTTTGACCGGCAGGGGGTGGAACTAAAAATTATATCCGGCGACAACCCTGTGACTGTTTCCGGCGTGGCAAAAGAAGCCGGGCTAAAAGGCTACGACCGGTATGTTGACGCGACTTCGCTTAAGACGCCGGAGGAAATAAAAGCGGCGGCAGAGCAGTATTCTATTTTCGGCAGAGTAACGCCTGTGCAGAAAAAAGATTTGATTTGCGCGTTAAAGGAGGCGGGGCACACAGTTGCAATGACGGGGGACGGCGTAAACGACGTGCTTGCCTTGAAGGAAGCAGACTGCTCGGTGGCTATGGCCAGCGGAAGCGACGCGGCCAGAAATGTATCGCAGCTTGTGCTGCTGAATTCGGATTTTTCATCCATGCCCAGGGTTGTAGCGGAAGGCAGGCGTTCCATCAATAATATTCAGCGCAGCGCGGCGCTCTTTCTTGTAAAAACCATTTATTCGTCTGTACTTGCACTGCTGTTTTTGTTTGTCGACTTCAATTATCCGTTCGAGCCGATCCAGATGACACTGATCAATGTGTTTGCCATTGGGCTTCCTTCCTTTGTGCTGGCGCTTGAACCTAACCATGAAAGAATACAGGGGAATTTCTTTTTAAATGTAATATCCAGAGCGATCCCTGCGGCGCTTACAATTATTTTAGATGTCATTTTTGTTTTGATCCTATCAACGTTTGTGGGCCTTACAACAGAACAAATTTCAACGCTTTGTGTTATTTTGACCGGATTTACGGGACTGATGCTGATCTTCAAGCTGAGCATACCGTTTAACCCTTTCAGGATTGCGCTGTTTATCGTGTGCACATCCGGGCTTACATGTGGGCTGACCGTATTCTGCGGATTGTTTAATTTAAACCCGTTTAGTATGGAAGTTTTGCTGATTATGCTGCCCTTGCTGGCCGTTTCCGTACTGCTGTTTATCTTCTTGATTCGCATTATGGATAAGCTGAAAATAGATAAGCAGTTTCACTTAAATTTGTAACCCAAATGCAGAAAATAGAAAGTCTCCATGCTTAAAGCAGGGCGTGTGCAGCACTTGTGCGTTTTGTACAGCGGGGCAAAAACAGCAGCCGGACGAAAGCAGCAAATGCTTCTGTCCGGCTTTTTTGTTGGTATCGGGCTTTGTAAGAACCGCAAATATTTACAGCTTTAGCGTGTTTTAAATTTTAGAATTTTTTATACAAAATTCTGAATAACCTCTTGTATAGAAAAGAGAAAATAAACCGTTCTCTTTACATCTGTTTTTTTCGGTGTTATAAGTAAATGGAATGATTTTTTGTGAGGGATGAACAATGACAGAAAAAGAAAAAATGATCAACAGTATGCTTTATAACCCGATGGATGAAGAGCTGACCCGGGATAGGCGTCACGCGAAGGAGCTGTGTTATATCTTCAATACGCTCAAGCCTTCGCAGGAGGAGGAAAAAATATCCGTTTTAAAAAAGCTTCTGGGCAAAACGGGGGAATTTGTCTGGATGGAGCAGTCCTTCCATTGCGATTACGGCTATAACATCACTCTGGGCGAGCATTTTTATGCCAACCATAATTGTGTTATATTGGATTGTGCCCCGGTGAAAATTGGAGACCATGTGTTTATCGCACCGAATGTCGGGATTTATACAGCCACACATCCGCTGGACGTAGAAACGCGCAACCAGATGATAGAAAGCGCGCTGCCGGTAACAATCGGCAATAATGTGTGGATTGGGGGCGGCGTTACCATTTTGCCGGGTGTTACAATAGGGGACAACACGGTCATTGGCGCAGGCAGCGTTGTTGTAAAAGATATTCCGTCCGGAGTGGTTGCGGTTGGGAACCCCTGCAAGCCGGTAAGAGAAATTGAAAAACAGCAAAATCAGTAAAAATTATGCGGAAAACCGCTTTTGAAGGAAGAGAAAGCTTGTGCAGAAAAATCAAACGGTAATCCACACGATACCGCCCGTTTTTGATCGGCATTCCAGGATTTTGCTGCTTGGGACGATGCCGTCGCCTAAGTCGCGTGAAGTCGGTTTTTATTACGGGCATCCGCAAAACCGGTTTTGGAAGGTGCTTGCAACGCTGTTTTCCTGTGCGATTCCAAATACCAACGCCGCACGGACGGAATTTTTGTTAACGCGCCGCATCGCGCTGTGGGACGTACTGGCATCCTGTGAAATACGGGGTGCGGACGACGGCAGCATCAAAAACCCCGTTGTAAACGATATTGGAAAGATTCTACAGGCAGCGGACATCCGCGCAATTTTTACAACGGGTTCTAAGGCGTATCGTATTTATAACCGGTATTGCCTGCCGCAAACCGGTGTGCATGCAAAAGCGTTGCCGTCCACCAGCCCGGCCAATTGCCGCTTTTATACGTTTGAAAAGCTATTGGAGGCATACAGGGTTATTTTGCAGTATATTTAAAGGGGCGCTTGGAATATGATGGTTATAGAAAGCTGCCATGCCTGCCCGCGCAATTGTGGCGCGTACAGGGGGGAACACAGCGGCAGCGGTTTTTGTAAAGCGGGAACGCTTCCAAAGGTCGCGCGAATAGCGCCCCATTACTGGGAAGAGCCTTGCATCAGCGGAAAAAAGGGCAGCGGGGCTGTGTTTTTCAGCGGTTGTGTCCTGCGCTGTGTTTATTGCCAGAATTACCGCATATCTGCGCAGGGCTATGGACAGGAGGTCACGCCGCAAACGCTTGCGCGTTGTTACCAAAAGCTGGAAGAAGGTGGCGTACACAATATCAACCTTGTCAGCGCTTCCCATTATATAGATGCCGTATTGGAAAGCCTTGCGCTTTATAGGCCGAATATCCCGGTTGTATATAATTGTTCGGGATATGAAACGGTCGAAAGCCTGCAGCGGCTGGAGGGTGCGGTGGACATTTATCTGCCGGATTTTAAATATGCAGACGATCAGCTTTCCGTGCGGTATTCTTCCGCGCCGGGCTATCGTGAAACAGCTCTGCAGGCGATACGCGAAATGGTGCGGCAGACAGGCCCGCCTTGCTTTGCTTCGGATGGCATGCTGCAAAAGGGCACGGTTGTACGTCATTTAATACTGCCTATGCATACTAAAAACAGCATGGAGGTACTCAGCCTTTTGCAAAAAAATTTTCAACGGCAGGTGCTGGTAAGCCTGATGGCACAGTACATACCCTGTGGCAAGGCGCAGCAATACCCGGAAATCAACCGGAAAATTACAAGGCGGGAATATCAAAAAGTGCTGGACTGTCTGTTTGCGCTTGACCTTGCAGGTTTTACGCAGGAGCTTACAGCAGCCGATATGCGTTTTGTGCCCAATTTTGACCTGAGCGGCATACCATAAAAGTTTATATATTTGCAAGTGCAGCTTTGTAAAAATATATGTACCCAAAAGTTGCCGTCTGCCTGACGGATAGGCAGGCAGAGCTTGACAGGGCGTGATGCATATGGTATGATTTCTACATAAGATTGTTAATATTTTAACAAATGACAGCTTGCCAAACCGTACCACATATATCAACGGTTGCAGCGCGGGAATTTCATCAAAAGCCGTCTGCAATTTCCATTGACTTCCGGTAAAGAACTGATAAAATAGAAGACAGAAGAATCAAGCCGAATCCGCACGAAAAGGGGTGAAAGCATGAAAGTGTATGTATGTGTAGGAAGTTCCTGTCATTTGCGCGGTTCTTATGACATTATTCAGCTTATGAAGGACCGCCTGAAGAAAAACGGGCTGGAAGACAGCGTAGAGCTAAGCGCGGCTTTTTGCCTGGGAAAATGTACGCAGGGCGTTTCTGTAAAGGTGGATGATGAAATTATCTGCGGTGTTTCCAAGGAAAATTTTGATGAAGTGTTCAATCAATACATTTTAAAAAAATAGTGTATGGAATTCGCTTTATTTGTAAAGAGGTGTAAGCGATGAGCAACTGCATACAGTTGAAAAAGTCCAATTGCAAAAATTGCTATAAATGTATACGGCACTGTCCGGTCAAGTCCATTAAATTTACAAATAATCAAGCGCACATTGTGGAAGACGAATGCATTCTGTGCGGCATGTGCTTTGTAGCATGTCCACAAAATGCAAAACAAATCCGCAACGACGTAGAAAGGGCAAAGGAGCTGCTTGCAACCGGTAAGGAAGTGTATGTCAGCGTAGCGCCGGCGTTTGCCGCCAATTATGCGGGCGTACATATTACTGCCTTTGCCGAAGCAATGAAAAAACTCGGTTTTGCCGGGGCGGAAGAAACGGCGTTGGGCGCAACGATTGTCAAAACAGAATATGAGCATATGGTTGCAGACTGTGAAAGCCCTGTGATTATTTCTTCCTGCTGCCATACGGTCAACACACTGATTCAAAAATATTACCCACAGGCGCTGCCGTATCTTGCAAAGGTTCTGTCGCCTATGCAGGCGCATTGCGCACAGATAAAAAAGGAGCACAAAGACGCTTATACGGTTTTTATCGGGCCGTGTATTTCTAAAAAGGACGAAGCCGCCCAATATAGCGGAATTGTCGATTGCGTGCTGACCTTTGAGGAATTGACGCAGTGGATGCAGGAAGAAAACGTTGTGTTTGACACCTCTATCCCAGACTGCGAGCAGGGTGGTAAAGCGCGCCTGTTCCCAACATCTGGCGGTATTCTGCGCTCTATGACCTGCGACAGCGAGCGTTACAGCTATATGGTGATCGACGGCGTTGAAAATTGTATGCATGCGCTGGAGGATATTATCAACGGCAAGTTGTCCGATTGCTTTATTGAAATGTCGGCCTGCGCCGGCAGCTGTATAGGCGGGCCTGCAATGGACAAACCGCATATGGAGCCTGTCCGTGATTTTATGTCTATAGACCGTTATGCACCCAAAACGCGCGATTTTGCTATTACGATGCCTCAGCGCGCGCAGTTGAAAAAGGAAATGTCGTTTATCGGGCTGCACCACCAGATGCCCGGCAATAAAGCGATTGAAGAAATTTTGCGCAAAATGGGGAAGACAAAGCCGGAAGACGAACTCAACTGCGGCAGCTGTGGGTACAACACCTGCCGGGAAAAGGCCGTTGCGGTTTATTTTGGCAAGGCGAACCTTACCATGTGCCTGCCATATTTGATTGAGAAGGCAGAGTCGTTTTCCGATACGATCATTAAAAACACGCCCAATGCGATTATGGTTTTAAATGAAAGCCTGGAGATTCAGCAGATCAATTCTGCAGCACGCCAGATTTTGCATATTGGCAGGGTGCAGGACGTTATCAACGAACCGGTCGTGCGGGTTTTAGACCCGCTGCCGTATATGCAGGTTTTAAACGATGGAAAAAATGTACACGACAAACGCGTTTACCTTGCAGAATATGATAAATATGTGGAAGAATCTATCCTTTATGACAAAAGCTTCCATATTATCATCAGCATCATGCGCGATGTGACCGAGGAAGAAAAACAAAAAGAAGAAAAAGAAGCCATAAGCAAGAACACGGTCGAAATTGCTGATAAGGTTATAGAAAAGCAAATGCGCGTTGTACAGGAAATTGCTTCGCTTTTAGGTGAAACCACGGCGGAAACCAAAATTGCATTAACAAAGCTGAAGGAGTCTTTGAGCAATGAATAATCTCTGTACGGAAATTGGGTATCACAGCCTGATCAAGCATGGCGAACAGCTTTGCGGTGACCATGTAGAGGTTGTCGGCCAGGGGGAAAACAGCTTTGTTATGGTGCTGGCCGATGGCCTTGGCAGCGGTGTGAAGGCCAATATTCTGGCGATTTTAACGTCGAAGATTATTTCCACCATGATGGCCGAAAACTTAAGTATTGAAGATTGCGTTTCCACCATTGCCTCTACCTTGCCGGTTTGCGAGGTCCGAAAGGTTGCGTATTCCACCTTTACGATCCTCCGCGTGGTCGACAACGAGGAGGCAGAAATCATCCAGTATGACAACCCGCATGTGATTTTTCTGCGTGACGGAAAGAACGTGGAATATGACAAAACTGCAATGGAAATTGGCGGAAAGACCATTTACAGGTCAAAAATCACTCTGCAGGAAAACGATGTGTTTCTTGCAATGAGCGACGGCGCCATCTATGCAGGCGTTGGAAAAACCATGAACTTTGGCTGGCAACGGGATAATATTGTGGAATTTATGGAAAAGATGTATGACAGCGAATATACGGCAAAAACGCTTTGCACGCTGTTGCTGGACGAATGCGACCGCCTGTACGCCGGCCAGCCCGGGGACGACACTACGGTTGGCGCGCTTAAAATACGCAGGCGCAGCCCGGTAAATCTGTTGATCGGCCCGCCCTCCAACCCGGAAGATGTAAACAAAATGATGGCCCTCTTTTTTGCAAAAGAGGGAAAACACATTGTCTGCGGCGGGACGACCTCAAGCCTTGCGGCAAAATATCTGGGCAAGCCTGTAGACACCGTGCTGGATTATCTGGACCCTGAAATCCCGCCCACTGCGAAAATTGAAGGTGTCGATCTTGTCACAGAAGGCGTTATTACAATCAGCCGTGTTTTGACCTATGCAAAAAGCTACCTGGAAAGCAACGAGCTGTATTCCGACTGGAGCTTTAAGCTCGACGGCGCTTCCCAAATATCCAAGCTGCTGTTTGAAGAAGCAACCGATATTAATTTTTATGTTGGACGCGCAGTGAACCCGGCGCATCAAAACCCCAATCTACCGATCAGCTTTAATATCAAAATGCGTTTGATCGAAGAGTTGAGCGAAGCGTTAAAAAAGATGGGAAAACGCATAAAAGTAAGCTATTTTTAATATATTGCAGCTGCGGCGGCCGCCGCAGAACGCTTCTTTTGGAAAGGAAGGCATATGGAATGAGAAAGTTTGACACAAAAGTGCAGCACCTTAAATACAAGGTTTTGCGGGAAGTGGCAAGGCATGCGTTTGAAGGCACGCTGCTTGAAAGCTTTAACGATATTGCAAAGGTGATTGTAAAAGGCCCCAAACCGACCATGCGCTGCTGTATTTATAAAGAGCGTGCAATTGTTGCTGAACGTATAGGCATAGCAACGGGTGGAAATAAGAAAAACCCGAATATTATCGAAGTCATAGACATTGCCTGCGACGAGTGCCCGGAGGGCGGTTATAACGTCACAGATGATTGCCGGGGCTGTATCGCCCACCGCTGTGAAGACGTGTGCAGGCGCGGCGCCATTACATTTGACGATAAGCAGAAAGCGCATATTGATAAATCTAAATGCGTAGAATGCGGCATGTGCGCCAAGGTTTGCCCGTACAGTGCAATTGCAAACTATAAGCGTCCGTGTGTGCGTGCCTGTAAGGTAAAGGCCATCGGGATGAACGAAGAAACAAAGGCTGCTTCTATTGATTATGATAAATGTATATCCTGCGGCGCATGCGTCTATCAGTGCCCGTTTGGCGCAATTGACGACAAATCCTTTATCCTTGATGTAATTGATCTGATCAAGCAAAGCGAAAACAACAGCAAATTTAAGCTTTATGCCGTTGTGGCGCCCTCTATATCCAGTCAGTTCAGTTATGCAAAGCTGGGGCAGGTGGTAAGCGGCATTAAACAGCTGGGCTTTTTCAGTGTGGTCGAAGCGGCGCTCGGCGCAGATATGGTTGCCTATGCAGAAGCAAAAGAGCTTGCTGAAAAAGGCTTTTTGACCAGCTCCTGCTGCCCGGCTTTTGTCGACTATATCAAAAAGCAGTTCCCATCTATGGTGGAGCATATTTCCCATAATCTTTCGCCAATGGCGACGATTGCAAAGTATATCAAAGAATCAGATAATACGGCCAAAATTGTATTTATCGGTCCCTGCACGGCAAAGAAAATGGAGGTCCAGCAAGAGCATGTACGGCCCTATATTGATGCGGTCATTACGTTTGAAGAGCTGCAGGCGTTAATTGACAGCCGTGATATTGATATTTCCGTTTTAGAGGAGGATGTTTTGGATAACGCTTCTTATTACGGAAGGATTTTTGCAAGAAGCGGCGGCCTTGCAGATGCCGTAGCACAGGGGCTTAAGGAGCAGGGACTGGAGGATTTTGAACTTAAGGCGATTTCCTGTGACGGAATTGAGGAATGCAGAGCGGCCCTGTTAAAGGCTTCCAAAAATGTTCTGCCGAACAACTTTATTGAGGGTATGGCCTGCACCGGTGGCTGCATCGGCGGCGCCGGTTGCCTGACGCACGGTACCAAGGACAAAAGCCAGGTGGACGCTTATGGCAGGGAAGCCCACGAGAAGACCATATCAGATGCAATTGGCGTTTTAAAATAGTCCATACAGTCTGGACATATATCCGTTTGTTGACCGCCGTACAGCCAAAACGCTGTACGGCGGCTTCTTTTTATCAACGAAGCATATATATGGTTGAGCCTTGTGCGATAAAGGTAGGAAAAAATGGGAAAGTCAGGTAAAATATGGAATGAAAATGCAACAAATTTGAAACTGTTGTAAAAAATTGTAATAAATGTAAAAATACGTGCCGGCATTTCAGTAATAATTACAGTAGATATTTCCGGAAGATGTTGCTAAAATATTACTTACAGTATTAAAAAGTTCCTTTTTAAAGAAAAATTCGACTATTTGTTTATTTTTTATGGTTTGGTGGTTTGGTATGAGAACAAAACGAATTCTTTCGCTTTATGTTGCGGCAATGGTCCTTCTGTCATCCCTCTTTTTTTGTGTTTCATCTGCCGGCGCAGCCTCTGGGGCCTCGTTTACACCCCGGTTGACAGAGCCCGCAAAAACAAATCAGTATTATTTTGACGCTGATTACAACCTGTTTTATAAATATGGCTACGGCATGCCCAACTGCACAGCGTATGCATACGGAAGAGCCTACGAAATTCTTGGGACGCGCCCCAACCTTTGTCCCTATAACGCAGGTGAGTGGTGGACCTATAATATAGCAAACGGCTTTTATGATTATGGCCAAACGCCAAAGCTCGGGGCGATTGCCTGCTGGGATAATTACGATTCCAACTATGGCCATGTGGCGGTTGTTGAAAAAATATCCGGTAAAAATGTAACGTTTTCTGAATCTGCATATAACGGCACAATGTTTTTTACGCAGACAATCAGCACGGACGATTCCCATATGGGTTATCCTGGGTATCGTTTTCTGGGGTATATTTATATCGGTGATTTTTCAAACAGCAGCTCCGGCGGACAGGCTGAAGAGCCAACCCAGAAAATGGCAACACAGCTGTGGAAAATCACGTCTGATAACGGTGTAAACTTTAGAAGCAATGCGGGGACAAGCTATCAAAGCCTTGCCGTAATCCCGTATGGGACAAACGTGAAAATTACAGAAACCAAAACGGCAGGCGGTTATACCTGGGGGAAAACAATCTACCGTTCCCAAACAGGCTGGTGTGTGCTGGATTATGCAAGCGAGCTTGGGGTAATGGGCGACTTGAACCAAAACGGGAAGGTTGAAATTTCAGACGTTGTTGTCTTCCAGAACTATATTGCCAAAAAAGCAACCTTGTCCGCAACGCAAAGGCTGCTGGCAGATGTGACCGGCGACGGAAAGTGTGTTACGACCGATACGGTCATGATCCAAAAGTATATCGGCGGTTATCTTGCCAATCTTTAAAACGATTTAACAGCAATCATAACGCCCTGTACCAAGGTTTGGTACAGGGCGTTTCGTGTTCTATGAAAAAATGTTAAAATGTTTAGCCTTTCTTTGCAAGTATGTTTTGCAGCATCAAAACGTCTTCTATGGTAAGCAGACAATCGCCGTTTAAATCTGCGGTGGTTTCGATCTGTGCCTGGTCCAGTATAAGCAATTTTGCCAAATGCTTTTGCATAAGCAGCACGTCAGAAATATTTATAAATCCGTCGCCGTCCACATCGCCCTTGAGGGAAGCGCTCTTTGACGCAATTGCTTTAATCACAAGCGTTCCGCCAATTTCGTCGTTATTGAACAGGGTTTGATAAACGTCGGTAAGCTCCAGGAAAGCCCCGTCCAAAAACAGGTAGCAGTCACCTTTGTGTACGTCGGGCAAAAAGGTCATTTTGTTTACAGTGGTGTTTTTCAACCATTCTCCCACACCAAGGGAGGCGTGCGTGTCCGTGCCCGAAGCGTCAATTTGAACGCCCAAAGCACCTTTTCCGTCCGGCACAATAAAGGCGGAAGTCTCTGCACTGACATAACCGCTGTAAGGGACATATCCGTTTGCAAGCGGATGCCACTGCGTCTGGTCCTGTACCGGCGCGCCGTCTTCGCAGGGAATATAATACACGGTATAAGCGGCTCCCACAGCCTCGCTTTCAAATATAACCTGCTCTATAGCCCGGTAGTCGTCGGAAAAATCAAATACGTTTGCATAGGTTAATTGATCAAGATACTCTTCGCCCGTGTTTGCATTTTCATAAACGGCCATATCATACGTTGCACCGTAAATTTCATTTTGGTATATTTTCTGGTTTTCCTTTATTAAATCCGCCTGAACAATCGCATAATTTTTTCCATAACGTTTGTTAAAAATATATTTGTCTTCATAGGAAATCCAGTAAAAGCCTTCTACGTTGCTTTGCGCACCCCAGCTGTTTTTTACCAGCCAGGCGCCGTCCTCTTGCGGCCTGTAAAGCGGGTTGAAGTTTTCTTTTTCATATTGGTCGTCCCATCCAATGACAGATACGACATGCCCGCCCGTGTTAGCGCTGCTTGGAAAATCATCAGGACAGTAAAACGCCGTTTTCTGTTCGTTAAAATATTTTTTCAACGTGCTGCAGCCTGCCGTTACGCTGCCATATGTATAAATGGCCTGTTTGATGGAGTCAGGGTCGTTTTCCAAAAACATCAGGTCTGTTACGCCAATGGTGGTGACGCCTTTTTGGTCAATTTCTTCAAAGCTCAGCATATCGCCGCTTCTATATGGAATGTCGCTTTCCAGACGCGGCCCGCTCCATGACGTAAAATAGCCCGGCATCATCTGGGAATAACCGCCGTCTGTATATGTGCGCTGCCAGCCGGTCCCGTTTGCACGCGTAGTTGCCCAATGGTTTGCATGCTCTTCTGAAAGGTCAAAGTCGCCGAGTCCATTTTTTAAAAGATAGGTCTCAAGGCCGGACATAGCACCGAAAACCCAGCAGGTGTTCAGGTTTCCCTGGTCTTTTACGGGTGTTACATACCCCAAATCTGCAGAACTGTAGGAAACAGGCAGAGCAATGCCGTTGCGCTTGAGCACCGTGCCGGTGCTTTTATACATCTGCGGAACAAGCAAATCCTCGCTTCCGTTTTGCAGATAATTTATATATTCTTCCGTATAAGAGGGGCTTACTATAGAATACTTGCTGCCGCCGACCGTAAATTTTTTGCTTTCAACGGCTGCAGCACCGGAGGGGAAAGCCGCTGTAAACGCGAAAAGCGCAGTACAAAGACATAAAGCGGCCGTAAGGCGTTTTTTCCTTTTCATACATGACCTCGCTGATTATACAATAAAAAATATTTGCAAAAAGTGTAGCTTCATAATCTTTTTGCATATGGATATGCTATATTTTATCAGTATAGAAAACAAAAGTAAATAGGTTGTAAAAAACCCGGAAGAAAAAAGGAGAAAAATATGCAGGTAAGAACAGACCTTGCGCTTGAAGCAAAGGAAATAGCGGGCGGAAAAATGCAGGGCGTGCAGTATGACACACAGAAGTACCGGAAAATGACCGTAACAAGAATGCGCATTACACAAGAGGAAGCGGCAAAAAAAATGCAGAAAGAAACAGGTACGTACATCACAATAGAACTGCCGCCTTTGACAGACGACTTTCGGGAAACAGATCAGCGTCTGCTGATTATTGCAGAGGAAATCCGCTCCCTTTTGCCGGAAAAGGGGCTGGTGCTGGTAACCGGGCTTGGGAACCTGAATATTACGCCGGATGCACTCGGCCCAAAAGCCGGGGCACAGGTTTTGGCAACCAGGCATATAACGGGGGAGCTTGCCCGGAGCACAGGGCTTGACGCTTTGCGGCCTGTTGCGGTGTTAGCTCCCGGCGTTTTGGGACAAACAGGTATAGAAACCGGCGAGCTCATTTTCAGCGTAGTGCAGAAGATCAGGCCAAGCGCCGTGATTGCCATTGACGCGCTTGCCTCCAGAAGGCTGGAACGCCTCGGCTGTACCATGCAGATTTCAGATACGGGGATATCCCCAGGGGCCGGTGTGGGAAACCATCGCCTGAAAATCAACAAAAAAACAATGGGCGTTCCTGTTATTGCAATCGGTGTTCCCACCGTGGTAGACGCAGTAACGCTTGCGTCCGATCTTTTATTGGACAGCAGTGCAAAAACGCAAAGCGCTGTGCGCCGCACCGTTTCCCCAAACGGGCAGACAATGGTTGTGACCCCGCGGGAAATCGACCTGCTGATCGAGCGGGGGGCAAAGCTGATCAGCATGGCTGTCAACTGTGCGCTGCATCCGGATTTTACGCTTTCGGACCTGCTTTCCCTTGTAGGATAGAGCGCATAAAACAGAAGCGGTATGCATACCTATAAGTTAGAGCAATGCTGTATGGGCGGGGGAAAAGGTATGCAGACGCAAAAAAGAAAAAAACTGGTAAACGGGACCGCGATTGTGCTTTCGCTTGCAATTGCGGTGTTGTCCGCCGTCTGTGTGGGGGCAAGACTTCCCTCTGCTTTAGGAGGCGAAACCACGCGCCTGCAGCTAATGGCCGCAGGCCTTACCATGCCGGACGGTACCGTAAAGCAGCAGGAAAACCCAACAGCGCCCGTCGTAAGCACAATTGCAGATGCAAATCAGGCGCAAAAAGCCGAAAGCGCGGAAAATAGTCAAAAAGAAGAAGAAAGCGTTCCCAAGAAAAAAGACAGCGACGGGCACGAAGGAGAACGGACTTTTCCCGTTATTGAAAGTCAGTATGGAGCTTCCGGCATAGAATATGATAACTTTTCCATCCGCAATACAACAGATTATGTGATCAACATAGGGCAGCAGCTGCAGCTGCCGCTTGGGTTTGAAATGGAAAACACGGCAAAGCCGCAGGTGCTTGTTGTACATACGCATACAGGAGAAGCCTATATGCAGGAGGACCTTGGTTATTACTACGAAAATTACAACGGCAGGGACACAGACGATAATTATAATATTACGCGTGTTGGGGCCGCAATTGTGGATACACTTAACGCGCACGGGATTGGCGCGCTGCATTCGACCACGCATCACGACGACCCCAGCTATAACGGTTCGTACGACAGAAGCGCCGAAACCATATACAGCTACCTGGAAAAATATCCAACCATTAAAGTAGTAATTGATCTGCACCGGGACGCAATCGGTTATGGCGGGGAAAGCGGTAAAATCAAGCCGACGTTTGTTGCAAACGGAAAAAAGGCCGCGCAGATTATGATCATGAGCGGTTACGACCCCACCGGTGCGTATGGGTTTTCTCACTGGGAATATAATTTGCGCTTCGCTCTGCGTTTGCAGCAGACGGCGGAAACACTGTATCCGGGTATGACGCGGCCGCTTTATTTTGGGGACTTTGCCTATAATATGTCCATAAATACAGGATCACTGCTGATAGAAGTTGGAACGGATGTCAATACCCTGGATGAAGCCGTATATTCCGGGGAGCTTTTGGGAGAGGTTTTGGCCCAGGTTTTAAAGCCGGCTTGATATAAGCAGAATAATTTTAAAATGCTATAGACAAAAAGGCTGTGAAGTAGGTATAATTTAAAAAAGCCTTTTTGAAAGGAACGGAATAGAACATGAAGTGCAAAAAAACAGTATTGCTGTTTTTAACAGCGGCATTACTGCTTATGGCGGCGCATACAACCGTGCTGGCACTGCCGGAGGATGAAACCGTCCCCAGCAGTGTCTATACGCCGGAAACTCAGCCGCCTTCGGTATCGTCTATAGAACCTACGGAGTCACAGCCCGTTCAGCCGGATTCTGAACCGGAGCCGACCCAGCCCGAACCGACCCAACCGCCGGAAACCCAGCCACCGGAAACCCAGCCGCCGGACGTTTCTTATCAGGAAACCGACCCGCCTGCTTCGCAGGAGGAAACGCAGCCGCAGGAGGACCAGTCCTGGTTAGATATCTTCCAGCTGCCGACACAAACCCTTCCTACCGAGGATGTAACCATTCCCGAAAAGGAAAGTAGCAATACGACCACGACGCAATATGTGGTTATGGGGATATTGATGTGGATTGTGATTGTGCTGGGCGCATTGATTACCGTTGGCATACTTGCCAGTACGCACAGAAGAAAACGCGGAAAATAAAAACGGCTACATACCAAACCCGGCAGTCTGCCGGATTGCATGAGAAAAGCAGGGGATAGGAATTCCCCTGCTTTTTAGAGCATGTATTTTTGCTTTTAGCGCCGGATCACACCACAGGCCAGCTTATTACCGGAATCCCCGGACGGCTGTGTTTTAAAATCGTCGGCTTTGCTGTGAATAACGACCGTATGGCCAAGAATATCCCGGATCCGAAAGCGGTTTGTAACAAACGCGCACCATGCGCTGCCGTTGTTTGCAAAGAGAGGCGGCAGGTCACCCGCATGGGCAGGGTGCGGACAGTTTTTCGGATTATAATGGGATTTTGTATCTGCAAACGGGTCCTGCGCATTTCCGGTGCAGCTGCCGCCTTGGTGGATGTGCATGGCAAAGATGTTTTCGGCACATTCTGTTGAATCTACCGGCAGTCCGGCAATGTCTACTATGACCAAAACGCCACGCAACGTTTTATAGAAAGCGACGGTACCGTCGATTTTCTGGTTATCAGGGCCGCCCTTTATCTGTGCAAAAGCCTCCGGCTTCCGTTTTTCCATTTTCCGCGCGTAATTTTTTGTTGTATTTTCCCAAAGCATTCTATCAGCTCCTTTTATATCCAGAATATGCGCGTGCGGCATACAGGTGCAGCGTATCCTGAAAAGCATTTTGCAGGAGCGGTTTGTCAAAATGTCTGAAAAGCGCGTTTTTTATGCCTGTGCTGCGGAAATGCAGCATAAAAGTCAGAGGGCAAAACCCAGGGATGCCACATCCGTAAATTTGGATAAAAAGAAAAGCCCGCTGCACAATGCATGCAGCGGGCAAATGTTTTGATTTATTTGTTTAAAAAGGACTTTACAAGCGTTTCCAAAAGATCGTCCCGGTCAATTTTACTGATAATATTACGCGCGTTGTTATGGGTTGTAATATATGTGGGATCTTCGGAAAGAATGTAGCCGACAATTTGGTTGACAGGGTTATACCCCTTTTGCTTGAGCGCGTCGTAAACCGTAACCAGCGCTTTTTTTATTTCGTCGTCCTTGTCGCCTCCCAGTGAAAAAACCATCGTCTTGTCAAACATGCTTCCACCTCCACTGTAGACATTATACTACGCTGTAAGTCTAAGTTCAATAACAAATTGTGAACTTTTACACCGGAAAAAATCAGCTTCTTAAAACGGCGCCGGCCTTTTCAAGCGCTTTTATAATCTTGTCCATCGAAGCGTTTGCCTGCTCGTCTGTCAGTGTGCTGTCGGCGCTTCTTAAAACAATATTGAACGCAACGCTTTTTTTGCCTTCGTCGATTTGTTTTCCCTGGTAAACGTCAAACAGAGAAAGAGAATCCAGATACTTTCCGGCAGCGGCGGTAATCGCCTTTTCAAGCGTAAGGACAGGAATATCCTCATCACAGATAACCGCAAGGTCCCTTGTAACGGCGGGATATTTGGGAAGTGGTGTATAGTGCTTTTCCTGGTCTGCATGGGCATACAGAACGTCTACGTCCAGGGAAAACGCATATACCCTGACGCCAATCCCATAATTTTTCACACATTCCGGGTGGATTTCTCCGATTATACCGAGCTCCTGTCCGTTTACTGTCAATATAGCGCACCTGCCGGGATGATAACCAAACCTATTGTCCGCTGACTGTATATCATAATTCGACACCCCAAGTTTTACAAGCAGCGCTTCCAAAATACCCTTTACGGAGAAAAAGTCGCAATCTCCGTAAAGCCCCGCAATCAGTGTGTTTTTTTCCAGGGGCAGCTTATCAGGCGTTGTGGGGATATACTCCTTGGCAAGCTCAAACAAGTGTGCGGCAGCGTTGCGGTTGCTGTAATTTTTAGAAAGAATTTCCATCATGGAGGGCAGTGCGGTTGTACGCATGATGCTGCTGTCTTCTCCCAAGGGGTTTGAAATTACAACAGAATTGCGCAGCGGATGGTTTTCCGGCATCAGGACCTTATTATAATATTTAGGGCTGATAAAGGAATAGGTCATAATCTCTGAAAGCCCCATTGCAAGCATAGAAGCGGTAATGCGCATATCAAACTTCTGTCTGTCGCTGTATTTCCCCTGCGCGCCGCCGCTTAAGGCAGTGGAAGCAATTTGGTTGTAACCATAAAACCTTGCAATTTCCTCTGCAATGTCTGCTTTGTGCACAAGATCCGGACGGAAAGTGGGGATAACAATATGGTCCCCATCCATTTTACAGCCAATTTTTTCAAGAATTTTTTGCATTTGCCCGCTTGAAATATCTGTTGCAAGAAAACGGTTGATCCAAGCAGGGTCAAACGCAATGGTCCGCTGCTCCTTTTCAAAGCAGCTGTCCATTACAACGCCGTCCATTACGTCGCCGGCGTCCAGAAGCTCTACCAACTCGCAGGCGCGCTCCAGCGCAGGCAGACAGGCGTTGGGGTCCAGCCCCTTTTCATAACGGGAAGAAGCGTCCGTGCGCATGCCGTGCTGTTTTGCCGTGAGTCGTACAGAGCTGCCAAGGAAGGTGGCAGATTCAAACACAATCGTTGTGGTGTCGTCCATAATGCCGCTGTATTCTCCGCCCATTACGCCGGCAATGGCGACGGGCTTACAAGCGTCGGCAATGACCAGGTTGCGGTCTGTCAGCGTGCGGTCCACGCCGTCGAGCGTGGTGATGGTTTCCCCGTTTTTCGCCCGGCGCACCCGGATTTTTCCACCTTCAATATAGCGCAGGTCAAAGGCGTGCATCGGTTGGCCGTACTCTAACATGACATAGTTTGTAATATCCACTATATTGTTAATCGGGCGCACGCCCATGGCGCGCAGGCGCGCGCGCATCCAGCGCGGGGACGGCTTTACCCGCACATTTTTCACAACCCTTGCGCTGTATACATAGCAAAGGTCGGTGGCTTCAATTTTTACCTGCAGCATGTCACGGCAGTCGCCGTGCCCGGCCTTGACAACAGGCGTGTGCAGCTGCAGCGGCTGGTCAAACGTTGCAGCCGCTTCACGTGCAAGGCCAATGACAGAAAAGCAGTCGGGACGGTTGGAGGTGATTTCAAACTCTACTTTTATATCGTCCAGGCCGATCGCGCTTTTAATATCCTGGCCGATGCTGCAATCTTCCTGCAGGACAAAAATGCCATCTTCAATGGCATAGGGGAAATCGTGCGTTGTAAGCCCCAATTCGCCCAGTGAACAAAGCATGCCGCAGCTTAAAACGCCGCGCAGCTTGCCTTTTTTTATTTTTGTACCGTCCGCCAGCACAGAATGGTCCTTTGCCACTGGCACAAGGTCGCCCTGCTTTAAATTGGTTGCGCCTGTTACAATTTGCAGGGGGGCGTCTTCTCCAACATCGACCTGGCAGACAACCAGCTTATCCGCGTCGGGATGCTTTTCGATCGAAAGAATTTTACCTACGACTATATTCTCTATTTTTGCGCCTTCTGCTTCAAAGCCCTCAACCTTTGAACCGCTCATGGTCATTGCGTCTGCAAAGGCCTTGACCGGCATATCCGCCGGCGTAAATTCGCTTAGCCATTTCATCGAAAGATTCATTTTCTATTTCATCCTTTCTTCCAGGTCGGATTAAAATTGTTTTAAAAAGCGTACGTCGTTTTCAAAGAAAAGGCGCATGTCGTCTATGCCGTAACGGCGCATTGCCACGCGCTCCAGCCCCAGGCCAAGAGCAAAGCCGCTGTATACCTCTGGGTCGATCCCGCAGTTTGCCAGAACCTTAGGATGTACCATACCGCAGCCCAAAATTTCAATCCACCCTTCGCCTTTGCACAAACGGCAGCCTTCTCCATGGCAGGAAAAGCACTGCACGTCCACTTCTGCAGATGGCTCGGTAAACGGGAAATGGTGGGGGCGGAAGCGCACAACAGAATCTTCTCCGTATAAGCGCCTGACAAAAATTTCAAGTGTTCCCTTTAGATCTGCAAAGGTAATACCCTTGTCGACAACAAGCCCTTCTATCTGGTGGAACAGGGGGGAATGGGTCGCGTCCACCGCATCGCTGCGGTAAACTCTACCCGGCGATATAACGCGGATCGGCGGCTTTTGCTTTTCCATAACGCGCACCTGTACAGGAGATGTTTGCGTCCGCAGAAGAATATTATCGTTAATATAAAACGTGTCCTGTGTATCCCTTGCAGGATGGTCTTTTGGTATATTGAGCGCTTCAAAGTTGTAATAGTCGTATTCAACCTCCGGCCCTTCCACAATCTCAAAACCCATGCCCACAAAGATCTCTTTAATTTCGTCAAGCACAATGGAAAGCGGGTGCTTTGCGCCAAGCGTGATCTTTTTTCCTGGGAGCGTAACGTCAATTTTTTCCGCCTTAAGCTGCTCCTGCTGTTTTTTTTGTTCAAGCTGCGCCTTTTTGCTTTCGATCGCACCTTCAATATATGTGCGCACCTCGTTTGCCATTTGCCCAACCTGCGGCCGTTCTTCCGGGGAAAGCTTTCCCATTTGCTTTAATATGGCGGTAAGCTCCCCTTTTTTTCCCAGGTATTGAATACGCAGCTGCTCCAGGTCCTGTATAAGGCTTACGTGTTCCAGCGCATCCTTTGCAGCCTGGCGAATCGACTCTAATTGGTTTTTCATAGCTTTCTTCCTTTCTTCATGGGGCTGTTTCCGCGCAAAGGCATGTGGTTTGCGCTAAAAATAAAAAAGCTTTCGTCCGTTTCCGTAACCGGAAAAGGGACGAAAGCATGCTTCCGCGGTACCACCCTGTTTTTTGCCAAAGAGCAAACACTCCTGCGGCCAGTAACGGTGCCTGCCGTCGCAGCCTAATGGGAAAACCGTTCAGCTGCGCCGCTCAAAAGGGAACTTCATCCGTCTGTCTTTATAAACGTCCTTTC
This sequence comes from uncultured Oscillospiraceae bacterium, assembly GCA_900541565.1. Lineage (GTDB taxonomy): Bacteria > Bacillota > Clostridia > Oscillospirales > Acutalibacteraceae > Scatavimonas > Scatavimonas merdipullorum. The sequence continues at coordinate 58,563 of UQKB01000005.1, forward strand.
AGCCGGGGGAGCGTTCTCTCTGACAAAAAGAAATAGGCGGATTACTTCCTTTTTCACAGCGTTTCGGTGTGAATATTTTGCTTTGATACAAACTATAGCATCTTTATAAAAAAAAAGCAAGACTTTCTGTTTATAATTCTTGTAAAGCCTTTTTCTTTGTGATATGATTTGAAAAGATAGTCTGAAAGGCAGAAATAAAAGGTGGATGTAAAATGGACGTTTTTGTGGAATATCTTGTCAAAAAAAAGAGAACGGTGCGTGACAACCTGATCACCGTTTCCATTTTGCTGTGTGTGGTTCTGCTGCCTCTTGCATGCTGTGCCCTGGCCCAGCTTACAGGGATTTATTACCTGATTATGGTGGGCTTTTTTGTGCTGATTGCTGCAATCTATGGCGCGTGGTATCTGATCACCAGCCAAAATGTGGAGTTTGAATATAGTGTAACCAACAACAATATCACGGTCGATAAGGTTATTGCAAAGCGCAAAAGAAAGCGTATTTTGAGCATGGATATAAAAAAGATTGAGGAAATGGGAAAGCTCAATGAAAAAGATTATGGACGAAGAAAGTATGATAAAATCTTTTTTGCAGGAGCCACCGAAGACGGCGACGATGTGTTTGCAGCGGTTTTTTACCTGGAAAAGTACGGGAATTGCCTTTTGATTTTTTCTCCAAATGAAAAAATCCTGCAAGCCATGCGCCCACACTTAAAAAGGGAAGTTGTCATGCAACTGTTTTATAAAAGAAATTATGCATAAAACGGTAAATAATTAAAATTTGATCGGAAAGGGAGAAGAAAATGTATCAGACTACAAAAAAGCTTTTCGCAGTCCTTTTGGCGGCCCTTATGCTTTTGGGATTTGCCTCCTGCACCACCTCGCCCGGTGGCAGCTCGACAGAGCTGACAGAACAGCCTTCCCAGGTGTCGTCCGCACAGGAGGAGACCACGCCGCAGAGTGAGCAGCTTCCGACAAAAGGGGAGTATGAGCTTGCTGCCGACATTGACCACGGCGCGATCCTTCACGCGTGGTGCTGGTCCTTCAACACAATTAAAGAAAATATGCAAAACATTGCGCAGGCCGGGTATACTGCCATCCAGACGTCGCCCATCAATGCATGCAAGCCGGGGGAAAACGGCGGCATGCAGCTGCAGGATAAAGACGGCAGCGTCAATCAGGGAAAGTGGTACTACCATTACCAGCCGATCGATTATACCATCGGCAATTATCAGCTTGGAACAAAAGAAGAATTTGAAGCCATGTGTACAGAGGCTGACAAATACGGTATCAGTATTATAGTGGACGCGGTTGTCAACCATATGACCAGCGATATGAATGCCGTTTCAGACAATATTTTTGACCTGACGGATTCCCCGTTCCACTCGTTTGGCTCTATCAGCAATTATGGGGACAGGGAACAGGTTACGCAGGGAAATCTGCTGGGGCTTCTTGACCTGAACACACAAAACGAAGATGTACAGCAGTATATTTTAAGCTATTTAAAGGAATGCGTACAGGCGGGTGCGGACGGCTTCCGTTATGATGCGGCAAAGCATATTGAGCTGCCGGACGACGATTCAGCCTATGCCAGCGATTTTTGGAGCGTTATCCTGGACAATGGCTCTGTTTTCCAATATGGAGAGGTTCTGCAGGGAGGTTCGGACCGGATTGCGGATTATGCACAGATCATGCATGTTACGTCTCCAACTTATGGTCAGCAGGTGCGCAACGCGGTGCTCAATAAGTCTCTTAAGGTCTTAAACTGGAGCAATTATGCAGTCAATGAGGTCGAAGAAGACCGACTGGTTACATGGGTGGAATCGCACGATAATTACTGTAACGATGGTTCCTGGTCCATGCTCAACGAGCAGGATGTTAAATGGGCGTGGGCACTTATTGCGGCCAGAAGCGGCGGCACACCGCTGTTTTTCAGCCGCCCCGACGGCGCATCTATAGACGACCAGTGGGGCAATAACCAGATCGGCGCCAGGGGCAGCGAGCTGTTTATGGACCCGGATGTGGCTGCTGTCAACCAGTTCAGAAACCATATGGCCGGGCTTTCAGAAACGCTTTCCAACCCAATGGACAGCAGGGAAGCGGTTATGATTGAACGCGGCGACAAGGGTGCGGTTATTGTAAACGTTGGCGATGAACCGCTGACGCTGGAAGGCGTGCCCAGTGTGCTGGCTGACGGAACGTATGAAGACAAGGTAACAGGCGCAAAATTTATCGTCAAAGATCAAATGATTGAAGGTACGGTGGAAGCTGGGCAAATCGTTGTACTATATTAAACAAGAGAAATTGAAGATCAAAATCTCTGAAAAAAGCCCCTGAAAGCACAAAATGCCTTCAGGGGCTTGCTGTTTTTTATGCTGTGTGCTATAATGGCAGTCGATTTTTTGTTTGGAGGATTTTGGGAAATGTGGTTTACCTTTTCGCTGATCACGGCCCTTGCGTGGGGCGGATCTGACTTGTTTTCAAAAATGGGTGCAAACCCCAAAGACAAATACAGCCATTGGCGCATGGTGATTATGGTAGGACTCGTTATGGGAATCCACGCCGTGCTGTATATTCTTTATAAAACCTTTACAGAGCCGGGCTTTTCTTATGACCCCATGAATATGGTGCGCTATCTGCCGGTTTCCTTTTTGTATATTCTTTCCATGACCATTGGTTATGCCGGCTTGCGGTACATGGAGCTTTCCGTTTCTTCCCCCATATGCAATTCTTCCGGTGCGGTTGCCATTTTGCTTTGTTTTTTAGTTATGGGAGAAACGGTTACACCGCTGCAGCTGGTTGCGGTTATCTGCATTTTTATTGGGATTATCTTGCTTTCTGTTTATGAGAAGATTATGGACAAGCAACAACGGCTTAAACGGAAAATTGTGATTGATGCAAAGTATCAGATCAGCGTGATTGCAATTATTTTGCCGATCTTGTACTGCATTATAGATGGTCTTGGCACGTTTGGGGATGCCTATGTGCTGGACAACTGGCTGTCGGAAGACCAAGCAAACCTGTCTTATGAATTTACATTTTTACTTTGTGCTGTTTTCGCGTTTATTTACCTTGTGTTTGTAAGAAAGCAAAAATTCCGTATATGGGATGAAAGGGTCAAAGGCGCGGGCGCTTTGTGCGAAACGGCCGGGCAGTTCTTTTATGTATTTGCAATCGGCGACAATCCGATTGTGGCTGCGCCGATCATATCGTCCTATTGTGTTTTTTCTGTTCTGCTTTCCAGAATCTTCCTGAAAGAAAAGCTGAAAAGGCCGCAGTATCTGATCATTCTGCTGGTAATTGCGGGGATTGTGCTGCTTGGCATTGCGGACGGCCTGGCGGGAGATGTATAAGCGCTTTAACGTACACGCTGTTTACGATTAACGGCCACCACGCCGCCAACGGCTCCGGAAAGCAGCATGGCTGCGGCTTTAATGACGGTTGCAAGCGTAATACTTTCTGTAGATGTGCACAGACCTGCAATGACTACAACAAAAAACAGCGCCATGCCTGTTAAAACGCCGTAGAACATCCCGCGGCATTTAGCAATGCGTACGGCTATGTAGCCGCCGCCCAGCGCCCCCAGGGCTGCAAACACCATTGTAATGGTGGAAAGTGCGCTGTCCGGTATGGTTTTCAGCTGGGAAAGGGCAACCGCCGCTAAAAGAAGCTCTGCCGTACACAGGATCATACCGCCGATTGTACCAAACAGGATTGCCTTTACGCCTTTGTGCATCCCACTGCCATTATGCTTCACAGGAAAAGCCTCCTTAAAAATAAAAATGCTGCTTTTGGCAAATAAAAAATACCTATGGAAGGATGATGCGTCCATTCCATAGGTATTCTTGTTTTTTAAAAAATATGCGAAATATGCAAAATTGCTTATTTTTCTTCTTCCTGCTTTTTCTTCTTTCTTTTAAAGAAACCGCCGGGCGCTGCAGCGCTTTTATCATCTGCCGGTTCGTCCTTGATTGTGTCAACGGTAGAAATCGCCCAGCGCTTTAGCTGAATTTTATTTCTGTCCGCAGCCGTTTCTATTACAATGGAATCCGTTTCTTCTTTAATGCTGATAACCCGGCCCATAATTCCGCCGATGGTCGTAATCTCGTCACCGATTTCCAGATTGTTGCGCATTGCCTGTTCCTGCTTTTTCCTTTTGGACTGCGGGCGGATCATAAAGAAATAAATGCCCGCAAAAATGGCGACATAGACCAGAATAATAATCCACATCTGTCCACCCATGCCGGAAGCATCGCCCGACGTCCCTGTCGTAGCCGGCGCACAGGAAGCAAGAGAAAACGCAAGCAATACTACCGCTGCGGCTGTAAGAAAAAATCGTTTCATTTTATCCATCCTTTCGTATTCGCATACATTTTTACGCTAATGCTCTCATTATAGCATAATAAATTTTTCTTGCAAGACAAATTTGTTAAATTCTGCTACCTAAAATTTCTTTCTGCTCCTTATAAAAGCTTTCGTATGTTCCCTCATCGAGCGCCTGCCGGATTTTTAAAAGCAGCGTATTGTAAAAATAAAGATTATGTATAACGGCAAGGCGCATACCGAGCATTTCGCCGCTTTTTAGGAGATGGCGCAGATAAGCCCTTGAAAAGTTCTGGCAGACGGGGCATGTGCATTGCGGGTCAACCGGGGAAGAATCCAGCGCATATTTTGCGTTGTTTAAATTGCGGCAGCCCTGCCAGGTGAACAGGTGGCCGTGCCTTGCGTTGCGGCTGGGCATAACGCAGTCAAACAGGTCTATGCCCCTGTATACGCTTTCCAGTATATTTACAGGCGTGCCTACCCCCATTAAATACCGTGGACGGTCCTGCGGCAGATACGGCTGCAGCTGCTCAAGAATGTGGTACATAACAAAATCCGGCTCTCCCACAGCCAGCCCTCCTACGGCGTAGCCCGGCAGGTCCAGCTCACGGATCTGCTTCATATGCTCAATCCGCAGATCGTCGTAGACGCCGCCCTGGTTAATACCAAACAACAACTGTTTTCTGTTTAGTGTGTCCGGCAGCGCGTTTAAACGCGCCAGCTCATTTTTGCAGCGCACTAGCCAGCGCGTTGTGCGTTCGATAGATTTTTTTGTATATTCGTAAGGGGAAGGGTTTTTTACGCATTCGTCAAACGCCATGGCGATGGTAGAAGCCAGGTTCGACTGAATGCGTATGCTTTCCTCAGGTCCCATAAAAATTTTCCGCCCGTCTATATGGGAGGAAAAATAGACGCCTTCTTCCTGAATGTTGCGCAGCTTTGCCAGCGAAAACACCTGAAAGCCCCCGCTGTCTGTCAGGATGGGGCCTTCCCAGCGTGTAAAAGCGTGCAGCCCGCCCAGCTTTTTGATCGTTTCGTCGCCCGGGCGCAGGTGCAGGTGATAGGTGTTGCAAAGCTGCACCTGGCAGCGCAGCTCCTTTAAATCAAGCGCAGATAAAGCGCCCTTGATCGCGCCGGCAGTTGCCACATTCATAAACGCCGGCGTTTCCACAACGCCGTGCGGCGTGGTAAAGCGCGCTCTGCGTGCGCCGCCTTCCTGTTTTAAAATCTCAAACATTCGCATTGCTCCTTATAGAATCAGCATGCTGTCGCCAAAAGAGAAAAAACGGTATTTTTCTGCAACGGCTTCTTTATAGGCGTGCATGGTGTTTTCATAACCGGCAAAAGCGCTGACCAGCATAATAAGCGTGCTTTCCGGCAGATGAAAATTTGTAATCAGGCCGTCTAATACCTTAAAGGTATATCCCGGGTAAATAAAAATATCAGTCCAGCCGTCGCAAGCAATAATTTTTCCATGGGTTGTAGCGACCGATTCCAGCGTACGGCAGCTTGTTGTGCCCACAGAGATCACACGTTTTCCCGCTGCCTTTGTTTTTTGGATCAGGTCAGCTGTCTCCTGCGGAATTTCATAATGCTCCGCGTGCATTTTATGCGCTGTAACCTCCTCCGTTTTTACAGGCCTGAAGGTACCAAGCCCTACATGCAGGGTCACAAAGCCAATGTTTACACCCTTGCTTTGTATTTTAGACAGCAGCTCCGGCGTGAAATGCAGCCCGGCTGTGGGCGCCGCGGCGGAACCGGGTATGCGGCTGTATACTGTCTGGTAGCGCTCCCTGTCTTTAAGTTCCTGCGTAATATAGGGCGGCAGAGGCATCTGGCCAATTTTATCCAGCGCAGAAAAAAAGCCTTCGTCGCTTGTAAACTGTACAATACGGTTCCCGTTTTCCAGCACCTGCAAAACCTCGCCTGTCATCAGCCCGTTGCCAAAGACAAAGCGCGTTCCTGCCTTTGCACGCTTTCCCGGGCCTGCAAGGCATTCCCATACGTTTTGGTGTTTTTGCTGCAAAAGCAAAAATTCCACCTTCGCGCCGGTATTGTTCTTAATGCCGTAAATGCGTGCCGGGAGGACCCTGGAGTCATTTAAGATCAGACAGTCCCCAGCCTGCAGCTTGTCCGGTATATCGTAAAAATGCAAATGCGCAATGCTTCCGCTTTTTCTGTCAAGCGACAGCATTCTGGAGCTGTCACGCGGCTCGACCGGCGTCTGTGCGATCAAAGCCTGCGGCAGGTCGTAATAAAAGTCGCTGGTTTTCATATGGGCTGCGTCCTTTCATAAAAGATTCACGATTTATAAATTGACAACATAAAATAAGGATGGTATATTATAAAGTAATAAAATAATGGGGTAAAACGCGTGCTGCCGCGTGTAATTTCTATTATATTTTATTACGGCGGAATTGACAACTTATTTTTTAAGTTTTAATGCAGGAGGATAAACATGAAGAAGTATAAGGTTGGTATTATAGGTGCAACGGGTATGGTGGGGCAGCGTTTTTCCCTGCTTTTAAGCAGGCACCCATGGTTTGAGGTAACGGCGCTTGCGGCCAGCAGCCGTTCCGCGGGAAAGGCGTATCAGGACGCCGTAGGCGAGCGTTGGGCCATGCCGGACCCTATACCGGAAAACCTACGGGGCATGCAGGTTTTAGATGCCTCGGAAGTGGAAAAGGTTGCCGGCCTTGTGGATTTTGTATTCTGTGCGGTGGATATGAAAAAAGATGCAATTAAAGCGCTGGAGGAAGCTTACGCAAAGGCAGAGTGCCCGGTGATTTCCAATAACAGCGCCCATCGGGGAACGCCGGATGTACCGATGATTATTCCGGAAATCAACCCGCACCACGCGCAGATTATTCCTGCCCAGAGAAAACGGCTGGGGACGAAAAAAGGCTTTATAGCGGTCAAATCCAACTGCTCATTGCAAAGCTATGTCCCTGCAATTGCACCCATTATGGATCTGGGTGTGACAAAGGTGCTTGCCTGTACGTATCAGGCAATATCGGGCGCAGGTAAAACATTTGAACGCTGGCCGGAAATGATAGACAATATTATCCCGTATATCGGCGGGGAGGAAGAAAAATCGGAGCAGGAGCCTATGAAGATATGGGGGCATATAGAAGACGGCGTAATTGTCAACGCACAGGGACCGTGCATTACCTCCCAGTGTCTTCGCGTGCCCGTAAGTGACGGCCATACGGCTGCGGTTTTTGTATCGCTTGAAAAGAAAGCGTCTATGGAAGAAATTATTTCTAAATGGGAAAGCTATAAGGGCAGACCGCAGGAGCTGAACCTCCCCAGCGCGCCAAAGCAGTTTTTGCATTATTTCAAGGAAAACGACAGACCGCAAATCAAATCGGAAAGAAACCTGGAAAACGGGATGGCGGTGTCCATTGGCCGTCTGCGTGAAGACAGCCAGTATACCATTAAATTTGTGTGCATGTCCCATAACACGCTCAGAGGGGCTGCAGGCGGCGCGGTGCTGATGGCGGAACTTCTCTGTGCGGAAGGATATATGGACTGACCTTGCCTATATGACAGATCAATACGATGGGGGTAATCAGATGAGTAAACCTGTTTTTACAGGCTCCGGCGTTGCCATTGTAACGCCTATGCATGCCGACGGTTCCATTCATTTTGAGGAATTTGGCAGGCTGATAGATTTTCAGATCGAAAATGGGACAGATGCGATTGTCGCCTGCGGTACAACGGGCGAATCAGCCGTGCTCAATCATAAAGAGCATTGCGATGTGATTTCCTATGCGGTCGAGCATGTAAACGGCCGTGTGCCGGTGATTGCAGGAACCGGCAGCAACGACACAAATTATGCAATAGAGCTTACAAAAGAAGCGCAGGCGCTGGGCGCAGACGCAATCCTTTCCGTTACGCCCTATTACAACAAAACCTCCCAGCAGGGGCTGGTCCGGCATTTTTCCTGTATTGCCGACAGTGTAAATATCCCTGTTATACTGTATAACGTGCCCGGCAGAACAGGCTGCAATATTCAGCCGCAAACGTATGTGCCGCTTGCACAGCACGAAAATATTGTGGCTACCAAAGAGGCCAGTGAAAACATATCGGCAATTGCAAAGATTTTTGCGTTATGCGGTGACTCGCTTGACGTGTATTCCGGTGCTGACGACCAGACCGTACCGATCATGTCTTTGGGCGGATTGGGTGTCATTTCCGTTTTTGCAAATATTATGCCAAAGCAGATGCACCAGATTACGCAGCTTATGCTTGACGGCAGTTACAAAGAGGCTGCAAGGCTCCATTTACAGTATTTGGAGTTGATGAATGCCCTGTTCAGCGACGTAAACCCAATCCCCGTAAAGGCCGCCATGAACCTGATGGGCTTTGCATGCGGGGAATGCAGGCTGCCGCTTGTACCTATGAGCGACAGTGCGCTTTCCGGGTTAAAGGAATGCCTTAAAAAGTTTGGATTGGTGTAAAATTCCGTGCGTTTGAAGCGGAGGATGAAGAAATGACAAGGATAATTTTAAGCGGCTGTAATGGAAAGATGGGGCAAACGATTGTCCGTGCAGTCGACCAAAGGGAAGACGCTGTGATTGTTGCCGGGGTGGATATTTTTACCTCTTGCGGGTATGACTTTCCTGTATTTGACGATTTTTCCAAAATAGATATAAGCGCAGATGTAATCATAGATTTTTCAAACCCTTCTACGCTTGACGGTTTGCTTGCTTATGCGTGCAAGCATAAGACGCCGGCGGTGATCTGTACTACGGGCTATTCTGCCGTACAGGTAGCAAGCATAAAAAAAGCGTCTGAAGCAGTCGCTGTTTTTTATTCAGGCAATATGTCGCTTGGCATCAATCTTTTGATTGCGCTGTCTAAAAAGGCGGCCGCCGTATTTGGCCGGGAATTTGACATAGAAATCATAGAAAAGCACCATAACCAGAAAATTGACGCTCCAAGCGGCACGGCGTTGATGATTGCAGACGGGATTGCTTCCGTTATGGAAAAAGAGCCGCAGTATGTGTATGACCGCCATTCTTACAGAAAAAAAAGGGAAAAGAACGAAATTGGAATCCATACGGTGCGGGGCGGCACCATTGTCGGCGAGCATGAGGTTCTGTTTGCAGGTCATGACGAGGTGCTTACCATTAAGCATCAGGCACAGTCCAAAGAGGTTTTTGCAACCGGGGCTGTCAATGCCGCTGTGTTTTTAAACGGAAAGGCTGCGGGAATGTATGATATGTCAGACCTGCTAGCGGCAAAATAAACTGGAAAGGATTGGGGCTTTTTATGAATCCTGTTGTCAACGTATCTGACGAAATTACGCTGGTATCGCTGCACGATATTCCTGCCAATATGCAGCAGATTGCAGACATTTTTGAGAAAATTGCATCCATAGGGATAGATGTGGATATGATATCCCTCTCGCCGGTGCAAAGCGCATCGACCAGCCTGTCCTTTACCATTAAGGACACCGATTTGATCAAGCTGCTGGAATTTACCTCCGGGCTGCAGGGCGGAAGGGCCAAGCCGATTGTCAGCAGCGGGAACTATATTGTTTCTGTGCTTGACAAGCAGATGGAAAACACCCCGGGGATCGCCGCGAAAATATTCAGGGCGGTGGCGGAGGTCAATACAGACATACGCGTGATATCAACCTCAGAGGTGCAGATTTCCCTGCTTGTTACAAAAGCAGATTTTGACGCAGTATACGAAGCCATTTTAAACTGCGTAAAGACAATTTAAAATAGTAGGACTTTGGGGCGGGGAAAGGCTCCGGCCTTGTAGAATATACTGGTCGGCTGTTCCCACCCCTTTTATTTATATAAAAGGAAGGGGAAAGGTATATGGCAAAAAAGGAAAAAAGCAAACAGGAAGAAAAGGACAAGACCGTGATTTCGGCGCAGCCGGCGGCAAAAACTCATTTTACAATGCCGTATAACAACCGGGAATTAAGCTGGATGGATTTTAACATTCGTGTTTTGGAAGAAGCAACGGAAAAAGAAAACCCCGTTTTGGAGCGGGTAAAGTTTTTATCAATCACGGCCTCCAATTTGGATGAGTTTTTTATGGTGCGTGTTGCAGGGATTATGGAACAGATTCATCAGGGCTATACGCATCCGGATCCGGCCGGGCTGACCCCGGTGCAGCAAATGGAAAAGCTTTCTGTTAAAATACATGATTTTTCAAAGAAGCAATACTCCTGCTTGAACCGTTCCATTTTGCCGGTGCTCAAAAATAACGGGCTTGCCTTTTTAAAAATCAAAGAGCTTAATGAAAAGCAAATGAAATTTATTGACGCTTATTTTGAAAGGCTTGTTTTTCCCGTGCTGACACCTATGGCGGTCGACACCAGCCGCCCGTTTCCGCTTTTGGCAAATAAAAGCCTGAATATCGCGGTGCGCTTAACAGATATGGAGGAGGAATCCGTATTTGCGGTGATCCAGGTTCCGTCCATTTTGCCGCGCTTTCTGGAGCTGCCTTCCGCTGAAGGCCGAGCCTTTATTTTGCTTGAAAATATTATTATGCATAAGCTCGAAGAGTTGTTTGAGCTTTATAATATTAAGGCCTTTTGCCCGTTTCGTATTACGCGTGATTCCGATTTGGATATCGATGAAGAAACGGACGATTTAATGGAAGAAATACAAAAATCCATTAAAAAAAGAAAACGCGGCAAGCCTGTGCGTCTGGAAATTTACCGAAAGTGCGACAGTGAGCTGAAAAACTTTTTGATTGATATGCTCGATGTAGAGCCGCAGGAGGTTTATGAGCAATCCGGTCCCCTTGACCTCACATTCTTGTCGAAGTTTGCAGGGATTGACGGTTGTGACCATCTTCGTTTTGAGCCGATTGTACCGGTTTCTCCTCCGGCAGATTTTTATGGCTATGACGACATTTTTGAGGCAATTCGTGAAAGAGACCGCATGGTGCATCACCCATATGAAAGCTTTGACAGTGTGCTGCGCTTTGTCAAAACGGCAGCCGACGATCCAAACGTTCTGGCAATCAAGCAGACGCTTTACCGCGTCAGCGGCAATTCCCCTATTATTGCAGCGCTGATCAAAGCGGCGGAAAACGGGAAACAGGTAACCGTGCTTGTGGAGCTGAAGGCGCGGTTTGACGAAGAAAACAATATCCATTGGGCCAAAAAGCTGGAAAAGGCGGGCTGCCATGTAATTTATGGCCTTACCGGGCTTAAAACACATTGCAAAATATGTTTGGTTGTCCGGCGCGAGCATAACGCGATCCGCCGGTATCTGCATATGGGCACGGGCAACTATAACGATATTACCGCACGCCTTTATACGGACATTGGCATGTTTACCTGTAAAGAAGAATATGGGACCGACGCGTCGTCCCTGTTCAATGTTTTGACAGGATATTCCCTTCCCCCGGAGTATAATAAGTTTATCGTCGCTCCTACGGGAATGCGGAAATTTTTTGAGGATATGATAAAAAAAGAAACGCTCAATGCAAAGCAGGGACTCCCTTCCGGGATTACGGCAAAGGTCAACTCTTTGGTAGATCCTGCGATTATCGAGCTCTTATATAAAGCGTCGCAGGCGGGCGTAAAAATTAAGCTGATCATCAGAGGCATCTGTTGCTTGATCCCGGGGATTAAGGGCGTCAGTGACAATATCAGTGTACACAGTATTGTAGGGCAGCTGCTGGAGCACAGCCGGATTTTTAAATTTGAAAATGCGGGTGACCCGGTTGTATATATGGGCAGCGCAGACTGGATGCAAAGAAACCTGGACAAGCGTGTGGAGCTGGTTTTTCCCGTGGAGGATGAGCTGCTGAAAAAGCGCGGCTTTGCTATTTTAGACCTTATGTTGAAAGATACGGTCAACGCAAGAATCCAGCTTTCAGACACGACTTATCTGCATATTGATAAGCGCGGCAAACGGGTAATCAACTCCCAGACACAATTTTCCCAGCTTGCCAAAAAAGAGCAGCGCAGTGTAAAAAGGATCAAAGAGAGCAAGACAATCGGAACGCCTATCCTGCCAAAGCATGCGCAGCAAAATAAGATCAAGGATTAAAGGACGTGTTACAGTGAAAAGGATTGGTATTTTAACAAGCGGTGGGGACTGCCAGGGGCTCAACGCCTCCATACGGGGTGTTGCAAAGGCTTTGTATGCCCATTACGGGACAGACGGTATTGAAATATATGGGATTATCGACGGTTACCGCGGATTGATTTATGGTGAATACAGGCAGATGAAGCAAGAGGATTTTTCCGGCATTCTTACCTGCGGCGGAACCATTCTTGGCACATCCAGGCAGCCGTTTAAACTGATGCGCGTTGTGGATGAAAACAGTGTAGATAAGGTTAAGGCCATGAAAGAGCACTACAAAGAGCTTAAGCTGGACTGCCTGGTGATTTTGGGCGGAAACGGCACACAGAAAACGGCCAACCTGCTGTGTGAAGAAGGATTAAATATCGTGTCTTTACCCAAAACCATTGACAATGACCTTTGGGGGACAGACATGACATTTGGGTTCCAAAGTGCCGTTGATATTGCAACCAATGTGATCGACTGCATCCATACAACGGCAACCTCGCACGGCAGGGTGTTTATTGTAGAGGTTATGGGGCATAAGGTTGGATGGCTTACCCTGTATGCCGGTATTGCAGGCGGGGCAGACATTATTTTGATTCCTGAAATCCCGTATGATATCCAGTCCGTTATACAAACCGTAAAGGCAAGGACTAGCAGCGGAAAAAATTTCTCTATCCTGGCTGTAGCCGAAGGCGCTATTTCCAAGGAACTTGCGGCGCTGCCGAAAAAGAAAAAGAAAGCGGCGATTGCAGAGCTTGCCTATCCCTCCATTTCCTATAAAATTGCCCACGAAATTGAACAGGCAACCGGGCAGGAAACAAGGGTCACGGTTCCGGGCCATTTTCAGCGCGGTGGCAGCCCATGTCCCTATGATCGGGTGCTTTCTACACGCTTTGGCGCGGCGGCGGCACAGCTGATTATTCAGGAAAAGTATGGCAATATGGTGGCGTTGATCAATAATAAAATTGTTCCCGTGCCGTTAAACCAGGTTGCCGGAAAGCTGAAGGCCGTTCCTGTAGATAGTGATATTATCCAGACAGCCAAGCAGATTGGTATTACGTTTGGAGAATAAAAGGAGGCGGATTGTATGGCGGACTATGCGGCAAATCCTGCAAAAACCGGTGCGCGCGGAAAAGCAGACGATGTGGAAATTATTCAGCAGGAAAGAAAACGCTGGCTGCTTTTTGGCCTGCCGTTTACGTTTACAAAATACACCCTTACCAATAGAAAGCTTTTGATTAACGAGGGCCTTCTGACAAGCAAAGAAAACGAAATTCTGCTCTACCGCGTGCTGGATATCACGCTGCAGCGCACACTTTTACAGAAAATATTTTCTTTGGGTACGGTGATTATAGAATCCCAGGACAGGTTTCAGCCCCACCTGGTCGTTAAAAATATAAAAAACGCCCAGATGTTTAAAGACAATCTTTCAGACGCCGTTGAAGAGGAAAAAATGAGGCTTCACATGCGCAGAGGGGAAATTATAGGCGACGACCACGGCCCGTATGCTCCAGATGCATATGACCGCAATGACGCCTTCCCCGATGCAGTGGACGATTCGTTTCGTGACGGCTTTGACGAAGGCCCGTCGCAGTAAGCGCTGTGTCTGCTGAAGATATGGAAAAACGCCTGTACACGCAACCTGCCGCTCCAGCATAGAATGTAATAAAAAAGGAGCGAGGTGATATATGTGGGCAAGCAGTTGATTATGCTGACTTCCATCACATATGCAATGAAAGGAAGGTCTGTCCTGTTAAAGCATGGCATAGCCGCCGATATAGAGAGGACGCCAAAGCAGGGCGAGGCAAACAGTTGCGGCTACAGCCTTTATGTACCCAGACGGACAGATGAGGCAGAAAGAATCCTTATAAACAACGGTATAACGGTCCTTGGCCGAACAAGCAGGGAGGTTGTGCCGTGATCTATCTTGACAACGCGGCAACGACCTTTCCAAAGCCGCCGTCGGTTACAGCGGCGGTTCACGAAGCGTTAAAAACTTACGGAGCAAATCCCGGGCGCAGCGGCCACAGACTTTCTATGAGATCTGCAAAAGAAATATACGATTGCAGGGTAAAGGCCGCGGCGCTTTTTAATGCAGAAAAAGAAGAAAATGTCGTTTTTACGCTGAATTGTACGCATTCTATCAATATTGTTTTAAAAGGGCTTTTAAGAAGCGGGGATCACGTAGTATGCTCTAATTTAGAGCACAACTCTGTTATCCGGCCGCTGACGGAGCTTGAAAAAGAAGGGGTAACCTTTACACAGGCCACCGTTTATCCCGGGGATAACGACAAAACGGTGGATGCTTTTCGCAACGCATTAAATGGTAAGACAAAGCTTGTTGTATGCACGCACGCCTCCAATGTTTGGGGTGTACGCCTGCCCGTCGAGCGCCTGACCGCCCTGTGCCACGAATACGGCATACAGATCCTGGTCGATTGCGCGCAAACGGCGGGAACTATTCCAATTGATTTACAGGAAAATAAAATAGACTATTTATGTACCGCCGGGCATAAGGGCTTGTACGGGCCAATGGGGACGGGGCTGCTCATTACAGCAAACAGTGACCGGCTCTCTTCGTTTATGCAGGGCGGCACCGGCAGCAGCTCCGTTTCTTTTGAGCATCCGGCAATTATGCCAGACAAATTTGAAAGTGGCACGCCCAATTTGCCGGGGATTGCAGGGCTGAAAGCCGGTATAGAATTTGTATCCAGAATCAAAGAGAAAACAATTGCGTCGCATGAGATGGCACTCATTCGGCGTTTATATGATAAACTGGCCAATCTTTCTTTTGTCAAGCTTTACACAGAAAAGCCGGACCTTGGCCATTTTTCGCCCGTTTTATCGTTTAATGTCCAGGGGATGGACAGCGAAACAGTCGCAGAGCATTTAAGCCGCCATTACGATATTGCGCTGCGTGCCGGACTGCATTGTGCGCCGGTTGCGCACGCGGCCTTTGGTACACTGGAAACGGGCGCGGTGCGTGTAAGCCCTTCCTATTTTTCCAATACGGCGCAGATTGACCGTTTGGCCTTTGCAGTTATGCAGATGAAGCAAAGGTTACAAAAAAGTTAAAAAACAGTTAAAAAGGTATTTCCATCAGAGGGAATATATGCTAAAATAAATCAAAGATACAGGTATTTCAACAAAACCGGAAGGAAGAAAGATATGCAGCTGATAAATTCTTTTCTTTCAATTATCAGAACTTTTGAAATAAAAGATCTTGTGGATATTCTCTGCATAACCTTTGTTATATATAGTATTTTAAAGCTGGTGCGCGAAACAAGAGCGGAACAGCTCTTAAAGGGCGTGGTAATTCTTGTTGCTGTTTATTTGCTTGCCTTTACCTTCCAGCTTACTATGCTGACCGCTTTGCTCAGGAACTTTTTTGAATTTGGCGTTATTATCCTGTTTATTATTTTTCAGCCGGAAATCAGAAAGGCGCTTGAGCAAATTGGGCGCAGCAAGCTGTCCAAAAATTTTAAATTTGGTATGCAGGCAAAGGAAGACAATCGTGGGATCGCTCTGCAAAAGAAAGCGATCAGTGCTGTTGCAGACGCGGCGCTGGTGTTTCAACGCGCAAAAACGGGCGCTTTGATTGTGTTTGAAAGAAGAACAAAGCTGGGCGAAATTATTGACACCGGTACAATTGTCGACGCGGAGCCGTCTGTTTCGGTCATTGGCAACCTGTTTTTTAACAAGGCGCCGCTGCATGACGGCGCGGTAGTTATGCGCGACGGACGGGTCTATGCCGCAGGCTGTATTTTGCCGCTTACCAAAAACGAGGAAGTGGATGTCAACCTTGGAACGCGCCACAGAGCGGCGCTTGGCATGAGCGAAGAATCGGATGCGGTGATTGTGGTTGTTTCTGAAGAAACCGGGAATATTTCTGTGGCATACAGAGGCAGGCTTACCAGGGACTATACAAGGGATACGTTAAAGGAAAGGCTCGAAGAGCTTTTGTTGCCTGGCGATAAGACGGATATCATAGAGCTGATCCCCATTTTCTCATCCAAGAGGAAGGAGAAAAGGCATGAAAAGGATTAAATCATTTTCGCTGAGCAAGCTTTTTAGGAACAATAAATTTCTGATAGTTTTTTCTTTTTTAATGGCATGCGGCTTGTGGCTCTTTTTTTCGCAGAACACAGGAGAAGCAATTGAATACACCATTTCGGATATCCCTATTACGATCCCGCTTTCAGATGCCGCGCGGGAGGACGGCCTTACCATCTTCAGCGGTGGGGACACGACGGCCTCTGTTTTGATATCAGGCAACAGGCTGACGGTTGCAAATGTAACAAAGGATGACATCCAGGTGGTTGCGCTGCAGGCTTCCAACACAATTACCGCGCCGAACACGTATTCGCTTGAATTAACCGCCAGAAAAAACGGTGTAAAGTCCGACTATGAAATTTTATCTGTTACGCCGCAGATTGTAAGCGTATATGTAGACCGGCAAAGCTCGCGCGAATTTTCACTGACGGACAATATAGACTACAGCGGCATACGGACAGAATCTACCTACTTCAGGGGAAAGGCTGTCTATTCTACAGACACGATCACCATATCCGGCCCGCAGACCGAGGTGATGAAGGTAGATAAAGTTGCAATTGAAGGGGATTTTTCGGGCGATTTAAGAGAAACCACTTCCCAGGACTATGAAATTGTCCTGTATGATACTACCGGAACACAGATCAGAAGCGAGCTTCTAACCACAAATGTGGAAAATAATATGGTCACAGTCACCGTACCGGTCCTGCCCAAAAAGGAGCTTCCGCTGGAGCCGCAGTTTACAAACGTGCCGTCTGGCTTTGATGTTAGTGCGTTTGCAACGGTTACACCGTCTTCTTTGATGATTGCCGGGTCAGAGGAGGTTATGCAGAGCCTCAGCTCTATTTCCCTGCAGGCGATTGATTTTTCGCAGGTCTCTCCGGACAATACGGAGTTTACGCTGCCGATCGACCTTCCAGCGGGATGTATTAATATCAGCAATGAAAGCAATGCAACCGTCAGCTTGGATCTTTCCGGCTATGATTCCACTGTGCTTACGGTCAATAGGTTTACCTTTGATCATTTGGACGACGGATACACGGCGGTTGCGATGACGACAAGTATAGACGTTACGGTTATAGGGCCGGAGGATGTGGTTTCCGAGCTTACTGCAAGCGATGTGGAGGCGCAAATCGACTTAAGCAGCCTTGGCGACGGCTTTGTCGGTACAGCGGAAATGCCTGTCAATATACACATTAACAACCAATCAGAATGCTGGGCGTATGATACACAGGCATATACGGCAAATGTTACAGTCAGCAGAACAGAATAGCAAAAATACCCGTATACGGTTGTATGCGGGTATTTTCTGCGCTTTTTGTCATAAGCTGCTTTTTCAGGGTTGTTATGACACACGCAATATGGTATAATTTTTGCGGTTAAGGTTTAATTTTGGAGGTGCATATCCCGTGATGACAGACATTGAAATTGCGCAGCAGGCCCAGCCTGTACCGGTTTTGCAAATTGCAAGACAGTTGGGGATCAAGGAGGAAGAAACGGAAAGCTATGGACGTTATAAGGCAAAGCTTAACGACCGTCTATTTGCGCGTTTAAAAGATCACAAGGATGGAAAGCTTATCCTTGTGACGGCGATCAATCCAACGCCGGCAGGGGAAGGGAAAACAACCACGACGGCCGGGCTTGGACAGGCCATGGCAAAAATAGGGAAAAAGGCGGTCGTTGCACTGCGCGAGCCCTCGCTTGGCCCTGTTTTTGGGGTAAAAGGCGGCGCAGCGGGCGGCGGTTATGCCCAGGTGCTTCCTATGGAAGATATCAATCTGCATTTTACAGGGGATATGCATGCAATTACATCTGCAAACAATCTGCTTTGCGCTATGCTGGACAACCATCTGCAGCAGGGAAACGCCTTGTCTATTGACCCACGCAGGGTTTTGATAAAGCGCTGCCTGGATATGAACGACCGCGCGCTGCGCAATATTGTGGTTGGCCTTGGCGGAAAGGTAAACGGCGTTCCGCGCGAAGACGGGTTTATGATTACCGTAGCAAGCGAAGTTATGGCAATTTTATGCCTTTCGGAGGATTTGCAGGATCTAAAGCGCAGGCTTGGCAATATTTTGGTGGCCTATACGTTGGACGGCCGGCCGGTCTATGCAAGGGATCTTCATGCGCAGGGCGCAATGACAGCACTTTTAAAAGACGCAATCATGCCAAATCTGGTACAGACGCTGGAAGGAAGCCCGGTTATTATGCATGGGGGGCCCTTTGCCAATATTGCCCATGGCTGTAATTCTGTCAGAGCTACCAAGCTGGCGCTTAAGCTGGCGGATTATTGTATAACGGAGGCGGGCTTTGGCTCTGACCTGGGAGCGGAAAAATTTTTGGACATCAAATGCCGCTGCGCAGGACTATGTCCTGCAGCAATTGTGGTGGTGGCTACCTGCCGTGCGTTGAAATACAACGGTGGGGCGCTGAAAGATGCGCTCAAAAACGAAAACATGGAGGCGCTGCAAAAAGGGATCGGCAATCTGGGCGTGCATATTGATAATATGCGCAGCTATGGGGTTCCAGTCGTTGTGGCAATCAACCGGTTTGACACGGATACAGAACAAGAGCTTGCCTTTATCGAGCAATATTGTGCGCAAAAGGGCGCGGATTTTGCACTTTCAGAGGTCTTTGCAAAAGGCGGCGCCGGTGGAGTTGCGCTTGCGCAAAAGGTATGTCAGGCAGTGGAACAGCCGTCTGAGTTTTCACCAGTCTATCCTTTAGATATACCGTTAAAGCAAAAAATTTTGGCGGTGGCAACGAAAATTTATGGTGCCTCCGGCGTTGTATATACCTCTGCTGCGGAAAAAGCGCTCCAAGAGGTAGAATCACTCGGCGGCGGAGCGCTTCCGGTGTGTATTGCCAAGACGCAGTATTCTCTTTCGGACGATCCGGCGCTTTTGGGCGCACCAAAGGATTTTACCATAACGGTCAAAGATGTGCGCCTTTCCAATGGCGCTGGCTTTGTCGTGGTGCTTACGGGCGACATCATGACCATGCCAGGCTTGCCAAAAGAGCCGGCCGCACAGAAAATAGATATCAGCCAAGACGGCGTGATCTCGGGGCTGTTCTGATCTGCAAATTGTAAGAATGGATGATAGCCACATGACAGTATGGAAAAGCGCCTCTGCGGAGGAAACCCGCAGGATCGGCGAAAAGCTTGCACAGACTTTGAAAGGGGACGAGGTCATCGCCCTGTTTGGCGGGCTTGGCATGGGAAAAACCATGTTTACCACAGGGCTTGCCTGTGGGCTTGGGATTGAAGACGGCGTGTCCAGCCCAACCTTTGCGCTTTGCAATGTGTATAACGGGAAATTTACCGTTTATCATTTCGATATGTACCGCATATCCGGATGGGACGATTTATATGCCGTCGGCTTTTTTGATTATCTTGGCACCGGCGTGCTTGTGATTGAATGGAGCGAAAACATAGAAAACGCGCTTCCGGAGGATGTCATACGCATTACGATAGAAAAGGGGGCCAAGGAAACGGAACGTATTTTTACAATAGAGGGGGCAAAAGGGATATGAAACTGCTGGCGGTTGATTCTACTGCAGCGCCCGCCTCCGTAGCGATTTGGGAAGACGGAAAGCTCTACGGGGAATTTTTTACCCATACCAGCCTTACGCACAGCGTAACGCTGATGCCAATGTGCCAGGCTCTTTTGCAAAATACCATGACGGATATCAAAGAGATCGACGCGTTTGCAGTGGCTGCCGGCCCCGGATCCTTTACCGGCGTGCGCATTGGCGTGGCTGCGGTCAAAGGGATGGCCCAGGCTTTGGATAAACCCTGTATCGCCGTGTCTACGCTGGAGGCCATGGCCCAGAATTTGCTGGGGACAGACTGTATTGTATGCTCGGTAATGGATGCGCGCTGCAAGCAATTTTATAATGCACTGTTTCAAAGCAAAGGCGGAACGCTTACGCGGCTTACGCAGGACCGGGCCTTGTCCTATACACAGCTGGCTGCAGATCTGAAAGCGTATAAAGAGCGGATCGTTTTGACAGGCGACGGAAGCGAAGCGGCTTATGCGCTATTGTCGGAAGAAATAAAAAATCTGGAGCTTGCACAGCCGCTGCTCCGCTATCAGCGGGCCGGGGGTGTTGCTATGGCGGCACAGCAAGTCTGTAAGCAGGGCGGGCTTTTAACGGCGGCACAGCTTATGCCGTTTTATCTGCGCCTGCCGCAGGCCGAGAGAGAATTAAAAAAGAAAACCGAGGGGGCAAAAAAATGCTAGCATTGGGAGCGGATCATGGCGGCTATCAGATCAAAGAGGCCGTCAGGCTCTATCTGGAAGAAAAAGGGATTGCTTATAAAGATTTCGGCGTTTTAAAAGAAGAGGCTGCCGACTACCCTGAAATTGCCAAAAAGGTTGCAGGCGAAGTGGCGGCAGGAAAAGCTGAAAAAGGGATTTTGTGCTGTGGTACGGGAATTGGAATTTCTATTGCGGCAAATAAAATAAAAGGGATTCGTGCGGCTGTCGTTGCAGATGCGTTTTCTGCAGAGATGGCGCGCCGCCATAACGATGCAAATATTCTTTGCATGGGCGGCAGAGTAATAGACGGGGAAAAAGCAGTCTGCTTTACGGATATCTTTTTGCATACCCCGTTTGACGGAGGGCGCCACCAAAAGCGGGTTGATATGATTGCCTTAATGGAAGATGAAAAGAAACAATAAAAGTCAATAGAAACGGAGGGTTCAGACAATGGAAAAACAGGTCACGGTATTTGACCATCCGCTGATCCAGCATAAGCTGACTTTTTTGCGTGATAAAAACACGGGCAGTAAACTGTTTCGGGAGCTTATAGGCGAAATAGCCATGTTCATGTGCTACGAAGCGACCAGAAACCTGGATCTGCAGGAAATTGAGATTGAAACTCCGGTGGCTCCGTGCAAGGCCAATATTATAGCGGGAAGAAAGCTTGCGTTTGTCCCAATCCTGCGGGCCGGGTGCGGTATGCTGGATGCAATGCTGCGGATGGTTCCGGCGGCAAAAGTCGGTCATATTGGCCTTTACCGCGACCAGCAGACGCACCAGCCTGTAGAATATTATAACAAGCTGCCGGCAGACATCCACGAGCGCGACGTTTTTGTGCTGGATCCCATGCTTGCTACCGGCGGTTCTGCAGTGGACGCAATTTCGGTCATAAAAAAGAGTAACCCCAAGAGTATAAAGTTTCTATGTATTATTGCCGCTCCAGAAGGAATTGCCGCGCTTACAGAAGCACATCCGGATGTGCAGGTGTTTTGCGCTGCAAAGGACGATCATCTAAATGAAAAAGCCTACATTGTGCCGGGGCTGGGCGATGCAGGCGACAGGATTTTCGGAACAAAATAAAAACTTTACAAAAAACTTTACATAGATAAAAAACAGACGCCGCGGTTGTGCTTAATGTAAGCACGACCGCGGCTTTTATGATAGAAGAAAACAACTTTGGACAATCTGTAAAAAACGCAAGCGCGCAATGTATTTTTTATACGCTACCGCCTGCTGGCATTGTTTTAGTGCAATGTGAAAGGGATTTCCAACAAGCCAGTGTGACCGACAGAAAGGTACAGCAATAGGGCGATTTTTACAAGGCTTTATGAATGTTTTATAAACAATTTAGGAAATACATTGTATTTTCCTGTGCATATGCTATAATGAAGCCAAATTGAAAGAGAAAGGAGATGAAACCACAGGAAAATGGATGCGTCAATTTTGGTGGTAGACGATTTATCGTTCCCCAGAAAGCTGACAAAAAGAGCGCTGGTAAACGCGGGCTATACGCATACGCTTGAAGCGTCTAACGCAAAAGAGGCTTTACGCTGCGTAAACGAACAAATGCCGTCGCTTGTTTTGCTCGACGGTTCTCTGCCGGACAGCTGCGATTTATCGCTTTTAAAAAAAGTGCTGGAAATTTCACCGCAGACCAAGGTCGTTATGGTGTTTGCACAAACGGAAGACGCCCAAAAGGAAGAAGCGATCACAATGGGCGCAAAAGGCTACATAGTAAAACCGTTTAACGAAGAAAAGCTGCTTTCCGTCGTCGACGATGTCATGGCGGGGTAAGCCATAAATAAAGCCATGTGTTCTCAGCTTTACCCATAGACTAGTAAAGAGGATTCGGGCATAAATGAAAAAAGACAGGCATATTTTCTGCCTGTCTTTCTCTTTTTATCTTAATTTGTATTCTTCACAAATAGCACTGGGGCCGCCGTACGGCTTTTTTACAGCCTGACCGGAACGCCCTTTTTTTGCAGGTAGGTCTTTAGCTGTGGAATAGAAATTTCGCCAAAATGGAACAGCGAGGCCGCAAGTACTGCATCGGCGCTTCCTTTTGTAAACGCGTCGTAAAAATGCTGCATACTGCCAGCGCCTCCCGATGCAATCACGGGGATGCCTACCTGCTCAGATACAGCGTTGGTCAGTTCCAGGTCGTATCCGTTTTTCTGTCCGTCGCAGTCCATGCTTGTCAGCAATATTTCGCCTGCGCCGCGCGCTTCTGCCTGCACAGCCCATTGTACGGCGTCAAGCCCTGTGGGTGTGCGCCCGCCGTTTATATATACTTCCCAGCCGTCCTGCCGCCGTTTTGCGTCAATTGCAGCCACAACGCACTGGCTTCCAAATTTATAGGCGGCTTCGCTGATTACTTCTGGACGCAGTACAGCCGCTGAATTAACAGAAACCTTGTCGGCCCCCGCTCTTAAAATTTCTGTAAAATCATCCACAGTACGGATACCGCCGCCTACGGTAAATGGGATAAAGATGGTATTTGCGACCTTTTGCACAATATCTATTATAATCTTGCGTGCGTCGCTTGAAGCGGTAATATCCAGCAGTACAAGCTCGTCTGCCCCCTGGCTGTCGTAAGCGGCGGCGGCCTCTACGGGGTCGCCTGCATCGCGCAGATGAACAAAGCTGGTTCCTTTTACGACCCTGCCGTTTTTTACATCCAGACAGGGAATAATCCTTTTTGCATACATGCAGGTGTGTTCCTTTCTTTTATATCGGCTGCCCGGCCATACCGGCAAAGTTTTTCAGCATTTTCAGGCCTGTTTCACCGCTTTTCTCCGGATGAAACTGGGTGGCAATCACATTATTGTATTGAACGGAGGCGTCTATGACCGTCCCGCCGTATTCTGTCTGCGCCGTTACAATAGATGGCTGCGCCGCCTTAAGATAATAAGAATGTACAAAATAAACATAGGGGTTTTCTTCTATGCCGGCATAAATACCGCTGTGATCCCGGATGGAGAGCGAATTCCAGCCCATATGGGGGATTTTCAGCTTTCCGGTTGTGTTGGGAATTTTCCGGATGCTGCCCTGAAAAAAAGACAGGCCATCTACCCCAGGGCTTTCCTCGCTGCCTGGAAAAAGCAGCTGTAAGCCCAGGCAAATGCCTAAAAAGGGCTTTCCGGTGTCTTTAAACGCAAGCACGGCGCTGCGCATATGGCGCTGCTCCATACAGTGCATGGCATCCCCAAACGAGCCGACCCCCGGCAAAATTGCGCCGTCGCAGCGTAAGAGGGTTTCCTTGTCGCGTGTGATGACGGATTCACACCCAATATGTGTAAGCGCTTTAACCACGCTTTGCAAATTTCCTGCGCCATAGTCGATTACAGCAATCATAATCCAATCTCTCTCTGTAAAAAATTTAGTTTATTCTATCATATTCAGGCCGTTTTGGCAATTCATTTGAAAGAGAAAAAAACAATCCTGCAAAAACGGCCGTTTATTTCTGTGCATTTGCTTGATTTTTGCAGGACTAAGTATTAAAATTAATTTAAATATGCATTTAAATCAACGCAAACGGCTGATGCAAAGGGAATGGTAAAATGGAAAAACATTTGTTTTTAAGGATAGAATCACAGCGAAAAAAGCTTTCTAAGGGACAAAAGCGCATTGCGGCCTATATTGAAGAATGCTATGACAAGGCGGCCTTTATGACAGCCTCCAGGCTTGGGGAAACGGTTGGCGTCAGCGAATCGACCGTCGTGCGCTTTGCAACCGAGATCGGTTATGACGGGTACCCTAAGCTGCAAAAAGCCATGCAGGAGATGATACGCGACAAGCTGACGTCTGTACAGCGCATACAGGTAACCGCCGACCGCATTGGCGATCATAACGTGCTGGAAAGCGTGCTCAACCAGGATATTGATAAAATCAGGGCAACACTGGAGGAAACCTCGCGGGACGATTTTGTCAAGGCGGTCAAAGCGATTGTCGGCGCAAAGAATATTTATATTTTTGCAGTCAGAAGCTCTTCCGCGCTTGCCAGCTTTCTGGGTTATTATTTTGACCTCATGTTTGGTAACGTGCATGTGGTGAGCACGACAAGCAAAATAGAAATTTATGAAAAGCTGCTTCATATCAATGAAAAAGACGTCATCATTGGCATTAGCTTTCCACGTTATTCCAAAACGGCCGTCGAGGCCATGCAGTTTGCATCTGACAGAAAAGCAGGCGTTATCGCATTGACAGACAGCATGGTTTCGCCGCTTGTCGGCCCGGCAGATTATGTGCTGCTTGCGCGCAGCGACATGGCTTCGGTGGTAGATTCACTCGTAGCGCCGTTGAGTATGATCAACGCGCTGCTTGTAGCGACCGTGCTGGAAAAGAAGGAAAACGTCGAGCAGACCTTTACAAAGCTGGAACAGGTATGGGACGAATACGACGTTTATGCAAAAACGTCGGAGCAGATTGGTGTGGGCGAAGGCCTTCCGGAGCAGCAGTGATGCCCGGCAAGCGTATATTGGTGGTCGGCGCAGGCGCGGCCGGGATGATGGCGGCAGGGACAGCGGCGCAAAACGGCGCACAGGTGGTGGTGTTGGAGCGTAACGCCCGTACCGGCAGAAAGCTTATGATCACGGGGAAGGGCAGATGCAATGTTACAAACGACTGTGACGTCCGTGATTTTATAGCCGCCGTGCCGGCAAACGGAAACTTTTTGTTCAGTGCGGCCAGCCGCTTTTCCCCGCATGACACCATGGCCTTTTTTGAAAGCTGCGGCCTTGCCCTGAAAACAGAGCGCGGGCGCCGCGTTTTTCCACAGTCGGACAAAGCATCAGACGTGGTGGAAACCATGACCCGGTTCCTGCGGCAAACGGGTTGCAATATCGTCCATGGGCGAGCGCAGGCGCTTTTGCTGGAAAACGGTCGGGTGCAGGGCGTTCGTACGGAGGATGGGAAAGTACTCTCCGGCGATTGCGTAATCATTGCCTGCGGCGGTTTATCCTATCCGCGAACAGGCTCTACCGGCGACGGATACCGTCTTGCACGTGCCGCAGGGCATACGATCACACCGCTTGGGCCGTCTTTGGTTCCGCTTATGTCGAGCGATGCGTTTTGCCCGGAGCTTCAGGGCCTTACGCTGAAAAATATTGCGATTAAGGTCATAGATCAGGAACAGAAAAAAGAAAGATACAAAGACTTTGGGGAGCTTCTTTTTACACATTTTGGGCTGAGCGGGCCGGTCATCTTAAGCGCAAGCGCGCATATGCGCCCCATGCGCAAGGGAAGATATACGGTTTATATTGACTTAAAGCCGGCGCTTTCAGAGGAGCAGCTGCAAAAAAGACTGCTGCGTGATTTTCAGGAGAATAAAAACAAAGCTTTTTTAAACGCGCTGCACGGCCTGTTGCCTAAAGCGATGATCCCCGTTGTGGTTGCGCGCTCCGGCATTTTGCAGCATACCAAATGCAATGGTGTAACCAGGCAGCAAAGGATGGGATTTTCCAGCCTGCTCAAAAATTTTGCTGTGCAGATCGAAGGTTTCCGTCCGGTAGAAGAGGCTATCATAACGGCAGGCGGTGTGCATGTGAAGGAAATTGATCCCAAAACCATGCAGTCCAGGCTAGTAAAGGGACTTTATTTTGCGGGCGAGGTCATAGATGTGGACGCATATACGGGCGGTTATAATTTGCAGATTGCTTTTTCAACCGGTTATCTTGCAGGTGTAAGCGCCGCCGTTTTGCCATAAAACAGACAGAAATTCAAAGCAGAAAGGAATCAATAAAATGACAGCAATTTCAATTGACGGACCTGCCGGCGCGGGGAAAAGTACCCTTGCGCGGCTTGCGGCAAAAAAACTGCATTTTATATATGTGGATACAGGTGCGCTTTACAGGGCAATCGGTCTTAACGCTCTGTTAAACGGCGTAGCGATCAGTGATGAGGAGCAGGTTCATGCGCTGCTTGCAAAAACAAAGATTGAGCTTGCATTCCAAGACGGCGTGCAGCGTGTGTACCTTAACGGAAAGGACGTGTCGGACGACATCCGCACGCCGGAGGTTTCCATGGCGGCGTCTGGCATTTCTGCGCTTAAGCCGGTGCGTGATTTTCTGCTGGGCCTGCAAAGGGGCATGGCAGAAAAATATGATGTGATTATGGACGGCAGAGACATCGGTACAGTTGTGCTGCCAAATGCACAGATCAAGATTTTTCTTACAGCCTCCGCCCGTTGCCGTGCAAAGCGCCGTTATGAGGAGCTTACGGAAAAAGGGATGGACGTAAAATTTGAAGATATTCTGCAGGATATTGAAACAAGAGATTATAACGATTCCCATCGCGCCATTGCGCCTTTAAAACCGGCTTGCGGCAGTATTTTGCTGGATACCTCCGACGAGCCGCTTGAAACGTCTCTTGCAAGGCTTGTCGGTATCATTGAAGAGCGCCTTTAAAAACGGAGGAAAAGAGCATGCGCAAAAAAAGGTTTTTATATAGTTTGGCAAGGGTGATCTGCACACCGCTTTTTAAGCTTCTCTACCGCTACCGCTATACAAATAAAGACAACATACCGCAAAGCGGCGCTTACATCATCTGCAGCAACCATATTTCGTATTCCGACCCATTGCTTTTGGGGATCGGACAGAAAAGGGAAATCCGCTATATGGCAAAATCAGAGCTTTTTCGCAACCGCTTTTTTGCCCGGCTCATTACGGGCCTGGGTGCATTTCCCGTGCAGCGCGGCGCGCATGACAATGCGGTCTTTGACACGGCCGATTCAATCCTGGAGAATGGGGAGGTTCTGGGAATCTTCCCGGAGGGCACACGTTCAAAAACAGGGGAACTGCTGCGCATGCGCTCCGGCGCGGCGCTGATTGCCGCGCAAATGCAGGTTCCGATTGTTCCGGCCTGTATTACGCCCAAGGGAGGAAAACTGAAATTCTTTAATCCCACGAAGATCTCTTACGCGCCCCCCATTACGCCGCAGGAGCTTGGTCTGCAGAAAGAAACGCAAACTGCTCCGCAGCTGCGCGCAGCAACCCGCAAAATTGCACAGGCAATTGCCCAGCTTCGGGAAAACGATAAATTTTAAAAGAGGTAGAGTATGACGGTTTCCACTAGGCCACAAATCAGCGGTGACATCATGTATTATACAGCCTATTTGTTGTCTGCCGATCCGGTCCGCTTTGGCAGCGATATTCTTTTTAAGGTGCGCAAAGCGTATTTTACAAGCGGCAAACGGCAAAAGGATAAAATGTTTTTAAACGCGCAGGGGGAGTCTATCCAGTGCTTTTATACAATGGAAAACCACAGGCCTCTCAAATGGAAAAAAGTAAGCGAAGGCAAGCTTTGTGAACGCGCCAGGCAGATGGGGCTATCCGGTTATTGCGTGGAAACATTGGATTATTCCGACGCGGTAACCAAAAAAATGTATTTTGATCTGCAGCACCAATGGCTGCGTACGGAATATTTTGACGGCTTTCATCCGCAGCCGGAATTTACGCTTATGCCGTGGGTCAACGCAAAGCAAGCCGGTCTGGCGCTTTATAGCGCAGAGCAGGAAACGCCGTCTATCCTGTTAAGCGTGCCTCTTCCGCAGGAGCAGGCGCTTTTGGACCGCCTTGTGCAGGAGGTTTTACCTGAAGCCTGTGCGCAGACGGCACAGGGGCTTGCATATTTTTGTACAGAGCAAAAGTATGCGCTTTGGACGCAAATGCTTAATAAACTGGGAGCAAAAGAAGAAAAAAACGCCGCCAAGGCGCAAAGGACAAGAAAAAAAGCGGGTACCTTTTATTTTGATATACAGGCGCTTGCAGACGAACAAACGGTATTTGATCTTACAAAGGCGCCATATCTTTCCGTAGATAGCCCGGGCGTCCCGCAGCAGAATGCGGCGCAGGAAAAGGAAAATAAAAAAGAACGCCCGGAAAGAGAAAAAGTTTTGCCGCAAAAGCCGCCGGCGCAAACAGAAGAAAAACGGAAAAGAAAAAAGCCGCAGACGGCTGGTATTGCCGGGCCGGATAAGATTTTACCGCTTTCGGGAAAAGAAAAATGCTTTTATTATGGAGCGCTGGATGAAAGCGGCGCCCGTACAGGCTTGGGCAGAACGCAGACCTCCCAGGGAAAAACACTTTACGACGGAATGTACCAAAACGATATGCGAAACGGATTTGGCGCATATTATTTCAAAACAGGCCGGATCAGCTATCTTGGAAACTGGAAGGATAATAAGCGCGACGGGTTTGGGATTGCCTTCCGTCCGACAGACGGCAGCGTCCATGTGGGCGTTTTTGAAAACGACGCGCCGCAGGGGACGGCCGCCCGTTTTGACAAAGAGGGGAAGCTTGTCTATGCCGGCAACTGGAAAGATGGAGTAAAAACCGGAGCCGGTATTACAATCGCGCAAAACGGCGCGCTTCAGGTTACCGCATGGGAAGACGGAAAGCAGAAGAACACGGGCGCTTTACTGGATATGTATGGTACGGTTTATTACAGCGGCGGCCTTAAAAACGGTAAAAAAGAAGGAAAAGGCACACTTTTTGCTGCAGACGGCGCACCTGTTTATACAGGCATGTTTAAAAACGATGTGTTTGAAGGGCAGGGAAGGCTCTTTTTAGAAGACGGCAGCATAACGGGCACGTTTGCAAACGGGAAAGTAAACGGAACGGCGCGCAAATATACAGACAACGGTACACTTGTATACGACGGCATGTGGAAAGACGGGCTGCCGGACGGGGACGGCGCCTTATATGCAGCCGATGGCTCTAAAATGCAGGGCCGCTTTATACAGGGAAAGGCAGCGGGTCGTTTTTCCTGCTTTTCCAAGGAAGGACGCCTGCGCTATAAGGGTACGCTTGCCGACGGCCTTTACGACGGGCAGGGCGTGCTGTATGAAGAGGATAAGCCCGTGTACGACGGCGCCTTTGCCTGCGGAGAGAAAAGCGGGATGGGCCGCTTGTTTGAAGACGGTGCGTGCGTTTATATGGGAATGTTTGCACACGGCCTTCCAAA
The DNA here is from genome assembly GCA_900541565.1 of uncultured Oscillospiraceae bacterium. Classification (GTDB taxonomy): domain Bacteria; phylum Bacillota; class Clostridia; order Oscillospirales; family Acutalibacteraceae; genus Scatavimonas; species Scatavimonas merdipullorum. Next base: position 88,209 of record UQKB01000005.1, read on the forward strand.
CGGATATGGCCAGCGTTTTGAAAACGGACAGCGTATTTACTGCGGCTTTTTTCAAGACGGCCTGTACCATGGACAGGGTGTGCTTTTTGAAAAAGACAGGCCCAAGTATGCAGGTTCCTTTTCTGCCGGAAAAATGCATGGGCGCATCAACCAAATTTCTAACGAGCATGTTGCGCAGGAGTGTATATATCAGCAGGGTAAATGCGTTTATATGCGAAGCTATGCACCGGACGGGGCGCTGCTGTATGAAGGTAGTATAAAAAACGAGATGCGGGAAGGCATGGGCTGTGCGTTTACGGAATTTGGCGAAAAGAGCTTTGAAGGAATTTTTAAATATAACGAGCCCTTTAAAAGCATGAAGGTTATCGTAAAAAAGCTTGACCCGCTTGTATATTGCGAAAAGCTGAAGAATACAGAATATGAAAGTTACCGCACAGCGCCTGCCTTTGCGGTGGAAGAGCCTATTGGAGGCGGAATATATTCCGGCATGCTGGGGGAGCAGGGGATCCCCCACGGCAAAGGAACCATGCTTTACCCAGATCACAGATATACAGGTTTTTTTGAAAACGGCACGCCCCAGGGCATGGGTGTTATCTATTTTGGGGATGGAAGAGAGCTGCGCGCACGCTTTGTAAAGGAGCCGGCAACGGGCAGCGCCCGCGCTGTGTTTTCAACGGTTTCTTACGATTATATTTTGGAGTAATCCGGAAAAGACGGTGATGAATGTGTCAACAGAAGCAACCCTGCCATTTATTAACGAAACACCCCAGGAGTCGCTTTCCACACTGCAAAATTGGCTTGACAGCCTTTGGCAGTGGGGGCTTGCGTTTTTGCCCAAGCTGCTGGTTGCAGTTGCAATTTTTTTTCTGGGTTGGTGGCTTTCCAAGGTCATTACAAGGCTGATACGCAAAACACTGGAAAAAGGCAGGGCCGAAGAGGCGGCGGTGTCGTTTATCTGCTCCTTTTCCCTTTGTGCGCTGCGGATTATCGTGATTATTTCTGCGATTGCCCAGCTGGGTGTCAACGTGGTATCGATCGTTACGGCAATCGGTGCCGCGGCTGTTACGGTCGGGCTTGCGCTTCAGGACAGTATGTCCAACATTGCAAGCGGAATCTTGATTATTATCAATAAACCGTTTAAAGTGGGCGATTATCTGGAATTTGAAGGCCTGCAGGGAACGGTAAGTAAAATAGAAATATTTAACACACGCCTGAACACCATTGATAATAAAGAAATTATTATACCAAACTCGCGACTGACGGTGGAAAACGTGATCAATTATACATCGCATGAGTTGCGCAGGGTGGATTTGACCTATCAGGTGTCCTACCAGAGCGATATTTTAAAAGCAAAGCAGCTGTTGATGGACCTGGTACAATCGCATGCAATGGTATGTAAAGACCCGCAGCCGATTGTTGGGATTGCGGGCCATAACGAAAGCAGTATTTCCATAGATGTAAAGGTCTGGTGCAAGAAGGATCTTTACTGGGACTTGTATTACGATATGCAAGAAAAGGTAAAACTGCTCTTTGATGAAAATGGGATCGATATACCATATGAACAGATTGTGGTCCATATGGAAAAACAGAAAGACAATTAAAATAACAAAGCCGCGCCGCTGAAAAAACGGCGCGGCTTTGCATAAGAAAAGCACACCGTCGTCCGTTTGCGGTGTGCTTTTTTGTCAGGCTGCATCGTTACATAACGTTGTTGCTTTCGTTTTCCGAAGCCCCGTTTGCCGTGTTGTTACCGGCGTTGCTGCTTGCATTGTTGTCGTTATTGTTGTCGTCATTCCGGCTGTTGTCGTTGTTTCCTTCCATACCTTCTTCAAACCCGCTTACGGCACCGCTTACAGCGTCTGAAATGCCGTCGCCGATATCCTCCAGAACATTGTTGTCGTTATCGTTGTTGCTGGTAGCAGATGAAACACCGGGTGTGGAGCTTACGGCGGACTGGTTGTCAGTGACCGTACCGTTGATGCCATTCCCTATTTTGCCGTTTTCAGCGTTACAGCCAACCAAAAGGATAGCCATTAAGGAAATTGCTAATGTAACGGAAAGTATTTTATTCATATTTACACTCCCTGAAAAATTTTTGCCTTACGGCCAGTAATATTTATTTCCGTTTTTAACAGAAAAATACACAGAAAAAAGATTTTCAGGAAGAACGCACTTTACAGCGCTGCGCTTAAATCTTTTTTTAAGCGGTCGATGATTTTTTTTTCCAAACGCGATATATACGATTGCGAAATATGCAGCAGGTCTGCAACCTCTTTTTGCGTATGTTCCTTATTTCCCAAAAGGCCAAAGCGCAGTTCCATAATTTTTCTTTCGCGTTGCCCAAGCTTTGATACGGCTTCAATTAAAAGATTGCATTCGGCCTCCTGTTCGATGTTGCGGTTTACAACGTCGTTGTCGCTGCCAAGCACGTCGCTTAACAGCAGCTCGTTTCCGTCCCAGTCTATGTTTAAAGGCTCGTCGATCGATATTTCATTTTTAAGCTGCGAGCTTTTCCGAAGGTACATCAAAATTTCATTTTCAATGCAGCGCGAGGCATATGTAGCAAGCTTTATATTGCGTGTTGGGCAAAATGTGTTGACAGCCTTGATCAAACCGATTGTCCCAATAGAGATAAGATCCTCCACGCCGGCGCCGCTGGTTTCAAATTTTTTTGCAATGTATACAACCAGGCGCAAATTGTGCGTGATCAATGGTTCCCTGGCGTTTGCAGCACCCGCGGCGATATTCGCCATGACCTTTGCCTCTTCCTCAGCTGTCAGGGGAGGTGGGAGCGTCTGAGAGCCGTTGATATAATGCACATCGTCTCGTATTCCCAGCAGCCTTCGGATTTTTAAATAAAGCTTTTGAAAAATATGCATCTGTATTTCCCCCTTATATGTTCAGCCGTCTATACACTCTATATTAATGACTGCCCTGCATTCGCCGGAAAGCCGTTCCCTGGGGCAGAGCGCTATGTAAATTTCTTTTACACATAAATGGTCGTCAATGAAGACCTGCTTTGGCTTAAAAGCCGGTAAAATTCCCTCGCCACCGACAGAGGTAAAAGGAACCAGCCGGATTTTGGGGTATACTGCGCCTTCCTGCATAGAGGGGCCTGCAGCATGTGCGGTACAATATCCTTTGATCTCCTCAGGGACCACCGGTTCCACCGTCTGAAAATCCGCTACAATCACCGGGCTTTGGGAAAAAGGTTCAATCAGGCTATTGCCGGTGTCCAGCTTGCCCAAAAGCTCGCAGGTGCGGCCGCCGTTTACAATTTTTACCCTGCTTACAGTTTTTTGGGGCAGACGCGCCTGGAGCAGCCTTGTAAACACCCGCAGCAGAACATAACACACAAGTGTAGACACAGCCAGTAACAAAGGAGAAATATTAAAATAAACGGCGCCGTTGTTTATTACCATTCCCGCAGGGGTTAACAAGAACCATAAAGCGATCATCGCGCCGCCAAAGCAAAGGCTGATTAACAGAAATATAGCGATGTTTTTTAAAAAAGCCTTTGGACTGTGCAAACCGAAGGTCGCCAAAACAACAAAAAATGCAATAACAAGCTTGATAAGAAAATTTGGCACAACTGGAAGGGGTGGCAATAATATAATAAAAGAGCTTATGGCGCCTACAGCGGCGCCCAAGACCAGGCGCCGCTGCTTAACGGGTATTTTTGTGAATTTTGCGCACGCAAGCAGTATAAAATAATTGATAAAGAGGTTCAGACAAATCAAGACGTCAAGATATACGGTTTGTTTCATGCTGCGCACACCTTCAAATAGAAATCCTTATCTGTATTATCCCACAGGGAATGAATATTTATTGTCACAATCTGTTTTTCCAAAAGAAAAATAAAAAGGGGGACTTCTTATGGGTATAGGCCTTGTAATCGGCTTTATATTGGGAAATCTTACAGGTGTTTGTTTTATGTGCCTGTTTCAGATCAATAAAAAGCAGTAAAGGACCGTGGTATTTATAAAATTCTATTGAATTAGGCGTGCGTGCTATAGCAGAAAAAGATTGACAAATATCCATTTTTTGGTTAAAATAACCCTATATACTTTTTAATGTAAGCAGTTTTTATGGTGGTGATAGAATTGGCGCTTGAGACGGTAAACAGGATAAAACAGGCGGAAGCAGCAGCGGCGCAGACAGAGCAAAACGCCAGGGAGCAGGCGCAGACGGCCATAATCCGTGCAAAGGAGCGGGCAAAAGAAACCGTACAGCAAATGCAGCAACAGGCAAAAGAGCAAACAGATATGCGTATACAGCAGGCAAAGGAAGAAGCACAGGCGCTTATAACGGCAGCGGAAAAAGAAGCAGCCCAACAGGTGCAGGCGCTCAAAGCACAGGCGCAAACACAGCAGCGTGTGGTCATACGGCGTATTATTGAGAAAATTGTTGAATAAAACCGGCTATACTTTTTGCGAAGTGTTTATTATATAAAAAATGAAGCGGAGGTGCATGGTTTGTCTGTACGCAATATGCAGCGCATTACAATTTATGCGTTAAAGAAGCACCGCAAGGCCATACTTGAATCACTCCAGCGCAAGGGTGTGCTGGAGGTGGAAAACCTGCAGCTGGAAGACAGTGCTTTTATAAAAGAACAAACCGCGCAAAAGCAAGCGCTTTTTTTAAAAACATCCTCGGCGGCAGGACAAGCCTATGAAGCTTTGTGCAGCTATCTTCCAGAAAAAAGAAAGCTTCTTTCTATGTTTGAGGGCAGAAGCCTCATTTCGGTTGCGGAATATGACAGCTTTGTGGCTGAATCGTCCGAAATCATGCGAACAGCCTACCGGGTGAATGATTTGCAAAAGGCCGTATCGGATGCCAAAGCGGAAATAATCCGGTTACAGACACAGATTGAGGCGTTGCAGCCGTGGAAGACGTTTGATATTCCTCTGCGCTTTCAGGGCACTGTGGCTACTGCGGCATTTATCGGCACACTGCCGGAGTTTTTTTCTTATGCACAGTTGCTTTCCCGCTTGGCGCGCCTGCTGCCGCAAATACAGGATCTTGCGCTAGAAATTGTCAGCGCCTCACAGGAGCAGACCTGCTTTTTTCTGGTATGCAGCCGTAGCAGTGCACAACAGGTGGAAGAAGCGCTGCGCTCTATGGGATATGCAAGGCCACCGGCAGATTCAGAATTTACGCCTGTACAGCGCATAGCGCAGCTGAAAGAGCATATACGGGAAGAAAAGGATGCAATAGAAACGGCGCAGGCCGAAATTATAAGCTATGCCGGTATGAAGAATGCGTTTCGCTTTATGGAGGACTACTATGTCATGCGGGCCGAAAAGTACAGCATAATCGAGCGTTTGGAAAACACAAAGCATATGTTTTTGCTGACAGGCTATGCCATGGCGGACAGAGTGTATGAGATTGCGTCTGAACTTACAAAAAAATACGGTGCTGCGGTAGAGGTAGAGCAGCCCAAAGAAAAAGAAGCGCCGCCGGTTGCGCTGCAAAACAATCGCTTTGCCCAGCCTGTGGAAAGCGTGCTGGAAACCTACAGCCTTCCTGCAAGAGGAGAGGTGGACCCCACCTTTGTTATGTCAATTTTTTATTACATTTTTTTTGGTATGATGTTTTCAGACGCCGGCTATGGCCTTGTTATGACGCTTGGATGTGCCTTTCTTCTGAAAAAATTTAAAAATATGGAGGAAGGCCTGAAAAAAAGCGTAAAAATGTTTTTAGGCTGTGGCATTTCCACCGTTTTTTGGGGCGTTTTGTTCGGCAGCTATTTTGGCGACGCAGTGACGGTAATTGGAAAGACGTTTTTTCAGGTGGATGTTGCAATTCCACCCTTGTGGTTTAACCCGGTGGAGGGAACCAATTCCATGACGCTTTTGATGGTTGCCTTCCTGTTGGGAATCATTCATATCTTTGTCGGCCTTGGTATGCAGGGCTATATGCATATTAAAAACGGCAGGCCGCTGGATGCGGTCTGCGATGTGCTCAGTTGGTATCTGCTGGTGGGCGGCGGTATTTTGGCGCTGCTTTCCATAGATATGCTCAAATCCCTGACAGGCTTTGTGCTGCCGCCCGTTTGCATGGCTATCGGCGGCATATGCGCAGCAGCCGGGGCGGTGCTGATCCTCTTCTTTGCAGGAAGGGGCTCCAAGCCGGTCAAGCGTTTTTTAAAGGGCGCTTACGGATTATATGGGGTCACGGGGTATTTAAGCGATATTCTGTCTTATTCAAGACTGTTGGCGCTTGGCCTGGCGACCGGCGTCATTGCACAGGTTTTCAACCAGATCGGCGCCATGTTTGGCGGAGGGATCGGCATATTGCCGTTTACAGTTGTTTTTCTTATAGGGCATACGCTCAATATCAGCATCAATGCTTTGGGGGCCTACGTGCATACCAACCGCTTGCAGTTTGTAGAGTTTTTTGGAAAGTTCTATGAAGGCGGCGGCAAAAAGTTTACCCCCTTTCAAATCAATACGAAGCATTACAAAATTAAGGAGGAAATCTATCATGGATAATTTGGGTTTGGTTTTTGCTTTGCTGGGCGCTGCGCTGGCAACCTTTCTTGCTGGCACGGGCTCTGCAATCGGCGTTGGAAAAGCGGGCATTGCGGCGGCCGGTGTTTTGACAGAAGACCCTTCCAAGTTCGGTAAGGTGCTTATTTTTCAGCTGTTGCCCGCAACACAGGGCATTTATGGCTTGCTGGTGGCTTTTTTGATTCTTTCCAATATTGGCATTCTGGGCGGGGATCCCAATATTTCGCCAACAAAGGGGCTGCTTTATCTTGGTGCAAGCCTGCCCATTGCCTTTGCGGGGCTCTTTTCGGCAATCCATCAGGGGAAATGCTCGGTGGCAGGGATCGGCACAATCTCGAAAAAGCCGGACCAGTTTGGGAAAGCGCTTCTTTTGCCCGCCATGGTGGAAACGTATGCAATCCTTGCGCTGCTTATTTCCATGCTTGCTATTTTTAATATTCCTGGATTGGATGTATAATTTTATCATAAAAATAACCGGAACGGGAGAAACGGACGCTTATGGCAGGAATAGATAAAATACTGGAACAGATCGACCGGCAAGCACAGGATGCCGCCGCAAGAATACAAGCAGAAGCCGATTCCCAGGTGCGGGAAATTGCACAGCAGGCGCAGGATGAGGGACGGGAAGAAGCCCTGAAAATGGAAGAAAAAGCGGCGGTACAATGTAAAGATATTCTGGAAAGAGGAAAGTCTTCGGCGGCAATTGTAAAACGCAAGGCACTTTTACAGGCAAAGCAGCAGATAATAGGCAATATCATCTGCCAGGCAAAAACTGCGCTTTTAAGCTTGCCTGCGGACGAATATTTTACCCTGCTGCTGAAAATGATCGACAAATACGCGCAAAAGGCTTCGGGACAAATTGCACTTTGCCAAAAGGATCTTGCGCGTATGCCTCAATTTTTTCATGACGAGCTGCAAAGCAGGGCAAACGGCAGGCTGACGCTTGCACGGCAGCCTGCCCGTATAGACGGCGGCTTCATCCTGCTTTACGGGGATATTGAAGAAAATTGTTCTTTTGAAGCGCTGTTTTCCGGCGCGCATGAACAATTGCAGGACGAGGTGCAAAGACTGCTCTTTACTTGAAAAGGAGGCTTTTCACATATATGGCGGCAGATTATACCTATGCAGTTGCCCGGATACGGGCAAAAGAACTGCAGCTTTTTGGAAAGCAGGACCTGGACGCGTTGCTTGCCTGCAAGGATGAACAGCAATGCCTGCGTTTTCTTGCAGACAAGGGATGGGGCAAGGAAGGACAGGAGCAAAGCGCAGAAGACCTTTTACAGGCAGAGCAGGAAAAAACCTGGCGACTGATGCGCGAGCTGGTGGATGACGTTCATGCGTTTGATGTTTTTCTTGTACAAAGCGATTTTCATAATTTAAAAGCGTCTGTCAAGGCAATTACACGCAGTGTGGATCCGTCGGGGATCTTTCTTCCTAACGGAACGGTACCGGCGCAGCATATTTATGAATCGGTCGGCAAGCGGGTTTATACTGACTTACCTTATGCTATGCAGGATTGTGCCAGGCAGGCAATGACGGTGCTGCTGCAGACAGGCGATGGACAGCTTTGCGATAGCATTATCGACAAGGCTTGCCTGCAAACGGTGCGAGCGCTTAGTCTGCAGGCGAAAAGCGAGGTGCTTTCCCTTTATGCGGAACTTACCGTTGCGTTTGCAGACATCAAAATAGCAGTGCGCTGCTGTAAAACGGGAAAAACGCTTGCGTTTATCCAAAACAGCCTGGCCGCGTGTGAAACACTTAACACGCAGCTGCTTGCAAGGGCTGCGTCCAAATCTCTCGAAGAGCTTTACGCCTATTTGCGTTTTACAGATTACGCGGCAGCGGTAGAGGCGCTTAAGCAATCACCGGCAGCTTTTGAAAAATGGTGCGACGATCTGTTGATCCATCAGTTGCAAACACAAAAGTGGGAACCGTTTTCCATTGGGCCTCTTGCGGCGTACGTCATTGCCAGAGAAACAGAAATTAAAGCGGTAAGGCTGATCCTTTCGGCAAAGCGAAACGGACTGGATCTGCAAATGATTAAAGAAAGGCTGCGCGATATGTATGTATAGAATAGCTGTAATCGGCGACCGGGACAGCATATACGGGTTTGCTGCGCTTGGGCTTGACGTGGTCTTTGTAGAGCCGGAGGAAGACGCGCTTTCAAAAATCCGTAAGGTTTGTACTGGCAAGTATGCCGTAGTATATGTTACAGAAGCGCTTGCCCTTGCTTATGAAAAAGAATTTGCCCGCTATGCTTCTTCTGCATTGCCCGCTGTAATCCCCATACCAGGCGCATATGGAAATACAGGGATGGGCATGACAAACGTCAGGCGCTCTGTGGAAAAAGCCGTCGGGTCCGATATTCTGTTTAACGATTGATTCACTTAAAAAGGCTCCTGACCGCTGCAGGCTTCAGGCGCAGGAAATACCCATGGAAGGAACGGAATTGACTATGAGCACAGGTATCATTAAAAAGGTTGCAGGCCCCCTTGTCATTGCCGAGGGAATGCGCAATGCAAATATGTTTGACGTCGTACGTGTCAGCTCCCAAAGGCTGATCGGGGAAATTATAGAAATGCACGGTGACAGGGCTTCCATTCAGGTTTATGAAGAAACCTCCGGGCTCGGGCCGGGCGAGCCGGTGGAATCTACCGGACTGCCGTTGAGCGTTGAGCTGGGCCCCGGCCTGATCGGCAGTATTTATGACGGCATCCAAAGGCCGCTTGATGATATTATGAAAGTCAGCGGCAACAATCTGCAAAGGGGTGTGGAGGTTCCGTCGCTCAAAAGGGACAAAAAGTGGAAGTTCCAGCCCGTTGCCAAGGAAGGCGACCGGGTTGAAACCGGCGACGTGCTCGGCACTGTGCAGGAGACAGAAATCGTCCGGCAAAAAATTATGGTTCCGCATAAGCTGCGCGGCACAATAAAAAGCATACAGGCGGGCTTCTTTACCGTAACGGATACGGTGGCGGTTATTGCAACAGAAGAAGGAGACGTAAAAGTAAGCCTCATGCAAAAATGGCCGGTCCGTGTAGGGCGCCCTTATAAAAGAAAGCTTTCGCCGGAAATGCCTCTTGTAACGGGCCAGCGCGTGATCGACACGCTTTTTCCCATTGCAAAGGGCGGCGTTGCCGCCGTTCCCGGACCGTTTGGCAGCGGAAAAACGGTGGTGCAGCACCAGCTTGCCAAATGGGCGGAGGCAGATATTGTCGTTTATATCGGCTGTGGAGAGCGCGGCAATGAAATGACAGACGTTCTCAATGAATTCCCGGAACTGATTGACCCCAAAACGGGTCATTCGCTGATGAAGCGCACCGTGCTGATTGCCAACACGTCGGATATGCCTGTTGCAGCGCGCGAGGCTTCCATTTACACCGGGATTACCATTGCGGAATATTTTCGTGATATGGGATTTTCCGTTGCGCTGATGGGCGACTCCACCTCACGTTGGGCCGAGGCCCTGCGTGAAATGTCCGGCCGTCTGGAGGAAATGCCCGGGGAGGAAGGCTACCCCGCGTATCTGGGCAGCCGCCTTGCGCAATTTTATGAAAGGGCGGGGCGCGTGATCACACTGGGCAGTGCAGATACAGAAGGTGCGCTTTCCGTTATCGGCGCCGTATCGCCCCCGGGAGGGGATATTTCAGAGCCGGTTTCCCAGGCGACGCTGCGTATTGTGAAGGTTTTTTGGGGACTGGATGCAGACCTTGCCTATAAACGCCATTTTCCGGCAATCAATTGGCTGAAAAGTTATTCGCTTTACCTTGATACTATGGCCGCGTGGTTTAATCAGACGGTTGCGCCGGACTGGATGGAGTGCCGGCATAGCCTGATGCGCATCTTGCAAGAGGAAGCGGAACTGGACGAAATTGTCAAGCTGGTCGGTATGGACGCCCTTTCGCCGCCCGACAGGATCAAGCTGGAAGCCGCACGCTCCATCCGGGAGGACTTTCTGCATCAGGATGCCTTTCATGAGGTAGACACCTATACGCCGCTTGCAAAGCAGCACAGGATGATGCAGTTGGTGCTTGCATATTATCAAAAAGCCATGCAGGCGCTGGAAAAGGGCGCAACGGTCGACGGCCTTGTAAAAATGCCTGTGAGGGAACGTCTGGGCCGGTTTAAGTATGTGCCGGCGCAAGACATGGAAAAAGAATATGCGCTTTTGATGGAGCAGCTTGATATTGATATGGGAAACGAAGTGAGCAAAGGAGCGGATTTCTGATGCCGAAGGAATACAGAACAATCGAAGAGGTAGCAGGCCCCCTTATGCTTGTCAGGGGCGTAGAAGACGTACGGTATAACGATCTTGGCGAAATAGAGCTTGCAAACGGTGAAAAACGGCGCTGCAAGGTGCTGGAAATTGACGGCGGCAACGCGTTGGTGCAATTGTTTGAAAATTCTGCCGGGATCAATCTTTCCAACAGCAAGGTACGCTTTTTGGGAAGAAGCATGCAGCTGGGCGTCAGTGCTGATATGCTCAGCCGCGTCTTTGACGGCCTTGGTAACCCAATTGATGGCGGGCCGGAAATTTTACCGGAAAAGCGTCTGGATATCAACGGGCTTCCCATGAACCCCGCGGCGCGCAATTATCCGCAGGAATTTATCCAAACGGGGGTTTCGGCCATTGACGGCCTCAATACGCTAGTCCGCGGCCAAAAGCTACCTATTTTTTCCGCCTCGGGACTGCCGCATGCCAACCTGGCAGCGCAGATTGCAAGACAGGCAAAAGTCCGCGGTACCACAGAACCGTTTGCCGTTGTCTTTGCAGCAATGGGGATTACCTTTGAAGAATCCAATTATTTTGTTGAAAGCTTTAAAGAAACCGGCGCGATCGACAGAACGGTCATGTTTGTTAACCTTGCAAACGACCCGGCCATTGAACGCATTGCAACACCGCGCATGGCGCTTACGGCTGCGGAATATCTGGCATTTGATGCAGGTATGCACGTGCTTGTGATTATGACGGACATCACAAATTATGCAGATGCCCTGCGTGAGGTTTCCGCTGCGCGCAAGGAGGTCCCGGGCAGGCGTGGGTATCCCGGATATATGTATACGGATCTTGCGTCCTTATACGAGCGTGCAGGCCGCCAGAAGGGAAAGCAGGGAAGTATTACCCTGATCCCCATCCTGACCATGCCAGAGGACGATAAAACCCATCCAATCCCCGATCTGACAGGCTATATTACAGAAGGACAAATTATTTTAAGCCGTGATCTGTATCGGAAAAATATTATGCCGCCCATAGACGTGCTGCCTTCGCTGAGCCGTTTAAAAGACAAGGGCATAGGTGCCGGAAAAACCAGAGCGGACCATGCCAATACGATGAACCAGCTTTTTGCGGCCTACGCAAGGGGAAAAGATGCAAAGGAGCTTATGGTTATCCTGGGTGAGGCGGCGCTGACAGACATAGATAAACTTTATGCGCAATTTGCAGACGCGTTTGAAAAAGAATATGTGTCCCAGGGCTACAACACAAACAGGGAAATTGAGGAAACCCTGCAAATCGGCTGGAAGCTTTTGTCTATTCTTCCCAGAAGCGAGCTTAAGCGTATTAAGGATGAATTTTTAGACGAATACTATGGCAAGTGAGAAAAAGAGGTGAACGCCAGTGGCTTCTACAACGGTCAACCCAACCAGAATGGAGCTTACGCGCCTGAAAAAAAAGCTGGTGACGGCAATGCGCGGCCACAAGCTTTTAAAAGACAAGCGTGACGAGCTTATGCGGCAATTTTTAGAGCTTGTCAGGGAAAATAAAGTCCTGCGTCAGCGCGTTGAGCAGGGCATTGAAAGAGCCAACAAAAATTTTGTCCTGGCCAGGGCTTCCATGTCCGACGAGCTTCTCAACGCAGCGCTTTTAGCGCCAAAGCAGGAGGTTTCTTTAAGGCTTGGCACCAAAAATGTAATGAGCGTTGACATACCCGTTTTTGAATACCAGACCAGAACGTCCGATGCAAACGATATTTACGCCTACGGCTTTGCCTTTACCTCGGCAGATCTGGACGACGCGGTAAAGTCTTTGGCAAATGTTTTGCCGGACATGCTTCGCCTGGCGGAATGTGAAAAATCCTGCCAGCTTATGGCAAATGAAATTGAAAAGACCCGGCGCAGGGTCAATGCGCTGGAGCATGTGATGATTCCGCAAATGCAAAGCAATATTAAATATATTACCATGAAGCTTGACGAAAACGAACGCAGCACGCAGATTCGCCTGATGAAGGTAAAGGATATGATGCTCAAACAGGCCCACGGCTATGAAAGCCGATAAAGCTGGCATAAATCCTGCATGGCAGTGCCGCCAGTGCAGCTGCCTGTTACCCTAAAAAAGAGCGTCTAAAAAAACGCCCGCGCTAACGCAGGCGTTTTTTCTATGCTATATTGCTTAAAAGTAAAAAGGAAAAAATTATGCAACTTCACTGGAAGGCTCTGTCGGTACAGCGTCAACGGATCCTAAGCTTACAAATTCTACGCCGGCGCTTGCGGCAATTTCTTCTGCAGGCGTTCCCTCATAGCCCTTAATTTCCTTTAAAGCCGTGCAATTCCAGACAATCGATTCATCCGCCTGCTGCAAATGCTTTGGAAGCGTCAGCGTTTGAAGGCTGGTGCAGCCAAGAAAAACGGTCGAACCCATGCGCGTAACACCGTCGGGTATAACCATTTCCACCAAAGCCGTACAGCCCTGGAACGCATAGTCGCCAATAGAAGTAACCGTGTCCGGGATTGTAACGCTCTCCAAGTGCGTGCACATGGCAAAGTTACTGCCGCCTAGGCTTTTCACAGAGGCGGGAATTTCAAAAGATGTTGCAGGCTTATCCTGCGGGTAGCATATAATCTTTGTCATATCCTTTGTAAAAAGCACGCCGTCTACTACGGTAAAGTCCAGGTTTGCGCTGTCAAGCGCAATTTCCTGTAGCGCCATCGCGCCATAAAATGCATAATCGTGAATGTCGGAAATGCTGGAAGGAAGTGTAATTTTTGTAACAAGTTCTTGCGCTGTATCAATAAAAGCCCTGTTGCCAATATGGGTTACAAATTTATCGTCAATTTTTTCAGGAACGGTTACCTGTGCCTCTTGGCCAATATACTTTGTAATACGAATGTGCGTGTCAAACACGTCGTATTCATACGAATCGTTCGAGGTGCTTCCCAAATAGCCGTCTTCTCCAACTTTTGTCTCATCAATTGTCAAATTATTGCCGCCGCAGCCGGCCAACACGGCCGTAAAGAGCAATATACTCATGAATAGGACAATGATTTTTTTCATAATGCTTCACTCCAGACTCCTAAGTTTAAAAGGTGTATGCAAAACCGCATGGAAGCTTGCGCAGAGAGCGGGAAGATTTTGCTTTATTTCATGCGGCGCTCCCCCATAAATGTAAGCGCAAGCATACCCGCGCCTACATGTGTGCCGATCACCGGTCCAATATCAGCGATGATGCTGTCCTTTATAAGGCCGCGATCCTTGAGCAGCCTGTCCAGCGCCTGTGCATCCTCCGGCACGTCGGCATGGCCTATGATTACGGTTTGTTCCTGTGTATTGGCGCCGTCGCTTATCAAGCGGTCGGCCAAACCCTCCAACACCTTGCTGGCACCCCGGATTTTCGCTACAGTTGTCAGCTTGCCGTCTGAATCCACGCTTAAAAGCGGCTTAATTTGCAGCGCTTTCCCAAAGGCCGCGGTCACGGTGCCGATCCGCCCACCCCGTTTTAAATGCTCCAGGTCGTCCACAACAAACCAGTGACATACGCGCTGCTTATTCTGCTCCACCCAGTCGGCAAGCACAGAAAGCTGCATACCGTCGCGTTTTTTCAGCGCTGCATGGTAAACCAGCAGTCCTTCCCCAACAGAAGCGCACAAAGAATCCACAACCATAATTTTTCTGTCCGGATATTTTTTTTGCAGATCGGCTACTGCAATTCTGCAGGTATTATATGTGCCGCTCATTCCGGAAGTAAAGCAAATATAAAGGATGTCTTTTCCGTCCTCCAAAAAAGGTTTAAAAAAGCTTGAAAACTCTTTGTAATTGATTTGGCTTGTGGTGGAAAACTTGCCGGCGCGCATTGCCTGATAAAACGCCTGGTAAGATAACTGGCGCGCGTCAATATAATGCTTATAGGGGTGCCCGTCCAACGTGAATTCCATAGGAATTACATGGATATCCAGCTCGTTGCAGTGCTGTACAGGCAAATCCAGCGTACAGTCGGAAATCAAAACATAATTCTCCATTATGAACCTCCATAAAATGTCTTTTTTCATCATAACATAAAACTGTGTGTGATACAATCATTAATTTATGAATATACTTAAAACAGGCAATTTTACCGACAGAAAGGATGACCTCTATGAACTGCCGTATTGTCGATATGCGCCATAAAGAAGTGATCAACGCAAAGGACGGAGCCAGGCTGGGCTTTGTGGACGATGTAGAAGTAGACACATGCACCGCCAGGTTGGTGTCGATCGTGATTTACGGCCGGTTGAAATGCTTTGGTATTTTTGGCAGATGCGACGATATTGTAATCCGTTGGGAAAATATTGAGCTGATAGGAGAAGATACGATCCTGGTTAACCATCGCTGCCCGCCAAAGCGCAGGAAAAAATTCAGAAATCCTTTTGCGTCTATATAGCAAAGCGCGCAGGAAAATCTGTTTTTATTATACCGCATCTGTATCCTTAAAACCTTCTTTGCTCAAAATATACGCAGAAAATGCTTCTAAATAAAGTATGGAAAAAATGTAGGTTTGTCAATGAAGTGTTACAGATTAGGGAAAGAAAAAAGGACGTGTTTAGGAGAGCGCCAAATTAAAGGACGCATAGGAAAATAGTTGTATTGACGCTGGCGGACAGCGAGCTGCTTTTTAAAGTCATCAAAACTGTAGAAACGGTGGGAGGCAT
>UQKB01000006.1 GCA_900541565.1 uncultured Oscillospiraceae bacterium
CATTCCGGCGCAGAGCGTTAATATCATATATTTTTTCATGGGGTTAGCCTCCTTTTTGTGTTTGCAGTCGATTTTAAATTTATTCAAGTCTTTCAAGCATTTTCTGCAGGTTTAACTGTTTTTTATACTGCTTCATCTCTATTATTAATTTTATATAATTTATTTATATATGTCAATCAAAAATATAACTGTTGACAAAATTCTACAAAATAATACATAGTAAAAATTATTATTGCAACCCGTATTACGTCATTTTGTAGCTGACGGCACACTTCTTTGCGGCGGCTGTACGAACCTACCCAGGTTTTTCTATATCCGGGAAAGGATTGAACCTATGGTGCATATGTAAAAACAATACGATTTCCCGGTCATCTTGAAAAAGATGAAAATTTTAAATGTATGTAATTCTCTTAGCTTTTCTTAAGGGGGGATGCCGGAGCTTGCCATATCGTGATTTACCATTGCGTCATATCCATTGTTGATGGTGGACGGAGCGTTGTACAAGCACGCAAGCAGATATTGTTTGATGTTGCGTACATGAATTTCTATCCACGCTCTCCGCATGGAGAGCGACAAAAGTATGTTGATACAGGTATCTGCGCCAAAGGCATTTCTATCCACGCTCTCCGCATGGAGAGCGACTAGGGTTATATTCGTTTGATTTTACCTTATTAATAGATTTCTATCCACGCTCTCCGCATGGAGAGCGACCACATCATAATTATATCATATTTATTGCATATGTATTTCTATCCACGCTCTCCGCATGGAGAGCGACATCAAATTGACAGAGAATACAGGGGGTAAGCCATATTTCTATCCACGCTCTCCGCATGGAGAGCGACGGGTGCGCTGCCTTTTCTTCGTCCGTCATATCCTTATTTCTATCCACGCTCTCCGCATGGAGAGCGACTTGGCAGCAAACCGCTTGACAAATTACCGAATTAAAATTTCTATCCACGCTCTCCGCATGGAGAGCGACATATACGATAAGGCTGCGGAGCGTGGTCGATCGGATATTTCTATCCACGCTCTCCGCATGGAGAGCGACTTGCTTGATAAGTTACAGCATATACGTCGCAAGAAGCGTATTTCTATCCACGCTCTCCGCATGGAGAGCGACGCTGCAATCTGTACCGTAACATAATCATTAGAATAATATTTCTATCCACGCTCTCCGCATGGAGAGCGACCTCCGGCTTTTCCGTCACGTTGCCTCCCGTGTACATTTCTATCCACGCTCTCCGCATGGAGAGCGACGCTTGCACAATTTCTAAGCCACTTTCAAAGTCTCTCATTTCTATCCACGCTCTCCGCATGGAGAGCGACGCATGAGATTTGATTGTAATGGCTACCTCTTGTATTTCTATCCACGCTCTCCGCATGGAGAGCGACAAAATGGTTTTTTCCACTTTGCAGTATATAAATATTTCTATCCACGCTCTCCGCATGGAGAGCGACTTGTAAAATAATCCTACTCGTATTCCGCTTGCGGTTATTTCTATCCACGCTCTCCGCATGGAGAGCGACAAAAACATTGACGCCGCAAAAGTTATCTATAACATTTCTATCCACGCTCTCCGCATGGAGAGCGACAACCCCAATTATGCTGCCTGTAAATAGACCAAAAATATTTCTATCCACGCTCTCCGCATGGAGAGCGACTTTATTTTATCATCTGCAAGGCACAAAATTATTTTATTTCTATCCACGCTCTCCGCATGGAGAGCGACGATCCGGTCTACATACTTTCCAAAAGCTACCGGATTATTTCTATCCACGCTCTCCGCATGGAGAGCGACCAGCAACAAAAGCGATGGCAGCTGCAGAAGCTGCTGATTTCTATCCACGCTCTCCGCATGGAGAGCGACTCAAGCACGTAAAAAACAATCTAAAACGACGCAATTTCTATCCACGCTCTCCGCATGGAGAGCGACCACTATTAATACTAATTTAAAAAACTGGAAAAATGTATTTCTATCCACGCTCTCCGCATGGAGAGCGACCTAGGGCGTTTGAGTTTATCAGGCTTTTAATGCCTATTTCTATCCACGCTCTCCGCATGGAGAGCGACTATTGATCTTCCGTATCGCCGATTAAATATGAACATTTCTATCCACGCTCTCCGCATGGAGAGCGACCCCATCGTGGGATAAAAACAGTCAGACCATACGAATTTCTATCCACGCTCTCCGCATGGAGAGCGACCATTGCAGTACCCTCTTACCGCGATATTTCCGGTCATTATTTCTATCCACGCTCTCCGCATGGAGAGCGACTTCGCCCTTACAATAGCTTTGTAATCCCATTTTATTTCTATCCACGCTCTCCGCATGGAGAGCGACAATGTCCCGTATGTCTTTGGCCGTTGCCCAAGGCGATTTCTATCCACGCTCTCCGCATGGAGAGCGACTTGTCTTTGTCATAATTACCCCGTAACAGTAAATATTTCTATCCACGCTCTCCGCATGGAGAGCGACATTGAGCACGGTTACATAAGATACAACACGACCATTTCTATCCACGCTCTCCGCATGGAGAGCGACGCCGCCTGAATTGTGTCATAGAAGAAGGTGTCGTCACCATTTCTATCCACGCTCTCCGCATGGAGAGCGACCTGGTGGGACGAACGATACATCCACGGTCAAACAGAATTTCTATCCACGCTCTCCGCATGGAGAGCGACCTACAAATTTGGAAAATCTGAAACTGTTGCAATAATTTCTATCCACGCTCTCCGCATGGAGAGCGACATGTAAATTTTTTAAAACCAAAGCGCAGCTTGCGGCTATTTCTATCCACGCTCTCCGCATGGAGAGCGACATTTGACGGCAAATGCAGAGGACTAACAGTGACAATTTCTATCCACGCTCTCCGCATGGAGAGCGACGCTACTGGAGTTTTGCGGCGAATCACTTAGAATATATTTCTATCCACGCTCTCCGCATGGAGAGCGACGGGAGTTTTTATGTAATGGGATGATCTTTGCCAATTTCTATCCACGCTCTCCGCATGGAGAGCGACCTGCGACATTAGCGATCTTGCAAAGGAGTAATTTATTTCTATCCACGCTCTCCGCATGGAGAGCGACAACTTTATCCCCTACATCACTACAAAAAATGGAAATTTCTATCCACGCTCTCCGCATGGAGAGCGACCCGTGTAGACAGTGTAATATACAAAAAAGAGCTGGATTTCTATCCACGCTCTCCGCATGGAGAGCGACTGTTGCTAATCGTGCAATTTCGGTAATTTCATCCTATTTCTATCCACGCTCTCCGCATGGAGAGCGACCCGTTATCTTCTGAACAAGATTCCGGGTAATGTTCTTATTTCTATCCACGCTCTCCGCATGGAGAGCGACTGCAAATTATAATAAAATTTTAAGACGTTTCAGGGAAAAATGCGAAGAAATATACAAAATAGAAAGTGCAATTGCTTACTGATTTTGTATGCAGTAAAAAAGTGTTGCAGAAATCCCTAAAAAATTGGTGCGAAGCTTCAGAAAATTTATGTTTACTTCCGCTTCGCACTTGTTTCAAAGGGAATTTTTATAAAATCAATACGTCATCCTGTGTGAAACTCGGGTGAAGCCCAATGTGCTCTACCTTCTTTCTATAGTTGTTTCCCAACTGATAAAAGCGCAGGCTATCTTTTTGGGGATCTATTAAGGCTGTAAGTTTACTCTTGAAAACTACATACTGCGCAGCATCCAGAAGACATTCAAATACAGAATTTTGTACGCGTTGTCCGTAGTTAACACACATTTTTGCTACCCGTCGCAGTCGTTTGCGCCCAGCTGCGGTTTCGGTATTTACGTCGTAGGTCACCAATACCAGCATGGCTTTATCGCCTCATTTCCAAAAAAATGGTGGATAAGTTTCCAAATCGCCTCGTAAAGTACGTGCAAGAAGCAACGCTTGTACATATGGAGCCAAACCCCATGAAATTTTTTCACCCAGAAATGGATGTGTGATCTGCTCCCTTTTTTTACGTTGCCATGCATTTAGAAAGGTTCGCCTTCCTTCGTCTGTAAGCAACACAGCACCGTTTTCCTGCTTTTGTATATGTTTGATTGTAATGATCTTTTGATTCACGCAGGAAAGGACAAAACGGTCAGCATAAACTGCACGAAATTCTTCCATCAGATCGAGCGACAATGCGCTGCGTCCTGGGCGCGGCCGGTGTAAAAAACCAATGTAGGGATCTAAACCAACTGCTTCCAGTGCCGCTGTGCATTCGCGTGCCAAAAGGGAATAAGAAAAAGAGAGCAGCGCATTGATAGGATCCAAAGGCGGTCGGCGGCTTCGGGTGGTAAAGGAAAATTCTTTTTGCTGCTGAAGGACAAGATTGCCAAACATAGAAAAATAGTGCTGGGCAGCTTGTCCCTCTAACCCCATAAGCTGGTCAGCCTGTTGGCAGGTTTCAATCAGTGGCAAAGTCAATGCCAGCTGTGCACAGGCATATTTTAACTGATCAACGGGAACACGCTGCGGATGGTCCCGTGTAGCGCGTTCTAAAACCCAGCGTGCGTTATAAACTTTTCCAAGGATAAACGCGCTGGCATAGCGGCAGCTTTCCTGTGGAGAATCAGATATGCGGTATTGCGTTTGCCGAAGCAGAACATTTCCACGTTCTTCTCCCATTGTACGAGCCAAGAAGTGCCCGTTTGGTGTAAAAAAGCACAAATCAATTCCACGGCGCGCGCAGGCTCCCATCAATGCGGGGCTAGCTCCGGCATAGTTAAAGCATAAAATTCCTTCAAGTGTGTGCAGAGGAAAACGGGCAAATTCTGCTTTTTCCCGGTTTACCACAACGTTTTCTCCATCCAAAGAAAGATAGCTGTCTTCTGTAAGAACAAACAGTGTATTAAGCAGGTGTCTCATGCTCTGTTTACCTCCTCAGCCTGTTCTGTGGCTTGCTGAACATGCGTATGAATATACTCTGACGCGTTGACATGCTTATAAAGTGCCGGAAGACAAATCTCTTTTAGCGAACAGGCATTACAATGTTTTTGCGGACGCACTTTTGGGGTGTAGCCGCGGTCAAAATATCGCCGCATTTCCTCTGCCATGGATTGGGTTACCTGTCGTAACTTTTCTGTAATTTCTACTACTTCACGGCGTCGGGTTTCGGCATAATAAAGCGCGCCCCGGGGAATGTCACAGACAAGCATTTCTTCCAGCGCCATGGCCTGCGCACACAGCTGCAGGCGGTCCGAATCGCCTTGCTTGGTATGCCCGCGTTTATACTCTATAGGGGTTGGGAGCCAAAGTCCTTCGCGGCCTTGCAGCGATATTCCATTTGGAGATATGCGAAATTCCACCACGTCGCAGCTCCCGCTTAAACGCAGCCGGTGGGAAATCACTCGCATTCCACGTACAATCAGCAGATTTCCACGTTTCTCTGTTAACTGTTCATCGTGGCAGCGTTCATGCACCAAACGCCCCTGTGCAGTCTGCATATTTTCAGACCACTGCTGTTCCAAATGAATCAGCGCCCATTGACGGCGGCAAAAGCAAAAGTGCTGTATGCCGGACATTAACATGTAATCATTTTCTGCTTGTTCCATCAGGACATCCTTTCGCAGGTAACGCCTGCCGGCAGTTCGTTGTCTACTTCTATCACATAATCTTGATAGCTGCGCGGCACCGCAACACCTTCTTTACGCGCTATACGAACAGCGTCAAACAGCTTGTACGAAGGCGCATTGCCCAGTTCTGTGTCGTGTTTAAAGACAATCAGTTCGCGAACCGCCATCTTGCCGCGGGCAGCGCTGCGGTCGTTTTCAAACATATTCAAAATTGCCTGCCACAAAAGCTTAAGGTCTTCTTCTGAAAATTTGGTGGTTTTACGGGCAAGATTGGCAGAAATATAACCTTCAGCCCGATAAAGACCGTAAGGCACAATATGTTTGCGTCCCATTTCCGTATCCTTGCGTTCTGCGTCCAGCTCGGTTGTAATGGCAATGCGGGTAATAGTTACTTCCTGCGGCATGATAGGGTCAACGCTGCGGGCAAATCCCAGCTGTACGGGTCCGCGGATCTGTCCGCAGTTTAAATTTCCCTTGACAAAGGTTGTCATAACTGCTCCAAAGGTGCGAATATCATAGAAATTCTGGCACATAAATTTCTGGATTTCGACATCCAGCATGGGTTTCTCTTTTTTTGCTGCTTTTAAGTCGTCCCCAACTCCCAAATACTCCAGCGCTTCGGCGTCGTTCCGGTTTAGCGGTACTTGATCTTTTATGTAGATGCGGTAGCCGGTGGCGTCCTCCTTTACTGTGTCCACATAATTGCGGATTTTTCTTTTCAGGCAAACGTCCGTTACCAAACCGTAACCGCTTTCGGGATCAATCCGCGGCATGTTGCCCGCGTCCGGGTCCCCATTGGGGTTTCCATTTTCCACATCGAATAAAATAACAAAGTCATAACGGTTTTTGATGATTTCAGCCATTTTTATTGTTCTCCCTTCTTCGTAAAACGTTTTTGCGTTTGGTGATAATACCCAATCTGAAAAGCGCCCTGTTCATCCAGCGCTAAACGCTTGGGTAAAGATTTCTGGATCCGGTCAACCAAGTCTGCAATTTGCCGGCTATAATAGATCTTATGGCCTTTCTGCAGCTTTGCCAGATGCTTTTCTGCCAGATTGATCAGCAGCGGGAAAACAAAAGCAGGCGAAGCCGAAGCCGAATTAAAATACCTGTCTTTAATGGTCGAGTTAATGGTGGGATTGGCAGCCTCCTGCACAGCTTCCAGCACAGAAAAAAGCCGGCCCAGCACATACGGAAGATAGTTGCTTTGTTCATTGAGTTCCACTGTCATAACCTCCTTGAGTAATGCATTTTTGGAATTGCGTAAATAATAAGCCTTTATCCCGGCCGCTCTTCCCCAGGTGATTTTTTGTTCTGCTCGTATGCGCAGGGTAATCCCCTGTAACAGTGTTGCCGGATAAAACCCACCCGTCAGCACTGCCCGCAGAAGTTCGCCTGCCAGTTGTGGAGAAGGCGCCGGATTGCGCGCGTTTTTATTGGTTGTTTCCTGCAGAAGCCGCCAAATCGGCAAGGTATCAAACTTTTCAAAGGAAGGACGTATCATGTTTAAACGGTCGTAATGGCACTTTATATTGCGTGCAAGCGCGCCAAAGCTGTTTTGTAAGAAAAAACGTACCGAAAGGCGCGCCGCGTTCGGTGCAAGCCCCAAAACATAAAATTGGGTAGAGGGGTCTAATAAATTGTCGTTCCATTCAACCGGGTCGCCGTTTGCCAGCTTGATAAAGGCCGTCCGAACGTCAAGCTCTGTCAAAGTGTCGCGGAACATTGCCTCTATAAAACACTCCTGGTAACCGTGCTTTCCTCCTTCGGCCCAACACACCAAGGTCGTATCGCCTACCCGGCGTATATGCTCTCGGTCGGCAATCAGATGGTTGAGCGCTGTGGTATAAGCAAACGCCGCATAGCTGCCTACCGGCGCGTTGGCGCCCTGTTCATGCCCATAGGAGCAAAACGCCGGCGCATTAAAAGAAACCAACGCAGCACCGCTGCTTTGCGCGCCCTGTACGCCTTTGATATTTGGGTGCAGCTGTGCAAGCGGTTCGCGCCTTCCGGTAACAAGGCAGCGGATGGTCTGGGCAGCGTCTGCGCTGTCGTAGTGCTTTTGCCAGATTTCCCGCAGCTGTGGATCACCGTTTACACATTGCCCTTTATACCAGAACACCAGATTGCCGCCTTGTAAGACGCCTGGCTCTGTCATAGCCGGATGTTCCCCGGCGTATGCGGGGTCCCAATGACTGAAAAACTGAAAAACAGCACGAGCAGCCGGGGATGTGGCGTTTTGCAGCAATGCAAGGTGCAGCGCCTTACAAGCTGCAAAGCATTCGCATGTCCGTTTGGGGTTTCCTTTTTGATCTATACCCAGTAGGTAACTGCTGTTGTCGCATAAAAAATTTGCCGCCACACCGGAAGACCTTTTTACCGGCATGGGTGCTTCAAGCTCCTGCGGTACCCATACGCTTTTATTTTTTCGCTTTTGTTCGGTCTGTAACGGAAGCAGGCTTAAAAGGCTTCCGTCATCTGTCAGCTCCAAAGCGTAAGAAACCTTAACTTTTGCCCAACCGGGAGGCGTAATTTTACCCAGCGCCAGCAACTCCTCGTAGTGGCGGGTCAGTGCCTGTAAGATCATCGGTACACCTCGCAATCCGCTATATTGATAATTCCGTTTTCCAGCCGGGCACGAAAATACGTCGGTGTAATATTGGCCGGATCAGAGTAATCAAAGTCATAAAGCATCAGTCCCAGGTCTCGTGTTTCATCAATTGTTTGGACTGGGCCTCCGGGCCAGCGGCGGAAATTTGCGGGGAATTCACGGCAGCCCAAATAGGGGGTATGGTAGCACTGCCCCTTTTTCATACGCCGCGTGACAATATCCTGAAATTTTCCTGCATTATCACCGGGTGCGGCGGCGTCTGTTATGGAAAATTCGGCTTCAATGACGTAATGTACATCCTGCAAGACCATGGACGCCCGCTGCACAATATCCTCAGATGCGGCCAAATACAGCGGCGTGCCACTGCCCAGGGCAGCGCTGCGCACCGTGGTGCATGAGATCTTGCTTTTGACTTCGTTACGGCGGATATTTGTAAAGCGGATAGGGGAAAGCACATAAATTCGCCGAATATGCCATTTCAGTCCCGGGTGGTAATAAATTGCCTCTACCATCCCGCGTGCTGCCGAAGGAGTCGGCACATCGTACGACATTCTTTCCGTTTTAAGCTCTGCACGGTTAAATGCCGCATATGCACCCCAGACTTCCAGTTGAATCATCAGCATCACCACTTTCATAATAAATTTAAATTTGTGATTGCATAAAAAGGATGGATTTCTGTTTGCCACCCCCTTTCGTTTTTATACAAACCAGCCGTTTCCTGTTTCAATGTCTAAACTTAAGCCGGTATGGTTGCTGTAAAGCTTTGTATCAAGAAGGACAAATGCCTCCTCGCATACGGGGGCGACGGCACCGGCATTTTGAAGCGCTGTCAGGTGCTGAGGGTAAATGTTTACCGCATATTGCCCCAATTTATGGTACAGCTCGCGGCTGATCTTACCCAGTTGTAGCTGCTCTACAAGCTGTTGCCCTTCTCCCAGCGGAATATAAACCGTTGTCGTGGGGGATTCAATCAGGTGAAACCGTTTTGCCACCAGGGCAAACGGAAACATCCGGCCGTCCATTCCTCTTGCAATTCCGTCCAGAATTCCTTTTTGATCTAACGCCTTGTCTCCTGCCATAGTAAGCAGGTGCGAAAAATATGCTTCAATCGCGTCGGGCGTGGTGGGATCATCATATTCGCGCAGAACCATGCGAGTAGCCGCTATGTTTTGTTTGAGCATGCCTGGCGCCTCTTGGCCGGACAGCTGAAATATGAACACAAAGCTATTTTGCAGGGCGCGTCTGCCTTCCCGGTTGCAGCGCCCTGCCGTTTGCAGGATAGAATCCAGCCCTGCCTCTTCGCGCCAGACCTGGGGAAAATCCACATCTACCCCAGCTTCAATTAAAGAGGTGGAAACGACGCGGCAAGGAATCCCCTGTGCCAAGCGTTCCCGGATTTCTGCCAGTAAGCGCTTTCGGTCGGACGGGCACAGCAGGGTGGTAAGGCAATACCTGCCCTCTTCCTTTAATTCTGCATACAGCTTTTGTGCGGTGGACCGGCGGTTTACTACGCACAACACCTGGTTTTGCGTGTTCAAACGCGCAACCAGTTTCTGTGCGTCCAACTTTCCTGCAAGAGAAAGCCTTGTTCGCCGAAAAATTTCAAAAGATGTGGAGCTGTCTTTCCAAATTTCGCGCATAGCAAGCCCGCAAGCCAGCTTATCAAACAGCGGCTGCAGCGCAGGCTGTGTTGCAGTGCAAAGAACGGCAGTAGCGCCATAATGGCGTACCAGTTCGCCAATTGCAGCAACGCAAGGGGAAAGATAGGGAACAGGTAAAGTTTGTGCTTCGTCAAAAATTATCACACTGTTTGCAATATTGTGCAGCTTCCTGCATCGCGAAGGGTGATCGGCATACAGCGATTCAAAAAACTGCACGGCTGTTGTAACGATCACCGGCGCATCCCAGTTTTCAACCGCCAATGCCTTACGGTATGCCTGTGGGTTGTCTGCGTCTTCTTCGGCGACTGCACGTTCTATGCCAGCATGATGTTCCACCACGTTTTCCGGCTTGAGTATCTGCTTAAAAACGGCTGCGTTTTGGTCAATGATCGAGGTATAGGGAATCACATAAATTACCCGCTCCATTTTTTGGGCTTTGGCCATAGAAAGCGCAAAAGCAAGGGAAGCAACGGTCTTACCGCCGCCGGTGGGAACCGTAAGGGTATATAATCCCTTTTCAGCGTTTGCTCCGCAGGTAAAGCAGGTTTTTAAAATTTCACAGCGCTTTTTATTCAGCTCTGTATCAGCATGATCAAGCCAGGGCTTTACATGGGAAACCAGGCTTTCTGAAAGCTCTGAAATAGCAGAATATTTGCCGCGTGGTGCTTCCATGCCTGCCATAAAGGTTTCTGTATCAATATAGTCCGCGTCAACCAGGCAGGAATACAGCATATGAATATAAAAAAACTCCGTAAAATTGTCTGCTGGCAGATTTTCGGGACGCTTCGCCGGTGTTGGCTGAATTTCGCAGCGCCAAGCGGTATAAGGCTCGACCGTTTTCTTTAATCTTCCCAGCAATGTACCGCTGTCTTTTGTATCTATACGGCTTCCGCCGTCTGGCAGGCCTCCATGATGGCCTGCCGCTGCAAAAGCAACCTCCAGCTGTTGTAATTCTTGAAGCGCAACCTGTGCGCCAGCCGTAGAATGATCCACCTGCTCACTGCTGCCTGCAAGACGCCGTTGAAAGGCTTCGCTATACTTGCCGATATCATGCAGTAAACCGGCCAAATATGCGTGTTCTTCTCCGCCAAAGGCTCTGGCAAATTCTGCTGCACGGCTTGCTGTACCCATTAGGTGCTCTTTTACTGTCTGTTGCAGACCGGCATGGTTGGTATGAGCAAAATAAATTGGGGCTTCTTTTTTCATTGCTTGACCTCCGTATTTAAAATGGGGGAAATGCCACGTTCTATGCAAATAAAGTGTAAGAATTGCGCTGAAAGATAAATTTTATACAAACATGCTTATATCTGTCTGGAACCCAAGCCTGGCGTTGTCTCTGTATTTATGCCTAAAATATACATTTTTAAGTATATTACCATATATTTTTGCAAAAGTATACATTTTTTTAAACAAAATTTGCAATATAGTCATTTTTTTATATGGTATTTACAGATGAATTGAAAGGGGGAAAAATTCACACAATAAAAACCGCAATTTTACAGATATGTGCGCAATGAAAGCTTTCAAAATGAAAGAGCAGGCTTTTCAAAGTGGTGTAAACGCTGGGGTTTGTTTTACACAAGGGCAGTTTTGCATGCTTTCTAATTGCCGAACCCTCTTTTATTGCAATAAATTGAATGAATTTGATTGTTTTTTATTATTTTTCTACTTTTTTTGATTGAAAATGCTTGACTTTGATTGAAATTGCTGCTATTCTAATTGCAAGGAGGTCAATTGTCTTATGCTTACAGAGGAACGATATGCACAAATACTGCGTATTTTGCAGGAAAAAAAGGCTGTAACGGTAACAGAGCTGACCGCTTGCCTACACACTTCGGAATCGACTATAAGGCGTGACCTGAACGCTCTGCATGAGCAGGGGAAGCTCAATAAAGTGCATGGCGGCGCTACGCTGCTTACAAACAGCTTTACCATGCAGGAGGAAGACGTGCAGACCAAAGCGCGCCTGCATATAAAGGAGAAAGAGCGGATTGCAAGATATGCCGCTTCCATTGTCAATGACCACGACTTTATATATATCGACGCCGGCACAACGACCGAAAAGATGATTGACTTTTTGCAGAAAACCCGCGCCACATTTGTTACAAACGGTGTGGCACATGCAAAAAAGCTGATTCAAAAAGGCTTTAAGGCTTATATCATCGGTGGACAGCTTAAGCTTTCTACCGAAGCGGTCGTTGGCGCAGAGGCTGTGATTAACCTGAAAAAAATGAATTTTACAAAGGCCTTTCTGGGAGCCAACGGCATATCGGATGACCACGGTGTTACCACGCCCGACGTTGAGGAGGGCTTGATCAAAGCAGAGGCAGTCAACAGAAGTTATATCACCTATGTGCTTGCAGATAGCAGCAAATTTGGAAAGATTTCATCGGTAACCTTTGCAGATTTGTCGCAGGTGTGCATAGTTACGGACAGCGTTCCCGATACTAAATATCACGATAAAGCGGTGATAAAGGAGGTGTAAAATTTGGTTTATACGGTAACATTTAACCCGGCTTTGGATTATGTTGTGCATATTAACGACCTTATAATGGGGCAGGTAAACCGTACAACGTCGGAAGAACTGTTTTGCGGAGGAAAGGGGATCAACGTGTCTACTGTTCTTGCCTCCCTCGGTATACAAAATCGGGCGTTGGGCTTTATAGCCGGCTTTACGGGCGACGCCATTGAAAGAGGGGTGCGCGCACAGGGAATAGAAGCCGAGTTTATCAGGCTGCCAAAAGGCTTTTCCAGAATCAATATAAAAATAAAGGCAGGGCAGGAAACAGAGATCAACGGCCAGGGGCCGCCTATACCACAGCAGGCAATTTGTTCGCTTTTGGAAAGGCTGGACCACCTGCAGGCGGACGATTGGTTGGTTCTTGCCGGCAGTATCCCCAAAACTCTGCCAGAGGACATGTATGAAAAAATTCTTTCAAGGCTGCAGGGCAAAGGAATTCGTTTTGTAGTCGACGCAACAAAAGATTTGCTGGTCAATGTATTGAAATATCGTCCGTTTTTGATTAAGCCCAACAGTATAGAGCTGGGTGAGATTTTTCAAAAAAACCTTAAGACAGACGACGAAATCAAAGCATGTGCACACAGGCTGCAGGAAATGGGAGCGCAGAACGTTTTGGTGTCTATGGCAGGCGACGGTTCTATTTTGCTGGATGAAAACGGGCGTTTTTACAGAATGGGCGTGCCTGCGGGGAAGGTTGTAAACTCTGTTGGAGCGGGGGATTCCATGGTGGCCGGTTTTATTTATGGGTATACATGCAGCAAGGATTACGCTTACGCGCTGAAGACAGGTACGGCGGCAGGCAGCGCTACGGCGTTTTCTCCGGGTCTTGCAACCAAACAGAAAGTAACGGAGCTGCTGGAAATTTTATAAAGAAAGGAACGGGACTTATGCGTATTACAGATTTGCTTAAAAAAGAAGCAATTCTCCTGCATGCGAAGGTCGCTTCAAAAGACGAAGTGATCCAAACAATGGTTGCTCTGCATCAAAAAGCGGGAAACCTTACAGATGTAAAAGCGTACACGCAGGGGATCCTTGACAGGGAAGCAGCCGGTACGACTGCAATCGGCGATGGAATTGCCATCCCGCATGCAAAAAGCCCGGCGGTAAAAAATCCGGGCTTGGCGGCAATCACGGTGCCGGACGGCGTGGATTACCAGGCAATGGACGGAAAACCCTCCAACCTTATTTTTATGATTGCAGCGCCTATGGACGGCGACCTGCATCTGGAGGTGCTTTCCAGATTAACGGTTTTGCTGATGGACGAAGCCTTTCGCAGCGCGCTGCTGCAGGCAAAAACAAAGGAAGAATTTTTAGCGGTTATCAATCAAAAGGAAGCGGAAAAGTTTCCGGAGGAAGCAAAGGCACAGGCCGCGCAGCCCCAAAAAGAGGGCTTTCGTGTACTGGCTGTTACCGCCTGCCCAACGGGGATCGCCCACACCTATATGGCTGCAGAAGCGCTTGAAAAAGCGGGAAAGGAAATGGGCTATCCGCTGAAAGCAGAAACAAACGGCTCGGGCGGGGCTAAAAATGTGCTGACAAAAGAAGAAATTGCAAATGCCGACGGCATTATTATTGCGGCAGACAAAACGGTAGAAATGGCGCGTTTTGACGGTAAGCCCGTGCTCAGTGTCAAGGTTGCAGACGGCATCCATAAGCCGGAAGAGCTCATCGGTAAAGTTATAAACGGGCAGGTGCCTGTTTATCATCATACGGGAGGCACGCAGGCGGCTGCCGCCGAGCAGGAAAAAGAAAGCTTTGGCAGGCAGATTTATAAACACCTGATGAATGGCGTTTCACATATGCTTCCGTTTGTTGTCGCCGGCGGTATTTTTATTGCCATTGCGTTTTTGATTGACACCATTGCAGGCGCGCCGCAGGACAGCAATTTTGGCGTGGCCACGCCGGCGGCCGCTTTCTTTAAAACCATCGGAGATTACGCGTTTAATTTTATGATCCCAATTCTTGCGGGCTATATTGCAAGCAGCATCGCAGACAGACCCGGCCTTTTGGTTGGTTTTGTCGGCGGCTTTTTGGCTACGACGGGTTCCACGTTTTCACTGCCGGGCGGCGATATTCCCTCTGGTTTTCTGGGGGCGCTCTTTGCCGGCTTTGTCGGCGGGTATCTCATGCTGGGCCTTAGAAAGCTCTGCGATAAGATGCCCCACGCTTTGGAAGGGATCAAGCCTGTTTTAATTTACCCGCTTGTAGGCCTTGGTTTGATTGCGGTGATCATGTGCGCAGTGAATCCGTTTATGGGTATGATTAACACGGGTCTTACCAATTTCCTAAATTCTATGAACGAGGGCAGTAAAATCATACTTGGCTGCGTGCTTGGCGGCATGATGGCAATCGACATGGGCGGACCCTTCAATAAAGCCGCATATGTGTTTGGTACGGCGGCCATTGCTTCTGGTAATTATGACATTATGGCGGCTGTAATGGTTGGCGGGATGGTGCCGCCTCTTGCAATTGCGCTTGCAACCACCTTTTTCAAAAACCGGTTTACAGCGGAAGAACGCAAAAACGGTATAGTCAACTATATTATGGGGTTAAGCTTTATTACAGAAGGCGCAATTCCCTATGCAGCGGCAGACCCGTTGCGTGTAATCCCGGCGTGTGTATTGGGCGCTGCAACGGCAGGCGGTATTTCCATGGCGTTTAACTGCACGCTTATGGCACCGCACGGCGGTATATTTGTGTTTGCAGTGGTTGGCAACTGGCCTATGTATCTGGCGGCGCTTGCAGCGGGAGCTGTGGTCGGTATGCTCTTCCTTGCGCTTTTTAAAAAGCCGGTTAATCAACGGAAAAAAGAACAGGTAAAATAAAACGGTATAAAAAGGGATGTTTTCCAGAACAAGTATAAAGGAGTGCTTTACAATGGTATCAAAAAAAGTAACGCTTACAAACGGACAGGGGTTTCATATGCGCCCTGCCGGCGTTTTTGCAAATGCAATGGGAAAATTTCAGTCCGACATATGGATCCATTTTAACGGAAATAAAATAAATGGAAAAAGCCTGATGAATATTATTGCCGCGTGCATCAAATGCGGCAGTGAAATTCAGATAGAATGCAGCGGGCCTGACGAGCAGGAAGCGCTTGATAAAGCGATTGCGCTGATTGAATCTGGGTTAGGGGAATAATGCCTTGTGCAAATAGTCAAGGGGTGAATGCCATGTTAAAGGGAATAGGCGCTTCCTCAGGCATCGGTATGGGCAAAGTGCTGCTGATCAAGGAGCACGACCTGTCATATGTGCCTAAAGCGGCTGAAGATGTGCAAAGCGAGCTTGCACGCTATCAAAGCGCGGTCGAAGGCTTTTGCAGCGCAACGCTTGAAAAGGCGGAAAGGCTGAAAAAGACTGCCGGTGAAAAGGAAGCAGAAATTCTGCAGGGCCACGTTTTAATGCTGCAGGACCCGTATATGCGTGAAGAAATTGAAAAACGCATAGAAAGCGGGCAGTGTGCGGAAAGCGCGTTGGAAAGCGTATGTGATATGTTTATTTCCATTTTTTCTTCGGCGGATGACGATCTTACAAACCAGCGGGCAACAGATGTAAAGGATATTAAAAACGGAATCTTACGTATTTTGCTTGGCAGGGAAGAGGCGGACATTTCTGCGGCTCCGCCGGGCACCGTGCTTGTCACAGCAGAGCTGACGCCCTCTATGACAGCCGGTATCTGCAAAGAAAATATAGCCGGAATCATTACACAGACCGGGTCGAAAACCTCGCACAGTGCTATATTGGCAAGGGCGCTTGAAATACCGGCGGTGCTCAGCCTGGAGCATGCCGTTGACGTTTTACACAACGGGGATATGGTGATTTTGGACGGCGACAGCGGCGAGGTGCTGCAGGCGCCGGATCCCGCACAGCTTGCAGACTATACCGCGCGGCAAAAGGCCTATTTAACAGAAAAAAAAGCGCTCAAGGCCTTTATCGGTAAGCAAACGGCTACAAAAGATGGTTGCATTGTGCAGCTTGCAGCCAACATCGGCACCCCGCTCGATGCCCAGGCCGCCGTTGACAACGACAGCGAAGGCATCGGCCTTTTCAGGACAGAGTTCCTGTTTATGGACCAAACTGCGCTTCCTACGGAAGAGGAGCAATTTGAAGCATATAAAAAAGTTGCGCTGATGATGAAGGGAAAGCCAGTTGTCATCCGTACGCTGGATATTGGCGGTGATAAAGAAATTCCATATTTGGGCCTCCAAAAAGAGGAAAATCCGTTTTTAGGCTTCCGGGCTGTGCGTTTTTGCCTAAAACGTACAGATATCTACAAGTCGCAGCTGCGCGCCCTGCTCCGGGCAAGCGCATATGGGGATATACGGATTATGGTGCCGCTTGTAACCCGTGTAGAAGAACTGCGCCAGGTCAAAGCGCTGCTTGCCCAGCTGAAAGAAGAACTTACAGACCAGAGTGTGCCGTTTAACAGCGCCATTCAGCTGGGTGTGATGATGGAAACGCCGGCGTCGGCCGTTATAGCAGACCTGCTTGCAAAAGAAGCCGATTTTTTCAGTATTGGAACAAACGACCTGACGCAGTATACCATGTGCGCCGACAGGGGAAACGCCAATGTCGCATATTTATATTCCCATTATGATCCTGCCGTTTTGCGTATGATCCGGCGTATTGTAACTTGCGCAAAAGATGCGGGCATCTTGGCGGGAATGTGCGGCGAAGCTGCAGCGGATCCATTGCTGATTCCACTGCTCATATCCTTTGGGCTGGAGGAATACAGCGTAAGTCCGACAAGCGTTCTTGCCACCAGAAAGGCTATTGCCGCATGGAGCAAGGAAGAGGCAGACATGCTTGCGCAAAAGGTTATGTCTCTTCCTACACAGCAAGAGGTTTTGCGGTGCCTGACCGAACATGCCCGCAGATGATGGCAGAAGCGTCTATATGGAACAAGCCGGAGCGGATGGATATCCGCTCCGGCATATGTTGTTTGAATAAAAATTTTATAAAAGTAAAAGCAGCTGTAAAACAGCGCGATGTAAAAAGGACGGATTGCAAATGAAAAAAATATTGGTAGTGTTTACAGGCGGCACAATTGGCAGCCGCACGCAGGGCCGTATCATCAATGTGGACCGGCAGCAATCCCATGCGCTGCTTACCCAATATGTGCAAAAATACGGTGAAACAGCAAACTTTTTGCCGGTACAGCCATTGCAGCTGTTAAGTGAAAATATAACCTACAGCACCTGGAATACACTGTGCGCATATTTGTTTTCAATCGATTTGCAGGCCTTTGACGGCGTGATCATCACGCACGGGTCAGACACCTTGTCCTATACCGCTGCGCTTGTAAGCTTTCTTTTGCGCCACACGCCCGTTCCCGTTATACTAACGGCGGCAGACCGGCCGCTTGAGGATGAAAAAAGCAACGGGCTTGAAAATTTTAAGGCGGCGGTGGATTTTATAACAAACGCGGGGTTAAAGGGTGTTTTTGTATCTTATCGTGACAAGCAAGAAAAGCAGGCAATGTATCTTGCTTCACGTCTGTGCCAGGCAGATCCGTATTTGGATGTGTTTACGCCGTTTGGCGGCGCGCCTTTTGGTTATATAGAGCACGGCGCGTTTGTTTTGGATAAAAATCCCTGTAATCCAAAGCCCGAAGAGCTGTGTGTTCGCCAAAAGCCGGTTTTTATGCAGCCGCCTGTTTTTACAACCCCTGTGCTTATGGTGCAGTCATATCCAAATATTCAGTATGATCTTTTCTCCGTCCAAAATGCAAAGGCGGTGCTTTTATACCTGTATCATAGCGCAACAGCCTGTACGCAGGGGGAAGAAGCAACCTGTGTTCTTCCGTTTATAGAACGCTGCCACAGGCAGAAAACGGTGGTATATGGCGCATCTTTTAAAAGACGGCAGGCAAGCGGGCTGTACGCAACAGAGCATGCACTTTTACAGGCGGGTGTTGTGCCCCTGTTTAATATATCGCCCGAAGCGGCGTATACAAAGCTGTGTATCGCATATAATCAAAATGAAACAGAGCCGGGGCGGTTGATGGATCAAACCCTGTTTTTTGAAACACTTCCTGAAAGATAAAAAAGAAAAAAGCTTGCCATCTGCAGTGAAAAATTGCAGACGGCAAGCTTTTTGAACGTTTAAAAGTATATTTTAGCGAGCGGCAAGCTTTTTTAAAAACAAACATCCTTTTTCGTCCCAAAAATCAAATGCGGCATATCCATACCGTAATAATGCTTGATAAACCGGCCTTTTTGCACCATGCCGCAGCGCATAGCCACCCGCTGTGACGGCAAATTGTTGTCACGTATGATGCAACAGATTCTGTCAAGCGCTAAAACGGAAAAAGCATATTCCATACATCCTCGCGCCGCTTCCGTGGCATATCCACAATGCCAATACTCCTTTTTCAGCAGATACCCAATTTCCGGTTCATACCCGGTAGGTAGCTCCTGCATGGTAATACCTGCCTGCCCGATAAACATGCCCGTCTGTTTTAAAATAACGGCCCACAGGCCAAAGCCATCCTTTTTGTAACGCTGCAGCTGCGTTTGAAGCCACTGCACAACCTCCTGCGTATCGAAAGCGTGTTCATAAGCGTACATAACATCTTGATCTTGCAGCAGGCTGCACAGGTCTGCAAAATCGCTCTGCTCCAGCTCCCGCAAAAGCAGGCGCGGTGTTTCAAATATCGTTTTAGGGCTTCTTCCCCTGCGTTTGCAGTACGGGGGAAAACGCTTATGCTGCCTGTGGTATAAAAGGCATTCTCCACATTTTCCATATCTTGGACACGTTTTCTTTTTGCATGGGCAGCGGATTTCAATTGTTTCCCCAAACTTTTGCATACAAGTACCTCACCTTCCATGCATTTTACAGAATTTTTAGATACGGTGTAAACCTTATGTATCTTTTATATTTCCCATTTCCTCCGGGGAA
The DNA here is from genome assembly GCA_900541565.1 of uncultured Oscillospiraceae bacterium. Taxonomy (GTDB): domain Bacteria; phylum Bacillota; class Clostridia; order Oscillospirales; family Acutalibacteraceae; genus Scatavimonas; species Scatavimonas merdipullorum. The sequence continues at coordinate 19,287 of UQKB01000006.1, forward strand.
GCCGGCAAAACACAGACAAATAGCAAAGGAACAGAGCTTGCCCTGTTCCTTAAGTATTTTACTCTTCCACTTCCGTATAGAAAACCTGCAAAATCATTTCATAAAGCGCCTTTTCATCTGGATAAAACTCGGCATATTCTTCCCCTTGTTTTACGGTACCCGGCACGCTTTCAAATATAGGCTCCATACCTCCGTGCGATATGGTGTTCAGCGCAAGATAGGTTACCTTGTCCACAGAAAGGTTTGTTACCATATAGGGGGTAGCTGTTTCGTAAAGCTTTAATGGAACGGAAAAATCATTTTTTGTCGAGGTCAGCGCTTTGTTAAGAAACGACTGCAAATAGGTTTTCTGCCGTTCCATTCTGCTGCTGTTTGAATCCAGCTGCTCTGTATCGCGGTAACGCACATACTGCTCTGCTTCATCGCCTACCAGTAAAACGGTGTCTCCGGCGTTGAGCGTTCCGCCGTAGGGAGAGCGCATGTCCTCCTGCAAGGTGACCTCCACACCGCCGACCGCATCGTTGAGTACGCTGATGGCCTCCAAATCAATTGCAAAGTAAGAGTGGATCGGCAGGCCGTAAAACAAACGGGAAACAGAACGCACCGTGTTTTCGCAGCTTGTTTCCTTTCCGTCGCCATAGGCATAGGAAAGGCAAAGCTGCATCTGGTCCGTTTGCAGGAACTGCCCGCTTTCCGAATAGAGGTTGACATCCACCATTGTATCTCTGGAAAGATTAATCACGGTGGTTTTCCCTGTAGCGGTATCCAGCGCAACCAGAAAATCTGCGTCTGCCTGTCCGGCCGTGCCAATTACATCATTCTCCAGCGCCAATTCTTCTTTATCAATCCCCATACACAAAATGCTGGTAATATTTTCATTAAAGCGGTATGTCTTTCCGTTATAAAAAACAACCTTCCCGTCTTCATTTGTCTGTACAGGCGCGTTGTCGATCACAGGAGCAGACATATCAACATCCTGGTAATCCAACAGCTTATCGTGCCCTATGCTTTGCAGGACAAAAACAGTGGAAACGGTTAGCACAACAAAGCCGGCAAGACAAGCAAATACAATCAGCAGTGCTCTGCGCACTTTATGCTTCTTGTGCCGTTTCCTTCTTCTAACAAAAATATAATCGTTTAAATCGTCAGTTGCAGTAGCGGCAGACGAGGCCTGCCCCTTCTTTTCGGGACTGTCCGCGGGTTTTGGTATATTGCTGTTATCTTGTGCGCTCATCTTTGATCAATACCCCCTGCACCAAATATCTGACACTTTTATTGCTGCCAAGACAGGTGCTCAATGTAATAATTTTATCATCCGTGGTAAGCGTCGTATCTTCACGTACATTGCAAAGCATGGAACGCGGGTTTAAACAGTCTTCCAGGTACTGCGCAAAAACGGCTTCATCGGAAAAATCAAACGAATTTAAAATGTGCCTGTCGTCGTATTGATAAGCTGCAAATATCCTGTACGTAAGAATATGGCCCGGTGTGTAAATATAAAGTATATCGTTGTCGTTAAAAAAATCGGGATCCTGAAAATAATGCAGGTTTTGAAACATGGTGCCGTTGAGCATATTATGCCCATATAAAACCGTGTTTGGGTCAGAAAAATCCTTACTGTTTTTCTTTTCCGTATAGATTGTGCCTGCAAATTCATATTCCTTATAAATATTATGGTCTAAATAAAAGCTGTCGGCCTCATAATACGCCTGTGCTACCGGATAATCAATACTGGTATTTGGAATTTTGATCCATGCGTACAAATCCGCATTGATTTCCTGAAGTTTGTTAAAATCAATCGGATTATCCTTATATACAATACCGCTTGCATCGGTAGCGGCTGTCGCCGAATTTGTAGGATCGGTGGGGGGTTCCACCAGACTTTTCAACTGTTGCGACGTATAGCCGCTGGAAAAATACCAGATAGCCACGCCTGCGCCAATGGCTGCCGCCACAAGAAAAATAATCAGCAGCACAATCCAGAGCTTTGTATGTTTTTTTGTTCCCATAAGCAACACCGTCAGCTTTTTAAGCCTGAAAAATCAGAGCCGAATAAAGAACCTCCGCTGTTCAATAAGAGAAAAGCGGAGGTTTCTAAGTTTTAAAATACTTTATGCTTTATTTCGCTTTAGCAGAACGTGTCTTTACTGCAAACAGCACAATACCTGAAAGCAACAGCACGGATAAGCCTGCAAAAACAAAACCGTCATAGCCTGTCTGTGGAGAAGTGGGTGAATCATTGCCCGGTCCCGGAGCCGGCCCTTCTGTGGGAGAAGTTGGAACATCTGCCGAAGCAGCCTTAAATCCCGCAGTTGCATGTATGTCAGAGTCGGGGCGGACGACAATACGCTCCGATGAAAGAGAGCCTTCTATAATTTCATATTCGCCGCTAATATTCCAGGTGGTAAATATGTAGCCGTCGTCCACTGTTGCGGTAAGAATAACCTGATCGCCCTGTTGCACAGTTTCAACAGACGAATGCACGCTGCCGCCCTGCTGCGCTTCAACCGTAACGTTATAGATGACGGGTGCGGTTGGGCTGGGCGCTGCCAAAGCCGCAACAGAAGATACCGAAATCAACAAAACTGCAAACAATACAGCCAATATTTTTTTCATTTTGTATAACCTCCATATAAAAAGGTAAACATACAGTTTATAACTGCGTTAATTGTAACACATCTTTTGGTAAAAGTAAATACCTCTTTGCAAAAGTTATAAAATAACTCCTTTGCTGGCGAAAAAATTGTTTTTGCATGGAAGGCAGAATCTTTAGAAGACAGGTTCAAACCTTCTTGTTTATTTTTCCTTATTTTGCTTTTGACGTTTAATAACCTTTAAACGGGAAAATTCCTCCCGGTCTTTTTCGTCCAGGGCGTCTGTAATAAATTTTACCGTTTCAGTAAAGCGCGGGATCAAAATGTTTTTCAGTGCATTGGCGCGCTTTTGCGTTTTCTTAATAGAATCCGCCAGCCGGTATACGCTGTTTTCCACTTCGGCAAGCTCGGCAGTTAGGCGTTTTACCTCGTTAAATTTTAAATAAGCATCATCCAGTATGGAGTTTGTGGAATACATTCCGTAACACAAGGGTGGTGTTTCTTCGCTGTCAATAGATAAGATTGGAATTTCAACGCCCATAACGCTGCGATAGGAAAGCTTTATACTGTCTTCCACAGGGATGCTGCGTGAAAGCTCGTCGCAAAAGCCAAGTGTTATATTGGCCTTTTGCAGTGCGGTATAAGCGGCGCTGTAGGCGTTGTCTATCTTGTCCTGAATGGCATTGGCATGCTCAATCAGGGACATCATTTCGCGTATTAGGATATTGCGTTTCCTGTCCAGAAGCTCATAGCCAACTTTCGCCAGCGCCAACGACTTTTTTGTGTTAATCAAATTTCCTTTTGTGGGAACTGCCTGCACGGCCACAGAACGCACCGCCTTTCAAACTAAATTTGTATTGTGTATAACACAAAGCAGGGCGCATTATACAAGCGCGCTTTCCTGGCTGGTTTCTTTGTAGTATTGATCCAAAATATTGTCGTCTACACGGTCAAGCTCTGCTTTGGGTAAGGTGCCCAGAAGCTTCCAGCCCAAATCCAGGCTTTGTTCTATGGTACGGTTTTCCGTAAAGCCCTGGTTTACAAAGTAGGATTCAAACAGCCTGCCAAACGTAATATACTTTTTGTCAATGGGGGAAAGCTCCTCCTCACCGATAACAGAGGCAAGCGAACGTGCGTCTATAACCTTTGCATAAGAAGCAAACAGCTGGTTTGCAAGCGCAGAATGGTCTTCGCGCGTATATCCCTGGCCGATCCCATCCTTCATCAGACGGGAAAGTGACGGTAAAACGTCAACCGGGGGATAAAGCCCCTGCCCTTGCAGGGAACGGCTCAGAACAATCTGGCCCTCTGTAATGTAGCCGGTCAAATCGGGGACAGGATGGGTAATATCGTCATTGGGCATAGTCAAAATCGGAATTTGCGTAACGCTTCCACTTTTACCCTTGATCATCCCGGCGCGCTCATACAGGGAAGCAAGGTCGGAATACAAATAACCGGGATATCCCTTTCTCCCTGGAATTTCACCCTTGGAGGAACTGAATTCGCGCAAAGCCTCCGCATAAGAGGTCATATCGGTCATAATCACCAGTACATGCATGTTCAGGTCAAATGCCAAATATTCCGCTGCGGTCAGAGCACAGCGCGGCGTTAAAGTACGTTCAATAATCGGGTCGTTGGAAAGGTTTAGAAACATGACAACTCTCTGCAAAACGCCCGACTGCTCAAAGCTGTGACGAAAATACTCTGCAACGTCGTTTTTTACGCCCATGGCGGCAAACACAACGCAGAAGCCCTGCCCGGATGCATCGGCAATTTTTGCCTGACGGACAATCTGAACGGCAAGCTCGTTGTGCTTCATGCCGGAGCCGGAGAAAATCGGGAGCTTCTGGCCTCTAATCAGCGTCATGAGCGTATCAATTGTAGAAATACCGGTGTTAATATAGTTTCTTGGATATACCCTGGAAACAGGGTTGATCGGCGTACCATTGACGTTTAAACGCTTTTCTGGAAAAATCTCACCCAGCCCGTCAATCGGCCTTCCTACGCCGTCAAAAATACGGCCAATCATTTCCGGCGAAAGCGGCAGTTCCATCGGGTGGCCTGTCAGCCTGGTTTTTGTATTTTTAAGCGATACGCCGCGCGTCCCCTCAAAAACCTGGACGACCACGCGCTGTCCCGCTATTTGGACAATCCTTCCCTGGCGGGATGTACCGTCGTCAAGGCGGATGTCTACGATCTCTTCATACGAAGCGCCTTCCACGCCGTCTATAACGATCAGAGGGCCGTTGATCTCTTTTACGCCCACATAATCTATAATCATGGCTTTTACCTTCTTTCGCTGGTGTTATCTGTCAGGATTCTGTCAAAGAATCGATTGCCTGGTCAATTTCCTTAAGGTAGGCATCAAACATTTCAGGCTTATCATTGGGGATGTCGTATTTCATCTTCGTCAGCTTATCAAACAGCCCAAGCTCCAGCACTCTGGAAATGGGGATTGCGGCAGAGATCAAATGCTTTGCCTTTTTATGCAGATGTAAAATGGTTTTCATCATCAGCTTCTGCTTGTCAAGCGGTACAAACGTATCATCGGCATGGAAAGCGTTCTGCTGCAAAAAGCCTACTCGAATAACCCTGGCAGTTTCAATGATCAGCTTCTGATCGTCCGGCAAAACGTCCGCGCCGATCAGCTTTACAATTTCCATCAAACGGTTTTCTTCCTGAAGAATGCCGTTGATTTTTCTGCGGTATTTAATAAAATCGTTGCCTTCGTGGGCAATGAACCAGGGGTCCAGATCTGTAAAATATTCGCTGTAGCTTGTGATCCAGTTGATCGCAGGATAATGCCTGGCATAGGCAAGGCTCTTGTCAAGCGCCCAAAAGCAGCGTGTAAAGCGTTTGGTGTTCTGTGTAACCGGTTCGGAAAAATCCGCACCCTGTGGGGAAACGGCGCCAATAATTGTAACAGAGCCTTCGTTGCCGCATAAAACGTCGGCACGTCCGGCGCGTTCGTAAAATTCAGAAAGCCTGGACGGCAAATAAGCAGGGAAGCCTTCTTCTGCAGGCATTTCTTCCAGTCTGCCGGATATTTCGCGCAGAGCCTCTGCCCAGCGCGAGGTGGAGTCTGCCATAATCGCCACGTGGTAACCCATGTCACGATAGTACTCCGCAAGGGTGATGCCGGTATAGATAGAAGCTTCGCGCGCGGCCACAGGCATATTGGATGTGTTGGCAATCAGCACGGTTCTGTCTGTCATGGGGCGCTGTGATTTTGGGTCGATCAGTTCAGAAAATTCATCCAGCACCTGGCTCATTTCATTGCCGCGTTCACCGCAGCCTACATAAATAATAATATCGGCATCGCACCATTTGGCAAGCTGGTGCTGCGTCATGGTTTTCCCTGTACCGAATCCTCCGGGAATAGCGGCTGTTCCACCTTTGGAGATAGGGAAGAGCGTGTCAATAATTCTTTGTCCGGTAATCAGCGGCACAGACGCCGACAGCCTTCTTTGAACGGGGCGCGGTATACGGATCGGCCATTGCTGGCAAAGCGTCAGGTCATGTGTCGCGCCTGTATCGTCCTTAATTGTAACAATTGTGTCATGCAGCTTATATTTCCCGTTTTGGGCCGTACGGACGACCTCTCCGGAAAGTGCCGGCGGCGTTAGCAGCCGGTGCTCAATAATGGCGGTTTCAGGCAAGACGGCATAAATCTGCCCGCCTGCTAAATAATCGCCTGGTCTGACCTTGATGGTAACGTCCCACAGCCTTTGCTCATCCAGGGAAGAAACAGAGGCGCCCCTTTGGATAAACGCGCCGGACTTTTCCTCAATTGCCTTGAGAGGACGCTCAATCCCATCAAAAATGTTGTCGATAATACCGGGCCCCAATGTCACGTTCATTGGCGCGCCCGTGCCATAAACGGGGTCGCCGGGCTTAAGGCCCGTTGTCTCTTCATAAACCTGTATGGTGGTAAGCTGTTCGGTAATTCCAATAATTTCGCCTACAAGCTTTTCCTTTCCAACATAAACCATTTCCATCATTGAAAACGATTTTGTGTTTTTTACGGTAACAACAGGGCCGTTTATTCCGTATATCACATTTTGATTTTTCATAAAATCAATCCTCTCCGATTGCTGTGCGCACAGGCGTGACGGGGTAAAGTATAAAAAAGATTATTTGACCTTTAATCCGGAATTTTGTAAAAACCATTCCTTTTGGTCGGAAAGCTTGGTGTCCAGTGTCTGGTCCACTACGATTCCCAGGCCTTCACAATAGGCGTTTATACCGCCGATCTTAATGTCCTTGCTTGTTTTAACCGAGCACAGGCCGTTAAAGCATGCAGAAAGATCGCCTTTGAGCCCTTCATCCTCCGGCTTGATATATAGGACGCAATCACGTCCGTTTAAATAGGCAGAAATCTCTTTTGCGCGTTCTTTCATTGTTTCCTTGTACGCATCCGTTTTTGTATATGCGATCAGCTTTTGGGTAGCCTTGGAAAATACATCTTCCATAATCTCTAAGCGCTTTTGATAAAGGCGCTGCCTGCCCTGTGCCTCTTTTTGCGCCGCTTCGCTTGCTATACCGGCGCGCATAGCCGCCATTTCCTTCTGAATCAGGTTGTATGCGTCCCGCAGGCCCTCGTCTTCGGCTTTTTTAAGCTCCTGCTGCTTAAAATGTTCAACCTCAGATTCAATCTTATGCTTCTGTTCGTCGGCATACTTCTGTATTGCATGCAGAAAATTGCCTGTTTTGTCTTCTCTGGGTTCCATGGTTGAACCATTCCTCTCCGCATAATTTTCATTTAAAAACGCATGGGGTGCGTTCCTGCTACTATGTACAGCAGATGGCTTACAGCTTTACGCCGATCGCTTCCTGTACGTACCGTGTAATAGAATCCTTTGTACGGCCGTTGCCATGACGGTCCGGGATTTCTACAATCAGGGGGCGCTGTCTGTTCAGCTTCAGGTCATATACCAGTTCAGGGCATAACGACATTAAGCGCTCGGTCATCAGGATCACGCCAACATCGTCCATTTCCATAGCTTCCTGCAATGCTTGCCGGACCTCTTTGTCTTCATGGATCACAATGCCTTCTATCCCGGCAAGGCGCATGCCTATCTGTGTATCCACATTATCGCTAATTAAGTAAAAGCGCATAGCTTCACCTGGTTTCCTGTTTTTTAGTTGCCGTGGCTTCCAATTTGCTAATTTGCTTTTGTTTATCAGGTAAACAAAAGAAGGATGGAAACCAACAGGCCGTACAGCGCAATACCTTCGCCCAACGCAACAAAGATCAAAGCCTTACCAAACGCCTTGGGATCTTCCGATGTAGCCCCGATGGCAGCGGGTGCAGCTGCGGCAACGGCAATACCGCCGCCAATGCCGGAAAGGCCGGTAACAATTGCAGCGGCCAGGTATTTCATCCCATCAGCGCCGGCCTGCGCTGCTGCTGCAGCCTGTGTGGGGTCTGTATTTGCCGCAGAAGCGACCAGCGGGGTACATACACACGCCAAAGCGACAAAAAAGAACGAAATCATCTGTACTGCAACAGCTTTTTGCTTTTTTGCGCCCCTGTGGACAGCGCGGATTGCCACAACAACAGAGCCTACAAGAAATACAACTGGGATCATAAGCAGTAAATATTCCATACGAAAACCTCCAAAATGTAAATAAATTTTATTTTATCCGCAAAAAGCTGCGGCTAAAAACAGAAAAATTTTCATTTGCAAATTTATGGTTCCTTGACCCGCACAGGATCAAATTTTCGCCCTGCGCCAATATAAAAACGGCTGAACATTTCGTAAAATTCAAGCCTCAATACCTGTATACATACAAGCAGCGCTTCAAGCGCCATAATAAAGATGTTGCCAAGGATAACAATCACAATGTACCCGGGCATCCCCAGCGCCTTCATGCCAAGATCTGCAAGTGTGAAGACAACCAGCATCATGCCGGCGTGTACCAGAACAAATGCGCCTACGCGCAGAAACGACATGGTATTGGTTACATAGCTTAAAAGCGTTTCCAAAAGCTCAAAGGCATTTTGCATGCAGTATTCGCCCCAGCTTTCGGGCTTCCAGTCCCTTTTCCTTGCAACAAGCTTTCCAAGCGGCTCCCGCAGAAAAATCAGGATTAAGGGCAGGATGATCAGGCAAAGCACATAAGGCAGGTTCATAATAGGCAGACCAAATACAAGCTGCATCACAGCGCCGCCAATCAGCGAAGCGTAAAAGATAAAACCCGCAAGCCCGCTTGCACCAAAAAGACCATTTTCAAAATCGCGCCGCTTTAAAGAAGAATACATGTTTAAAAACATGGATATACACACAAGTGTAACGCCAATCGCGACAGCGGCAAAAATCAACGTCATAGCGTTTTCCATAACTTCAAACGGCTTTTCTGCAAAACCCAGCGCTTTATAAACAGGGTCAAGCATGTGCTCATACCCAAAAACAGAGCCGTACACACAGCCGAATATTGCCGAGGAAATACCGCAGGGAACCAAAATTTTGCCTACGGCAAGCTTTTTGAGCTTCCACATGAAATACCCCGCAATCGAAACACAGATCCCCTGTCCCAGATCGCCGAACATAATCCCAAACAAAACGGTAAACGTAATGGCAACAAAAGCAGTCGGGTCAATTTCGTTATAGCAGGGAAGGCCGTACATATCCACAAAAAATTCAAACGGCCTTGTAAAAACATTGTTTTTCAGCTTGATCGGCGGGGAATGCTTAAGCTCGTCCTTGCCGTCGCTGACTGTGCATTCTACGCTGCTTATCGCGTTTAACTTTTTTAAAAAATCGCTTTCGTCTTCCTGTGGGATCCATCCGACAAGAATAAAGCTTTTATGATATTTTAAGACATTTTTCTTAATATTGTAGCAGGTGTCGAGCGCAGAAAGCTTGGAATAATATTTATTGCACATGCCAAGCTGTGATTCCTTAAAAAACTCGACCTCCGCCGTAGCCTTTTCCAGGTCTTTTTGCAATGTGGCAAGCGCATTGTTCAGCTTTGCATAATGCTGTTCCGGCGTGCTGTCTATGTCAGAGATATCATAACGTTCAAAAAACAGGTTGGAAAAAATTCGGTCAATTTCTTCGCTTTGGTCTATGGGCGCAATATATACGCCCCAATAGTGCGTATCGTCCATGGTACAGGGGAAGAACACCAGGTATGGATTGCTGCTGTAGCTTTCCAGCTTTTGAAAGCTTTCCTTGGGCAGTCTGCCAAAGGTGGTTTTTACATACCGGCAGGCGGAAATTTTGTCCATTTCCAAATCTACGCCAAGAAAATGCGATGTTTCTTCTATACTGCGTTTACACTGTTCAATTTTTTGTTCGCACTCCGCCTGTTTTGCAAGGCGGGAACCAAGTTCCTTCGTTAAAAAATCCACATATTCGGAAAGCTGTGCTTCATTTGCCTGAAAACGCTCTATGTCGACAAGCGACGGCCTGATGCCGGCCATATCCAAAATTTCGTTAAGGTCTGCAAGAAGGTCGCTGTATGGGTTTCGGTCCGTAAGCGGTATAAAATTTTTTGTGTCCGAATAAAAGTTCGAAGCTTCATCCGGATGGAAAATCTGGGAATCCCCGCACACCCTTATTACCTTGTCGAGGTCAGACATCAGTCCTATAATCCCGATAGATTTTACTGGTGCGACTGCCATTTTGTACCCTCCCTTAACTGCAGAAAAATGGAAAATCCGTTAACTGTAAATCAAAAGCTTTTTGATTTCCTCCGGGTCGATCTTGTACCGTACCCCTTCTATGATATTAACAACGTTAGAAAGTTCGGCTTCCTCCAGAAAAATATAGGACATCATGACAACGGCAGGGTATGTTGAAAAACGAATGCTTTTCCGACCCAGGTTGTATCTGCCTCTTGCAGATATTTCGCCCGCATAATTATACTCCATTTTAGAAATAGCCCTGCCTGCAATGGTGCTTTGCATAATAGAAAAAAGTTCTTTGGAACTCTGCGCGTTGCACATGTCGGCGATATGCTTTTCACTTAACGTGCCAAATGGCAAAAGCTGAGGCTTAATTTGGTCGCTGTTCAGACGGTAATATTTTTTAAGGCGTAAAATGCGAACAAAATTAACCAAATCAATATAGCTTGTAAAAAGGTTGCGCAGTTCTTTCTTTTGCCTGCCGTGTGTATATTTATCAATAATCGAAAAAACAACGGTATAAAGGTACGTATAAAGCGCGTTTTCAATCGAAGGCAGGTCAAGCTGGCTGCGTTCCTTTGGGATAAATTTTGTAAGGATCGTTTTATAAGGCGTGTTGCCCAGCGTATTTAAAAAGTCGGCGTATGTTTTGGCCTTTGCCAGAGCGTTAAGGTCAATATTGGTGTGGCTGTTAAAATACATTGGCAACGCGTACAGATATTCTTCGGCTTTTCCGGAGTTTAGCAGCATCAAAAAATGCATGATCTGCTTGATTTCCGTGCGAAGGATAATATACTGCGAAAAATGCTCGCCCGCCGATATTTCGTACCGGCATAGAGAGGCAAAATCATAAAACAGCTGTTGGCGCAGAATCAACTCCAGTTGACCGCGGTGCACGTCGCGTTCGCTTACGCTATTTAAAAGCGGGGCGTATTTCGTATGGCTTTTTAAATAGGATAAAACTTCAGGTACGCTTGTACAGGCAAGCAGGCCGGCATAGTCTTTTTCTGTCAGGCGCTTGCCATACATCGCTCTTGCTTTGGATAAAACTGCATTTGAAGCATATGCAATCGCCATCAAACCCTCTCCCTTCTGCATGTCCTGTGTAAAAAAAGTAAAATCTCAGCGCAAAACCTGCTTTACAATTTCCTCTACCCAACGGTCACCGTTTTGCTGATACAGCGCATCCATTGCCTGCAGGCATTCCCCCTGCTCAAGCGCAGCCTTTTCCAGACGGTCCTGCGCAATTTTACGCTCGGTCTTTTCATTTATATTTATCCTTTGCCTTGCACGCTCTATAAAATCGTTGTAAATTTTTTCTTTTGCTTTTACAATGTCCTGTTCAGATGTAGCTTTTTCACGCTGCGCTTGCGCTGTAAGCTCCCGCGCTTTTTCATCCATTTCAACAATTTTTGCAATCATGTCCTGCATAAGGTAATCCCTCCCTGCAATCTGGAAATCCATATACATCAAAGGCGAGGTTCGGTATCCCTCGCCCCTGGTGCAACACGCATCCTTGCGTATATGATAAAATGTTTCATAAAATTAGTTTACGTCCAGTTTACATCTAATTTACATCCAACTGCTGCTATTATATTCCTGTTTTTTTGATTTTACAATGTGCAATTCCGCCAACAAAAAATACACATTTCGCCAACAAAAAATACACATTTGCAGTTTCTCATTCAGATAGCCTGACAGAGACGGAAACATGATAAAGCAGCTTAATTTTTCAGGCTTTGCAGCGGCGCGGGAATTCTGCCGCCTCTTGCAATAAATTTTGCGGGGGAAGCCGTGTTGACCGGCATGACCGGGCCGCCGCCCAACAAGCCGCCAAAATGGAGTGTATCGCCCGCTTTCTTGCCAATTGCCGGAATCAGCCGGACGGCTGTCGTTTTGGAATTAACCATACCGATCGCAGCTTCATCAGCAATAATGGCCGATATAACCTCTGCGGGGGTGTCGCCGGGGATGTTGATCATATCCAGCCCCACAGAGCAGACCGCCGTCATAGCCTCCAGCTTGTTAAGCGACAAGCAGCCGCATTGCGCTGCTGCAATCATGCCGGCGTCCTCCGTTACGGGGATAAACGCACCGGAAAGGCCGCCCACATGGGAAGAAGCCATGGTTCCTCCTTTTTTAACCGCGTCATTTAAAAGCGCCAGCGCTGCGGTCGTACCGTGGCAGCCGCAGGTTTCAAGACCCATTTCCTCCAGAATATGGGCCACGCTGTCGCCTACGGCCGGTGTGGGGGCAAGGGAAAGATCGACGATCCCAAACGGGACGCAAAGACGTCTGGATGCTTCCCGCGCCACCAGCTGGCCTGTGCGCGTAATTTTAAACGCCGTGCGTTTAATCAAATCTGCCACAGCGGTAATATCGCAGTCCGGGTTTTTGGCAAGCACCGCCCGAACAACCCCGGGGCCTGAAACTCCCACGTTAATCACGCAGTCCGGTTCGCCGGGGCCGTGGAAGGCGCCGGCCATAAACGGATTGTCTTCCGGGGCGTTACAAAAGACCACCAGCTTTGCAGCGCCAATGCAATCCCTGTCCGCTGTCAGCTGCGCCGTTTGTTGAATAATTCGTCCCATTTTCGCAACGGCGTCCATATTGATACCAGCCTTTGTACTGCCTATATTGACCGAAGCGCATACGTGTTCGGTTTCTGCAAGCGCCTGGGGAATACTTTGGATCAATGCGTAATCGCCGGAGGCAAAGCCCTTTTGTACAAGCGCGGTGTAGCCGCCGATGAAGTTTACGCCTGTTGCATTGGCTGCCTGTTCAAGCGCATGGGCAAATTTTACAGGATTATGCGTGGGACAGGCCGCCGCGATCATGGCGATCGGCGTGACGGCAATCCGCTTGTGTATAATCGGAATCCCATATTCCTTGCTGATGTTTTCCCCGGTTTTTACCAAATCTTTGGCATAGCGGCAGATTTTATCGTAAATTTTCCGGCATGCGCTGCTTATGTCACTGTCAATACAGTCCAGCAGGGAAATCCCCATCGTAATCGTACGCACGTCCAGATTTTCGTTGTCTATCATTTGTATGGTTTCCAATATATCGTGGGAATTGATCATAAAAACCTCCGTGTTCTTGCTGTATTGTAAAATAAAAACGGCTGTTGAAACAGGCCTGTATTAAATTCTGTGCATGGAGTTAAAAATGTCCTCGTGCATTACATGAATCTTCAGTCCCATTTCATTGCCGAGTGCTTCCAGTTCGTCGGAAAGCGTTTCCAGCGAAACGGTCGCTTTTGCAATATCCACAAGCATAATCATAGCAAACATTTCCTGCAGCACCGACTGCGTTACCTCCATTACATTTATGCCGGATTCGGCGCATTTTTGGGAAACCTTCGCAAGAATCCCAACTGTATCTTTGCCAATAACGGTAATAAAAGCGCGCATATGCAAATATCCTCCGATTTTATAGAAATTTTTTCTTGCAAAATATTATCTTCTTTTTCCCGTCGTGTGTCAATAGAAAACGGGGAATTTGCCAAATTTTCGACCCTGTTTTCCTATGGAACAAAAGCCGCTGTTTCTTGTGTGAAAAGGGGCTTTATGTTATAATAAGACGCAAAGGATGTGGAATAAAAATGAAACAGATTCCAATATGTGACAGCCATGTACACAGCAACTGTTCGTTTGATGCGCAGGATTCTGTTGATGCAATATGTGCACAAGCCGAAAAGCTTGGCCTGTATGCCGTTACCTTTACAGATCACTGCGAGGTCCCCATGTACAAAAACCCGGATCGCAGCGAATTTGGGGATTTTAAAACCCTGCTGCCGCAAGCGGTGCGGCAGGTGCGTGATGCACAAAAGCAATACAAAGGCAGACTGCGTATCTATTGCGGGATAGAGCTTGGCGAGCCCTTGCAGGACCTTGCGGCGGCGCAGCAGGCGCTGGCGCTTACAGATTACGATTTTGTACTTTGCTCGCTGCATAATATACAGGGGGAGCGCGACTTTTACTGGCTTAGCTATGACAGGGACACGGTACATAGTATATTGACCCGCTATTTTGACGAGCTTTTGCGCAGCGCGCAGTGGAACGGGTTTGACAGCCTTGCACATCTTACATATCCGCTGCGGTATATTAAGAAAAACGGAAAAATAAACGTAGATCTAAACGATTACAGCGCGCAAATTGATGCAATCCTGCGCACCCTTATCAAAAACGGGAAGGCACTGGAGGTCAATACCTCTGGGCTGCGGCAGGAAATCGGCCAAACCCTGCCCGGCGAAAATGTTTTGCGGCGCTTTAAAGAACTGGGTGGCCGGTATGTGACCGTCGGGTCGGACGCGCACCGCTGCAAAGACCTTGCCAAAGGGATAAAAGAGGGCTATGCGCTTTTGAAAAAATGCGGGTTTACGCATTATACAGTTTATGAAAAGCATACCCCGGTTGAGATAGCGTTATGATGAACAAATAAAAGGACGGGATGCAAATTTTACATCCCGTCCTTTTATTTGTTGCTTCCTAAAGAATTTTGGCTTTCCGCTTTCAGATAAGCGTTGATAAAGCCGTCTATATCTCCGTCCATAACAGCGTTGATATTGCTCGATTCAAATCCTGTACGGTGGTCCTTTGCCAGCGTGTAGGGCATAAAGACATACGAGCGTATTTGCGATCCCCACGTGATCTCTTTTTGCACGCCTTTAATATCCTCAATTTTATCCAGATGCTCGCGCTCTTTGATCTCCACCAGCTTGGAGGTCAGCATCTTCATGGCAACCTCCCGGTTCTGGTGCTGGCTTCTTTCCACCTGGCAGGAAACGACAATGCCCGTTGGAATATGCGTCAAACGTACGGCCGAGGAGGTCTTGTTGACCTTTTGACCGCCTGCGCCGCTTGCGCGGTACACATCCATCTTAATATCTTCCGGATTAATGTGTACCTCAATCGTATCGTCAATTTCCGGCATAACCTCTAAAGACGCAAACGAGGTATGGCGTCTGCCGGAGGAATCAAAGGGGGATACGCGCACCAGCCTGTGTACGCCGGCTTCGCTTTTTAAATACCCATAGGCGTTTAAGCCTTCCACCAAAATCACGGCGCTTTTAAGCCCCGCCTCTTCGCCGTCAAGATAATCCAGCGTCTTGACCTTGAAATCATGGCGTTCGGCCCATCGGCTGTACATCCTGTAAAGCATCTCCGCCCAGTCCTGTGCCTCTGTCCCGCCGGAGCCTGCGTGAAAGGTTAAAATGGCGTTTTTGCTGTCGTACTCCCCGGTCAGCAGTGTGGAAAGACGCTGTGCTTCCAAATTGTTTTTGACCTTTTCCACTTCGGCTTGTGCTTCCTCAAGCAAAGAGAGATCCTCTTCCTCGTCCGCCAGCTCAATCAGGGCGTGGGTGTCTTCATATGCAGCGGCAAGCTCCCGGTAGCTTTGTACTTTGTTTTTGAGCATGCTTGTGCGCTGCAAAATTTTCTGGGAATTTTCCATGTCGTCCCAAAAGCCCGGTTCGGCGGCGCGATGCTCCAGCTGATCTATTTCAGATTCCATGGCCTTCAGGCCAAGCGCGTCTGCAAGGTCTTCTATTTCCGGTAAAAGCCTTTCCAACTCCAGGCGCAACTCCTCAAACTGTATCATCGTATCATCCTTTAATCGTTATTCTGCTTTATTATAGTGTATTTTTACGGAAAAGTAAAGGTTTTCCACCGGTTGCATGGTTTGACATTTTCTGTGGTCTGACTTATACTGAAGTACAGATAAGTTTTCATGAAAAGAGCGAAAGCTATGATTACCGATATGACAAAAGGCAGCCCGGCAAAGATGCTTTGGGCTTTTTCTCTGCCCATGTTGTGCAGCAGCATTTTTCAGCAAATGTACAATATGGCGGACAGTATCATTGCGGGCCGGTTTATCGGGGAAGACGCATTGGCGGCAGTTGGTGTCTCTTACCCGGTTACCATGATTTTTATGGCGGTGGCTATGGGTTGCAGTATTGGCTGCAGTGTTGTTATTTCCCAGCTGTTCGGTGCAAAGCAATATACGCAGATGAAGCTGGCAGTAAATACCTCGTTTATTTCATGTATCGTACTGAGTGTTTTGCTGACTGTGGCGGGTTTGCTGTTGTGTAATCCGCTCATGTCGCTTTTAAATACGCCAGACAATATTTTTGCAGACAGCGAAACCTACCTGCAGGTGTATATTTTAGGGTTGTTTTTTCTGTTTCTATATAATATCAGCACCGGCACGTTCACCGCGCTGGGCGACTCAAAAACACCGCTTTATTTTTTGATCGCATCGTCTGTTGCCAATATTTTGTTGGATCTGCTTTTCGTGACCGTGTTCCATATGGGTGTGGCAGGCGTTGCTTGGGCAACGTTTTTAGCGCAGGGGGCGGCTTCGGTGCTTGCGTTTACCTTTCTGGTTTTCAAAATGCGCCAGGTTCCATCTTCAAATAAGGCGCGCCTGTTTTCATTGCTTATGCTGAAAAAGATTAGCATTGTTGCCATACCAAGCATTCTGCAGCAGAGCTTTATCTCTGTGGGTAACCTGTGTATACAGGGGCTGATCAACAGCTATGGCTCCGGTGTCGCTGCGGGCTATTCTGCAGCGATCAAGCTGAATACCTTTGCGCTTACATCATTTACAGCGCTTGGCAACGGACTTTCAAGCTTTACTGCGCAAAATATTGGGGCGGGACAGACGGTACGTGTAAAAAAAGGATTTCGTGCTGGTGTTGCAATGGTGCTGCTGGTTTGTATCCCGTTTTTTGCCGCGTTTTTCTTTTTTGGCAAGAGCATGATCGGCCTGTTTCTGGACAGTGCGCAGGCACAAAGCACGGTAGCAGTGGACACAGGTGTGCAGTTTTTGCAGATTATTTCCCCTTTTTATTTTATTATTGTGATTAAGCTGATGGCCGACAGTGTTTTACGGGGAGCCGGTGCCATGGTGCCGTTTATGATTACAACCTTTGCAGACCTTGTCCTTCGTGTGGTTTTAGCGTTTGCATTGTCGCCTGCATTTCAAACTACAGGTATATGGGCGTCCTGGCCGATCGGCTGGGTTGCCGCCTCTGCAATGTCGGTGGTATTTTATCTGGCTGGACTGTGGAGGCCGAAAAAACGGCAGAGAGAACAAGCATATTGACAATGGGGGAAAAGCTGTGGCAAAAATCTATTATACCAAAGCAGGCTCTGCGCAGTATTACGTAAAGCATGCGCAGGCGTATCTTTCGGCGCAAAGGTATCAAAAATTTCAAAGGCTGCATTTTGAAGACGACAAGCTTCGCTGCCTTGCAGCCGGTATGCTGCTGCGGAAAATTTTTGGGGAAGAAAAGGTTGAAAATATCCGTTTTAATGCATACGGCAAGCCATATATTGAAAACGGGATGTTTTTCAGCCTTGCACATAGCGGGGAGTTTGTCGTGCTTGCTGTGGATGCGTCCCCTGTCGGGATAGATATTGAGCTCCGGAAAAAAAGAGAATACATGGGGATTGCCGGTTTAAGCTTTCATCCAAAAGAGCTCGAGCAGCTGCAAAAAAGCGCTGACCAGGAAAAAATGTTTTACAGCCTGTGGGTTCTAAAGGAAAGCTTCGTCAAGCAAAAGGGTGTGGGTTTTCATATGCCCCTCAAAAGCTTTTATTTTGACCTTTCAAACGGGGTAATTCTACACACACAGCAACAGGAGAAGGAGCGGCTGTACTTTTACCTGATCGATGCGTTTTCGGGCTATATGGCGGCTTTATGTACCCGGTCGGCCTTTTATGATAAAACGATCGAATATATCCCGCTTTCATAAGACAGAAACCGGTAAATTTAGTAGAAAAAATTCAGGGCCTTACGTTTTCATTTATATTTGCCTATTTGCTACATTCCTTTTTTTAAGTATGTTCCTCAATGACCAAAATTATCTATATTTTGTATATGTAAATTAGAAAACCCTACAATTTTACAAGATTTTGTGTTTTGTATAGAAAAAGCAAACGATCTGTGTTACAATAAAACTACAATTTATGGGTTTGGCCGCGCAAAAGCTATGCTTTGTTGCAATTGCAACTGCATAAATCCTGCGGGCACGTTAAACTGAATAGGGACTTTATATGCCTGACGGGTAATTGTGGAGCACCACAGTGGCGTATAAAGCCGTGTAAGCCGACCGTCTGGGCAGTCCTGTTTTGTTGGGATTGCCCTTTTCTTTTTTTAAATGTGAAAGGGGAAAAATAAAAAAGAAGTGCCCGGACAGTCTTACTAAAAAATACGACAGCTTTTTTAAAGGAGGAATCGCTATATGTATGCACAATGGAAAGGCTTTCAGCAGGGAAACTGGGTAAAAGAGATTGACGTGCGTGATTTTATCCAGAAAAACTATACACCGTATGAAGGCGGGGCAGATTTTCTGTGCGGCCCTACACAGCGCACAGAGCAGCTGTACCAAAATCTCAAGGGCCTTTTTGAAGCGGAACGCGCCCGCGGCGGCGTGCTGGATATCGACACCACAACCGTGTCTTCCCTGACGCATTATGCGCCCGGCTATCTCGATAAAGAAAAAGAATTGATTGTAGGGCTGCAGACAGATATGCCTTTAAAGCGTGGCGTAAATCCCTTTGGAGGAATCCGCATGGCAAGGCAGGCGTGTGAAAATTACGGCTACAAGCTGTCGGATGAAATAGAAAAAGAATTTGCGTTCAGAACCACGCATAACGACGGCGTTTTCAGGGTCTATACGGATGAAATGCGCCTTGCCAGGAAAATTGGTGTAATTACCGGGCTGCCGGACGCATATGGCAGAGGAAGGATTATTGGAGACTACCGCAGGGTAGCACTTTATGGCGTTGATCTGCTGATTGAAGGCAAAAAGCGCGATAAAGAATGCATCGGAGCAGGGCTTATGAATGCGGAAAGCATCCAGCTTAGCGAAGAGCTTTTCCGCCAGATTTCCTTTCTGGAAAAATTGAAAACCATGGCGCAGATGTATGGATTTGATATCAGTGCCCCGGCTAAAAATGCAAAGGAAGCCGTGCAGTGGACCTATTTTGCGTATCTTGCGTCTATCAAAGAGCAAAACGGCGCGGCCATGTCTTTGGGCAGGGTCAGCACGTTCCTTGATATTTATCTGGAAAGAGATCTGCACGCGGGCCTCTTAACAGAAGAAACAGCACAGGAGCTGATAGATGATTTTGTGATGAAGCTGCGCATGGCGCGTCATCTTCGTACGCCCGAATACAACGAGCTGTTTGGCGGCGACCCAATGTGGATTACAGAGAGCTTGGGCGGTATGGGCTGCGACAACAGAACGCTTGTGACCAAAAGCACGTACCGTTTTCTAAATACGCTTTATACAATGGGTTCCTCGCCGGAACCGAATCTTACCGTGCTGTGGTCAAAGGAACTGCCAAAGCCCTTTAAAAAGTACTGTGCAAAGGTGTCTGCCGACACAGATTCCATCCAGTATGAAAACGACGACCTCATGCGCCCGATCTATGGTGACGATTATGGCATTGCATGCTGTGTTTCCGCTATGCAGATCGGCAAGCAGATGCAGTTCTTTGGAGCGCGGTGCAACCTGCCAAAGCTTTTGGGGCTTGCCTTAAACGGCGGATACGACACCTTAAGCGGACTGCGGATCGGCCCGCAGGAAAAGCCCTACGAAAAGGATATTTTAGAGTATGACGAGGTTGTTGCGCGTTTTGACCGCTACAGAAAATGGCTGTGCGCGCTGTATGTAAATACGATGAACGTCATACACTATATGCATGATAAGTATGCTTATGAAAAAATACAAATGGCGCTGCACGACACAGACGTGCACCGCTTTATGGCTTTTGGTGTAGCGGGGCTTTCTGTTTTGGCAGATTCATTAAGCGCTATCAAATACGCAAAAATAGAAACAGTGCGCGACGAACAGGGCTTTATCACAGACTTTATTTGTGAAGGCACGTTTCCCAAATTTGGAAACGATGATGACCGTGTCGACCAGATTGCCGTTGAGCAGCTCCGGAAAATGTACACAGAACTGAAAAAAACGCCGGCCTATCGCGGGGCCGAGCATACGCTTTCCGTACTTACCATCACTTCCAATGTCGTATACGGAAAGAAAACTGCCTCCACGCCGGACGGAAGGAAAAAAGGGCAGCCGTTTGCCCCGGGGGCCAATCCTATGCACAACCGGGAAGAAAACGGCGCGCTTGCATCGCTCAACTCCGTGGCAAAATTGCCATACGACTGCTGCCGCGACGGTATTTCCAATACCTTCTCTATTACGCCGTCTACGCTTGGTAAAACACAGCAGGAGCGCGTAAATAACCTTGTCAATATACTTGACGGTTATTTTTCAAACGGCGCGCACCATATCAATGTCAATATTCTGGACAGGGAAAAGCTGGTTGCCGCATACGAAGACCCGCAAATGTACCCCAATTTGACAATCCGTGTTTCCGGCTATGCAGTGAATTTTCACAAGCTGTCCAAGGAGCAGCAGCGCGAGGTAATTAGCAGAACATTCCATACATCGGTTTAAAACAAGGGGAATGCTTATGACCGGATTTATCCATTCGATACAAACGCTCGGTACGCTTGACGGACCGGGCGTGCGTTGTGTTGTTTTTCTGCAGGGCTGTCCGTTGCGCTGTCAGTATTGCCATAATCCCGACACATGGAAAATAAAAACGGGAACGCGTTTGTCTGTAAAAGAGCTTTTAAAGCGTGTGCTGCGTTGCAAGCCTTATTTTGGCTGCGACGGAGGGGTTACCGTTTCGGGCGGAGAGCCGCTTTTACAGGCGGGCTTTGTAACGGAATTTTTTAAAGCCTGCAAAGAAAACGGCATCCATACTGCACTTGACACATCCGGCTGTATATGGGACGAACGTATAAACGACCTGCTTTCCGTTTGCGATTTGTGCCTGTTGGATATCAAAGCACTGTCAGAATCGGCTTACCAGAAGCTGTGCGGAGGAAGCTTTGCACAGACAATGGCCTTTTTAAAAAAGCTGCAGAAGAAAAACATTCCTGTCTGGATACGCCATGTGGTTGTTCCCGGCTATAATGATACAGAACAGGATATCATGAAGCTGAAAGCGGCAATTGCAGACTATACCTGTATAAAAAAAGTGGAGCTTTTGCCGTTTCAAAATTTATGCATAGAAAAGTATAACGCGCTTGGAATTTCCTTTCCTTTTGCAGATACACCGCAGCTGGAACAAAACGTCCTGCAAAAATTGCAGGCCCTGCTTTGACCGCTTTTGGGGATGAACGATCTTAATATTGCAGTTTTGCCGTAAATTTGTTATAATATTCTGGATAATGAACAAACTCCCTGTATGGAAAGGGGATTGCGTAATGGATTATACTGGTTATACCTGCCCTGTCTGTCATGAAAAATTTAAAAATGGCGAAGACATTGTGGTTTGCCCCGACTGCGGTACACCGCACCATCGGGTCTGCTATGAACAAAACGGCAGCTGTGCAAACGCTGCCAAACATGGTAAGGACTACACCTGGGGTGAACCGAAAACGTCCAGCGCACAAGAGGAAGACACACAAATGGTTGCGTGCGCGCGGTGTGGTTCTAAAAATAATAAGCAGGCGCTTTTTTGCAGCCGTTGCGGTATGCCTTTAACAGAGCAGAGCAAACAACACCCCGGGCAGCAGCCCCAAGGTGTTCCGTTTGGACCGGGAATACCGGGCATGCAAAATATGTTTGACCCCATGGCGGGCGTCAATCCGGAAGAAGAATTTGCAGACAATGTAAAGGCCGGGGATCTTGCGGCATATATAAAGGTCAACACGCCCTATTATATGTCTGTGTTTCAAAAAATTAAAATGTTTGGTTCCGGGCGCTTTAACCTTTCGGCTTTTTTCTTTTCAGGCGGTTGGCTGCTGTACCGTAAGCAATATGTAGCCGGTGCGATTGTCACAGCTATTTTTGCGCTTACAACGATTTTTTCCTCCCTGTACTTCAACCATTTTGCGCAAATTTATGAAAGCCTTGCGCAGGCGGTCAACAGCACGTCGCCTTTTGCAATTGTGCAAGCTTCGTTTAGCCTGCCTGCGGACCAGTTGTTTATGTTTTTGCTGTCGCCGGTTTTGAACCTGCTGCGGTTTATCCTTATGATTGTTTGCGGCATTGTTGGAAACAAACTGTATTATAAGCATTGTATCAAAAAGGTAAGGGAAGAAAAAAGCGCCTCCAGATCAGGCGCTTCTGTGGCACAGGCACTGCAGCAAAAGGGCGGTGTAAACACGGTGCTTGCCATGGTGTTGCTTTTTTCCTATATCATTATGAATATGCTCATTGTTTATCTGTCTGCGGGGATGGTGTACCCCGTCTGAACGAATAAGATTTGAGGAGAGAGAGCTTATGAAAATCACAAAGGCCGTCATCCCTGCGGCGGGTCTTGGCACAAGGGTGTTGCCTGCAACAAAGTCCATGCCTAAAGAAATGTTCCCCATCGTGGACAAGCCTGCCATCCAATATATTGTGGAAGAAGCGGTTCGTTCCGGTATAACAGATATTTTAATTATTACCAACCGGGGCAAAGGTCTGATTGAAGACCATTTTGACAGAGTTCCGGAGCTGGAAGCCAATTTACAGAAATCGGGGAAAACAGCCGTTTTAGAAGAAATTACAGACATCACGCATCTGGCAAACATTTTTTTTGTCCGTCAGCGCGAAACAAAGGGTTTGGGGCATGCGATCAGCCGTGCGCGCTCGTTTGTGGCAGGGGAGCCGTTTGCCGTCTTGTACGGGGACGACGTTATCATCGGCGAAGAGCCGGCGTGCGGTCAGCTGATGCGTGCGTATGAAGAATACGGGCTGGGCGTGCTTGGCGTAAAGCAGGTGGCGAAGGAAGATATCCACAAGTACAGCTCTTTGCAGTTGGAGCATCTGCGTGGAAACACCTTTAAATGTACAGATATGATTGAAAAGCCGGATCCGCAGCATGTGATGTCGCTGTATTCCATACTGGGCAGATGTATACTCCCGCCGGAAATTTTTGATATTCTTGACAATACGCCGCCGGGGGTCGGCGGCGAAATCCAGCTTACCGACGCCATGCGCACATTGGCGGTTACAAAGGGGATGACAGCCGTTGACTTTATCGGCAAGCGCTATGATATGGGGAATAAGCTGGGCATTTTACAAGCTTCTGTAGAAATTGCCCTGCAGCATCCAGAGGTAAAAGACGGGTTTAAAGCGTATTTAAAGGAAATTGCAAAGACGCTGTAGCTGTAAAACATGCAGAAAAAGAGAGAGCAATACGTCCCAAAAGGATACCTGCCAAAGGTATTTCACAAACCGGCATACGGCCGGCTGTCAGACGCGCAATGGAGCAATCTTCCAAAGAGCTGGTTGCAGCTTTTATAAGCGTGGGATACGCCCTTTTAGACAAAGAGCTCTGCTTGCGTGGGCGAAATCCACAATAAAACCGCAGGAATAAAGTCCACCGGGTGGAATTCGCTTTGGTGATGGAAGCATATACCGGGGGTTGGTGTTCATGAATAAGGGATTCAAAAAAATAGGCAGATGCTTTTTGCTGCTTCTTCTTTGTGTACTATGCGTTGCTTTAATGGCCTGCAGCACAGGGAATTCTACACGATCGTCTGACGCAGAAGATTCTGCGGCAGGTTCAATGGACAGTGCGGATTCAAAAATTGATCCAGAAAATGAGGAATCTGAAATTACGACCGAAGATGTAACAGATTATACAGATCAGGCTACGGCTCCGGATGAATATGTAATTGAAGATTTTCCTGTGTTACTGCAAATGCCGGAGCTGCCTACAGGCTGTGAAATTACGGCTTTGACCATGATGCTGCATGCTTATGGCTTTGACGTGGACAAAGTCACAATGGCCACGTCCTATCTGCCAACGGAATCCATCAACCTTTATTACGGGGACGACGGCACATTGTATGGGAACGATCTGAATGCATATTTCATTGGCGATCCTACAACAGCATGGGGATATGTCTGCGGAACAGGGGCAATTGTAACGGCTGCAAATGCGTATTTTAGCGATTGTGGCAGTTCTATGCAGGCTGTGGATATGACAGGCGCGTCGCCGGAAGAATTGTACCAGTTTGTCAAAGAGGATATACCGGTTCTTGTATGGGTCACCATTGATATGCAGGACAGATACGATCCCGCAGGAATGTGGTATACAGAAAGCGGCGTATATGTGGACTGGAGCACAAACGATCACGGGGCAGTCCTGATTGGCTACACAGAGGATACGGTCACGATTGCCGACCCGCTTTCCGGACGGATGGTGTATGACAAAGAGCAGTTTGAAGAGGTGTTTGCTTCCCGTTCCAATCAATGTGTAATTTTGCAGTAAACGGCAAAGCTTGTCCGGGAAGAATACCGTTTGAAACATCAAGCTCAAAAATAGGAACTGTATGTGTGTTGCCTTGATAAAATAAAGGCATTACAAAAAACCTGGCGGCCATTGTACAATGGCCGCCAGGTTTTCTTCGGAAAACAGAAAAAATATTAAAAGGTAAATTTTTAAAACCGAATAAAATAAAAAAAGCATAAAAATGGCCTGCAAATTTTTTCCACAGGCGATCAAACCGTCTTCCATGCATCTTCAAAGCTTGCAGACCTGCTTGTAAAACACAGCAGGGGCTTTCCGTTCTTTAGCAGGCTGTATTGTACCGTGCTGGAAAGGCTTTCATGTATGATACGGTTCATGCAGCCGCTTTGTGGTGCATAAAGCGGCTGGGCGTTTTGCTGCAGAAGCCGGGCTTCCAAAAGAAGGGAGCCCTGCCGGATTAACACAGAATGACTGCTTGCATGCAACACCTTTGCACCGCAATAGGTGGCAAGGCGGTATTGTTTGCCGCCTGTCAATACAATGGCAATACAACCGGTAAAAACAGTTGGGCCAATTGGTACGTCTGCAACAGCCAGAGTGATACAGTCCTCGTTTTGATTGCATTGCGTCCATATATACCGGCGCGGAAAGGACCTGCCGCAGTCGCCCTCTATATAACCTGCACCGTTGTGAAATACATATTCTTTCCCGTTAATTGTAACGCTTCCGTTTACCCGGTGGTACAGGCTGACTATGCTGTGCCGGCATTGCAGCGCCGGCACAAGGCAAAACATACCCATAATATCATAGTCTGGCGGCGTGCTTCTGCCATAACGTAAAACACCTTTGACAGTAATACCGTCTGCGTTTAAGTCCAATTTGCATCCGCGCTGTGAAAATATACAGTTTTCAAGACGAATCGCACCGTTGCCGCTGCAAGCGCTGTATGCCTCTGGCGGAAATGTTGTAAGGTAGGAGTCTGTATCTGTAAGAATTTGCAGGGTCGCACTTTGCTTTCCGTTTTTGTCCGTATGCAGTGCCGGAATAAAGGCAACGGCGCCGTCTGGTCCCTGCTGCTTAAAATACCGTCCCTCAAAGTGACATGTTTTTGTCAAACGTTTTTTACTCTTCATTTGAAAGATCCTCCTGTGCGGGGCCGTCCTGCAGGTGGCCCGTATGATCAAACCGGGAACCGTGGCACGGGCAATCCCAGCTTTTTTCTTCGGGGTTCCATTCCAGCTGGCACCCCAAATGGGGACAACGCGTGGAAACCGATACCGTTTTTCCGTCGCTTGTCCTGTATACACCCCTTTTTTTTCCTTGATGTTGTGCAATACCGCCGTGTCCGGGCAAAATTTCCCGGGATTTTGTGCGCGGCGTTGTAAACAATTGGCGGGAAAGGCCTTTTATTGCATGCGCGCCTTCGTTTAAAAAACTTTTTGCAGACGCGCGCGGCGTAAAGCGCCGCGGGGAAAAAAGTGCCGTGCAAGGGAGCGGCTGCTGTGTAATCAGGCCGCATAAAAGGATAGCCGCTACCATGGCGTTTGTCATGCCCCACTTTTGGTAACCTGTAGCTACGTACCAATTGGGTCGGGAAGAGGAAAAGCGGCCAATATAAGGCAGCCCGTCCAGCGTTATGCAGTCCTGTGCAGACCACCGCAGATACGGTGTGCTTCCCGGGAAAAGTGCGGCAGCCTTTTTAAGCAGTGCCTGGTATTGCCCGCCGTTTTTGTTTTCCCCGGTGCGGTGTTTCCCCCCTCCCAATAAAAGCAGATCTCCCGCGCTGCGCAGCGACCAGGCATCATCGCTGTCGATGCCTAAATACATGCCCTGCAGGGAAGGGGCGTTTTGCAGCGCCAGCACATAGCTCCTTTCCTGGTGCATACGCATAAAATAATAGCCCGGCATATTGATAAAGGGATAATGGCAGGCAAAAATAATATGGTCCGCCTTTACCGTTGCGTTTTCTGTCTGGATATGGTTGTCGGAAACTTCTGTTGCCTTTGTCTTTTCAAAAATACAAAGCGGTTGTGCAACGGCGTTTAAAAATGCAAGCGGGTCAAATTGCGCCTGCTTTTCAAATTTTACGGCGCCTGCAACGGCAAAGGGCAGTTCTGTCTGATCGGTAAACACAGCGTCAATCCCCAGCTTCTGCGCATAGATTGTTTCCTTTTCCAGTGCCTGCGCGTTTTTTAGCGTATAAAGATATGCTGGAGCGTTCCGAAAACGGCATTCAATCTGTTTTTCTTTAATGATTGTGCGATAAGCGGCAAGGGCCTGTTGGCCCGCGTCTGCGTACTGCTTGGCCCGTTGTATTCCAAGCTGCTCAGCAAGCCGTGTATAAAACAGGCCGTGCTGTATTGTGATTTTTGCAGTTGTGTTTTTGGTTTGTCCCTGTCCGATCCGGTCGGCTTCTAAAATAACGGTTTCTACGCCATGCTTTTCCAAATAATAGGCGAGTAAAACCCCGGTAAGACCGCCGCCGATTACAGCGGCCTGTGTGCGAATACTTTTTGTCAGCGGAGGACGAGGGGGGATTTTTGTATGCTTGCTCCAAATGGATTCCATGGTTTCACCTCTTATTTAGCCTTTTCAGAATCTGGAAAAAAATGCATGCAATACAAAAATTGCCGTTTTATTTAAAAGGCAATGCCGCAAGTAAAATTGTTTTTATGTATATAACAGGCAGGTTTCTAACAATTGGCCTTTGTTAAAATGCCTTCAATAATAAATATCCCCCGGCCTCGGGGGATATTTATTATTGAAGCCCATACTGGGCTTGTTTTGCAAGCTGCTCTTCAATGCGCAACAGCCGATTGTATTTTGCCGTTCTGTCTGTGCGGCATGGCGCGCCGGTTTTAATCTGCCCTGCGTTTACGGCAACGGCAAGATCTGCAATGGTGGTGTCTTCCGTTTCGCCGCTGCGGTGGGAAATCACTGTGGTAAAAGATGCGCGTTTTGCCAGTTCAATTGCGCTGAGCGTTTCTGTAAGCGTTCCAATCTGGTTGATTTTAATTAAAATAGAATTGCCCGCCTGCATGGTAATCCCCTGCTTAAGGCGCTCTGTGTTGGTTACAAACAGATCATCTCCGACAAGCTGCACCTTTTTGCCAAGGCGCGCGGTCAAATCGGCCCATCCCTGCCAATCGTGTTCGCTCAAGCCGTCTTCAATCGAAACAATAGGGTATGTGTTGACTAGCTTTTCCCAGTAATCGATCAAATTGCCTGCCTCCATCTGTGTGCCTCTTTTGGGAAGTCTGTACCGTCCGTCTTCATACCACTCGCTTCCTGCAGCGTCCAGCGCAATTTTGACTTCGTCGGTTCTGTAGCCTGCCTTTTCAATGGCCTTGACAATCAGCTCAATGGCTTCTTCATCTGTACGCAAATCCGGCGCAAAGCCGCCTTCGTCGCCAACACCGGTGCTTTTACCCATTTCCTTCAGAAGGCTGCCCAGCGTATGATAAATTTCGCAGCACTGCTGCAGCCCTTTGGAAAAGCTTTTTGCCCCTGTGGGCATGATCATAAATTCCTGAATGTCCACATTATTACCGGCATGCGCACCACCATTTAAAATATTCATCATCGGGACGGGCAGTGTATGCGCATAGCTGCCGCCCAAATACGCATAAAGCGGTATACCCACCGCTTTTGCCGATACCTTTGCCGCAGCCAAAGATACCGCAAGAATCGCGTTGGCGCCCAGCTTGGATTTGTTTTTCGTTCCGTCAAGCTCGATCATGGCGCTGTCAATATCCATCTGTAACAGCGGATTCATACCCACCAACTGTGGCGCAATTTTCTGATTGATGTTCAGTACCGCATTCATTACACCTTTTCCAAGATAGCGCGGCTGCCCTGTTTCGCGCAGCTCATGCGCTTCATATTCGCCTGTTGATGCGCCGCTTGGGACGCTGGCTTTGGCTGTTGTTCCACAATCCAGCGTAATTTCTGCCTCCACCGTAGGGTTCCCGCGCGAATCTATAATTTCACGGCCCTTAATCTGTACAATTTTATGCTCCATACATGTTACCTCCAGTACTTTTTGTTATTATCTTCTGCACAGAATGGTTTTATTCCTCCCTTTGCCGAAAAAGGGCATGCATCACAGAAACAAGCTGTATACAAAAAATACACCGCAAATGCAAATTGCAACAATCACATTATTGCCCGTTGCAGTATATATTATAGTAGGTTCTAAGGTGCAGAAAGAAACACTGCAACCGTTTTTCTGCGCCTGAAAAGGAAAGGAGAGCAAACATTTTGACAACAATTTATTATACCGTAGAACCGGGCGATACCCTTTGGGGCATTGCGCAGTACTTCGGAACAACTGTAAACGACATAGCAAGGTATAACGGCCTTGCTTTTCCCGATAAGATTTTTCCAGGGCAGCAATTGCGTATTCCCACAACTGCGGGCCAGGCGCCGATGTGGTATGTGGTTCGCCCAGGGGACACGCTGTGGAGCATTGGGCAAAGATATGGAATTACCGTACCGGAAATATTGCAGCTGAACAATTTTGACAACCCAGACGTAATTTATCCGGGCCGCTTGCTCCGTCTGCGCGCCCAGTAACTTTTATATTACAAACAATCCTCCTTCATATCCTATATAAAAAAGCTTCTTCGGCACAATGCGAAGAAGCTTTTATTCTTTCTTTATAATCCGTTGCGGGATGCCTATGTAGCCTCCCGCATTGCATGGCTTGACGCAAGGCCGAAGCTTATAGAGATTGCTTTGTCAACCATGTCCATAGAATGCCCGTCCAGGCAGCCCATTTTTTCCTTCAGGCGGCGTTTGTCAATTGTCCTGATCTGTTCTAAGAGTACGACAGAGTCCTTTAAAAGCCCACTGTTGACCGTTCCAAGTTGAATGTGCGTGGGCAGCTTTGCCTTTTCCTGCTGACTGGTAATCGCCGCGGCAATTACCGTAGGGCTAAACCGGTTGCCGACGTCGTTTTGTACAATAAGCACAGGCCGGACGCCGCCCTGTTCCGATCCTACAACGGGACTTAAATCGGCATAAAAAATATCACCGCGTTTAATGTTCATGTTTTTACCGTTCCTTTCTCAAGTAAAATTCGTAGATAAACGTCATTTGGATCTTAGGGTAATGCAATACTTACCAGAGACCCCGCGGATCGATTTTTAAAGTTGAGCAATGATCCTGTGTTTTTATTTTTGCCAGAAAAATTTGGGTTTATACCATTACTCAATACATATTATTAAGGCCAATCCATTTTTGATACTGTATAAATCGTGCAAAAAAGCCGCTGCTTTTTATCCCAAAGCAGCGGCTTTTTAAGTAAATGCTTTTTGATCTTGCAATTCTACTATAAGTGATAATTCATTAATTTCTACTTTTTGTATAAATCCGGTTTGATTGTCGCAGGTAATGATAAAATCCCCGCTTTCGCATGTGCCCAAAAAGCATGTGTACGCTTTCTCGCGCTGTTTAATCGACAACTGCTCCGGCAGCGAACAAGCAGAGAGCACATGGATCAGAGCGCTTGCAAAAGAGGTAGCCGGCAAATATTCTGTATTGGACTGACAAAACAGATCTTTATATTCTATACTGCAGGCATCTCCTCCCAGCCACTTAAAACACAGCCCCTGCAGCGTTTCGGGAGCTGTCAGCATTACACTTGCGACCCCTTCCTTTGTATTGCTGACTTCGCAGGAAAAAACATTTTCGTTTTCCGTTACCTTTGCTGTTGCAGCAAAATCTGTGATGGGATCAATCGGTTCATCTTGAAAAAAGGTACACGCTGCAAAAAACGCCATAACCGAAATGATGGCAACAGCGACGGGAATAAAACGGCGCATAACATACCACCTGTATAATCATGTAAAATATATACAAACTGTATTTTAAACGTCGTTATTTACCTGCAAATGCATTTTTTATAACGTACGGTAAAATTTCAACCATATCTGTGGGCAGCATAGACAGCTTTCCATACTTTTCGGCGCAGCAATCACCAGCAAGGCCATGCAGATATACGCCCGCCGCCGCCGCCCGAAACGGCTGTACGCCCTGTGCCGCAAGCGAAGCAATCATGCCTGCAAGCACATCTCCGCTTCCAGCCTTGGCCATACCGGCGTTCCCGGTAGGGTTGACAAGGGTTTCTCCGTCTGCGCCTGTAATCAGGGTTTTCGCTCCTTTCAGCACCGCTATTACGCCGTAGTCCTGTGCCAGACGCTGCGCATAATCAAAGCGGGCGGTTTGTACCTGCTCTGCTGTTACATCAAACAGCCTTGCACATTCCCCGGGATGTGGTGTCAAAATAACCGGCGCTTTTGCTTCTTTTAATATATCTATATGTCCGCACAGCGCATTTATGCCATCGGCATCTAAAATCAGCGGAACCCGCACAGCGCGTATAAATTCGTGCACCAGTTTTTGAGAGGCTTCAGAAAGGCCCAGTCCGCATCCAAGCAAAACAGCACTCGCGCGCTGCGCCTGTTCCAACAAATAGGGAATAGCGCTGCCGGATATCCCGCCGTCGCTGTCCTCCACCGGAATATATACCGGCTGTACCAGCTGTGATGCAACAATGGGATAAATGCAGCGCGGCAGGGCAAGGCGCACAAGCCCCACGCCGCACCGTAAGGCCGCGTTTGTACTCATAACCGCCGCCCCGGCCATACCGTAGCTTCCACAAACCGAAAAAAGCGTCCCGCAGCTGCCTTTGTTGTCAGAAATTTTTCGTACAGGGAGTGCCGTATTTGCATATTGCTCCGTTACGGTCTGGTACAGATAGGGGCTTTCTTCTACCAGCGCTTGATCAATTCCAACCGGTGCTACAACCGTTTCCCCACAGTAATCCATAGAGGGATACAACACATGAGCCGCTTTGAGCGTGGTAAACGAAACCGTTACAGTTG
Organism: uncultured Oscillospiraceae bacterium; assembly: GCA_900541565.1. Taxonomy (GTDB): domain Bacteria; phylum Bacillota; class Clostridia; order Oscillospirales; family Acutalibacteraceae; genus Scatavimonas; species Scatavimonas merdipullorum. Next base: position 50,677 of record UQKB01000006.1, read on the forward strand.
CCTGGAATGCGCCGTTTATAACACGGCCCGTGTCGCACTGCACACCGCTGGGCAGGTCAATGGAAAGGACTCTGCCGCCTTTAGAATTCACACGCTGTACAAGCTCGTACATTGGCTCCGAAAGGGCGCCCTGAAAGCCAATGCCGTAAAGCGCGTCTATAATAAAATCTGCTCCGTCAAGCTTTTCAAATACCTTTTCTTTGCTTTCCCAATAGCGCCAAACAGGCACACCGCAGGCAGAGGCCGCTTTTAATGCCGCAACGGCATCCGGTGTGCGCGGTTCCCCGTCTATCAATAAAATGACCGCCTGAATACCCTTCTGTTTTAAATATCCAGCCGCAACACAGCCGTCGCCGCCGTTGTTCCCTTTTCCACATACGACTGCCACCTGACATCCCTGCTTTGCACCCATCCGGTCAAGCAAAACCTGGGCGGCCGCCTGGCCTGCCGTTTTCATAAGAAAATAATAGGTTGCTCCCTCGTTTACCGCACGCTGTTCAAGCTCACGCATCTGCTGTGCAGACAAAATCTTCATGTTTGGGCCCCTTTCTGTTGTCTATATTCCTGTAGCTTCTACTTTCTTTCCGTTTCATAAGCCAGTTTCTGCTACCAGTATAATATAAAGAAAGGGAGGATGCAATCGCATCCTCCCTAACAGTAAGCTTTTTTCTATTGCAAAAGAAAAACACTTGTTATTTTGCGCCTATAATGGCTTTTTTCCTGCTTCTGTAATGCATATAGATAAAAAACGCCGAAAGCAGCGCCAAAACGGCTGCGGCTATAAAGAACGCATTTAAAAACTGTGTAACACACGAATAATACAGGTTAAACAACGCTCTGGACATAATTGCAAGCTTATCCAACTTATTGATACAGTAAGCCGCTACGGGAATGACAAGTGTCATCAGCAGCGTTCCCAAAGTGGAATAAGCCAAGTATCGATAGGCCCTGTGCTTCCATTTATTAGTCGCAATAATCACAACCGCAATAAGCAGTACTACAAAGGCACAGGCCAGCGTTACATAAAATACCGGCGAGAGCAGCTGGTGGAAATACCCTGCAATCAGGTCAAAATACGGCAGCTGTACGCGGGAAGCATAAATGCTGGCGGCTTCATTAATGGTTGTAGTAAGGTTTTGCTGCGCTTCCTGCGACACCGTAAGATTGTTTTCTGCAATATATGCATCCAGCTTTTCACGGAAATACTGTTTAAAGCGCGTAGTGTCTACCGAAGTATCTTCCCCGGAATAAAAGCTTTCAATGTAATTTGCCACATCCTCGCGCAGGATTACCTCATCCACAAAATTTTCAAAAAACACTTCATTTATGCCGCTGGCGTTCCCAAGATCAATCAATTCTTCTGTAATTTCGGAAGAAAGCTCAGAAAAATAGTTGGAATCGTTGACCATATTTAAAATATAATTTCTATTTAAAAAGGTTGCCTGTAAAATAATCAGCAAAACCAGAAAAAAAGACAGCATGGAAAGAAGAAAAGAAAATATAGAATACAATACTTTTGCCAATGTACTTTCCACGGCAGATTTCGGCATGCGTTTATCCCTCCTTTATTTGTTTACAACGATCTTTGGCCCCGATACCAAACGGGCATATACAAAAAAGCGCTCGTTGGTAAGGCCAAGCTCATCAAAGGGATAACAGGTGTACATCACAAGATTTTCCTCGTCTGCACCCAGATCCAGTTCTGACGGGTTGGAAGCGCTGCGCACCTCTGTTTTTGTAATGCTATAGGTATAGTTGCCATAGCTGGTGCGGATGGTCACCACCGCGCCCTCCTGCGCATTTTTCAGGCCGTTAAAATACGTGTTGTTATGGCCGGCAATCAAAATGGTTTTCCCATAGCCCGGTACAAAACTGCCATTGAAGATCCCCACGCCATTGCGCAGCGCTACGCTGCCATCGCCAAAAAACAAATTAACGTCCTGCACAGATGTGTTTTCCACACTGATTTTCCCAAACATTTCACCATATTTGGGATACGTGATATCGGATGCATTGACTGTTTCCTGCACGTCTGTATCTTCTACCGGCACAAAAATATTGTTGTATTCCCTGTCATGCTCCAATTTCTGGTCGGCAAAAAACATGTCTGCAACCCCTATAAATGGCGCAAGCAGGGGAGATAACGCAAAGTAAAGAATTCCATAAGCTCCTATAAAAAATACAATAGGAAGAATTATAAAATTCTTCCTACTGAACTCTCTTTTAATTTTACGCGTCATTTATGACCTCGCCCTTTTTGTTTTTACAAGGTAAACACCAGCTACCGCAACAAACAGTATAATCACTGCGGAAACAGCTAAAGCTGCCGTTGCATCGGAGGACATACCGGTTGTTTTAATAGCATCCCCGCCGGTTGTTGTTCCGCCCGGTTCACCAGAGGACGATGCAGAACCGTCTGAGGGGGAAGTAGGCTCTTCCGTGGTATAAGGAATAATCAGTGCCTCTGCCAAAAAAGCAACGTTTCCGTTGGGATCAAGAATGGTAACAATATTGGTTTTAGGCTGTACAGTAAGGGTCATACCCAATACGCCAACCGCCTTCTGCCCAAGCTCCATAATTTCTATTTTCTGCTCATACGTAAGCATGTTAAAGCTTGTTGCAGCATTGTCGATCATAATCTTTTCACCCTGCTGGATGTACCCAATAATTTCATCAGCCTGCTGTGGTGTCATATCAATCGTATTAAAATAGTTTTCAGCCTGATTGACATATTCTGTGGGAATCATATAATAACCGTTCCCAATTTCCACTTTAGAAGAAAGTTCGTCTAAAACTTTCTGCTCGCTCTCGTTAATACCAGCCGCCGATACAGATACTGCTAAAGCAACTACCAATATCATTGCCAGCAAAACGGCCGCAAATTTTTTCATTTCCTTCACTCCTTATCTGAATCTGCCCTTATCATAGCATAAGAGATGATGAAAGTAAATACTTTTCAAAAGGAAATTAATGCAATTTGTCGAATTTTTAACAAATTTTAACTTAAAATAACACTTTTACTATTCTTCTGAATAGTATCAATGTAATCGTTTCCTAATTTTTTAGATATTATACCCATACCTGTGCTAAAATCTGCCCCTCTTGCCAAAGAATGTGTGTCTGTCCCGACAAGATCTACCAAATTTCGCTTGATCAGTCCAAGCAGCTTTCTTCTGCGTGAAAAGAAAGAAAGCGACCCCAGGTTGATCTGCATTTTGCAGCCCATCTGCTGCAGCTCAGATATAAGCGCCGGGTCTTTCATTAAAGAATAATACCGTTCAATATGGGCGATCACAGGGTGGACCCCATAATTGTTCATCAGTTTGTACAGCATATCCCCGCCCCTGGCGGCAAAATCTATGCTGTAAGGGAACTCTACCAACAAATAGCCTGTCCCGCTATAGCATAGCGGCAGCAGCGAAGAATTATTAAAGATATAGTCTGTAATATAAGCTTCGCTTGCCAGAATATAGGTAACCCCCTGAACAGGTGCCTGCAGCAAAACATTATACGCCTGCTCCCGCCTTGTCAAAAAATCCGAAAGGCTTTCCCTGTCCGAATAGAAATGGGGGGTAAGCGCAATGTGCGTAACGCCGTCGCTTTGCAGTTTTTTTACAAGCTGCAAAGCGTCCTGCAAATCTTTGGCTCCGTCGTCAATCCCTGGAAGAATGTGTGTGTGCATATCATATTGATTCATACATAAAAATCCTTTTAATCGGTGTCAGTCATTTTTCAAGCAAAGAGCAGACCAAATCCCCCATTTCCCTGCAGGAAACCTTTTTTGTTCCTTCCGTATAGATATCAGGGGTTCGGCAAGTTTCAAGCGCCCGGTTGACTGCGCTTTCTATTGCGGCGGCAGCTTCCTCCTGTCCCAGCGAATAGCGCAGCATCATCGCAACAGATAAAATGGTCGCAAGAGGATTGGCAATCCCTTTGCCTGCAATATCCGGCGCGGAACCGTGGATCGGCTCGTATAGCCCCGCTTTTTCCCCGTTGAGGCTGGCAGAGGCCAGCATACCGATCGATCCGCTGATCATGGAAGCTTCGTCCGATAAAATATCGCCGAAAATATTGGACGTTACAATCACGTCAAACTGACCCGGATTGCGCACCAGCTGCATAGCGCAGTTATCCACATACATGTGGTTGAGCTCTACCTGCGGAAATTCCTCGGCTATACGTATGACCGTTTCACGCCAAAGCCTGGAGGATTCCAGCACGTTTGCCTTGTCTACGCTCGTCAGCTTTTTTTTGCGCTTCATCGCCATGTCAAACGCTACCCTTGCAATTCTTTCAATTTCAGGTACGGTATACATTTCCGTGTCATAAGCGCAAGCAACGCCGTTTTGCTCTGTACGTCCCCGCTTTCCAAAATAAATGCCGCCTGTAAGCTCGCGGACAACTAAAATGTCCAAAGCCTTGCCAATCACTTCATCCTTTAAAGGGGATGCTTTCTTTAACGGCTCAAAAATCACTGCCGGGCGCAAATTTGCAAACAGCCCAAGCGCGCCCCTGATCCCGAGCAATCCGGCCTCCGGGCGAAGATGACCGGGGAGCGTGTCCCATTTTGCACCGCCGACCGCCCCCAGCAGAACAGAATCGGCCGCCTTGCATTTTTCTACCGTAGCGTCCGGCAGCGGAACGCCGGTGTGGTCTATTGCCACACCGCCAAGGTCCGCATAATCATACGTCACCGAAAAGTCAAATTTCTGCGCCGCCTTATCAAGTACCTTAACGGCTTCGTCTACAATTTCGGGGCCAATACCGTCGCCCTTTAATAAAACAATTTTATAATGGTTCATATGCTTATACTTTCCAACCCTTCTAAACTTTATTTTTAATTTTTATAAATTTTAGTATAAAACAATCCTAACAGAAAAAATGTAAACTAAGATACAATTCAGAAAACACTGTCGGGCGCTTCACATGATCGATGCATGCTTTTCAATATCTCTATCAAGATTTTATAAAAAAACACGTGAAATAGCAAGGGGAAAGCTTTTTATATCGCCATACCATTTGCGCTGTTTGTAGTTTTATAAAATAAAGAGCACATAAAATTTTACATATACAGAGGCCTTTTTCATTGCATTCTTTGCCGATTTCTTATATAATAAATCTGTATACGCATATGCAAAGGTTTTATTTTCAAGCAGGTGAACCATATGAAAAAAATTTTTTCCTGTGTGCTGACAGCTTCTATTATCATCTTCGGTCTGTCCGGGATGTTCTTCCCCGGTACAAATGAAGCTGCGGCACTGCAGACAAATAAGGAGACGACGCAGCCCTTTACCGGCAGCCCGTATAACGACCCGCTTTTTGAGGCCGTATATATAGGCCATACAACGCAGCAGGATGCAAACGCCTCTGCTACAGTTGAACCGGCTACCGACAGCGCGGCAACAGAAGCGCAGGAACAGACAGAGAAACCAACGGAAACCCCAACGGAAAAGGCAACGCAGCCTCCCACCGAAAACACAGAGCCGCCGCAGGAAACGCAGGAACAGACAGAAAGCCCCACCGAGGAACCAACACAGCCGGAAGCAGAAACCGACCCGCCGGTGCAGGAAACGCCTGAGGAGCTGGCTTATAAACAAATGCTTTATCAGCAGCAGTGGGAGGCAGGGTACTTTTTTGCGATTGACAATCCGGATCCAGGCTATTCTACTTCACCCGTAATACTTACGGAGGAAGACCGCTATTATGCACAGCGGATTGTAATGGGCGAAGCCGGGACAGAAGGTTTTACCGGTTGCGCGCTTGTTGCCCAAACGCTGCGTGACGCAATGGTATTTGAAGGATATGGCAGCATTAAAGAGGTTATGGAGGGAAACGGCTACGACGGCTGGTATGAATACCCGAATATTGACGCGATTAATGCAGTTACCTATATTTTTGACCAAAACCGTGCAGCCGTTCAACACAGGATTCTATATTTTTACGGCACCTATATTGAAAGTGATTGGCACGAGTCGCAAAATTTTGTTTGCCAATGGGGCGTTTCAAAATTTTATGACCGCTGGTGGTAAAATTTTAAGGAATATGGAAAGCGCATCAATATCCCCCGGTGGAGCCGGGGGGATATTGATGCATACTGTCAATGACGTAATCCGGGAAGTTTTCAAAGTTACCGGCTTTATCAACCTTCTGGCAATCTAACGAACATACAACAGCTTCCTTCTGTCTGTTACGGGCAGGCTTTTAAACAAATAACCAAACAGGAATGTGGGATTTTACAATGGAAAATTCTACAAAACAGCAACTGCTGCGGAACGATTTTTTTCTCCGCAGCATTTACAGCAAATATCTGATTGCCTCTGTCCTGGCAATGTTGGCGACCAGTGTAGCGGGAATGATCGACACGGTGATTGTCGGGCGTTTTCTTGGCGAAACCGGACTGGCGGCTATGTCGCTAGTCAGCCCGGTTTATTTAATTTATTACACCATCGGTGCAGTCATCGGCATGGGCGGTTCTATTGCCGCTAATCTGGCGATCGGACGAAACGATTACGCCGCCTATCGGAGGATTTTCACTCTGGCCTTCTGGACAACGGCAGTCCTGTGCGTGGTTACAACGGCGGGCGGCCTGCTGTTTTTGGATCCTCTTGTAAGGCTGCTGGGGGGCGAAGGCGTTGTAGGCAGCTATTTGGCAGATTACCTGCGCTGGTATATCCTTGGCGGCAGTTTTACCCTGTTCATTTATATCCCGCTCCATTTTTTGAAAATGGAGGGAAAACCGCAGACTTCATCCTTTTTATTCCTGCTGTCCAGCGGCCTGAACATAGCTTTTACTTATCTGTTTATGTCGCCGGTGTGCAATATGGGCATCAAAGGGGCCAGTATTGCCACCGGTCTGTCTATGGGGATTACGGCGCTTTTAGGACTGTATATCCTGTTCCAAAAAACACCGAACACCCGGCTTGTTAAAATGCGGGGCTTTTCCTTTCGTACACTGGGGGAGATCATTGCCTGCGGCAGCCCAAACGGCTGCAACAATTTGTTCAACGCGCTGAAGATTTTGGTAATCAACGCCGTTATACTGCAAATCGGAGCAGATGTTTATCTGTCTGCTTTTGCAATGCTTAAGAGTGTGTCGGATCTGCTGACCGGTGTGGTGACGGGGGTAGCTTCGGCTCTGATGCCGGTCGTCGGGGTGTTCTACGGCGAACGGGACTGGAACAGTATCCGCCATGTCTGCCGAAAGGCGCTGCAGATCGGAAGCGGTCTGACAGTGCTGCTGTCTCTTTTCGTTGTCCTGTTTGCCGGCCTGCTGTGTACACTGTTCAACATTACAGATCCGGTCACCGTTGCGGGAGGGCAGCGGGGGCTTGTCTGCCTGGCTGTGAGCTTTCTTTTTGCCTTTGTCAACCTAATGCTGTCAGGCTATTTCAATACGGTAAAGCGGCCCATGCTTTCCAACCTTATCCTTGCCCTGCGCCTTCTGGGCTATCTTGCGCCGGCGGCGGCTTTTTTCGCTTTATGGCTGGGAATAGACGGGGTTTGGCTTTCTTTGATTGCGGCCGATGTTCTGACGCTTGGCACAATGCTTTTGGTGATTGGCGTTTTGCGCCGGAAAAATCCAAAACTGGATTGGTATCTGCTGGACACTTCTCTGGAAAGCGAAAGCGAAATTTCCTTTTCCGTTCAAAACACCCTGGACGATGTTATGTTTGCTTCCAATAAGATTACTGAGTTTTGTAAAGAAAATAACCTTGGGGCGAAAAAGACCATGCAGGTAAGTCTTGCCCTGGAGGAAATGCTGACGGTTATAATCACCTACTGCATGGATCCCAAAAAGAAACAGTTTATTGATATCCGTATCCTGTGTCTGGAGGAAGATGTACTGCTGCGGATCCGTAATACCGGCAGAATTTTTGACCCGGTACGGTATTATGAAGAAAATAAAGACAATGAAGATATGGCCGAAAGTGTACTGGGAATCAAAATGATTGCCGGCTCTGCTAAGGAGATTACCTTCCACGAAACCTTTGGGACCAATAATCTCCTGATTTGTTTTTGACTGGAGGATGAAGGAACTATATTATGATTTTTGAAGACAGAAAAACCTGCCGCCGCACAGAAGTGTGCTTTCGGCCTTTTCGGGATGAAGACGAAAAGGCCTTTCACGGCTGCATTGAGGATTACTACGGCGAGGGATATCCATATAAACAGTATCTTACGCCGGGATTTCTTTCCGACAAGTGCCGAAAAGGCACTATGACCATCCTGTGCGGCGTCACTGAAAAGGGAGATATCATCAGTACATCCGCCGTCCGGTTTGACACAGAGTTTTCCGGCAGCGGCCTGATGCTGTTGCGGGTCGTCAAAAAAGCCTATCAGGGGATGGGCATCGGCACAAAGCAGGAGGAAATACTGCTTCAAAGCATACAGGGCCGAAAGGGGCTTCTTTCCCTGTATGCAGACGTCATGACACACAATACGGTCAGCCAGCAGAGCCTTGCCCGTCAGCGTTTTGTTCTGTGCGGGGTACGGCCCATGCTGTACCGGGCGGAGGTTATGCTGCCGGGCAGTGCTTGGCCGGAGGGCGCCAGACTCAGTCAGGCGGTGATGTGCCGCCGGGAGGAAGTCAGGGACGCAGGCGCTTTCTATTGTCCGGAAGAGCACAGGGAAGTGGTAAAACAAATATATGGCGAGCTTGGTGTAAACTGCCGCTTGGAATCCAAAGACCAGAGCAGTACCGCTTCAAAAACGGTATATAGCAATCAGCATGACGCGTTGCATCATATTTTGATTTGGGTGATACAAGAAGTGGGGAAAGATTTTGCTTCCCTGCTGGCAGGCTTAAACCTGTGCGCAGAGTCTACCTTTTTATGCTATCTGAACTTGAAAAGCACTGGTGCTGCCGATGCTTACAGAATGCTGCGGCAGGCAGGCTGCTTTTTTACCGGTCTGAAGCCAATGAACCGCAGCGGTGAATATATGATCATGGCTTATGTCGGTCGGCGGTGCATTCAGAATGCGGGCATTTGCCTTTATCCGGAAGGCGCGTGGCTGCTGGATTACATCCATACACAGCACGAATAGAAAGGAGATACGGTTTTGAAAACAGCGAAAAAGCATACGATTAAAAATAAGGTTGCCGGTTTGGTTTTGTCCGTGTCGTTGACTTCTGTTCTGCTGCTGGGGATCGCGTCCGGCGCAGGTATTGTGGGTATACGGCAAAATACCATCAGCAGCCTGCAGACGCTAAACGATCAAGTAGCGCAGGACGCTACAGAGACACTGCGCGAACAGACGCGGGAAGAACTTAAAACGCAGGCGGAAAATAAAAGCAGCCAGGCAGATACCAGTCTGAACCTGATCCTTAATCAGACCCGTTTGGTAGCCATGGCGGCTGAAGACATCTATTCCCATGAGGAACAATACCTGCAGGGGCAGTCAGACGATTCCCTGCCGGTTGATACCTTTGATTTTTCCTGTAACTACCCGCAAGAAACGCTGGGGCAGTTTTCTTTCCATCTGCGTGCACCGCGTTCATTGCTGGATCCTGACTCTATTGTCGAAGAAAACGGTGTGATCGTCAAAGCGGAGCTGGACAAAAACAGCCTCACCGGGGTGATGCGCCGTGAATTATATCTCGCTGGCTATCTGGAGGGTGCGCTGGGCGGTATCCGTAACTTTGACAATGGAGATGGTACATACAACGGGATTGGGGCAAGCTATTTCTGTCTGGAATCATCCGGTATTGATGTTTTGGCAGATACCCTGACCACCTCCATGGTGGAATACGACGCCAGAGAATCCACCTGGTATCAGGAAGCTTCCAAGCTAAAAGCAGGAGAGGTTTATTGGTCCAATCCTGTGCAGGACGGGTCCGGGCGCGGCGAAGCGCTGATCTGCGCTATGCCGGTATATGTGGATGGACGTCTGGTAGGCGTGGCCGGCAGCGGCGGGCTGATCGACAATATCCGGGAACTGGTACAGAGCACCACGCTTGGGGACAGCGGCTATGCCTTTTTGCTCAACACATCGGAGGAAGGACGTATGAACGTCATTGCCAGCGCCAACCCAGACACGGAAAGCGAAATCAGCCGGTATCAGGACAATCTGCTGGAATCCGGAAACACCGAACTGATATCCGTGCTGGAAAAGGCCGGCCAAGAAGAATCCGGCATTGAGCTGGTTACGCTGGACGGACAACCGTCCTACATCGCGTTTTCTCCGTTGCATATCACCGAGTGGACGATGGTGACAGTCATGCAGCTTAACGATACCTCCATCGTCGCGCCGATCGAAACGCTGCAGGACAATATCAACCAGATCACCCAGTGGACCGTGCAGGATATGAACGGGAAAATTATGGCCATCGTCGCCATCTTTGTGGGGATTGCCTTGGCGGTAACGGTGTTGGTCATTTATTTATCCTATAAATTTTCCAATCGCCTGGCCCATCCGCTTTTGATCCTTACAGACGGAGCTAAGCGTGTCAGCGGCGGAGATTTGGATTTCCAAATCCATGTGGAGTCTGACGATGAGACGGCAGAGCTTGGTGAAGCTTTCAACCATATGACTACCAGCCTGAAGGAATATATCAAAAATCTGTCACGCATTACCGCCGAAAAGGAGCGAATCGGCGCGGAGCTGCATGTAGCCACGCAGATTCAGGCTTCCATGCTGCCCTGCATTTTCCCGCCTTTCCCGGAGCGCAACGAATTTGATATTTACGCTACCATGACCCCGGCAAAAGAGGTGGGGGGCGACTTCTATGACTTTTTCCTGACCGATGACGACCATCTGGCCATCGTTATAGCAGACGTTTCCGGAAAAGGTGTGCCGGCGGCGCTGTTTATGGTGGTTGCCAAAATTCTGTTGAAAAACAGGGCACAGATGGGAGCATCCCCAAAAGAAATTCTGGAGACGGTGAACAACCAGCTGTGCGAAGGCAACAAGGCGGAAATGTTTGTGACCGCCTGGCTGGGCATCTATGAGATATCAACCGGAAAGCTCACGGCAGCCAACGCAGGACATGAATATCCGGCAATAAAACGGGCAGACGGACGGTTTGAGCTCTTCCGCGACGCGCATGGGTTTGTGCTGGCGGGAATGGAAAACGTGCATTATCGGGAGTACGAACTGGAACTGCATACCGGGGATATGCTGTTTGTCTATACCGACGGCGTTACAGAAGCCACAGACGCAGATAACGCTCTTTATGGCACAGATCGGATGCTGGAGGCGCTCAACAGCAAGCCGGACACAATGCCGGAAGAACTGCTGCATCAGGTCAAGGCCGATATCGACCGTTTTGTCGGCGATGCGCCGCAGTTTGACGATATTACAATGCTGTGCTTAAAATGTGAAAAGCCAGAAGGGAAACCGTCGGACGATACCGGGCATTAATGGGTGCAGTCGACCGTTCTCTTTTAAATGTATATTTGAAACGTCTTTAAAACAGATTTCCATAAACGGCCTGCTCCCTGGCTGCAAAGAGGATGGCCGCTGCATGGTTGCTGCAAGGTCATAAAGTCGCCGTATTTTTGGGGCCTGCGCCGGCTGTTTTGGAAAACAGTTCCCCAGGTTTGAATATATAAAGACGCTTACCTCCATCTGCGTACGGAGGTTTGCATCCTTGTATGTTCTGAAAGGAATGGATATACAATCCTGCATAGCAGGAAGCCGCCTCAGGCAGACAATCCAGTGTTTGCACACGGCGTGACACAGACGAAGGGTGATGAAAAAAATGAAAGAACTAACCGTTGACGCGACAGTAGAAAATATTGAAAAAGTGACGGCATTTGTCAACGAACTGCTGGAAAGCTATCATTGTCCGATGAAAGCACAGGCGCAAATTGATATTGCCATCGATGAGCTGTTCGGCAATATTGCGCACTATGCATATAATCCGGACATAGGACCTGCTACTGTCCGTGCAGAGGTGATCGGAGAACCGCTGGCTGTTGTTATCACCTTTATGGATCACGGCGTTCCATATGATCCGCTGGCAAGGACGGATCCAGATATTTTTCTTTCCGCAGAGGAACGGGAAATTGGCGGGCTCGGCATTTATATCGTCAAGAAAAATATGGATGCAATCACCTATGAGTATAAAAACGGAAAAAACATCCTGACAATAAAGAAAAATATTTAAAATGGGACGATTGATGGAAAACCCATTTTTTCGAAGAAAACATGGAGCGTCTTCTCCTCTTTTGAACGACGAAACGATTCTATGCGGATATCCAATCCCGGCGTATGCATGCTTTTGGTAGTAATCCTTTTTTGCGCATCGGTGCGGGACTTAAACCATACAGGCTGCAAGAAAAATAAATCCATGGGCGCAAAACATGAAAAACCATACCTCCAGTTGTAGGGTAGAAGCTATAACTGGGGATATGGTTCTATTTCCAAACAAAAATGGAAAGCATATGGGTAAAAAGCCACAGCAGGCTTGCATAGCCGTTGAAAGTCCGTTGTTTTTTGCCGCCGATTCCTCGGTGGCAAAGGGCTTGCCAGAACAAGCACAGCGGAAAAAACAAACTGCTCATTCTACACTTGCAAGCGTTGCACACCATACGGTTGCACCGCTTTTTTCCAAAACATGGGCACATTCCCGCAGGGTATTGCCGGTGGTTACAATATCGTCGATCAAAAGAACGCTTTTCCCGTTAAGCAATGTTTTCCGCCGCGGGGCATATACGCCCTGTACATTTTCCCACCGCATAGCTTTGGGAAGGGAATGCTGCGCGGTGTTTTCCCGGATCTTTATCAGCGTAGCCTTGTAAGGCAGGTGCAGATGCAGCGCTGTTTGCTTTGCAAGCAGCGCCGCCTGGTTATATCCGCGCTTCCGTCGCCCCTTTGCAGAAAGCGGCACACATGTAACAAAATCAAAGACCACAGAATATTCCCGCCGTACAGCGTTTGCAACCGCAGCGGCCATCTGCTTTGCATATTGCGGACTGTTGTAAAATTTAAAACGTAAAATCGCTTTGCGGAAGATACCTTCATACCGAAACGGCGACACGCATGTATATCCATAAAGCTGTTTACAAACGGGCTGTTTTGGGAAAAGCAAAAGACAACTGCTGCAGGCCATATCACAGGTATGTATAAGCGCGCCGCAATATGGGCAGTGCGGCGGAAACAACAGATCAAGCGGTCTCATAAAATCACCATTAGTATATAACATTTTAAAAATACTATATGTATACTACTTTTGGTAATAAATGCAATCCATTTATTACAAATAGTATAATCACTCTCTGGCCAAAAAATATTTTAAGCCGGTATACCGCAACGTTTTCCGGTTGTTTTGCACCATTTTGGCGACGGCCTGTTCATAGCCGACTAAAATCAACAGCTTTTTTGCGCGGGTTACCGCAGTATACAGCAGGTTTCGGTAGCATAATTGCGGCGGCCCCTGGTACATGGGGAGGATAACGGCGTTAAATTCGTTTCCCTGGCTTTTGTGAACAGTGGTAGCGTAGGCCAGCTCCAGGTCCAGCGCACTCTCCAAATCGTAAACGGCCGTTTTATCATCAAAAACAACCTTTAAAGTCTGCGCAGATTTGCTGACCTCTGTTAAAATCCCCACGTCGCCGTTAAAAACGCCTTCTCCGTGCTCGCCGTCCTTTTTGGTCCATAAAATGTTGTAATTATTGCGTGCCTGCATAACCTTGTCACCCTGGCGAAGGGTGGTCGCGTTGATGGTCATTTCATTCTTATCGGGGGCAGGTGGGTTCAGCGCAGCCTGCAGCCGTGTGTTCAGATCCACACAGCCCAAGCTTCCCTTACGTGCAGGAGAAAGCACCTGAATATCCTCAAGCGGCGAATAATCATAGCTTTTGGGGAGCCTTGTCCGGCATAATTCTATGATCGTTGCAGCCACGGCTTCGCGGTCATGGCAGCGTAAAAAGAAGAAATCGCTGTCCTTTTGTGTTAGTACAGGCATTTCGCCCTTTACAATGCGGTGTGCGTTTGTAACAATCAGGCTGCGCATGGATTGGCGAAAAATTTCCGTCAGCTGGATCACCGGCATCAAGCCAGAGTTGATCAGGTCATGCAGCACGTTACCGGCCCCAACGGAAGGTAGCTGGTCGCAGTCCCCCACAAGGATCAACCGGCAGCCCATGGGCAGCGCCCGTATTACGCTTTCGAACAGCAAAGCGTCTACCATGGAAAGCTCATCCAGAATCAGTGCGTCACAGTTGAGCATGTTTTTTTCATTACGTTGGAAAACAGGTCTGTCGTTTTTGTCCCATGTTACCTCCAGAAGCCGATGAATGGTTTTGGCCTCACAGCCGGTTACTTCAGACATGCGTTGTGCCGCACGCCCCGTAGGGGCGGCCAGAAAAACTTTCTGGCCGTTTTTTTTCAAAATTTTGATCACAGCGTTGAGCGTGGTCGTTTTTCCCGTTCCGGGGCCGCCCGTTAAAATGAGCAGGCCGTTTGTGAGCGCTTCCTGGATCGCCAGCTTTTGCAGCTGTGCATACTCCAGGTTTTCTGTTTGCTCAATTGCATGAATCTCCTGCTCAATACAGGGGATCTGCTGCGCCGGAAAACGCAGCAGCATAAGCATCCTTGCAGCAATGTAGGTTTCGCACCGGTGCATCAGCGGCGTAAAAATAAACGCCCGACCGTCCAGATCGTCGCATACCAGGCTTCCATCGGTGAGCATTTCGTCCAATGCATCACATGCCTGCTGCGGCGTTACGGAAAGAAAGCTTGTGCAGGCCTGCACAAGCCTGTCCTTCGGCAGGCAGGTATGACCGTTGTTTTTATTGTGCTCCAATATATGTACAAGTCCGGCGCGTACACGGCACAGGTCGTCAAACGGGCGTTGTTGCGCTGCGGCTATGGCGTCTGCCTGTTCAAACGGAATACGCAGCTCCTGGGAGCATAAAAAATAAGGGTTCTCTTCAATTCTGCGCAGGGCAGCTGCACCCCACAACTGCCATATACGCACGGAATCCTGCGGGGTAATACCATACTTTTGCAATGCGGCCATTAGCTCGCGTATGCCAAAAAGCTTTTGCAGCTCGCGGCTGATTTGTTCAGCCTTGTCTATCGATATGCCTTTCACAGACGCCAGGCGCTGCGGCTGGTTTTCCATGATTTCCAGTGTGTTTTCCCCAAAGGCTTCTACAAGGCGCCGAGCAGTAGCGGGGCCAACTCCCTTGACTGCCCCGGAAGATAAATATTTCAGGATTGCTGCAGAATTGGAGGGCATGGAGCGTTCGCAGGCCTCTACGGCAAATTGTTCCCCGTACGATATATGGCTTTTAAATTTTCCAATCAGACGGAGCTCTTCCCCGGCGCTGACAAAAGGGAGCAGGCCTACTGCGGTGATTTCCTCTCCGCTGCAATTGAGAGACAATACGGTATAACCGTTTTCCGCATTGCGAAAAATAATCTCTTCAACCTCTCCGTTCAGTTCCAAAAGCTGTCCGTTATCCATCTGGCATAACCTCAATTTTTATATTTCCTTTTGCATACGCGCATAAAGCTTTTCCTTTGTAACAGTGTAAGCGCGCTGGGTATAGGGGTATTCCTTTGGCACCGGGACAAATTCCGCGTTTTGCCGCGTACACAGCAAGGTGACGATATATTCCATAAAATGCGGGTTTTTAACAAGGATTGGGCCTATCATATGCGTTCCAAACAGGTTGCGCAGATGCAGCCCCTCCAGTGTTTCGTTTTCGCTGTTGCCAAATCCCATCTGCATATCAAAAAGCGGCGTTTCAACGCCTTGTATGTCGCTGCATTTGTTTATAAAGCCCACAAGCGGTTCGTGCAGAAAATCGCATACGCAGTAACAGTCGCCGGTAATCCGCTTTTTGCTCTGCTCTGTGGTTGTAAAGGGAGCAAGGCACAGGCCCTCATAGTTTTTTCCGGTGCCGTCTGTTACGGCCTGCCCAAGCATTTCAAACGCATTGCCTGTAAGCAGCATAACAGTACCGCCCTGTACAGCCCTTGTAAAGCTTTCTTTTTCCTTGCGCAGATCAACAAGCGCCTTTTTCATGTTTTTTTCTGTACCGCTGCCAATATAAACAAAGTCAAATGCGCCAAACGAAATCCCGGCGGCGGTTTCCGTTTTTATAACGCTTACCTGTGCGCCCTGATCTTCCAAATGGCGTTTCAGCGCGGCAATATTTCCGTATTCCCCGTACAGATTCATTAGGTCGGCGTATAAATGTAAAAGCTTTAGCTTCATAGATCAAAATCCTTTCGTGCCTGCAAGTTATAAAACTGTAACGCGGCCAAGCAGCTTGTCCTTATCGGAAAAGCAGGTAATTGCAAAAACCGGTTCGTTACCATGTTGCACAAATGCGTCCACGGCTTTTCCAATATCCTCTTCCACCACAATCTTTTCCTGCGGTATATCTGTAAAGGAAAAGCGCACGGCAAGGTCGTTTGCATATGTGCCGCATAACATCACGCGCTGCAACGTGTTTGTATGCAGCTGAGAAAAATCAATATCCCACAGCCAGGAAATTTCGCTTGTAAAATATTTGCGGCTGACCGCGTCGACAATAATCATAGCACTGTAAGGCGTTTTGCATTGGGAGGCAAGGCGCAGAGACTGGTCGTAAGATACAGAATTTTCATGTTTAGAGGTCAGCAGCGTGCCTGCGTGCGCGCCCATACGAAAGTTTACAACGCGGCCGTTTTTCAGCGCATAATGCTGAATGCTGTCTGCAATCAAGCTTCGTTCAATACCGGCAAGCACACACACGGCGTATGCGGCCAGAAGGTTATATACGTTATATATGCTATGCAGGGAAAGGGCAATAACGCTTGTGTGGTCAATTACAATTTCCCCTTTTTCCAGATCCACATCTGTTACGGTAAAGGCGGTCGGGTGCTTCTTATGCCCACAGCTGGGACAATGGTAGCTGCCTATATGATTATAATGGTAATAGTCGTATTCCATCTTTTCTTTACATGCAGGGCAGTATACCCCGTCTTTGTACATACCGTGCGGCTCCTGTGTGGAGCCGCCATAGCGGTCTACGCCAAACCAGACGGTATCCTTGCGGTTGTAGCCAAACAGCGAAACCAGCGGGTCGTCCGCGTTAAGGATCAGCTGCGTGTTTTCATGAATGCTGTCCTGCAAAGCGGCGTATACCCATTCGGGATGCCCGTTTCTGGTCAATTGGTCGCGGTAAAGGTTTGTAATCACATAGTGCGTGGGGGTAAAATAGCGAAAGGTATAGCGCGCATAACGTTCGTCAGTTTCAATTAAAAGAATATCCTTGCGCATTTTTCCAAAAAGGGAACAGCTTGCAAGGATCAGTGTGGTTACGCCCTCAATCTGGTTGGAACCTTCCTTATTCCAGGCAACACTTTTGCCTCCCTGTTGCAGAATACGGGCAATCATTTCAACCGTAGAGGTTTTTCCGTTGCTGCCGGTTACGGCAATTACATATTTTGGAAGCCGGATTTTACGCAAAATATTTTTATCCAGTCTCAGGGCAATCTGTCCGGGCAGGCTACTGCCCCGCCCTAAAATACCGCCAATCCATTTGAGTATCCGGCAAATCAGTATCACAAAAAAAGCTTTCATTTTTTACGCTCCAGACCATAGCCTTCGCCATGTGTAATTTCAAATAATTATTATAGCATAAAGCAGCAAGGATGAACAGTGAAAAACAAAATTTTCTGCTGCGTATTTTATCGTAAAAATACAAAAAAATAAAAGCAGGGCGCAAAGTTTTATCTTGCGCCCTGCTCAAAAAACAGCAGTGGGTTAATATAAAATACATTCCTGTATTTCTAAAAACGGATAATCCCTGCAGACAAGCTCACAAATTTTGCGTGTTTCGGCATCCATGCCGCAGTCCAGGCAGACAACCCTCTTAAAACGTCCGCCGCCAAACCATTTTACACGGGCGGCCGCATGGCGCAGCAAAATCTCCGCTTCCTCGTTATGCCCTTTAATGGGGATGACAAACAGCATTTCCTCATCGCTTTTGGTGCGAAGGAAAAAGAGCACCACCATCCGTGCAAGATCAATCAGTCCAATCATTGCCAAAATTATGAAAAGAATATCCCGAATTATGTAAAACATGTTTTTCACCTCGTTCCATTTTATGCATACAAGAAAAATCTGTGTTGTATAAAACAACGGAAAACGATAAAAATAAAATTGACGGTTTTACTGCGCTTTGCGCAAACAGAGCCGTCTGATTCCAATGAAAAAGAAAGAAGAACAGGAAAGGAAGTACGAAAAACATGGATAATTCATTTGCAAACAAAAGCATCAAATGTACGGTACAGCAGTGCAAGTATCATAACAATTCACAGGATTATTGTGCGCTTGACTGCATCCAGATCGGTACGCACGAAAGCAATCCTACCATGAACGAATGCACCGACTGCCAGTCCTTTGAGGTAAAGAGCAGCTGCTGCAACGGTTAAACGGTTTATTAAAAAACGTACAAAATAAAAATGGGCGCCTCCGGCCGCAGACAAAAGCGGACGGCGGCGCCTGTTTTTACATATGCACTTAAAAAGCTCTATCCCCGTATTATATGTTGTCAGAGAAATTTTGCTTTCTATGCACGTATTTGGGTTATGGGGGTAACAATTGTGATTCATATAAATAGTTTTGGCGTAATAGGTGGTGACAAACGCCAGCTTTCCGCTGCCAGGGCAATCTATGAGGACGGATATACAGTGCTTTTAAGCGGTTTTGATAAACTCGAGCAGATCCTTGGGGGCATGGAAGGTCTTGTTACGCCGCAAGAGGCGGCGCTGTGCAGCGAGGCAATCGTATTGCCACTGCCGGTTACCAAGGACGGAAAAAACCTCAACGCACCGTTTGCCGGTGAAAAAATACCGCTTGACGACAGCTTTGCGCGTATGATGCAGGGTAAACGGGTATATTGCGGTATGAAAGAACGCCTTTTAAAAACGAGCAAACTGTGGAACAAAGATATGGTCTTTGACTATTTTGACAGGGAAGAGCTCAATGTTCTAAACGCGGTGGCAACGTCTGAGGGCGCGCTGGAAATTGCCATGCGGGAGTACGCAGGAACGATCAACGGCTCCAGATGCCTGGTCGTAGGGTTTGGAAGAATTGGTAAAGTTTTATCCAACATGCTCAGAGGCCTTGGCGCGCAGGTATACGTGGCTGCGCGAAAAAAGCAGGACCTTGCCTGGATTAGCCTGCTGGGACATGAGCCGGTTGCCATGAAGGCGCTTTCAGACAGCGGTGCTTACGATATTATTTTTAATACGGTTCCCGCTTTAATTTTGGATTCTCACGTCCTGGCGCATATCGCGCAGGAAGCCTGCGTCATAGACCTGGCGTCCACGCCCGGCGGCGTCGATTTTGACAGCGCGCGGCGGATGGGGATTCAGGCCGTGCACGCGTTGTCTTTGCCCGGAAAGGTTGCGCCCAAAACATCGGGCGAAATTATAAAAAATACAATATTCAATATGCTTGAGGAGGATTAAAGTGAGTAAAACCACGGTAGGCTTTGCACTATGTGGCTCATTCTGTACGTTCTCTAAAGCGATAAAAGAGATGGAGCATTTAACCGCGGCAGGCTATGATGTAATTCCTATTATGTCACAGACCGCCTACGAAACAGACACGCGCTTTGGCAAAGCAGCAGAGATTCAAAAGAAAATTGAAGCAATCTGCGGCAAAAAAATTATTCATACCATTGCCGAAGCCGAGCCTGTCGGACCTAAAAAAATGTGCGATATCATCGCGGTTTGCCCATGTACGGGCAATACACTTGCCAAAATTGCAAACGCAGTGACAGACACGCCCGTTACAATGGCGGTCAAATCGCACCTGCGGATCGGCAGGCCGGTGCTTTTGACCCTTGCAAGCAACGACGCGCTTGGCGCGTCTGCGCAAAATATTGGCAAGGCGCTCAATACAAAGCACATCTATTTTACACCGCTTTCACAGGACGACCCGCAAAACAAGCCAAACTCTCTGGTTGCGCATTTTGACAGGCTTGCGCAAAGCCTGGAGCTTGCTTTGCAGGAAAAACAGATACAGCCTGTGTTTTGCTGAAAACGCCAAAGCATATGGAGCAACAAGCCGTTTTTATAAAAAATGCCGGTAATCTATATGTCTTGGATTGGTTCTATACCATAAAATTGGAGCAGGGATATTTTCTCTGCTCCAATTTTGTTGCATTTTATAGCATTTTTTGTTATGATATACTGTAAACGTAAAGAAAAGAATGCCGGACGAGCATGAAAATTGTATCCGACGGTAAAAAAGGACGGGATCCCAATGAAATATTGCCCGCACTGTACCACGCTTTATCAAAGGGGCGCGGTTTGCCCGGAATGTATGCGTCCGCTTACAAATGAAATTCAGGAAAACGATCCTGTGTGTGTGATCAGCGCAGACGGGTTTGAGCGTGAACGAATCGTGGCCGCCCTGCGCGACAGCGGCATTCCCTGTGTGGAGCGGATGTCGAAAAAGGAACGCAGCGCCGACGCCGTAACGGGTAAGCTTGCGGCAAAGGTGAAAATACAGGTGCCTTACGGTGCCTATGCACAGGCAAAAGATATTTTGATCGGTATAGGCGCAATCCATACAGACGCGCAGATTATTCCCGATGAAAATCCCCAATCCGGCGGTTATATCTATGCGCATCAGCCAAAGGGAAAGCAAGGGGACAAAAAGAAAGCAGTACAGTCCGGAAAAAAACCGGCGCAAAGTATAGAGGAATTTGAAGAAATGAGCCCGGCAAAGCGGACAACGGTCCGGATTGTTTCGGCGCTGCTGTTTATTGTACTGGTAGCGCTGGTCATTTTTGGCGTAGATTATATTGCAAATTTGATTAAAGGGCTGTTTTAAAGAGCATAGTATTATATAAGGAGGCATACAAATCAATGGATTGGCGTATTGGAACCAAATGTGTGCAGTCGGGCTATCAGCCGGAAAACGGGCAGCCCCGAGTTCTTCCTGTTGTACAAAGCACAACATTTAAATACGACAGCGCCCAAAAGCTGGGCAAACTGTTTGACCTGGAGGAAGACGGCTTTTTCTATACCCGCCTTGCAAACCCTACGCTGGACGCGGTAGAACGAAAGATAGCCGACCTTGAAGGCGGTGTTGCCGCTTTGTTGACCTCGTCGGGTCAGGCGGCGTCCTTGATGGCAATTACAAACATTTGCCACAGCGGCAGCCATGTAATATGTGCAAGCGCAGTTTACGGAGGAACATTTAACCTGTTCAATAAAACGCTGCGTGAGCTGGGCATTGAGACTACCTTTATAGCGCCCAATGCAACGGAGCAGGAAATAATGGCGGCATTTGAGGACCATACAAAAGCTGTCTTTATCGAAAGTCTTTCCAATCCCGCGCTGGTGGTGGCAGATCTGGAAATGTATGCGCGCTGCGCGCACGCGCACGGCGTACCGTTGATTGTTGACAACACCTTTCCAACACCGGTCAATTGCAGGCCGTTTACATTTGGAGCAGATATCATTGTACATTCTACTTCAAAATATATGGACGGCCACGCGGTAGCGCTGGGCGGTGTCATTGTAGACGGCGGGTGCTTTGATTGGGACAATGGCAAATATCCCATGCTGACCCAGCCGGACGATACGTACCATGGCGTTGTATACACCCAGCACTTTGGAAAGGCTGCCTACATTGCAAAGGCCAGGGTACATCTTATGCGCGACTTTGGCGCGCAGGCATCCCCACAAAATGCTTTTTTGCTCAATTTAGGGCTTGAAACGCTGGCACTGCGTATGCAGCGCCACTGCCAAAACGCACAGCAGCTAGCATGCTTTTTAGAAAAAAACGACAAGGTCGAATGGGTCAATTATCCCGGCCTTCCGCAAAACCCATATTACAGCCTTGCGCAAAAATATATGCCGGGCGGTAGCTGCGGCGTAATCTCGTTTGGTGTAAAGGGCGGAAGGGAAGCAGCGGCAAAGCTGATGGAAGCACTGCAGATCGGCGCGATCGTAACACATGTGGCGGACGTGCGCACCTGTGTATTACATCCTGCAAGCACAACGCACAGGCAAATGACAGATCAGCAGCTCCAGCAGGCAGGTATCACACCCAATATGATCCGCCTTTCTGTTGGGATTGAGGACGTCAACGATCTGCTTGCCGATTTTGCACAGGCCTTGGAAAGAGTTTGATAGAATATGCTGCAGTTAAATAAGCTTACAATTATATACGGCCATTACGGGTGCGGTAAAACAAACCTGTCTATCAATCTGGCGCTTGACCTTGCCCGGCAGGGTAAGCGTGTTACACTGGTGGATCTGGACATTGTAAACCCCTACTTCCGGTCAAGCGATTATACGCCGATGCTGCAGGAAAAGGGGATCAAGGTCGTTGCGCCGCAATTTGCAGGGACAAATCTGGACCTTCCGTCCTTATCCGCAGAAATTTACGCGGCGTTTGATACGTCTTCCGGGTATGTGATTGTCGACGTCGGCGGCGATGACGCAGGGGCGTATGCGCTGGGGCGCTTTTCACAGCAGGTCATGCGCCTGCCGTCGTATAGCGCTTTTTATGTCATTAACCACTACAGGGCGCTTACCAGCACACCGCAGGAAGCGGCGGCGCTTTTGGAAGAGATTGAAGCCGCATCCCGTGTGAAAGCCACCGGCGTGATCAACAATTCCCATTTGCAGCAGCTTACGGAGAAGAAGCATATTCTGGACTCTATGCCGTTTGCCCAGCAGACGGCAAGGCTTTTAAAATTACCGCTTGTGCTGACTACGGCGCCGGCTTTTCTGGCGGAAGAGCTGAAAGAAGAAATACAGCCGCTCTTTGCGGTTGAACGCATTGTTAAGCCACCGTTTTAGGCAGAGCGGGGCGGTTGCCCCGTCTGTGATAAAAATAAATAAACCTGTACTTCAGATAAAGGAGGGAACGAAATGCCAAGAATCATTGTCAAAGAGGATGTATGTAAGGGGTGTGAACTGTGTGTAAACGCCTGCCCTAAAAAGATCATTGCGCTTTGTAAGGATAAAATCAATGCAAAGGGCTACCACCCTGCGCAGCTTATTAACGAAGAGGAATGCATTGGCTGCAAAAGCTGTGCAATCATGTGTCCCGATGTTGCGATCATTGTAGAAAGATAAGAACAGATAGGAGATAATACTATGGGTGAAAGATTTTTAATGAAGGGCAACGAAGCGCTTGCAGAGGCCGCCATCCAGGCGGGATGCAGACATTTCTTCGGCTACCCGATCACGCCGCAGACAGAGCTTGCGGCCTACATGTCTAAGAAAATGCCAAAGATCGGCGGTACATATTTACAAGCAGAATCCGAGCTTGCAGCGGCAAACATGGTGCTTGGAGCAGCCAGCGCCGGCGTTCGCGCTATGACCAGCTCCAGCTCTCCGGGCATCAGCTTAAAAACAGAGGCCATTTCCTATATGGCCGGTTCAGACCTTCCGGCGCTCATTATCAATGTACAGCGCGGCGGTCCGGGGCTCGGCGGTATCCAGCCGTCTCAGGCAGACTATTGGCAGGCGACGAAGGCCACCGGCCATGGCGACTTCCAGATCCTTGTTTTTGCACCGGCTACCGTGCAGGAAATGGTCGATCTTGTCAAAACCGCGTTCGATCTGGCCGACCAGTATAGAATGCCCGCTATGATCTTAGCCGATGGGATGTTGGGACAGATGATGGAGCCTGTGGAAATACCCGACGGCTCTGCAAATACGCTGCCCCCAAAGCCATGGGCAACAGACGGCCATCAGGGAAAAAGAAAGCACAATGTGGTCAATTCGCTTTACCTGACGCCACAGGCATTGGAAGGCCTGGTCAGGGAACGCTTTGCACGTTATGAGCAGATCAAGAAAAACGAACAGCGTGCGCAGGAATATCTGGTAGACGACGCAGAAATCATTGTTGTAGCCTATGGCGCTTCCTCCAGGGTAGCCCACAGCGCAGTGGACAGAGCGCGTGCCAAGGGAATCAAAGCGGGGCTGATCCGTCCGATCACGCTTTGGCCTTTCCCAACAGATGCGCTGCGAAAGGCGGCAAAAAGCGCAAAGCAATTCCTTTGTGTAGAGATGAGCATGGGGCAGATGGTTGACGATGTTAAGCTTGCAATCAACTGTGAAAAACCGGTTGCCTTCTTTGGAAGAACAGGCGGCGTAATCCCCACTCCCGCAGAAATTCTGCAGGAAATTGAAAAACTGGGAGGCGGTCAATAATGGCAGTTATATTTGAAAAACCAAAAGCGCTGGCGGATATTCCCTTTCACTATTGCCCGGGCTGTACGCACGGTATTGTGCACAGGCTGATTGCAGAGGTGCTTGACGAACTGCAGATCGAAGGAAAAGCTGTGGGCGTAGCGCCGGTCGGGTGCGCCGTTATGAATTACGATTATTTTACCTGCGACATGGTGCAGGCGCCGCACGGAAGAGCACCGGCTGTTGCAACAGGGCTTAAGCGCGCAAAGCCGGACAATGTGATTTTTACCTATCAGGGCGACGGTGACCTTGCCGCAATTGGAACGGCGGAAACCGTGCATGCCGCTACCAGGGGCGAAAATATTACGGTTATCTTTATCAATAACGCCATATACGGCATGACAGGCGGACAAATGGCGCCCACATCGCTGCCTGGGCAGGTTACGCAAACTACACCCTATGGCAGAGATGTAAACAGCGCAGGGTACCCCGTCCGCGTATGTGAGCTTCTGGCTACGCTTGATGGCGTGGCGCTGGCACAGCGTGTAACGGTGGACTGCGTGAAAAATGTAAATATTGCAAAAAAAGCAATTAAAAAGGGCTTTCAGAACCAGATTGATAAAAAAGGCTTTTCAATCATTGAGGTCGTTTCCACCTGTCCTACAAACTGGGGAATGACGCCGGTAGAAGCCCTGGACTGGCTGCGGGAGAACATGCTTCCGTATTATCCCTTGGGCGTCTATAAGGATGAGGAAAAGGGGGCAAGAATCCAATGAGCGTAAATTATAATATGTTGCTGGCAGGCTTTGGCGGACAGGGCATTCTGTTTGCAGGCAAGGTGATCGCCTACGGCGGATTAATGGAGGAAAAAGAAATTTCCTGGCTGCCGTCCTATGGGCCTGAAATGCGCGGCGGCACGGCCAATTGCAGCGTTTGTGTTTCAAATGTGCCAATCGGCTCTCCGCTGGTGACCAACCCAAATGTATTTGTAGCAATGAACCTGCCCTCGCTGGATAAATTTGTTGACAGCGTGGAAGCAGGCGGCGTCGTCATAGTGGACAGCTCCCTGATTCATAAAAAGGTAGAACGTACAGATATCCGCGTTTTTTATGTGCCTGCGACAAAGCTTGCAGAAGAAAACGAACTGAAAGGCCTGGCCAATATGATTCTGGTAGGCAAGCTTTTTAAAGAAACAGGCTTCTGCAGCGCACAGTCGCTTGACAAAGCGGTTGAAAAATGTGTGCCCGCAAGAAAACAGCACTTGTTGGGTGCAAACCGCAAAGCACTTGAGATTGGAATGCATTACAGCGATACATAAATTCTGAGGTGAAAAACGTGAAAAAGGCACTTGCATTGCTATTTGCGGCGCTTGTCTGTCTGGGAATGTTTTCCGGATGCTCCAACGACCAGGCGGTTTCTTCAGGCTCCGGCACACCGGCGGAAGCGGTAAAAAAAATCGGGATCGTTCAGATGTCCGATCATTCTTCGCTTAATGCCATCCGCAATTCTATCCTTGCGCAGCTTAAAAAGCTCGGCTATCAGGAAGGGCAAAATGTACAGATCGAAACCTGCAGTGCGCAGGGTGAAACCGCAGCGCTCACATCGATTCTGGATGGATTTGCAGCAGATCAAAAAGATGTGGTGATTGCTATTTCCACACCGGCCGCAGTTGCAGCGCACAAAATTGCCGATAAAGTGCCCGTTTTGTTTGCAGCGGTAAGCGATCCGGTTACGGCGGGCCTTACTACAAGCCTTGAAAAGCCGGACAAAAACATTACCGGAACCGCAGATGCCCTGCAAGTGGAAAAAATAATAGATATGGCCCTTACCGTTACGCCGGGCCTTCAAACGCTTGGGCTGCTTTATAACAGCACAGAAGCAAGCTCGGCGGCGGCCGTTGCAAAGGCAAAGGCGTATTGTACGGAAAAAGGGATCGCGTGCGTAGAAGCCGGCGTAAGCGCCTCTTCTGATGTACATCAGGCGGCTCAAGCTCTTGCAGGCAGGGTCAACGCGATCTTAACGCCTGCGGACAATACGGTGGCAGACGCAATGGACGATTTGGCGCAGGTCACACGCGATGCAAAAATCCCCTGCTATGTGGGGTCGGAAGCTATGGTCCAAGACGGCGGGCTTGCCTGTATCGGGGTTTCCGATGAAGAGCTTGGGATTGAAACAGCCAATATGGCAGACCAGGTGCTAAAGGGGACGCCTGTGTCCAACCTGCCGGTTCAGGTATTGGATAATCCCACTACCTATGTCAATACGCAGACGGCAGAAAAGATCGGCGTGCAGATTCCCGATTCCATTTTGCATGACGACAAAACCGTCGTATTGCCAAAATCCTGACGTATCGTTATGAATTGCAGTTAGGCGGCTCCCGCTTATGTGGGAGCCGCCTGCTTTAGTTTCAGGCACATGGCAAAGGATTGCCACATTTTTATATAGTAAAAAGGAAAACACAGCACGCTTTTGCTGCAAGCGAAGGGGATTTTTAAAGCGCGCAAAGCCCGCATTTTTAAAAAAAGTATATTTTCTATATTTTTTACAAATCCTAAGACGGGGTACAAGGAATATATTGTGGAATTGCAAGGGCTATAAAAAGTTCCGTATGTAAAATAAACAATTTTACATGCGAAATTTTTTGTTTATATGAAAAAATACAAAAACATAGCCGCAAATGAAAAAAGTAAAAAAATACAAGGGCTCTTTTACCGGTTTGAACAGAAAAAATAGATATTGACAATTTTTTAACAATCATTTATAATAGGGACAAAGCAAAGCAAAACCTGTAAAACAACGCTTTGCAATTTGCTCAACCAGCCTGTTTTGCACAGGCGTACGCATGAAAAAAACAAGAACTGAGGAGGCCTATCTTATGGCGAACAATGAAAAAACTGCAGTGACAAACGCACAGGCGCCCGAACTGATTGACAATGTCGACGCCTTGGTTGCAAAAATGCATGCAATGAGGCAGGCGCAAAGGGTATTTGCTACCTATACGCAGGAACAGGTAGACAAAATCTTTCATGCCGCTGCGCTGGCTGCCAACAAGCAGCGCATACCGCTTGCAAAAATGGCAGTGGAAGAAACGGGCATGGGCGTTGTTGAGGATAAGGTTATTAAAAATCACTACGCGGCGGAATATATTTACAATGCATATAAAGATACAAAAACCTGCGGCGTAATAGAAGAAGACAAGGCCTTCGGTATTAAAAAGATTGCAGAACCAATTGGCCTGATCGCAGCGGTTATTCCCACCACAAACCCCACCTCTACCGCAATCTTTAAAGCGCTGATCAGCTTAAAAACAAGGAACGCCATTATTATCAGTCCCCATCCGCGCGCCAAAAAATGTACCATTGCAGCGGCAAAGGTTGTGCTGGATGCCGCAGTTGCTGCCGGTGCGCCGGAAGGGATTATCGGTTGGATCGACGTACCTTCCCTTGAGCTCACAAACGAGGTCATGAAAAGCTCCGATACTATTCTTGCAACGGGCGGTCCCGGCATGGTCAAGGCGGCATATTCCTCAGGTAAGCCGGCTTTGGGTGTTGGCGCTGGTAATACGCCTGTTATTATTGACGATACAGCGGACATTCAGCTTGCCGTCAATTCTATTATTCATTCCAAAACCTTCGACAATGGTATGATCTGCGCTTCCGAACAGTCCGTTACGGTTCTTTCCAAGGTGTACAACGCAGTCAAAAAAGAATTTAAAGAACGCGGCTGCTATTTCCTGAAAGGCGATGAACTGGACAAAGTCAGGAAAACAATCATTATTAACGGCGCCTTGAATGCAAAGATTGTTGGACAGAAAGCGCATACAATTGCTGCGCTTGCCGGCGTTGATGTGCCGGAGGATACAAAAATCCTGATCGGCGAAGTAGAATCTGTAGATATTTCTGAAGAGTTTGCACATGAAAAGCTGTCCCCGGTGCTTGCCATGTATAAGGCCAAGGATTTTGACGAGGCAATTGCAAAGGCAGAGCGTCTGGTTGCAGACGGCGGCTATGGGCATACCTCCTCTTTGTATATCCATCCTGCCCAATCTGAAAAAATTGCAAAGCATGCAGCGGCTATGAAGACCTGCCGCGTTTTAATCAACACACCGTCTTCCCATGGCGGTATCGGCGATCTTTACAATTTTAAGCTTGCGCCTTCGCTTACGCTTGGATGCGGCTCCTGGGGCGGCAATTCCGTTTCAGAAAATGTTGGTGTAAAGCATCTTATCAATATTAAAACGGTTGCCGAAAGGAGAGAGAACATGCTTTGGTTTAGGACACCACAGAAGGTTTATTTCAAAAAAGGCTGCATGCCGGTTGCTTTGGATGAACTTGGCACGGTGATGGGTAAGAAAAAGGCCTTTATCGTTACAGACTCTTTCCTTTATAAAAACGGCTATGTCAAACCTATCCAGGATAAGCTCGATGAAATGCAAATCCAGCATACATGCTTTTATGAGGTTGCACCCGACCCGACGCTTGCCTGTGCAAAGGAAGGCACAAAGGCAATGGCTTCGTTTGAACCGGACGTCATTATCGCATTGGGCGGCGGCAGTGCAATGGATGCGGCGAAGATCATGTGGGTAATGTATGAGCATCCGGAAGTTGACTTTATGGATATGGCTATGCGCTTTATGGATATCCGTAAAAGGGTGTACACGTTCCCCAAAATGGGTGAAAAGGCTTTCTTTGTAGCCATCCCGACCTCTTCTGGTACAGGTTCCGAGGTAACGCCGTTTGCCGTTATTACAGACGAGACAACGGGTGTAAAATACCCGCTTGCCGACTATGAGCTTTTGCCCAACATGGCCATTATTGATGCGGATAATATGATGACCCAGCCCAAGGGCTTGACCAGCGCGTCTGGTATTGATGCATTGACTCATGCGCTGGAGGCTTATGCCTCTGTCATGGCAACAGATTATACGGACGGCCTTGCACTCAAGGCAATGAAGAATATCTTTAAATATTTACCGGCTGCTTATGAAAAGGGTGCGGACGATCCGGTTGCAAGGGAAAAAATGGCGGACGCGTCCACCATGGCCGGTATGGCATTTGCAAATGCATTTCTTGGTGTTTGTCATTCCATGGCGCATAAGCTCGGCGCATACCACCATCTTCCGCATGGTGTAGCCAACGCATTGCTGATTACGTATGTTATGCGCTTTAATGCTTCTGCGGTTCCCACAAAGATGGGTACGTTCCCACAGTATCAATATCCGCATTGTCTGGAAAGATATGTAGAGTGTGCAAACTTCTGCGGTATTTCCGGGAAAGACGATCAGGATACCTTTGAAAAATTCCTTGCTGCAATTGATCAGCTCAAGGAAAAGGTCGGCATTAAAAAGACGATTGCCGATTACGGCATTCGGGAGGAAGATTTCCTTGCAACCCTGGACGAGATGGTCGAAAATGCTTTTGACGACCAGTGCACGGGTGCAAATCCCAGATATCCGCTGATGAGCGAAATCAAAGATATGTACCTGAAAGCCTATTACGGTAAATAAGCTGTTTGACAGATAAAATCAGGTGTGTCCACAAACGCACCTGATTTTTGCCTTAGGCCTTTTGCAGCGGGCCGTACGGCATGCTTGCTGCATTTTTTGAAGGCTTTTGAGGAAAAACATACAAATAGCAGGGATGATATTGGTAATTGTGTATTATTAAACAAAAATCACGCACAATATTTTATGGTATTTTAACTATACAATGCGCGAAGGTTGTAGTATAATTAAAAAAGATACCAGCCGGTATCTTTGAATCTAACATAAAGGCTATACCGGAAAGGGGAATTCTTATGAATTTTGAAAAAATACTTGCAGAGCGTAAAGACAAAGTCATTTATAAAGACGGTGACAATGTAGTAAAGGTATTCAGTGAAAAATATCCGAAATCTGACGTTTTAAACGAAGCGCTCAACCATGCCAGAGTAGAAGAAACTGGTCTTGCAATTCCGGAAATCCGCGCGGTTTCTATTTTAGACGGCAAATGGGCGATTACGCTGCAATATATTGAGGGGAAGACTCTGCAGCAAATGATGGATGAAGACCCCGACAATATAGAAAAGTATATGAACGATTTTGTCGACCTGCAGCTGCAGGTGCACAGTATGCGCGCGCCGCTGCTCAACAAGCAGAAGGACAAAATGAACCGTAAGATATCCAGTTTGCGCGATACGGTAAGCGCAACCATCCGTTACGAGCTGCATACACGCGTGGAATCCATGCCCAAGCATGCCAAGGTTTGCCACGGCGATTTTAACCCCAGTAATATTATTATAGACAGCAGCGGTAAAGCCTATATTATTGACTGGTCCCACGCAACACAGGGAAATGCTTCGGCAGATGCAGCAAGAACCTATCTGCTTTTTTCATTAAAGCAGCCGGAGCTTGCAGAAATGTATATGAACCTGTTTTGTGAAAAAAGCAATACGGCAAAGCAATATGTCCAGCAATGGTTGCCAATTGTAGCAGCCACACAGATGGTCAAAGGCATTGAAGAAGAAAAAGAATTGCTTTCCAAATGGATTAACGTGGTGGATTACGAATAATTTATCTCTCCAAGAGGCATGGCCTGTATACAGTATGATCTGTAAAAAATAAAAAAAGAGTAACCCGGCGGCTTTTGTGCCATGCACAGCTGCCTGCTTGCTTAATAAATAGGATGATGAAACGGCCTTGCGCCCAGATTTTGTATATCTGGGCGCAAGGCCGTTTTTTATAACGTATTTTTCAAAATACACCTTTCAATTATGCGTTGCTTTACTCACATCATGCCAGAATACAGCCTTTTTGTGCAGCAGACAATTAAAGGTTAAATACTACGCTGCCGCTGGCTGCACAGGTGTAAGTGTATTGTAGTCAAATGTAATTGTCATACTGTCCTCCAACGCGGTAAATACGTCTGGATCCTCTTCCTCTGAAAGGATCGAATAGACTTTTGGCACACCGTCACGCAGCTCCTGGAATCTGAACATCAGTTTACCCTTTGGCAGAATCATTTGCGTGTTGCCGGTTTTATCCGCACAAATCGAAGATAACGCTCCGGTTTCACTGTTTTTTACTACAATTACCCATTCTGTGTTTTCCGGAAGATTTTCAACGACAAAGCTTACGGAGGTAAAACCCTCTTTCGGAGGAAAATCCGGAAAAACAGAGGTATCTGCATTTAAAATATACGCATCTTCAAATAATTCTGTCAACAGAGGAATATACGCATCCATCTCCTGCCGCTGTGCCGTATATTTTATATAAGCAAAAACATCGTCAAAATCAGCTAGGGGGTTAAAAACCAGGAAGGTAGACAGCCACAGGTCATAAGCTTCCTCCATCGTCATATTCCCCTGCTCATAGCTGTCAAAGACAATTTTGGACAAAATGGAATTATTAACATGCACGCCGCCGTTATCGTTCAAAGAGCCAGGAAGCTCTACATCTGCCTGGTAATACGCATCGCCAAAATATTCCGGCTGTGCATACTGGTTTGGGTTACTCATGCTCCTTATGGGTGAACCGGAGCTTTCTGCCAGCATCCATGTTTCGGTGTCGGAATTGGCAGGGTCAATCAGCATTTCTGTCAGATTCCCCAGAATGTCGGCGTAAGATTCCTCAATGGCGCCCGTTGTATTTTGATAAGGAGCGCTGCCGGTCCAGTTGTATTTTACGCCATGCGTAAATTCATGTGCGGCAACATCCAAAGAGGTGCTGATTGGGAAGTTGGAAAACATAAAAACGCCCCATCCAAACGCATTACCCATATAGCAGGCGTTTTCAATTTCCTTTCCGTTTTCCTGGTAGCCCAGGTAGAGGACAAGAGGGATCCCTTCTCCGTCAATCGATTTTACACCGTTAGAGGCATAGTAGTCATATGCTCTGGTTATATTGTAAATGACAGAAACATATATTGCAGGAACCTCTGTGGGATCATCAAAATAATAAAGCGTTGGCACCGTATAATTGTTCTCTGCCGACTGATGGCCGTCAGCAGGCAGAATACGCCTTTGCGTATCACAGAAATAATATTGTCCGGTTTCCTCGTCTGTGGCAACCGGCAGCTGTACCTGCTGTCCCTGATAGGTGGTAAACGTCATCAGCTCTGTGCTGCATTGAAAATAGTCATCGTTGTTATACTCGCTGCTTTCCAAACGGTAATCTTCAAGCGAGGTCACCGTCTGCATGGAAAGAGCCTGTCCTGTCGTAGCGTTTATATAAATTTTTAGATAAACAGGTTTTTCTTCCATTGTTTCAATATCGGAATCATCCAACCGGTATACCACCCAGCACAGCGCAGAATTAAAATGTAAATAGTCAAGCGTCGGCTCTTTGTCCACCTTTGGCAAAGTGGGGAAAAGTGAACTTACAATCGCATCGGCCTGCTGCGCGCTGATCATGCTATTCTCAAAGTCGGCAACACCGGCCTGCGGAATAATGGAACTGGAAATACAAAGCGCATTGCCATCCTTATCTGCGCCAACCGTAAGGTAAGAGGTTGAAAGAAATGCACTTCCGGCCGCCTGCTGGAAGGTATAATATGTATCCCCGTTGTCATCTTCCTTGATCAAAATACACGCGGCGCTTACATCGTTTTCTTTGGTATGAAACAAGGTTTCCACAGATTGCAGTGCAGTAAGCGCGCTGTCCGGATTTGTAATTTTATAATCGGTAAACCGTCCGTTTAAAAATGAAATCTCTCCGGCGTCGTTATAGACCACGTCGGGTTGTCCACCATTGAGCGCGGCAATATCTTCCAAAGTATTGTCGTGAATTTCAGCCTGCTTTGGATAGGTGACCGTTAAAGTAAGGGTAACGGTTTGCCCATTTAGGGTAATTTCTGCCTGCTCCGTAAAAGATAAAAATTCGTCCTCTGCGGCGTTGGCTTGCATAATAGAAGCGGCGCCTACAGGCAGGATTAGCGTAAAGCAAAGGAGCAAAGACAGAAAATTCTTCCCTCTTTTCTTTTTTACTGCAACGGCGGCCCCAATCACAATGGCGCAGAAAAATAAAACAGCAAGCACGGGCCAGATGTTAAAACTGTCCCCAGTTGCAGTTTTACCTGCTGCAGAAGAAGCGTTTGCAAGGGAAACGGCAGTCGGCTCTGTTGCAGACTGCTGCTGCGGCGGTGTCGGTGCTTCTGTCGCATCTGTATCAGAGGGTTCTGTGCTTTGTGCGGTTCCCGTAGGGGATACTGCGTCAGCATTTACTGTAAGATCTGCCTGTGCAGCAAAGGATTCACCTGCCTGCAGCGTAATGGAATCCCCGGAAAGATCGCCTTTTAGACTGCCATTTTCTGTGCTGGTAAGCGTGTAACGAATTTGCTCCATTTGATAATCATTTGTGTTGGTGATCACAACATCAACCGGCACGGTATCCTGTACAGCGCTGCTTGTGCTTATTTCAGCCTTTAATCCGTCGCTGATTGTAGCCGCCGAAGCATTGCTGCACAGGGCGGTACATAGAAAAACAATCATTACAAAGGATACAGCCAGTTTTTTGTACTTTTTCAATGTTTTTCCTCCTTTTGTTTTCTATTCCTTTTTATTATACAGACAAGAAGTTTTTTTCAATAGCAACAAGAAAAAAGAAAAATATGAAATATATACCATAGGAAAAGCGATCACTTTTTGTACGCGTTGTGTACACAATCGATTTTATAATAGGCTTTTCATGATGTTATCAACTGCAAAAACAGTTTCGTTTTCACACGGAAAAAAGCATATTTTCATTCAATAATAAAAGCAATACTGGAATTCGACAAAAAATATGTTTTTCCACACGGTTTTTTATCAGTAAAATTGGCTGTTTTACATAATATGTTATGTAGAACAGCCGAAAAAGAACGAACCATGGTACCATTTATATATCTTATACGAAAGGAGGTATAAAAATGCAAAAATACTGTGAAGTAATAAGAAATCTGCGGGAAGACCACGATTTAACGCAAACGAAAGTTGCAAAAGCGCTTGGAATATCACAACAGTACTATTCCAAATATGAAAACGGCAAAAATGAAATACCACTTCGTCATTTAGAAAGACTGGCGCAGTTTTATCAGGTTTCAATGGATTACCTGATTCATGGCACAAACGAAAAGTAAAGCTATATTTTGCCGCTATGCTTGAATTGCCTGCAGTATGCGTGCTGGATGTGTGAAAATAATTTACATTCTTAAAATCCAGCGCAAAACAAAAGCAGACAGCCTTTTTACGGTTGTCTGCTTTTTGTGCGCACATATTGCTTGTGCTATTTTCAATCATTTTCGGTTGTCCGACTGTGTAATGCGGTAACAGAGGGTCATAAGGCTGTCCGACATATGAACATTTTCCATAATAACGTCGTCATATACCAGCGACAGGTCGTAGTGGCTGAAGTTCCAATAGTTTTTTATGCCGCAGTTGTACAAAGTTTGGGCAATTGGGCCTACGGAGCTTTTCGGGATGCACAGCATCGCTACGCTGGGGCGGTTTGTTTTACAAAAATCTGCAAGATCGCGGATGTCATATACCTTTGTATTTCGAATCTCTGTGCCAATCAGCTCTTTATCGCGGTCAAAAATCCCAATAAGCTCAAACCCGCGCGTTTCAAAAGACATGTGCATCGCAACGGCGCGGCCCAGATTCCCTGCGCCAATCAAAATTGCCTTGTATGCACTGCGCAACCCCAGAATATTTTCAATTTCGTCGTGCAGCTGTTCCACACTGTAACCATAGCCCTGCTGGCCAAAGCCGCCAAAACAGTTAAAATCTTGCCGGACCTGGGAGGCGGTCAGGTTCATTTTTGTGGCCAATTCTTTGGAAGAAATGCGCATAACGCCCTGCGTACGCAGTTCGGACAAAAAACGGTAATAGCGGGGCAGACGCCTTACCACAGACATAGATATGTGTTCTCTTTTCGGCATCTCGTTTCACCTCGTGCAAAACAATGGATTTGAATGACTGGCATTCTGAAAACAGCGTATAACGCAGGCTTAAGAACGGCAGCAATCCTGGACATGGGGCAGGTTATGCCTGCCCCATGTCCCTAAAAGATATCACATCAGCTGAGCAAGACGATTGTTGATTTCTTGCAAAAAGGTCTCTGTGTTTACCTTTTTCTTATTTGTAAGCGTAGAAAGCAAATACAAATCTCCTGTCATAACGCCGTCTTCAATGGTTTGGATTGTCGCTTTTTCCAAATTGTCCGCAAAAGCGCACAGCGCGGGAATATTGTCAAGCTCGCCTCTTTTTCTTAAAGCGCCGCTCCAGGCAAAAAGGGTAGCAACGCTGTTTGTGGAGGTTTCTTCACCTTTCAGGTGCTTATAATAATGCCGCTGTACAGTACCGTGTGCCGCTTCATATTCGTAAATACCGTCAGGAGAAACCAGAACGCTGGTCATCATGGCAAGCGAACCAAACGCGGTGGCGATCATGTCGGACATCACGTCTCCGTCGTAATTTTTGCATGCCCAGATATAACCGCCCTGGGAACGGATCACCCTTGCAACAGCATCGTCAATCAGCGTGTAGAAGTATTCTATGCCGGCATTTGCAAATTTTTCTTTATATTCGCTTTCAAAAATTTCAAGAAAAATGTCCTTAAACCGGTGATCGTATTTCTTACTGATAGTATCCTTGGTTGCAAACCAGACGTCCTGCTTGGTATCCAGTGCGTAATTAAAGCAGGAGCGAGCAAAGCTTTGAATGCTCTTGTCCAGGTTGTGCATTCCCTGAATCACCCCATCCCCGTCAAACTGATGGATCAACTGCCTTTGTTCGCTGCCGTCCGGCATTGTTACGCAAAGCTCCGCTTTAGAGCCGCCCTTTACAGTCATTTCCGTGTTTTTATACACGTCGCCATACGCATGACGGGCAATACAAATCGGCTTGGTCCAGGTGGGGATAAAAGGCGTAATGCCCTTGACCAGAATAGGCGTTCTAAAAACCGTTCCATCCAAAATCGCACGGATCGTACCATTGGGGGATTTCCACATTTCCTTCAGGTTATATTCGGTCATACGCTCTGCGTTTGGGGTAATGGTAGCACATTTTACGGCAACACCGTACTTTTTGGTCGCCTGTGCGCTGTCAAAGGTTACCTGGTCGTTTGTTTCGTTTCTGTGGGAAAGGCCAAGGTCGTAATAGTCTGTTTTCAGGTCAATATAGGGGGTGAGCAAAATGTCTTTGATCATCTGCCAGATGATCCTGGTCATTTCGTCGCCGTCCATTTCCACTAAAGGCGTTTTCATTTGAATTTTTTCTGCCATTGGTATCACTCCTATATAGTATTGTCCTATCTTTTCTCAGATTCACATAATTTCTTATTTGATTTTTTATACGGCTGTACGCAGTCATCAAAAACAGCCGGCAGGCAGGAAAAAGGGCCTTTAGGAATTTTCCCTTGTATAATTCAGCAGACCGCCCGCAAGAATAATCGCTCTGGTGCGCTCTGTCAGGGGACATTCTGCAACAATCTTCTTGCCGGTTGTCTGATTGGTGATAACAATGTCCTTGCCGTTTTCTATACAATCCTTTACATCCGGCATAGAAAGAACGTCGCCCTGTGAAATCGCGTCATAATCTGCTTCATCGGCAAAAGTAAGCGGAAGAATGCCGGCGTTGATCAGATTGCTGCGGTGAATTCTTGCAAAGCTTTTGACAAGAACGGCCTGTACGCCAAGATAAAGCGGGGCAAGCGCTGCATGTTCTCTGGAGGAGCCCTGTCCGTAGTTTGCGCCGCCGACAATCACGCTTTGTCCCAACTGCTGCGCGCGCTTTGGAAATTCGGGATCGCATACGGTAAAGCAGTGCTGGGAAATGGCGGGGATGTTGGAGCGCAGCGGCAGAATTTTTGCACCTGCCGGCATAATATGGTCGGTGGTAATATTGTCACCAACTTTTAAAGCACAGGGCGCTTCAATCGACTGCGCAAGCGGTGTTGTCGTCGGGAAGGGCTTAATATTTGGGCCGCGCAGGACTTCAACACTGTCCATTTCCTCTTCCGGCGCAGGTGGAATCACCATATTGTCGTTGATTAAAAAGCTTTTGGGCAGGTCAATTTTTACTTCTTTACCAAGTGTTCTGGGGTCTGTAAACACGCCGGCAATTGCCGAAGCGGCGGCGGTTTCAGGGCTTACCAGATAAATTTGCCCATCTGCCGTGCCGGAGCGGCCTTCAAAATTGCGGTTAAAGGTACGAAGGGAAATTCCCTTGGAATTGGGCGACTGCCCCATGCCAATGCACGGTCCGCAGGCGCATTCCAAAATCCTTGCGCCCGCGGCAATCAGATCGCCCAACGCACCGTTTAAAGCAAGCATGTTGTACACCTGCTTGGAGCCTGGGGCAATGGAAAGGCTTACGTCGGGATGGACGGTTTTTCCCTTCAAAATTGCAGCTACGCGCATAAGATCCAGATAAGAAGAGTTTGTACAGGAGCCAATACAGACCTGGTCTACTTTCTGCGGGCCGATTTCCTCAATGGTCTTTACATTGTCCGGGCTGTGCGGACATGCGGCCATAGGAACAAGCGAGGAAAGGTCAATATTTACGGTTTCGTCGTAAACGGCGTCATGGTCGGCAGCAAGCGGCTGCCAGTCTTCTTCGCGGCCCTGTGCTTTTAAAAATTCCTTTGTTACTTCGTCAGATGGAAAGATCGAAGTGGTGGCGCCCAGCTCCGCGCCCATGTTTGTAATGGTAGCGCGTTCAGGAACGGTCAGCGATGCAACGCCGGGACCGGTGTATTCTATAATTTTTCCTACGCCGCCTTTTACAGATAAAAGCCTCAGGACCTCCAGTATGACATCCTTGGCAGATACCCACGGCGAAAGCTGGCCGGTCAGGTTTATCTGCACCATTTTCGGCATGGTAATGTAATATGCGCCGCCTCCCATAGCGACAGCCACGTCAAGGCCGCCGGCACCCATGGCAAGCATTCCGATACCGCCGCCGGTTGGGGTATGGCTGTCAGAGCCGATGAGTGTCTTGCCCGGTTTTCCAAAGCGTTCAAGATGTACCTGATGGCAAATGCCATTGCCGGGACGGGAAAAGTAAATGCCGTGCTTTTTTGCTACGCTCTGGATAAAACGGTGGTCGTCTGCGTTTTCAAAGCCCGTTTGCAGCGTGTTGTGGTCAATGTATGCAACGCTCTTTTCCGTTTTAACTCTGGGTACGCCCATGGCTTCAAATTCCAGATATGCCATGGTGCCTGTTGCGTCCTGTGTAAGCGTCTGATCAATTTTCAGCCCTATGTCGCTGCCTACGGTCATTTCGCCGCTGAGCAAATGCGACCGGATAATTTTTTGTGCCAGTGTATAACCCATGATAATCTCCTCCTTTTGCGATTCGCTGTCCTGCATGGGGAACAAATACAAATACCCGTTAATAATTTAACATACTCCATTATCCCTTAAATTCAAAAAAAAGTCAATGTCTCACGGCAATTAAAAGGGTGGCAGAGCAATTGTTCATAGAAAATTTATAATGCGGTCAAAAAATTTGCAGATCTCTGTCAAAGGGTCTCAAACCAATGAAGCTTACAAAGAAAGATGTGCGCTTTTACTAAAATTGTACTTATTTCTACAGCAAACTGCTGAAGTTTGCAGGAAACTATTGATTTATTTTTAAATACCATGTATAATAAAACGCGCCTTTACTTCAATAGGTAAAAGCTTTAAATCGATAAAGCGCAAGAAAACGGGAGGATAGAACATGGTAATGTGGATTACGCTGATCGCCTACATATGCATTATGGTGGGGATCGGTATCTATTGTAAGAAAAAAACGGGCAGTGTCTCTGACTTTGTACTGGGAGGCAGAAGCCTTGGGCCGTGGATGACGGCGTTTGCGTACGGCACGTCGTATTTCTCTGCGGTGGTGTTTATCGGCTACGCCGGTCAATTTGGTTGGAACTATGGTATTGCGGCAACCTGGATCGGCATTGGAAACGCAATCATCGGCAGTATGCTGGCATGGATGCTATTGGGCAACCGCACACGCATTATGACAAAACAGCTGAATGTTTCCACCATGCCGGAATTCTTTGAAAAGCGGTATGTTTCAAAGAGTTTGAAGACGGCCGCCGCATGCATTGTGTTTGTGTTCTTAATTCCCTATACGGCGTCTGTGTATAATGGCCTGTCCCGCTTGTTTGAGCAGGCGTTTGGGTTTGATTATTCCATATGCATTATTGTTATGGCGCTTTTGACGGCCGTTTATGTAATTTTAGGCGGTTATATGGCTACGGCGATCAATGACTTTGTGCAGGGGATCATTATGCTGGTTGGGATTGCTGCGGTAGTGGTATGCGTCTTAAATAACCAGGGCGGTATTGTACAGGCAATGACAGGTTTGGGTCAAATCACAGACACAGGCGTTCCGCAGAACAGCCTCAATTCCCTGTTCGGGCCGGATCCGTTGAATCTGCTGGGCGTCGTTATTTTAACGTCGCTGGGCACATGGGGCCTGCCGCAGATGGTGCATAAATTTTATGCGATCAAAGATAAACCCGCCGTCAAAAGAGGAACGATTATTTCCACCCTTTTTGCGGTTGTTGTAGCGGGTGGCTCTTATTTTATGGGAGGGTTTGGCAGGCTGTTTGCAACGCCGCAGGAAATTACAAACCCCGAAACAGGTGAACTTGTCTATGATATGATTGTACCTGCGCTTTTGAACGTTGCCGTGCCGGAGCTTCTTTTTGGGATTGTCGTGGTTCTGGTGCTGTCTGCTTCCATGTCCACACTGTCCTCTTTGGTGCTTACTTCCAGCTCTACGCTTACAATTGATATGATTCTTCCGGTAGTCAGGAAAAAAGTAGGGGAGAAAAAGCAGGTGCTGATCATGCGCATTTTTATTGCGGTCTTTTTGCTGTTTTCCGTGATTCTTGCGCTCAATAAAAACACCTATATTACCACGCTGATGTCCATATCCTGGGGGGCTCTTGCAGGTGCTTTCCTGGCGCCGTTTCTGTACGGGCTTTTCTCCAGAAAAATTACCAAGGCGGCAGTGTGGGTCAGCATGATCTCCGGCGTGGGGATTACAGTTGTCTCCATGGTGCTGTTCAATCTGGAGCTTTTCCCAGCGCTTACAGCTGCCGCGGCGCAGCTTCCGCTGGATCTGTCCTCCCCAATCAACTGGGGAGCCATCGCAATGCTGGTCGGTCTGATAGAGGTGCCGATCGTCAGCGCACTGACAAAAAATAAAAAGCAAAAGGAAATTGACGCCATTTTTTCCGAATATAAAAAGGCGCTTTAATTTCGTGCACTGTGCATAGTTTCTCTTTTACTTTTTCTACTGCACAAAAAACAGAAATATGTTATAATTTAAAAGATATAAAGGCCGCACTCTATTTTGGGTGCGGTTATGCATGTAACCAGGTATTTGCTTTTGCACCGTATGATCATGGAAGGAAGTGCTTTTTTTGTTTTTTCAAAAGGAAATAGAAACCATGCCGCGTAAAGAGATAGAAGCGCTGCAGCTGCAAAAACTAAAAAAAATGGTTTCTTACTGTTACAATAACATCCCGTTTTACCATGAAAGGCTAACGCAATGTGGTGTTTTGGACGGCAGCCGGATCAAAACACTGTCTGATATTTCTTACATACCCTATACAACCAAAGAAGATATCCGCGACCACTACCCGTTTGAGATGCTGGCGGTCCCTATGCGCAAGATCGTAAGGATTCACGCATCCTCCGGCACAACGGGCAAACCGACGGTAGGGGTTTATACAAAGCGCGATATAGACATTTGGTCGGATTGTGTGGCCAGGGTTGCGGTGGCCGGCGGCGCAACGGCGGACGATATTATCCAAATCAGCTTTGGGTACGGCTTGTTTACCGGCGCACTGGGCCTGCATTACGGGCTTGAAAAGCTCGGTGCAACCGTTATTCCTGCGTCTTCCGGCAATACCGAAAGGCAGCTGATGATGCTGCGCGACTTCGGCGTAACAGGGCTGGTGGCCACGCCGTCTTATGCGCTGTATTTAAGCGAGGCAGTCAAAGAAGCAGGTTACCCGCTGTCAGATTATTCGCTGCGGCTTGGTATTTTAGGCTCAGAGCCCTGCACACCCGAAATGCGCGCACAGATCGAAAAAAACCTGCATGTTTTTGTGTCGGACAACTATGGTCTTACAGAAATCGGCGGCCCAGGGGTTTCCGGCGACTGCCCGCAGCGGCAGGGTATGCATTTTGCAGAGGACCACTTTCTCCCGGAAATCATTGACAAAGACACAGGCCAAGTGCTGGCGGAAGGCCAGGTGGGCGAACTGGTCGTTACTACGCTTTCCAGGGAGGGAATGCCGGTCCTGCGTTACCGTACCAAAGACATCACAAAGCTTACCTATGCGCCCTGTGCCTGTGGCAGAACGCACGCGCGCATGGCGAAAACCATGGGCAGAACGGACGACATGCTGATCATTAAAGGCGTCAATGTGTTCCCAACGCAGATTGAAAGCGTGCTTGTCGGTATGGAAGGGATTGGCCCGCATTATCAGCTGGTAGTAAGAAGAGCCAATTATAAAGATAACCTGGAAGTCAAGGTCGAGCTGACCAGTGGCAAACTGCTTGTAGATTTCCGCGAGCTTGAGGCTTTGCAAAAGCGGATTCACGACAAACTTAAAAGCGTGCTTGGACTGGAAACCAAGGTAACGCTTGTAGAGCCG
This sequence comes from uncultured Oscillospiraceae bacterium, assembly GCA_900541565.1. GTDB lineage: Bacteria > Bacillota > Clostridia > Oscillospirales > Acutalibacteraceae > Scatavimonas > Scatavimonas merdipullorum. The sequence goes on from UQKB01000006.1 coordinate 92,417, forward strand.
AAAACGCTCGAGCGCTTCCAGGGGAAAGCAAAACGGATATTGGATCTGCGCAATGCACAGACCTGATGCCACGCTTCCGTAAATTACATATTGCACAGCCGGGAAGCATTTGCTAAAATAATACCAAAAGGTAAAAATTTGACAGAAAATACGATATATAAGGATGAGTTATATGAGTAAGCTTATGCTCGGCAACGAAGCCGTTGCAAGAGGATTATATGAAGCGGGTGTCAAAGTGGTGTCCAGTTATCCGGGGACGCCAAGTACAGAGATTACGGAAAACGCCGCAAAATATGATGAAATAGAATGTGAATGGGCGCCAAATGAAAAGGTTTCCGCCGAAGTTGCCGCGGGAGCGTCCTTTGCGGGCGTACGTTCTTTTTGTGGGATGAAGCATGTGGGGCTGAACGTAGCGGCCGACCCCTTCTTTACCATGAGCTATATCGGCGTAAACGGCGGGATGGTTCTGGGTGTTGCAGACGACCCGGGCATGCATTCTTCCCAAAATGAGCAGGATTCGCGCCATTATGCACAGGCCGCTAAGGTGCCAATGCTTGAGCCGGCAGATTCTGCGGAATGTAAAGCGTTTACAAAGCTTGCGTATGATTTAAGCGAGCAGTTCGACACGCCGGTGGTTCTTCGCCTGACAACAAGGATCGCGCATTCCCGAAGTATTGTGCAGACAGATACGCGCAAGGAGCGTCCGCCTGTACCGTATAAAAAAAATCCTGCAAAAAATGTTATGCTGCCCGCTTTTGCAAAAGGAAGACATGCCTTTGTGGAAGAGCGCATCAAAAAACTGACCGAATATGCGGAAACGTCTGAGCTCAATTGCGTGGAGTACAACAGCACAAAAATCGGCGTGATTACGTCGGGTATATGTTATCAGTATGCAAAAGAAGCGTTGGGTGAGCAGGCGTCGTATTTAAAGCTGGGCATGCTGTACCCATTGCCGGTCCGCCTGATCCGTGAATTTGCAGCAAAAGTGGATGTGCTGTACGTCATAGAAGAGCTGGACGACGTTATAGAAACACATTGCCGTAAAATCGGCGTAAACCCGGTGGGGAAAGAGCTTTTCCCGCTCTGTGGCGAATTTTCCCAAAAACTCATCCGGGAGCTGGTTCTGGGGCAGAAGCCCGAATTTTGCGCCCTGGATCAGGAGATTCCCGTCCGCCCGCCTGTTATGTGCTGCGGTTGTCCGCACAGAGGTCTTTTTTACGCGCTGAAGAAAGCGAACGTTTATGTCAGCGGCGATATCGGATGCTATACTCTGGGCGCGTCGGCCCCGCTTTCCATGATGGACACCTGCGTCTGTATGGGAGCTTCCGTTTCTGCGCTGCACGGTTATAATAAGGCGCTGGGCCCGCAGGCAGAAAAACGTTCTGTCGCAGTCATTGGCGATTCTACCTTTATCCATTCCGGGATTACCGGGCTGATCGATATTGCGTACAATGCGACCAATTCTGTCGTCATCATCCTGGACAATTCCATCACGGGTATGACCGGGCACCAGCAGAACCCGACGACCGGTTATAATATCAAGGGCGATCCGGCCGCGGCCGTCAGCCTGGAAAAACTGTGTGAAGCGGTCGGCATCAGCCGCGTGCAGGTGTGCGACCCATACGATCTCAAACAGACCATGCGGGTGATTCGGGAAGAGCTGGAAGCGGAAGGCCCGTCGGTGATTATTTCGCGCCGCCCGTGCGCACTGTTAAAATACGTAAAGCATAAACCTTCGCTGCGGGTCGAAAGCAGCCGGTGCATAGGCTGTAAGGCCTGTCTGGCAATCGGCTGTCCCGCAATCAGTATGAAGGAAGGCAAAGCGGCTATCGACCATACGCAGTGCGTAGGCTGCGGCGTCTGCACGGGCCTTTGTCCCAAGCAGGCGATTACAGAGTCATAAAAACTCCGGTTTTGTGCATAGCACAGCGAAAGGAATGTAGGATAAATGGACAACGGTGTAAAATCAGTTTTAATAGTAGGTGTGGGCGGACAGGGTACGCTGCTTGCAAGCCGCCTGTTGGGCAACGCTATGCTTAGCTGCGGCTTTGACGTAAAGGTTTCAGAAGTACATGGCATGAGCCAGCGCGGCGGTTCGGTGGTAACGTACGTCCGCTATGGTGAAAAGGTGTATTCGCCTGTGATCGAACAGGGGGAGGCAGACCTCATTTTGTCATTTGAGCAGCTGGAAGCCGCGCGCTTTTTACCGTATTTAAAAAAAGGCGGTACGATTATTGTAAATACACAGACCATTGACCCCATGCCGGTCATTACCGGCGCGAAAACGTATCCGGAAGGGATTTTGGAAGAGCTTGGCAAGCAGCAGCTGCGGTTGATTGCAGCGGACGCGCTTTCCCTTGCAGAACAGGCCGGGTCTTCAAAGGCGGTCAATGTGGTACTCATCGGCGTGATGGCAAAGCAGTTGAACATTGACAAGAACGTTTGGATTAACACCATCCGTGAAACAGTGCCGACCCAATTTATAGATATGAACCTGAAGGCGTTTGAACTTGGCTATGCTTTATAAGCAAAAGCCCGGCCAGACGTACATACAATTCAATGCAGTTAAATTAATTATAAAAGTAAAGCGGGCAAGGGCAGGCAATCGTCTGCCTTTGCTCTTTTTTAAGAAATAATTTGTTAAAAACAAGAAGAAATTTATGAAATTCAATTGTTTATGTAAACGTTTTCATTACAAATTTATTCAAACTGCAATAAAAATGAAATAAAAAATTGTTTACTAATTTTCAATAAAACGGTAGGTTTTTCATTGCCTGTATGATATAATTTCTATAATCGGACAAGTGCAAAATGTGTTTATTTTGTGCCTGTCCACTAATATTTCTATAAAAGGAGAGGATTTTTTGAAGGTTCGCAAATTACTTGCGGTGCTGCTGTGCGCTTTGATGATGGCGTCGGCAATAGCAGTTCCCGCACAGGCAGCAGTTACAGGCGACGAAGCCACCGGGGCTTATAGTAATTCGGCAGATACGTATAATACATATGCCGGAACAGACCTGGGGGCTACGTATTCCAAAGACTCCACCACTTTTAAGGTGTGGGCGCCAAGCGCTTCCAATGTACAGGTCAAGCGTTATAAAACCGGCTCTGACGACGAAGCAGGCGCAGGCGTGATTGAAACCAGGGACATGACCAAAAACGACTCTAACGGGACCTGGTCTGTTACAATCGACGGTGATCTCAACGGGACATATTATACGTACCTTGTCACAGTCAACGGCTCAACAAAAGAAACACAGGACGTCTACTCGGTGGCAACTGGCGTAAACGGCAACCGTTCCATGGTCATCGACCTGGACAGCACAGACCCGGAGGGCTGGGAAAACGACGAGCACATGCTCGTTGCAAACCAGAACGATGCCGTGATTTGGGAAGTACAGGTGCGCGATTTTTCTATTTCTGACACATCCGGCGTCAGCAACGCGCATAAAGGAAAATACCTTGCGTTTACGGAAGGCGGAACCAAACTCAACGGAACGGACGATATTTCCACATGCGTGGATTATCTTGTAAAGCAAGGCGTAAACTATGTACACCTCAATCCGGTCTATGATTTTGGCTCCGTTGATGAAACAAGCCTTTCCAGGCCGCAGTACAACTGGGGCTATGACCCGGTCAACTATAACGTGCCAGAAGGCTCTTATTCAACGGACCCTTACGACGGTGCGGTAAGGATCAAGGAATTTAAGCAGATGGTGCAGGCCCTGCATGACAGAGGCATCGGCGTGATTATGGACGTGGTGTACAACCACACCTATTCTACCGATTCTGCTTTTGAAAAGACCGTGCCCGGCTACTATTACAGAATGCAGGGATCTTCTTTCCTGAACGCTTCCGGCTGCGGCAATGTTACCGCGTCTGATAAAGTAATGTTCAGAAAGTATATGATTGATTCCGTCAAATACTGGGTGGAGGAATATCACATTGACGGCTTCCGTTTTGACCTGATGGGCTGCCATGATATTACTACCATGAACCAGATCAGGGCAGAGCTTGATGCAATCGACCGCCGGATTTTGATGTACGGTGAGCCGTGGATGGCCGACTGGGGTTCCAACGGTATTTCCAGCTCGCAGGCCTGCATTATGGATAATGCCAGCCGCGTAAGTGAAAGAATCGCCATGTTCAATGACAAAATCAGAAATGCGCTTAAAGGCGGCACGGACGACGCTTCACAGGGCTATATACAGGGTTCTACAACCGTAACAAACGACATTAAGGCAGGCATGATGGGCGGCTCCAGCACCACATGGGGCAAATGGGCGCGCCAGCCTTCTCAGTGCATTACCTATAACTCCGCACACGACAACCTGACCCTTTGGGATAAGATCTTAAAATCCAACGGTTCTACAGACTACGACGGTACAAACGCCACGTTCCTTGCGCAGAATAAGCTTTCTGCAGCCATTGTTTTGACATCACAGGGAATTCCGTTTTATCTGGCCGGCGAAGAATTTGCAAGAACGAAATACGGCGAGCATAACAGTTACAACTCGCCTGACAACATAAACCAGCTTGATTGGAGCAGGGTGGAAACCTACAGCAACCTGGTTGACTATTATAAAGGCTTAATGCAGATCCGCGCCAATTATTCCCCGTTTAGGGATCCCACCAGCGCATCTGGCGCTACAACCTATTTTGTAGAAAATGGAAGCGTCATTGCGTATACGATCCAGAACAAAACGGCAAATGCTGCGAACGAATGGGGAACCATGGCGGTGCTGACCAACAACACTGCAAGCGCTAGAAGCATTACGCTTCAGGGGCAGGCTGCTTTGCCCTCCAGCTGGGTTGTTTTGGCAAACGGCCAAAGCGCCGGCGTAACAAGCCTTGGCACGGTCAGCGGCTCTACCGTCAGCGTACCGGCAAGGTCAGCCATGATATTGGTAGACGCAGCAAGCTATAACAGCGTACAGGTTCCGGAAGAAACCTACAGAACCATTACAACCAACCATATTGACAGCGAAACAGGCGAAGTTTTAAAAACAACGACTTCTCTTTACAAGGACGGTACAACCTACAGAACCCAGCCCGACAGCGATATTCTGTTCGATTATAACCTGGTCAGAACGGAAGGCACGACAACGGGCACCGTTTCACAGGATGTTACGGTCAGCTATTATTACCAAAAGAGCAATGTAGAAAGCTATACCCTGACAGTTCAGTATGTAGACCAACAGGGCCAGGCTCTTATGCCGGAGAAAACGACCAGGGTGAAGGACGGGCAGGCTTATGAAGAGCCGCATGAAACTATTTCCGGCTATGAGCTTGACACAGATCAGCTTCCCGGGAAGACCTTTGGCTATATTACAGGCGACACGACGATCACCTATACCTATAAAGCGTCCGATTACGATAACCTGAAGGTGCATTATTATAACGGCAACGGATGGGCCACACCGTATATGTATGCTTATGACGATTCTTCTTCCCTTGTCCTTTTGACCGGTGACTGGCCCGGAACAAGAATGACGGCGGATGCAGCCATGGGTGCAAACTGGTATACCTATCCGGAAATTGATGTGGCGCAAGCAAAGGTCATGTTTACAAACGGTGCTGCATCCGGCACAGAGCAGGAGCCTGGCGCAAATATGCCGGGTTACGAAGCCAGCGGAGAGGTTTGGATTCAAGACGGGGTAACATCGTTTAACTCCAAAGTAGTCGTCAGCTATGTGGACGGTGACGGCAACAAGCTTGCACAGGATCAGGTGCTTACAGGAGAAAAGGTGACCACGTCGGATACCTACACAACGCAGGGCCTTGCAGGCTATGAAAATCCTGTGATTATGGGCAACGCGCAGGGAGCCTGGGCGGTAGGAACCAAAAATGTGGTATATGTCTATGATGACGCAGTACCGCCCGTAACAATTCCGACCAATCCTCCCACAGGCGAACGCTATATGCTTGGCGACGTTACGTTTGATGATGAAATTAAGATAGAAGATGTACTAGCCATGCAGCGCAGCATTGCAATGATGACTTCTTTTACACAGCTGCAAATTACCGCGGGTGATGTGGACAGAAACGGAAAGATTGAAATTGCAGATGTTCTGGAAGTGCAAAAATACATTGCAAAAATGCCAACTCAATATGATATTGGCAAGGTCTTTAACGATGCAACCGTGCCAACAGACCCGCAGCCAACAGACCCACAACCAACAGACCCGCAGCCGACAGAGCCACAACCGACGGAGCCACAGCCAACGGACCCGCAGCCGACGGAGCCACAGCCGACGGAGCCGCCTGTCAGCAATGAGGTAACCCTCTATTTCTCAAATGGTGTGTGGTGGGACAAGGTATATGTATATGCCTGGAGGACCTCTGACGAAAATATGAATGCAGCATGGCCCGGCGAAGAGATGACCGCCGTAGGGCAAAATAGTTTTGGTGAAACCATT
>UQKB01000007.1 GCA_900541565.1 uncultured Oscillospiraceae bacterium
TAAACACGTCCTTTTTTCTTTCCCTAATCTGTAACACTTCATTGACAAACCTACAGATTTTATAAACCAATACGCCGCCTTTTTTTATAAAAAGCCCGCATGAGTTTACTGCCCGTCAACAAACAACAGCCTGTAAACCTATGCGGGTACAAAATACAACAATTTATGCTTTATCCAAAGGCCTTTATTGCCAATTTTCTGTAAACAACGGGCTTAAAGCTGTGAAAACAGCGTTGCATCCAGCATATGACTGATCTGCCGAGGGTCATCCGGCAACGCAACCACCGCCTGTTTTCCGGTCTGCAGTAAATAACCGTCAGGCCCACCCGCTGCATTTGCAAGCTTTTGCACACGCGGCAGCGGATCCATCGTCTGCAAGCCGCGCGACAAAACGTCCGCCAGGTTATCATGATCCTTCCTGGAAAGACCCCCCACGATAAAAACAAGCGGCGTCTTGCGCAAAGAGGTATTGAGCAGCTCCCCCAGCATCTGTGCGGAAAAAGCCGTCTGTACAGACGCCACCGCTATCGGTCTCTCTTCCAGGCATCGCGTCAAGGCCATTTCACAATAGCCGGTCTGATGCGCCATATAAAAGATCAGCGTACATTTCACCTATAACACCCTTTTTTCGTAAAGTCAGGCCATCCGCATTTACTCCAAGGCCTGCGTGGCCTCAGGCGCTTGCTGCACAGGCGCTGCAAACACGGTCACATTGCAGGAAGCAGACATACCGTTTGACGCCGTAGCGGTAATGGTAGCAGCGCCGGCGTTCTTCGCAGTAACACGACCGTTTGCGTCAACGGTCGCTACATTGGTGTTGGAGCTCCTCCAGGAAACAGCCGGATAGGAGGCATTCGACGGTGTAACGGTACACTGCAGGGAAAAGCTTGTGCCCGCCTGTGCGTTATAGCCCGACCAATCCAGCGAAATATTCTCTACGGGCTGGATCACCGTAATATCACATGTGGTTCTATGCCCGTTTGCACTTTCTGCAGATATAACCGCCTTGCCCGGCCCCGTCGCCGTAAGCTCGCCGGTATTCTTGATCGTAACGACATTGGTATTGGACGTATACCACGTCAGGCTTTTATTGGTCGTATTCGTAGGATCCCATATGACGGAAAGCCGCTCTACATTTCCCACATTCAGCGTCATGGCAGAATAGTCAAAATATATGTTGTTTGCCTTAATTTCGGCAGGCCGTGTCGCAGGGGGGCTTGTCGGCGCCTGGGTAGGCTCGGTTTCATCTTCAACTTCTACAGAATCAAACAGCGTAAAAGGGCGCTCTTTCCCTTTTAAATTTCCTTTCCCATCATACCAGTCAATCTCTCCCGCCTCGTAAGCCGTTTTAAAGCTCGTGACCTCCGGCTTCTGGCCTCCATAGTTGTTATAATAAACGTCCGGCCACAACGGGTCTGGATTTAAGGCGGCCTTATCCAGGTCGACCGTTGATGTTTCCCCGTCGCGCACCTTTCTGGCCACCACAACGGTACGAAATTCGCTAAATTCATAAGAACAGGTTGAAAGCGTTAAAAGCTGGTCATCCTCGTTTATATCCACCGGCGTGTCAATCAGCGAACGCTCCTTAATCAGATATACATAATTCATAAACTCGGCGTCGCTTGTAAAACTGCCTGTCAGATAATCAAAATACTCGCCGTGCGATTCCAGCGTGTTCGTTTTGTACACAGAAATAACCTTCCAGTCTGCGTCGCCGTCCGGCGTGTCAAAATGGATGATGGGGTGCTCCTTGTAATAATCCAGATTGCCGGAGTACGTACCGTAACCCATCAGCTCTGCAAACATGCGTCCATCATTCATATGGTGGCCGTGAATAATAATGTTCTTTGAGTCTGTCCCCTCATCGCTTCTAAAGTCTATAAACAGGCTGCCATATCCGCTGTAATTCCCTTTATAATCGGCATACAAATACTTTTGATAATCAATCGTATCGTCCTTAGACTGCAGCACAGGATAATCCAGATACTGCGTGTTGTCCATCTTAATCCATCCAACAATTTCATCATTGATTTTTTTAATGTCATCCCAGTTATGTCTGGGTTTGACAACAACTGTTCCATCAGAGTCAATCTCTGTCGCTGGCTCCTCCGGAGAATTATAAAAAATGTTCTGAATCTCTTCGTTGCTTTTGTCGTTAAGCCACGGCTGAATCACCAGGTAATTAAACAGATAGCCGGCTGCCACCAAAAAGGTAAGCACGGCAAGAATCAGGATAATTTTGCGAAAAACTTCCTTTGCCCCGTCACCTTTCATTGGTATAATCCCCGCCCAAAAACCTTTTTTCTTCTTGCTTTTTTGCTTCTCGTCCGATCCTGCAGATAAAAACGCAATCCCGTCCGTTTTAAGCTGCTCCGGCAAAAGCGGTCTTGCAGACAGCGAAAAATATATTCCCTGCTTAATAAGTTCCGCACAGGGAACGCCCGCCAAGCTTTCCCTTGGCAGCAAAATCATCTTTTTATCCTGATAAAAGAAGCAATATCCGTCATAACCGTTGCCCATATTGCTGATCTTCAGCGCATTGGCATAACCTGCCGCGCCGTCTTCCTGTTTTTGCGCACTGTCAGATTCCGGCTCAATGTAATCCATTGCCATAACAAGATCCGGCAGGCTTTCCTTTCGCAATTGCTCAAGCCTTTCCTTTTCAGGTGTGGCCCCGCCTGCGCAAAGCCCGCACAAAGTCATAAAGGCCGGATTGTCTTCCTTTCCGTCCAGCGCGTTTGCAATAATAATGGTGTGGATCTGGTCTTTACAGGAAAGCGACTGGTGAATTCCTTCCAGCAGCTTTTCCCTGTCAAGGTCCATTTCCGTTTTATAAAGGATATGTACATCGTCTTCCTTCATCTTTTCGATCAGCGATGGCAGGCTTTTGTTCAGGGACTGCGCTTCTTCCCTGTTATTGCGTATAGAATATATCTCAGCGTTCATGCAAATACCTCCCAATTTCTATACTCCGTTACGTTTCATCGAAGAATCGTATATATGCTATTGCTCATAATCAATTTTTGTCGTCTTTATATGCTCCAGCGCGTTTTGCATCAGTGTGGCACAGTCCAGAGCCTCCTGGCTGCGTCTGACATACTTCAGCACAGGGCGCGTACGTGGATGTTTTGGCGTAAATACGGTGCAGCAGTCCTCATAGGGCTGTATAGATGTCTCAAACGTGCCGATCTTCCTGGCAATTGTTATAATTTCATCCTTGTCCATCCCAATCAGGGGACGAAACACAGGCATTGTACAAACCTCGTCGGTACAAGCAATGGCATGGATGGTCTGGCTTGCAACCTGCCCCAGGCTTTCTCCTGTAATCAACGCCTGGCATTCGTTTTCTTGTGCGATCTTCTGTGCAATCTGCATCATAAACCGCCGCATAATAATGGTAAACAACTCCTCCGGGCAGCCTTTGCGGATCTCCTCCTGAATCTGCGTAAACGGCACGGTATACAAAGTCATCCTCCCGCTATAACGGGCCACAAGCTCCAGCAGCTGCCGTACCTTTTGTTCTGCACGCTCGCTTGTATAAGGCGGGCTTGCAAAATGCACAGCGGTCAGCATAATGCCTCGCTTTGCCATCATATACGCGGCAACGGGGCTGTCAATACCGCCGCTTATCAAAATAGCCGCCCTGCCCCCGGTTCCAACGGGAATCCCGCCTGCGCCTTTTAACGCGCCGCCCCTGATATAAGCACCAAAGTCGCGTATCTCGACTGTAACGGTAAGGTCCGGGTGATGTACGTCTACGCATACATGCGGGAACCTCTGTAAAATCGCTTCCCCAAGCTGCGCGCAAATCTGCGGCGATTGCAGCGCAAAGCGCTTGTCAGAACGCTTTGCTTCCACTTTAAAGGTCTTTACCATATCCAGCTCGTCTGCCAAATATTCCAAAGCCCGCGCCTTTATATCCTCCATATCCTTTTGTGCAACGCACGCTCTGGAATATGCAGCAATCCCAAAAACCGTACCCAGCCGCTCGGCCGTTTCATCCAAATCTACGTCGGTACTTTTCGGCTCTATATAAATGGTAGACTGCGCGTTTTTGATTTCAAACTGCCCTAAAGAAGCAATCCGCCTTTTTATATTTTTAATCAATATATCTTCAAATGTACGCCGGTTCAGCCCCTTAAGCGCAAGCTCCCCGACCTTAACCAATAAAATTTCCTTCATATATCTCCCAGCCTTTTTGCCCGTTTATCCCAATTGTGCGTCTAACTTTTTGCCAATACCTCCCGCCCCGCCTGCAACACCGTAAAAAAGCGGTCTATGTCTTCCTTTGTGGTATATCGCGAAAAGCTAACGCGCAGGGCGCTGTCGCTCCTTTGGCGGTCAAGCCCCAGCGCGGTAAGCACATGGCTCTTTTTCCCCTTTGCACAGGCCGACCCGCTGGAAACAAACACGCCGTTTGCCGCCAGATAGTGCAGCATGGTTTCGCTGCGGATTCCTAACACGGAAAAATTAAAAATATACGGCAGTCCCCCGTCCGGCGAATTTACGGCAACGTGTGTAAGCCGTGCTGCTTTCTCCTTACAATAGCGGTACAGTTCCTCTATGCGCTGTATGTAGGAAAGGTCTATCTCCTCTACTGCGGCGCCAAACCCTGCTATCAAAGGGACCGCCTGCGTCCCCGGGCGGATGCGCCCTTCCTGCTCGCCGCCAAATAAACACGGCGTAATACGCGCCCCATGCTTTATATAAATGGCCCCTGTGCCTTTTGGCCCGTGTATTTTGTGCGCGGAAACCGTCAGCAGGTCCACACCCATGCGGCGCGGCTTGACGGGGATTTTCCCAAATGCCTGCACAGCGTCACAGTGCAAAAGCGCAGGGGAACTGTTGCGGACAATTGCCTTTCTGGCAGCCTCCACCGGGTAAAGCGCGCCTGTTTCATTGTTCGCCAGCATAATACTTACCAACACCGTCCGGCTGTCAATGGCCTCCATCAGCTGCTGCGGCGTAATGCTCCCGTCCCTTTCCGGCCGGAGGTATACGGCTTCAAAGCCCTCCTTTTCAAGCGCAGCTACCGCTTCCAATACAGACGCATGCTCAACTGCCGTCGTGACAATCTTATTTCCTGTGCGCCTTCTGGCGCGCACCGTGCCAAAAACCGCCAGATTGTTCGCCTCTGTCCCGCCGCTTGTAAAATAGATCTCGCTCTTATCCACAGACAGAACCCTTGCAATGGCTTCCCGCACCTGCGTCATCTCTTTTTCCGCCTCTATCCCCTTTTGATGCAAAGAGGAAGGATTGCCGTATTTTTCTTTCAGCATGCAGGTCATTTTTTCAATTGCGCTGTCGCATACGCGGGTGGTTGCGCTGTTGTCCAGGTAAACTTCTTTGCTCCCCGTGGTGTGTCACTCCTAAATCCGCAGTATTTTCAGTTTCTGTCACATTACATTATACACAAAAAGCTTGCACAAGCAAATATCTCAAAGAAATTTAACAAAATGTTCTAAAATAAAACATAAAATAAATAGACAAAAGAAGAAGCCCATGTTTAAACGCTTTTTTTTCGGCAATACTGTTATTATTATTTCAAGTTTGTTTTAAACAAATTGCTGCAGGAAAGGGAAAAAGAAAATGCGTATTTCAAAAAAACAGTATGCTAAAATGGCCGAGAAAGCTTCACCGAAAAGCAACCTGTTCGTCGACTGCATCAAGGCGTTTCTTGTGGGAGGCCTCATCTGCACAATCGGGCAGGGACTTACCAATATTTATACGCTGTGCGGTATGGAACTCCTCGACGCCAGAACGCTTACCTCCGTGTCACTTGTATTTCTAGGAGCGCTGCTTACAAGCATAGGTGTATACGACAAAATCGCAAAACATGCCGGAGCAGGCAGCCTGGTACCGATCACCGGTTTTGCAAACTCAATCGTAGCACCGGCAATCGAGTTTAAAAGCGAAGGCTTTGTTCTCGGCCTGGGGGCAAAAATGTTTATCATCGCAGGGCCTGTTCTGGTATACGGCATCACGGCAAGCGTCCTTTGGGGTGTTATCTATTTTATACTCAAGCTGACGGGCGTTATGCAGTAGCTTTAAACAACGCTCCCGGGTGTTCCTTTTTATTTCATAAAAGAAACCGCAGAGGTTTTTATTCCTCTGCGGAATTATTTTTACATCTACATAGAAAACGGCGGAAAAATCATCTTTTTCCCTTGACAAAAGGTAAAAAAAGCAATAAAATAGGAAAATGTACCATAATGGCATAAATAGCCCCTATCCCCTGTTTAATGGGTTGATATTAGCACAGATTTTTTAAAAAATCAAGTGGTTTTTTAAAAAAGGTCTACAAGGCTTTTATGTTCAAAATCAGCGGATGAATAATAGAATGGAGTGAAGCGCCCATGGTAAATGTCAAGCCGGTAAAGCTTGGTAGGAATGAAAGGATGAGCTTTTCCAAGATCGATGAGGTTATCGGCATGCCCAACCTGATCGAAGTCCAGAAAAAGTCTTACAATTGGTTTCTGGATGTAGGTCTCAAGGAAGTGTTTAAAGACGTTTCGGGTATAACCGATTATACCGGAAATCTTGTCCTGGATTTTGTAGACTACACGCTTGATGTTGCACATCCCAATTACAGTGTAACAGAATGCAAGGAAAGGGACGCTACCTATGCGGCGCCCCTGCGTGTGGTTGCACGCCTGCTCAATAAAGAAACAGGCGAAATCAAAGAGTCCAACGTGTTTATGGGCGATTTCCCTTTGATGACTGCAAGCGGCACGTTTGTGATAAACGGCGCGGAAAGAGTCATTGTTTCACAGCTTGTCCGTTCACCGGGCGTCTACTACAAAATGGAGTATGACAAAACGGGGAAAAAGCTTTTCAGCTCCACGGTCATACCAAACAGAGGCGCGTGGCTGGAATATGAAAACGACGTAAACGACGTTTTTTACGTGCGTATAGATAAAAACCGCAAAATCCCCATTACGGTGTTCATCCGGGCGCTTGGCATGGGCAGCGACGCCGAAATCCTCGACTATTTTGGCGATGACGAAAGAATCCGCGCCACCATTGAAAAGGATCCGTGCAAAAATACCGAAGAGGCGATGATAGAGGTTTACCGTAAGCTCCGCCCAAGCGAGCCGCCTACGGTCGAAAGCGCGCAGGCACATATCCACAACCTGTTTTTTGATGCAAGGCGTTACGATATGTCTCGGGTAGGGCGTTACAAATACAATAAAAAGCTTGGTATTTCTGCACGTATTGCAAACCAGCAGCTCGTACAGCCTATTGCAAACCCGCGCACAGGCGAGGTCATGGCCATGGCTGGCGACGTTGTCAGCCGCACGCTTGCAGAGGAAATAGAAAATGCGGGTGTTACAACCGCCTTTGTAAACGTGGAAGGAAAGACCGTCAAAGTCATTTCAAACGGCATGGTGGATATCAGCGGCTACGTAAACTTCGACGCATGCAAGGAATGCGGTATCAACGAAAAGGTGAATTTTTCCGTTTTGTGCGAAATCCTTGACAAAAACCTGGATGAAGAAGCCTTAAAGGAAGAGCTTGCAAGCCGCCGCGGTGAGCTGATCCCCAACCATATTATTATCGATGATATTTTTGCTTCGATCAATTATATGAATTGCCTGGCCTGCGGGCTTGGCACAACAGACGACATTGACCATCTTGGCAACAGAAGGATCCGCAGCGTAGGCGAACTTCTGCAAAACCAGTTCCGTATCGGCTTTTCCAGGCTGGAAAGAGTAATCCGCGAAAGGATGACCCTGCAGGCGCAGGATCTGGATACGCTTTCCCCCAACGCGCTGATCAATATCCGCCCGGTTACCGCTGCAATCAAAGAGTTTTTCGGCTCCTCCCCGCTTTCTCAGTTTATGGACCAGACAAACCCACTGGCTGAGCTTACACATAAAAGGCGCCTTTCCGCCCTTGGCCCCGGAGGCTTGTCCAGAGACCGCGCCGGGTTTGAGGTGCGCGACGTACATTACAGCCATTACGGGCGCATGTGCCCAATCGAAACGCCAGAAGGACCGAACATCGGTTTGATCTCTTACCTTGCGACCTTTGCCCGTATCAACGAATACGGCTTTATAGAAGCGCCGTTTAGAAAGGTCGACAAATCCACCGGCGTGGTCACGGACGAAGTGGTCTATATGACAGCGGACATGGAGGACGAATTTTTCGTAGCGCAGGCAAACGAACCGCTTGACGAACAGGGACGCTTTAAAAACAGCAAGGTCAATGGCCGTTACAGAGATGAATTTGTCGAGCTTGAGCGCGATTATTTTGATTATATGGACGTATCGCCCAGAATGGTTGTATCCGTCGCTACGGCAATGATCCCGTTTTTGGAAAACGACGATGCAAACCGCGCGCTGATGGGGTCAAACATGCAGCGCCAGGCGGTTCCGCTGATGGTAACGGAATCCCCCATCGTTGGAACAGGGATGGAATATAAAGCGGGCGTTGATTCCGGCGTATGCCTGCTTGCAGAAGAGGACGGCGTCGTTTTAAGCGTCAGCGCAGACAAAATCTCTGTCCGTTATGATTCCGGCCGGATACAGGACTTTAAGGTAACCAAGTTTATGCGCTCCAATCAGGGCACCTGCATCAACCAGATTCCCGTGGTGGAAAAAGGACAAAGAATCACGGCAAACGAAGTGCTTGCAGACGGTCCCGCTACGCATAATGGTGAGATCAGCCTGGGGAAAAACGCGCTGATCGGCTTTATGACCTGGGAAGGCTACAATTACGAAGATGCCGTTTTGATCAATGAAAAAATCGTAAGGGATGATGTATATACATCCATTCATATAGAGGAATATGAAACAGAAGCAAGGGATACAAAGCTCGGTCCCGAAGAAATTACAAGGGATATCCCCAACGTAGGCGAAGACATGCTCAAAGATCTTGATGAGCAGGGGATTATCCACATTGGCGCAGAAGTACACGCCGGCGATATTCTGGTAGGCAAGGTAACCCCCAAGGGCGAAACAGAGCTCACTGCGGAGGAGCGCCTGCTGCGCGCAATCTTCGGCGAAAAAGCAAGAGAAGTAAGGGACACCTCCCTGCGCGTTCCCCACGGTGAATCGGGTATTGTGGTTGACGTAAAGGTGTTTACAAGGGAAAACAGCCACGACGAACTGCAGCCCGGCGTCAATAAAGTGGTACGCTGCTACCTTGCACAGAAAAGAAAAATTTCCGTGGGCGACAAAATGGCTGGCCGCCACGGGAACAAAGGCGTTGTTTCCAGAATTTTGCCTGTGGAAGACATGCCCTTCCTTCCGGACGGCACACCCCTGGATATTGTCTTAAACCCGTTGGGCGTTCCGTCGCGTATGAACATTGGCCAGGTTCTGGAAGTTCACCTGGGCTACGCTGCTAAGGCGCTCGGGTGGAAAATTATGACCCCCGTGTTTGACGGCGCGCATGAGCAGGATATTTTTGAAGCCTTCAAACAGGCCGGATTAAGCGAAGACGGCAAAACGTGGCTCAAGGACGGCAGAACGGGAGAATATTTCGACAATCCCGTAACGGTCGGGTATATGTATTATTTAAAGCTGCACCATCTGGTTGACGACAAAATTCACGCGCGTTCAACCGGTCCCTACTCCCTGGTCACCCAGCAGCCGTTGGGCGGCAAAGCACAGTTTGGCGGGCAGCGCTTTGGTGAAATGGAAGTATGGGCGCTGGAAGCTTACGGCGCAGCCTATACTCTGCAGGAAATTTTAACGGTTAAGTCGGACGACGTGGTCGGCCGCGTTAAAACCTACGAATCCATTGTAAAGGGCCAGAACATTCCAAAGCCGGGCATTCCCGAATCCTTTAAGGTTCTGATCAAGGAGCTCCAGTCTTTGGCGCTCGACGTAAAAGTGCTCGATAAGGACAATATGGAAATCGACTTAAAGCAGAACTTTGACGACGAGGATGAAATCCCCGTGCCGGCCGATGAGGCACTTGATGAAGACGAGGTTATGACCTCAATGGACGGCTTCCTGCTGGAGGATGATCCCGACGACAACAATATGTTTGATGAAAACTCCATATATGAAGAAGAAAACGACGATCTGCTTGACGACTTTGACGATTTAGGCAGCGACGAGATGTAAGGGAGGCTTTTATACTATGGAATTTAACGTTTTTGAATCAATCAAGATCGGACTTGCTTCCCCAGAACAGATCAGGGAATGGTCGCACGGCGAAGTCAAAAAGCCGGAAACCATTAATTACCGTACATTAAAACCGGAACGCGACGGCCTTTTCTGTGAACGTATTTTTGGCCCGCAGAAAGACTGGGAATGCCATTGCGGCAAATATAAAAGAATCCGCTATAAAGGCAAGATCTGCGACCGCTGCGGTGTTGAAGTCACAAGGGCAAAGGTCAGAAGAGAACGCATGGGCCATATTGAGCTTGCCGCGCCCGTATCCCACATCTGGTACTTTAAAGGGATCCCGTCCCGGATCGGCCTGATGCTGGACATTTCCCCCAGACTTCTGGAAAAGGTTCTGTACTTTGCCGCCTATATCGTAACCGACCCGGGTGACGCCAGGGGCCTTACCAAGCAGCAGATCCTGACGGAAAAAGACTACCGCGAAATGCGTGAAAAATATGAGGACGACTTTGAAGCGGGCATGGGTGCAGAAGCCATTAAAAAGCTGCTGGAGGATATTGACCTTGACCAGCTGTCCAGCGAGCTTAAGGAAGAGCTGGAAAGTGCTTCCGGGCAGAAAAAGGTTCGCCTGATCAAGCGTTTGGAGGTTGTGGAATCATTCCGGCTTTCCGGCAACCGTCCGGAATGGATGATTATGGACGTAATCCCGGTCATTCCACCCGATATCCGTCCTATGGTGCAGCTTGACGGCGGGCGTTTTGCCACCAGCGATTTAAACGATTTGTACCGCAGGGTCATCAACCGCAACAACAGATTAAAAAGACTTTTAGAGCTGGAAGCGCCCGATATTATTATTCGCAACGAAAAGCGCATGCTGCAGGAGGCCGTGGACGCGCTGATCGACAACGGCAGAAGAGGCCGCCCTGTAACGGGGCCAAACAACCGCGCGCTTAAATCCCTGTCCGACATGCTCAAGGGCAAGCAGGGGCGTTTCCGCCAGAACCTGTTGGGTAAGCGTGTCGACTATTCCGGCCGTTCCGTTATCGTCGTCGGGCCAGAACTGAAGATGTACCAGTGCGGCCTTCCAAAAGAAATGGCGCTGGAACTGTTTAAACCCTTTGTCATGAAACGCCTGGTGGAAACCAAGGTTTCCCAAAACATAAAAGCGGCAAGAAAAGCCGTAGAACGTGCAAAGCCCGAAGTATGGGATGCCCTTGAGGTTGTCATAAAAGGTCACCCTGTATTGCTCAACCGTGCGCCTACGCTGCACAGGCTGGGGATCCAGGCCTTTGAACCCGTACTGGTGGAAGGCCGTGCCTTAAAGCTGCATCCGCTTGTTTGTACAGCATATAACGCAGACTTTGACGGCGACCAGATGGCCGTGCACGTACCGCTTTCAGCAGAGGCACAGGCAGAAGCCCGCTTCCTCATGCTGGCAGCAGGCAACCTGTTAAAGCCGTCTGACGGCCGGCCCGTTGCCGTTCCCACGCAGGACATGGTGCTTGGCTCCTACTACCTCACATTGAACAAAGACGGGGAAAAGGGCGAAGGCAAGGTGTTCCGGGACTTTAACGAAGCTTTAATGGCTTATGAAACCAACGTCATCAGCCTGCACGCTAAAATTAAGGTGCGGCGCGAAATAGAAATGCCCGACGGGCAGCGCGCAAGCGCAATGATCGATACCACCGTCGGCAAAATTATTTTCAACCAGCCCATCCCGCAGGATTTGGGCTTTGTGGACCGCACCCTTCCCGAAAACCAGTTTAAGCTGGAAATTGATTTTCTCGTCGGCAAAAAACAGCTGGGCAAGATTATAGACAAATGCATTCGCGTCCACGGTACACAGACCACATCAGAAGTGCTGGACAATATTAAAGCGCAGGGCTTTAAATATTCCACCAAAGGCGCAATTACCGTCGCCGTATGCGACGCGGAAATCCCGCCTGCCAAGAAAGAAATCATTGCAAATGCCGAGAAAAAGATCGATACCGTTTCCGGGTTGTTCAAGGAAGGCCTTGTTTCAAACGAGGAACGGTACGCTGAGGTATTAAAAATTTGGGAGCAGGCCACAAACGATGTTACCGCTGCGCTGCAGGGGAACCTGGGTAAATACAACCCCATTTTCATGATGGCTGATTCCGGTGCCCGCGGCAGCATGAGCCAGATCCGCCAGCTTGCCGGTATGCGTGGCCTGATCGCAAATACCTCCGGTAAAACAATCGAAATTCCCATCCGGGCAAACTATCGTGAGGGCCTGAATATTCTGGAATACTTTATTTCCTCCCGTGGTGCAAGAAAAGGTCTTGCAGATACGGCGCTTCGTACAGCGGACTCCGGTTACCTGACAAGACGTCTGGTAGACGTTTCACAGGAGGTCATCATCCGGGAAGACGACTGCGGAACACATGACGGGATCGAAATCTTTGAAATCCGCGACGGTAAAGAATCCATTGAAAGCCTGCATGAGCGCTTGCTCGGCCGTTACCTCTGCGAAGACTTCATAGACCCCGCCACCGGCCAGGTCCTTGTGTCACGCAATGTCATGATGGGTGAAAAAGAGGCCGATGCCATTGTAAACGCGGGTGTGGAGCGCATAAAAATCCGCTCCATCCTGGGCTGTAGGGCCAAGCACGGTGTGTGCAAAATGTGCTATGGCTCCAACCTGGCAAACGGCATGCCTGTCACCGTGGGCGAAGCCGTCGGCATTATCGCCGCACAGTCCATTGGCGAGCCGGGCACACAGCTTACCATGCGTACATTCCATACCGGCGGTGTAGCCTCTGCAGAAGATATCACGCAGGGTCTTCCGCGCGTAGAGGAATTGTTTGAAGGCCGCAAGCCAAAGCATCTTGCTATTATCAGCGAAATTGGCGGCGAGGTTCGTTTTGAAGAAATTAAAAACAACCACCATGCCGTCATCTTTAATAAGGAAACAGGCGAAGAAAAGTCCTACCTGATCCCGTTCGGGGCCAGGGTACGCGTCGAGGAAGGCCAGGTCATTCAAGCCGGCGATATGATTACAGAAGGCTCTGTCAACCCGCATGACGTGTTGGCCATTAAGGGACCGGAAGCCGTACAGGATTATCTGATCCAGGAAGTACAGCGTGTATACCGCATGCAGGGCGTTGATATCAACGACAAGCATATAGAAGTCATTGTCCGCCAGATGATGAAAAAGGTAAGGGTAGACGACGCGGGCGACACCAATCTGCTGCCCAGCACGCTGGTTGATAAAAATGAATTCCTCTCAGCAAACGAAGAAATTGAGCGCCGCATTGAAAACGGCGAGAAGGACCTGAAAAAAGCCACCTGCACGCAGATGCTCTTGGGTATTACAAAGGCCTCCCTTGCAACAGACAGCTTCTTGTCTGCTGCATCCTTCCAGGAAACCACCAGGGTACTGACAGATGCCGCCATCAAGGGCAAGGTGGATCCGCTGATGGGGTTAAAAGAAAACGTTATTATCGGTAAACTGGTCCCAGCAGGGACGGGTATGCACCGCTACAGCGACGTAGAGCTGGAAGAAAACTTTGTAACGCCGCCCGCTGCTTCTACCGTTACTTCTGCCACTTCCGCATCTGCTGCTACAGAGGAACAGCCATAAAGCGTTTTATAAAGCACAAACAAGGGCAAAGCTTTAAAAGCCTTGCCCTTGTTTTTTTATTGGCACAAATTCCAAACAAAGCGTTTTTTCCTGTCTGTCAACACAAAAAGGACGCAGGGCATTGCCCAACCGGCGTCCTTTTTTCTCTTTTTTGCTTATTCGTCTGCACCGCAGCACTTCTTATATTTTTTGCCGCTGCCGCACGGGCAGGGATCGTTGCGCCCCACCCTGTCTTTGGCGGTTTTCCGCACAGTTTTGTTCCTTGTGTCGGTTCCGTCGGCACTGGTAGAAGTCGGCTGCGCCACCTGCTCTCGTTTGATCACCACGTTTATTGGATTTTGTGTGGGAGCCGGCGGCATTTGGCCAGGCAAAACCACCTGATGGGCCGCTGCCGCCTGCTTGGCAATTTCCTGCCGCTTGCGTTCAAGCTCTGCATTGCGCTTTTGAATCTCCACAATACGCTTTGGCGCTGCAATAACCATTTTTACCGTATTTTCACGGATCGCCGCGATCATTTCATCAAACATGTCAAAGCCTTCAAAGCGATATTCCACAACAGGGTCGCGCTGGCTGTACGCACGCAGGCGAATTCCCTGCTTTAAGGCTTCCATCGCGTCAATATGCTCCATCCAATAGGTGTCTACATTTTTAAGCAGATAGACGCGCTCCATTTCACGCATGGTTTCCTCCGGCAAAAGCGTTTCATTTTCTGCATACAGCTCTTTGGCTTTTTTATTCAGCGCTTCTATAATATCCTTCTTTTCCAGGTCCTCTATCTCTTCCGGTGTGTAGCGAAGCTCATCATCGTCTACCATCCAGCCGGCATAATAATCGTGCAGGCTTTCCAGATTCCACTGATCCTTTGTCGTTCCGTCGGGACAATAGGTTGAAACGGTCGAATCAATCGTCTGTTCAATCATTTTCATAATCTGGTCTTTAATATCGTCGCCGTTTAGCACCTGGTCGCGCTGGCTGTAAATAATCTCGCGCTGCCGGTTCATAACGTCGTCATACTGCAGCACGTTTTTCCTGATCGCAAAATTGCGGCTTTCCACCTTTTGCTGCGAGCTTTCTATAATATTGGAAAGCATCTTGTTTTCTATCGGCATATCATCCGGCGCGTTGAGGCGATCCATCACCATTTTCATTCTGTCGCCGCCAAACAGGCGCATAAGGTCATCCTCTGTAGAAAGATAAAACCGGCTCTTTCCGGGGTCGCCCTGGCGCCCTGAACGGCCGCGCAGCTGGTTGTCAATCCGGCGCGATTCATGGCGCTCCGTACCCATAATGCAAAGTCCGCCTGCTGCCCTTACCGCATCGGCCTCGCTTTTAATCGCCTCTTTATATTTTTCGTTTAATTCCCGGAAGGTCTTTCTGGCGTTTAAAATTTCCTGGTCGTCCGTATCGGCAAAACCGGTCGCCTCGGCAATCAGCTCTTCGGGGAACTGCATACGGCGCATTTCAGACTTTGCCATATACTCTGCATTACCGCCCAGCATAATGTCGGTACCGCGCCCGGCCATGTTGGTCGCAATGGTAACCGCACCCTTTTTACCGGCCTGGGCGACAATCTCGGCTTCTTTATCGTGCTGCTTTGCATTGAGTACATTATGCTTAATCCCTTTTTTCTTAAGCATCGCGCTTAACAGCTCTGATTTTTCAATGGAAATGGTACCCACAAGCACAGGCTGTCCCTTTTCATGGCATGCAATAATATCGTTGATCACCGCCGTAAATTTGCCCTGCTCCGTTTTAAAGATCGCATCCGGCATATCCTGCCGGATCAGCGGCCGGTTGGTCGGGATCTCCACCACGTCCAGCTTATAAATTTCACGGAATTCTTCTTCCTCTGTCATTGCCGTACCGGTCATACCGGAAAGTTTTTTATAAAGACGGAAATAATTCTGGAACGTAATCGTAGCAAGCGTTTTGCTTTCATTTTCCACCTTCACGCCTTCTTTGGCCTCAATCGCCTGATGCAACCCTTCGTTATAACGCCTGCCGTACATCAAACGCCCGGTAAATTCGTCTACAATGATAACCTCTCCGTCCTTGACCACATAGTCAATGTCGCGCTTCATAATGCCATATGCCTTAATCGCCTGGTTAACATGGTGCTGAATCGTCAGGTTGTCAGGGTCGGTCAGGTTTTCTATATTGAAATACTGCTCAACTTTTTTTACGCCAATTGAAGTCAGCGTAGCGGTTTTTGCCTTTTCATCCACAATATAGTCAATACCCTTTTCCCTGTATATTTCATCGTTGTCTTCCTTGCTGTCCAGCTCTGCAAAGCGCTCCATCTTCAAGGTCCTTGCAAGCTTGTCTGCACGCTCGTACAGGTCAGTCGATTTATCACCCTGTCCGGATATAATCAAAGGCGTCCTCGCTTCGTCGATCAAAATAGAGTCCACCTCGTCTACAATTGCATAGGCATGGCCGCGCTGAACCTTACGTTCCTTATAAACCACCATATTGTCACGCAGGTAGTCAAATCCCAGCTCGTTGTTGGTAGCATATGTTATGTCAGCGCCATACGCCTCTTTTCGCTGTTCCCCCTCCTGGTCATGTACAATCAGTCCGACAGTCAGCCCCAAAAAGCGGTATAGCTTGCCCATCCATTCTGAGTCACGGCGGGCAAGATAATCATTGACTGTAACAATATGCACGCCATCGCCTGTCAGCGCATTCAAATAAGCGGGCAATGTTGCAACCAGCGTTTTACCTTCACCGGTCTTCATTTCTGCAATACGGCCCTGGTGCAACACAATGCCGCCAATCACCTGTACGGGAAAATGGCGCATACCCAGCACCCTGTCAGAAGCTTCCCGGCAGACGGCAAACGCGTCGGGCAGAATATCGTCGGTCGTTTCCCCGCCTTTTAAGCGGTCCTTTAATCTATCTGTCTGTTTTTTCAACTCGCTGTCGGACATTGCCTTATACTTATCCTCTAAAGATAATACCTTGTCGCACAGCGGCTTAATCCGTTTTAATTCTCTTTTGCTATAATTACCAAACATACTTTTCAAAATATTCATGGTAACCCTTCCTTTCCGTGGCACTTAAGGAAAACGCAGCGCATCCCGTACAATTTTGCGCCTCCTCCAAATGCGTATACTGTTATACACCCTGCGCAATCTTTCACATTATAGCATACTTTTTCTAAAAAATCATTACCTATTTGTAAAAGTCTAACGTTGTAAAAATTTTTTGTGCTTTCAGCAAATCATAAGCTGCCGCATCGCTGCTTTAACCGGCAGCTTTATATATTATATAGGGACGGCGCAGCCATATAGCCGCGCCGTCCCACTCTGCACAAATTCCCCTGCTCTTTTACATCTGAAAACAAAGCATTATTTCAGAAGCGGTGGTGCTGTCGTATCTTACGGCTTGCTGCACAGCATCAGGGCCGTCATAAAACGGCGTTCCCTCCGTCATGTTGTTGACCTCTACACCGCCGGTATAGGACATATTCCCTTCCGATATAAACGTATAGGAAAACCTGTACCGGCCGCCGCCTTCCGTAAGCGTGCTGTCAGTCAGTTCAAACTTTGCCGTCTTAATTCCGTCAAATGCCGCCAGCGGTTGCCATTCCAAATTATCGCCAGACTCCGTATATACATACATTTGCAGCCTGTACCGGCCGTCTATTGGGTTGAGCATCAGCACGCTGTCACCCTCGTTTGGATTGTACACCGCTTCTGTGGATGGACCGGAAGGCGCCGCAATCACTTCAATGTTTTCTGCAACCTCCGCCATGCTGTGCAGTATATCCTGCGCCCCCACAATGCTCTGCCGGTTTACAGACATGTCCGTATTGGTTTGGAAGGCCTGCATAACAATCCAGACAATCGCCGTGCTTGCCGCTGCAAAAATAGAAAGCAGCGCAATGGTAATGACCAGCTCTACCAAAGAAATTCCTTTCTTGCTTTTAAAACGCGCGCCCGCCTTTCTCATGCTCTTCCTCCTTGCCATGCTTTTAAGCATCCTCTGCCGTTATTTCGGGCGCGAACGCGTCTATTGTCACATATTCCGTGTCGCTGTAATAAACCGCTACTGTAATAGCCGTACCCGTCACACTGGTCATCCCAGCCGATGCAGACTGCTCCCGGATCGTATACTGCGCTCCCCCCACCGTTTTTGCTTCGGGAAAATCCCCGGCTCCCACATATACTGCGCCGTTTAATAGATCGGGATCGTAACGGGTAAGCTCGTCTGCGTTGTCTGCAAAGCTTTTTCCGGACATTTCCTCTAACAATGTATCTGCAATCTGCTGCGCCTGCAGCGATGCATTCTCCTGCAGATCGTCGCCCAACATCGCCTGCTGTGCAAGAACTACGGCCGTTACAGTTCCTATAACCACCATGGACAAAATTGCAATCGCAGCGATCAGCTCAACCAGCGTAACGCCCTTTTTGTGTTTTGTAAAATCAGTCATGGCTGTAGCTTCCCCCTGTCAGATTCATAAGATCCACACTGCGCACCTTTCCGTCCGTACCCTTTTCCAGCTCCTCGTTAAAGGCAAACAAGTCAACCTCCCCCCGCAGCTTATACGTTCCGCTGCGAATCATAAACGATTTTTGGGTATCTACCGAGCCGTCCGGCTTTATTATATTGATCTGCACGTCTGTATAAAAACGGATCGTATGGTCAAAATTCCCCGTACCTTCCGCCTTTCCCACTTTAAAAGAGCCGCGCAGCACGCCGGATCCCGTTTCATATACAGACAGCTCTGTACAGGCAAAGGTTATATTGTCGGAATAAAACGACACGTCTTTATCCGTTAAGTCCGGCATTTCCCCGGTAACGCCCTGCTGCACCCAACGAAAATGGATGCTTTTGGCATAATAAACGGCAAAAGAAGGGAACTGCCCATTGCTTCCCGTCATGCTGTGCCCGGCCCCGGCCGCCTCCAGCTCTGCCGCCGTCAGCGATGCATTGCTCAAGCCCTGTGTCGGTGTGTATGCGGCAAGCTTTCCTCCAACCAAAAAATTGACCGCTTCGTCTATAGATCCTGCCGGTCCCGCAGAGGCCAGCGTCCCGTCGTCTGCCACCCAACCTACGTCGGCTGCAGAAGCGTCCTTTCCTCCGGCCGCCATGCCAAACTGCTCCGGGTTTGTAAAAAAATCCTTGGCTTTTGCAGAAAAAAGATTGATCCCGTCCGGATAATCGCTGGCGCTGATCGGATACACACCGGCAAAAATTACATAAGAAGCGCCGTCGTACGTCACCGTTGTATCATACAGAAAAACCAGCTGAAAGCCTTCTCCCGTTTCCGACTGATATATTTTTTCTTCCCCGCGGCTGCCGCTTATGGATGAGGTATAGATCACTACAGAATCATCGCTGCTGCTTTCGCTCCACGTTTCCTTTTGATTGTCATATACCCATATTTCTCCCGCTTTGATTTTATCAAGCGGAACAGACTGGTTGGCGTTGACTGTAAACTGCACATTCCTTGCCGTGTCCTGCTCTCCGGTAAACGAAATATAATACAGGTAATACCCCTGACTGTTTGTATAGATTACCTTTTCATCAAACCCTGCAACATTCGTAATTTGGGTACCATCCTTGTATTTTTCCCCCTTTACCCTATACAGGGGGGAAGCTTCTCCGGTCCAGCCGGCTCGGTCCATCAGGGCAACAATCGCCTGAGAAGCACCCGGCGCGCCGCCTTCCTCTGCCCCTGTCAGAACCTGCTCCATATTGTCCATAACCCTTCGCAGCGCCAGTGCGCTGGACGCAATTTCTGTGTAGGATACGCCGCTGTCCTCATACACCAGCATAACCTCTTTATGCGCATCCTTTAACGTTTGTAAAGAATCCTGTGTAAATACAATATTGTCCGCATGGTACAGCGCGTATTCATCATAGCCGGGCAGATAGGTGCGTGCCTGGTACACCGCTTCGCTGCAGGAACGAACCGCAGCAACATAGCGGTTAAGCGTTTCTGTCTGCTCCCGGTACTGCTCCGAAGTAGACAATGGGTCATTTAAAATTTCCTCGGCCTCCTGGATGATTCCACTGCTGCCGTCTACCCCCTGCAGTACCGTAAAGAATACTTCTTCTATCCCCTGGTTGCCGTCTGCATCCACTCCCTTGACAGTGGAACGGTTGAGCGCTGCTACCGCGTCCTGTATCGCCTGCTCCAGCTGTGTTTTGGGATGTATATAATTTTCCCATGTTGCAGTTTTGTTGTCATAAAGAATTTTTCCCTCTACGCCCTGCAAAGAAAGGATCTCCGTCTGCTGCGCTGTGGCGCGGTCCTGTGTTCCGTCGTTAAAAATAATAAACGGGAAGCTGCTCGCAAGCTCAATATAATACAGCCCTTCTTCCCTGTCATACTGCATTCTTGTACCCGGCCAGTCGGCAGTTTCCGTTCCCCAGCTGTAGGCATATATGCCGCCACCCTGCTCTGTCCACCCCAGCGTATCCCTGAAATACACGTTGGTCGTACCCTGCGCATAATTTTCTTCGGGGTCAAACGTATATACAGAAAGATCAGAAAGCTGCCCGTTTGTTTCCTGGTCTGTGTCCAGCGTAATCCAAATGTTCCCCGTCATATTTTGGACAGGTACGGTTTCCTGGTCCGGGTATTGGCCGGAAAGCCCGCGGAAGGCTACCGTATAATTGCCGGTCGTAGGAATTTTAAAACTGTACCATTCCTCATAATAGCACGTCCTACTGTTGCCCGCCCTGACCGTTTCATCGCCATAGGTCGTATAGCTTCTGCTTTGCAGCTGATTTTCACTGTCCTTATACTTTTGCATATAAACATTGTAATACTGCACCTTGCCGCCCTTGTTGGAAGCCATTGGCTGTCCCTGCATGGTCCACGTACCGGTAAAGCCGCTGTCATCCTGCGGCAGATAATAATCTATCCCCACCTGTGCTGCGCTGTCCTCCCCCAGCGCAAGCCCTTTTACGTTTACGGTCGTATAGTCACCGGCCGTACTGTCGCCCCATTCCTGGAACTTCCTGTTGGCGGACGCCTCGTCATTTTCTACAGCCGCCGTACCGTTTTTGTTCACGGCAACCCATATCTCGTTATCGGTTCCGCCGTTGACAGTGCCTGCGTCAACTTGTATATTCTCACCGTCAAGGCTGCCTGTCAGCGTAAAAACAAAGTCGCCGTCGGTAGGAACGTCGATCCTGTACCAGCCGTAGCCCTCATACTGCATGGCTCCGCCTGTATAAACCGTTTCCACCGTGTCCATATAGCTTGTCAGATTTCTATCCACAAGCACGCTGCCGTCCACATTTTGTACGGCAAGCTGCGGCGCGGCAGACCAGCTGTCGGTAACCTCGCCCTGCATCCGCACATGCACGGTGGTATGGTCGGCCTCCACATAAGAGGTAACATACTGCGTCAGCGAATTCGGCTGTGTTTTTCCGTCCAGCGTCGTACCGCGGAAATCGGTAAAATCGTTGGTTTTATTGTTGAGCGTTATATATACGTCCTGGTAGGTTTCCTGCGTAACCGGCAAATTAAACAGCTCGTGCGTCTGCGCATGGTTGTCGCCGCTTTCGCGCAGCGCGCCTTTTTTGGATATAATGGCATTAAAATAATGGATCTGTGGATCGGTAATTTCCAGCGTATAATAGTACCAACCGTTGCCTTCTTCATCCATGGCGCCCTGCGGCCCTTGTAAATCTGCCGGCATATCGCTGTCTCCCCAGCCGCCGGAAAGCAGCGTTTCCGCACGGTCCAAATCGGGCTGCTGGTCCTCCGTGCCGTCGCCGTAGGCCCATGTGTACAGATAGGGGCTCAGCGCAGATCCCGGGTACGGCCTGACATGCACCGTTACATAACGGGTTCCTCCTCCCGTTTCTACCCTGCGCACGGCTGTGGTAATACGGTTATTCTCATCGTATCCTACGTCATATGTACGGGAAAGCTGCAGGCTTTGGTTCGCCGCTTGTCCACCCCCCATATATTTTGCAACAGCCGTCAGCTTCAGCGTATGCGCTTCTTCCGTATATGCGGCTTTCACATACGTTTTTTTTCCGCTCGCTTCATCAAGGCCGGCAACCTTTGTAAAGCCCTGTGCAAACGTGCCGTCGTCCGCGTCAAAAACAAAATAGTCCGCCTCTTCTCCAACCGGCAGCCCGCTGTTGTCCGGGTCATCCGGCGAAGCGTTTAAGTAGTACGCAGCAACCACTCCCAGCGCACTTTTGGCATTTAAATAGGCCTGTCTCTGGTCAATATTCTCTGTAGTCAGCCGCATGCTTAAAACAGCCGCTGTTAAAAGCGCGGCCGTTAAAATAAACAGCACGGCCGCTATAACAATCGTTGTAACAAGGCCAAAGCCCCTTTTTGTATTTTTCAATCGCCAACACCTTTTTTCGTAAGCCTCTATGTATTTTTTCGATAACAATTACAGCCAGCCTATGCTGCGGCAGCATATGGCATTTTGCAGCATGCTTTTAAAAATCCAGTATCTCATGATACAATACACAACTATTATACCGTATCTTGATGTACGGACCAACAAAAAGACACAGATTTTTTATACAAATGTCCGGTATCATTTTTGTAAACATTTACAATGATTATGCTTTTTCTTTCTTTTGTATCAAGTATTTGTCTCTTTTCACCATAAATTGCTTTCTTTTTTCTACAAAGCAATTTTTATATAAAAGATTGACAATCTCTTACGCAGTAAAGTACACTATATTATAGTTGGCAAAAGCGGCCATAAAGCATGGCCGCTTTTGCTTCATTGGTTTTCTGTTTTGTAACGCAGGGTTAAAAGAAAGAGGTAAAAGCATGCAAAAATTGGCAACAGCTCCTACAGTGCTGCAAAAGCTGCAGGCAAAAAAAAATAAAAAAGGTTTTACGCTGGTCGAGCTTGTAATCGTTATCGCAATACTGGCCATTTTGGCGTCCATTGCAATTCCGGTCGTTATCTCAACCATCAATTCCGCAAACGTCAGTACCTTTACAAGCGACACAGCAACGATGGAAATGCTCCTGAAGGCTGCAATCAACGAACAAATTGCAGACGTACAAACTACATATACCGACGGAACGAGCGAAGTAACAACAGGCGGGGATGAATCTGTCACAATTGCACAGATTGCTCATACAAACGGGTTTAGTACCGAAAACCTGACAAAAGAAATTGACGGCGTGCGGTACGGCATGGTCTGGGATGGAGCAACAGGAACGCTGACTGCAACCCGCGGGACCTCGTCGACTGCTCCACCGGGCTCACTTCTGGCTACCACTACCATAGACCCAGACGGCAACGTCACCGGGACACAGGCATAACCGTTTTCTTCGCTTTTCAAGCCCGCCAAAGCGGGCTTTTCTTTTTCTTTCATAAAAATTTGACAAATATATTTCTTTTAGCTAAAAAACCTATACAGATTTGTCTGTAAAATATACACAGGCTTATATAGGATAAAGCATTTTTAGTTACGTATGATTTATACAGCCCGTTTAACCGATTATATAAGGTGGTGCTCCACTTGAAATTTACCATATTACAGATAAGCAGCCAGTATATCTGCCTGACACCTGCAGAAACAGTCAAAGCAAAATATACTGGGGAAAAACGCAAAAGAAGCCTTTTTGCGCAGCCGGGCAGCCAAACGGTATTTGGTCCCTCCCTGATCTTTGCGCTTCCGCAGGAACTGAAGGACGACCCCCTGCACGGCGGCAGCCGGTTTGCAGAATTTGTTTTAAGCTGCGGGCGGCAGGCAGGCTTTTCTATGGAAGATATCATCCTTTGCCCCGACCGGCAGAACATTGTCACAAAAGAATACCAGCACGCCGCCGCCAAGGAAAAGTTTGTGCATTCGTTTGCCGTGCTCGAAACGGAATCGGTCATTTCAGACGATGTAGCCGACTACTCGATCATCAGCTGCGAATACGGCAGCGAACACGGCAAAACAACCAACAGCAACGAGCTCAACGCTGCGCTGTTTGCCATGCCGCTTTCTCTGATTGAAGCGCTCAAAAAGGCCTTTGAAGAACAGCACATGCGCATTTACAGGATCATCCCGCCAGGCGCCGCCATATTGCGCGGCGCACGCCGGATCGTCAACAGCATCAATTTGGTTGCGGCCATTTTAAGCCTGGATGCTTGCGACATGCGGATTACCGTTGTTAAAAACGGTGCGATCTTATACTCGCAGTCCTTTGATTCCCCTGTAGGTGATTTTGCACAGGTCGTCGCTAAAATCCGCGGCATTCGCCTGACCGATGCGGTACAGGCCGTAAATGAAGAAGGCATTTTGGAAATTATGGAAAACCTGCAATCGCCGCAGGCGGTCCGCAGCTTGCAAACGATTCTGGACTATGCAACGGGCGATATTTTAAGAAACCTGCGTATGGTGCTTGGAAGCCAACGGCTTGAGCTGGATAAAATATACCTGGCAGACCATTTTGCCGGTCTTCCCAACCTGCCCAAATATTTGCGCGAACTTGGCTTTTCCATGGAAATTGACAGCGTAGATACCTCCTATACGCCTGAAAACATCCCCATTATTACAGACGTTGCCGTAGAAAACGGGTACAGGTCGTCAAGCTATTATATGCTTTCCGGTCTGGTTGCACTTGCAAACGCCGGCCAGTGCGATTTTTTAAACGGTATCCACTCTGCAAAACGCCGCAGCTCCAATATCGGCAAATATGCTACCATTGCGCTTGGCGCAACGGTAAGCGCTGTTATGCTGGCCGTCGGCGGCCTGTATGGCTTCTCCTATTTGCAACAAGCTATCGATTATTCCAAACTGTCCGACCCCCAGTACGCCGAGGTACGGGAATGGATTGCAAAAGACCAGGAACTTTCCACCAGGATCGCCAATGTAGAAAGCGACAAAGCCGCGCTTCCCCAAGCTCCTGCCGCCGTACGGGAAATTGTCAGCCAGCTATACACGCAAATCACCGACGAGGTGTTTTTTGTAAACTCCTACAGCATCAACAATGACGAAAACCTGATTACGCTGAACTTTTATGTAGACGACTTTGACGCTTATGTAAAGCTCAAAGCAGAAGTGGAACGCAACGCATATTTTACAATTGCCATTCCCTTCTCCTATACAAGCAACCCGGAACAGGGCAACGGCAGCTGCACCGTAACACTTTCCGTAAATACGCAAAATTCCCGCGGTGAATCCGTACAGTCCATGCAAGGGGGTGCCGGCCAATGATCGTTATGGGCAAAAAAATCCCGTCTTACCTGGTCGGGCTTTTTATCATCCTTCTGGCGTTGGCGCTGTTTGTGCCGCTTGTGCTGATGCCATATCTTTCAAACAGGCCAGTCATGGAGCAGCAGCATGCACAGGCGCAGGCCACGCTGCGGCTGTATGAAGCCAGACGCAACAGTATAGAAGAATACAAAAACCATGTCAACGACCTTCAGTCGCGTTGGGACGAGCTGGAAGCGGAAATGTTTGTAACGGCCGACAGCACAGCCAACGATTTAAACCAGATGTTTTCCGACCTTGGCATTACGCCCATGTCCATCAATATATCGGACGAGCAGGAAGTTCTCCCGGCAGAAACCTCTTCTACCGGCGACCCGCTGTGTTCTATAGATATTGCGTTAAGCTTTACGGCTTCTCCCAACAAGGTGCTGGATGTAATTGATTTTTTTGAGCAGGAATCCGACGGCTCCTACTATATCCGTACCCTCAACTTTTCAACCGTTACCCAGACAGACAGCCAAAACGGTGTTCCCGTTGCAAGGGGCGACTTAAACACCTCCATGAATATTTCGCTTTATTACTTTCAGGCGGATGCTCCCTCCGCACAGGCACAAACACCGTCGTCTGCAAATACAGCGGCATGATGTACCGTCCATTTTCTGCCGCTTTTGCTGTAAGCCTTGTGCTGGTCGTACTCTCTACAGCCGGGATCGTCTATCTTGCGTTTCTTTTGTGTAACCGTGCGCCTGCTGCCTGGTTTTGCGACTATGGAGAAACACCTTCGCCAAAGGCCGCATGCGGCACGCGCTTTTCCTACCGGCGTGTTGGGATCCCCTGCACGGTTTTGCTTTGTGTTTGTAACGCGCTGTGTTTTTTTCTATACGGGGTATGCCTGTACAGCGCTTTATTGTGTCTGTCCATGATACTTATGCTCCTGATTGCGCTGAGCGACAGAAAATATACCATCATTCCCGACCAGTTTACCGCCGCGCTTGCTCTTCTTTGCGCCGCCGGTGCCGTATGCGATCTGCTGTCCGGCCAGTTTTTTATTACAAGCTGGTGGTCGCCGCTTGCAGGCGGTGCCTGTGGGGCTGCGCTTTTTCTTCTTTTAAACCTTTTCAGCCGCGCGCTTTATAAAAAGGACGGGATCGGTTTTGGTGATGTAAAGCTTTTTGGCGCACTTGGGATTTTATTGGGCTTTCCGGCCGTCTTTTTAGGCTTTATTTTTTTACTGTTTACGGCGTTTTTCCATATTCTTTTTTTACTGGCGGCAAAAAAGATCAAAAGTGGGTTCTACCTTCCCATGGGACCGTACATTTGCGCAGGCTGCGCGCTGCTGATCCTATTGCGCACGCCCGTTTACCGTCTTGCCGCATGGTATTTACAGCTGCTTTGACTGTAACCCGATTCCGTTGTAAAGGAGCAAACAAAACCATATGAAAGCATCCAATCTTAAGCTTGGTGAAATTCTGATCAAGTCCGGCGCAATCACCCCCGATGTTTTACAGCAGTGCCTGGACAAACAAAAACATGCAGGAAAACGCATTGGCGAAATTCTCACAGAGGAAAAGTATATTTCTGAACAAACACTTTGCAAGGCGCTGGCCCAGCAGTTTTCCATGCCGTATATAGATCTGCAAAGCGTAGAGATCGACCCGAAAATAGCAGAAATTGTGCCTGAAAATATTTCTGTTGCAAATCATATTATCCCAATCTCTTTTGATGACAAATCCCTGACGGTCGCCATGTCCGACCCTCTTGACTATAAGGCGATCAATACCCTGGGTAATTATACCCGTCATCGGATTAACGCGGTGCTGGCCGAGGCCTCTTCTATCCTGGAAAAACAGCGGGAGCTGTATGCGACCAAAAAGGCGTTCAGCGAAGCGCAGGAGTTTGTCAGCGCGCAAATGTCAAAAGGGCAAAGCGAAGAACAAAGCGCCATAAATACCGTATCGGAAGATCAACCCATTATCCGTTTTGTCAACAATATGATCGAGCAGGCCGTCTATATGAAGGCCAGCGATATCCATATCGAGCCTATGGAAAAGAAAATGCGCATCCGTTTTCGCATTGACGGCAGGCTGATCCAATACCTGGAAACAGGGCCGGATCTGATTCCTTCCGTCACCAGCCGTATCAAATTTATCGGCGGCATGAACATTGCCGAAAAGCGTCTGCCGCAGGACGGGCGTCTGCATTATCGTGCGGGCAACACAGAGGTGGACATGCGTATTTCTGTTATGCCGAGCGTTTTTGGGGAAAAGGTCGTGATCCGTATCACCACGGCGCTTGGTATTACAATGGACAAATATGGGATTGGCTTTTTGCCGGAAAACCTTGCCGTTTTCGAATCCCTTCTAAAAAGCAACCGCGGCATTATTTTACTTACAGGCGCGACAGGTTCGGGCAAGTCCACAACCCTGTACACGGCGCTTAAAGAAATACAGCGCGACGACATCAATATCGTCACAGTAGAAAATCCCGTTGAAATGATTATCCCCGGCATCACCCAGGTAGATATCAACGACAAAGCCGGCCTTACCTTTGCAAACGTTTTGCGGTCCATTTTAAGGCAGGATCCGGACATCATCATGATCGGTGAAATCCGCGACCGCGAAACAGCCGAAATCGCCTCCCGCGCCGCCATCACCGGGCACCTGGTTCTGTCCACCCTGCATACCTACAGCGCTGCAAGCTCCGTTATACGCCTTGTGGATATGGGTGTTGCGCCGTTTATGGTCACTTCGGCAGTATTGGGTGTCGTTGCCCAGCGCCTTGTCCGCAAGCTGTGCTTAAACTGCCGCGAAGCCTATTATGCAAATGAGGACGAGCTTCGCTTTCTCAGCCTGCCTTCCGGAACAAAGCAAAAAATTTACCGTGAAAAGGGCTGCGATAAATGCAACCGGACAGGCACGAAGGGTCGAACCGCCGTACATGAGATCATGCGCGTTACCGGCCCAATCCGGGCTGCAATCCACGCGGGCGAAAGCACGGCGCGCATCAACGAAATCGCGCTTAAAGAAGGCATGCTTCCCATGCGCGAAAATTTAAGGCGGCTTGTGCGTAACGGCACAATTTCCATTACAACAATGCTGGACGCCGCCATGGACGACGACATACTTTAAAAAAGGGGCTGCAAAGCTATGGATTTTTATGCCTTTATCCGCGACGCCGTAATCGCTGGTGCATCGGACATCCATTGTGCCGCGGGCAATAAGCCCGCCCTGCGCATACACGGAAAAATTTGCTTTTCAGAAGACCATCCGCTTTTAACCGATGAGGAAGTCCTGGACTGCATTCGTCAGGTGCTGTCTTCTGCACATTACGCCCGTTTTCAGGAAGCAGGCGATATAGACGCCGCCGCAAATATAAAAGACTTTGGCCGCTTCCGCATCAACGCATTTCATCAACGCAACGGCGCTGCACTGGTTATGCGTGTCGTTCACGCACAACCGCCCGAAATCAACACACTAAATCTTCCTGCTTCTATCGATAAAATTTTAAACCTGCAAGAAGGCCTGGTGCTTGTAACAGGCCCTTCCGGCAGCGGAAAAACCACAACGCTTGCAGCCTTGATCCACGAAATGAACAAAAAACGCTGTCTGCATATTGTTACGATTGAAGACCCCGTTGAATACATCCACACGCCCATCCGCTGTATAATCAACCAGCGGGAGGTCGGGACAGACAGCCTGAGCTATTCCACTGCGCTGCGCGCAGTCCTGCGTGAAAATCCCGATGTTATTCTAATTGGTGAAATTCGGGATCCAGAATCCATGACCATGGCCCTTTCTGCAGCCGAAACGGGGCATCTTGTCTTTTCCACTTTACATACAGAAGGCGCTGCAAAAACAATTGACCGTATGGTCGACCTGTTCCCGGTAAGCCGTCAGCAGCAGGTGCTCGGTCAGCTTTCCACCACGCTCAAAGCGGTTATTTCACAAAGATTGCTCCCCCGGGCGGACATTTCCGGGCAGATCGGCGCTTTTGAAATGATGTTTGTAAACTCTGCGGTCGCAAACCTGATCCGCGAAAATAAAACTGCGCAAATCGACCAGATCATCCAGCTTAATAAAAACGCAGGTATGCTTACCAGAAACGCAAGCATCCAGCTTCTTCTGGAAAACGGCTATATCACACCGGAAACGGCACGGCGCTACAGCCTTCATACAGACAGCCCGTCGGCTGCGGGCATGCCGCCGTATCCAAATATTTCACTTTATCCAGAGCAGAGGTGACCCCGCTTGAAATACACATATATCGCCGTCAACAGCAAAAACAGAAAATATAAGGGCGAAATGACTGCCAACTCCCGCGACGAAGTCAGGAAAAACCTGCGTTCGCGCGGCCTTACGGCCCTTTCGGTCACGCAGCTGCAGGACCCGGCCGAAATCAACGCCGGCAAAAGCATTTGGGAACGGGAGCTCAATATAAAAGATATCCATGATACAAAAATCAGGAAAAAACGCATGCTCGCGATGATGCACCAGATGGGCCTGATGATGAAGGCAGGGATTTCCCTCTCTATGGCTATGGAGGTCATGGTCGATACAGAATCGGACAAAAATCTGCGCAAGGTTCTTACGGAAATTACAAAAGAGCTTTACAACGGCGTACCGTTGTCTGCCGCTATGAGCAGGTTTAAAACCTTTCCCCATATCGTCATCAATATCATACAAGCAGGTGAAGCAAACGGGCGGTTAGATCTTTCCTTTGCCCAGTGCGCTTCCATTTTGGAAAAAGAAATCGCCCTTTTCGGCAAGATCAAAACCGCCCTGGCATATCCGGCTTTTCTGCTGGGCCTTACAATTATTTTGATGATTGTCTTGTCCGTACTGGTCATCCCTTCTTTTTCTACCCTCTTTA
The DNA here is from genome assembly GCA_900541565.1 of uncultured Oscillospiraceae bacterium. Classification (GTDB taxonomy): domain Bacteria; phylum Bacillota; class Clostridia; order Oscillospirales; family Acutalibacteraceae; genus Scatavimonas; species Scatavimonas merdipullorum. The sequence goes on from UQKB01000007.1 coordinate 29,707, forward strand.
GCAGCTTTGGCGCCGAACTGCCGGCTATTACACAGTTTACAGTGGGCGTTTCCAATATGCTGATCAACCACTGGTATATCATCCTTTTGATCATTGCCGCGCTTGTTTTCGGGCTGCGGTGCTTATACAAATATAACGAAAGCTTTTGTATGTGGTGGAGTCGTACGCAGCTAAAGCTCCCGTTAATCGGTAAGGTCATGCGTATTTCCCATATTGCGCGCTTTTGCCGTATCATGGCCACGCTTACAGACGCAGGAATCCGCATTATAAAAGCGCTGGAGCTTGCAAGGGATGTCATTGCAAACGCATATATGAAGGACTGTATGAACCAGATTATCGAGGATGTAAAGATCGGCACACCCATCAACGTAGCCATGTCGCGGTATCCCGTGTTTGACGCTTTGCTCGTTTCCATGATCCGTGTCGGTGAAGAAAGCGGCATGCTTTCCGATTCCCTGCGTAAAATGACCGATATGTACGAGCAGCAGGCGGACGAATCCACCAAGCGTCTGACCGGCGCTATAACGCCTGTTTTGACTGTACTCATAGCCATCGTGGTGGCAACTGTTGTGATTTCCATTGTGGTTCCCATGTTTGGCATGTACGATGTCATTGCCACCAGCGTAAATTCTTAAATTAAATCATCTGCAGCCATTCCCCCGCATACATTTATGTATAAGGGGGAGTCTTTATGAAATTTTTTGTTTTTACAAAGCAGCGGCTTATCATCATCGGCTGCTGTCTGCTTGTGGGAGTCCTTGCGCTGTCCGTCTGTTTTTCCAGCTACAATGGCGTTATAATGGCCTCCACAACCGCAAGGAAAATTCCTATATATTGTGTAGAACAGGAAGAAAAAGTCGTAAGCATATCGTTTGATGCCGCCTGGGGGAACGAGCAAACGCAGGGCCTTCTGGACACGCTGGACGAATACAACGTAAAAACCACCTTTTTCCTTGTGGGGGAATGGGTGGATAAATACCCCGATTCCGTAAAGGCCATTCACGACGCGGGGCACGACGTGGGAAACCATTCCGACACACATGCGCACATGCCGCAGCAAAGCCGGGAAGATATGCTGCAGGAGCTCAACGGCTGCAACGACAAAATTGAAAAAATTACAGGCGTACGCCCCACCCTCTTCCGGCCGCCTTACGGCGACTATAACAACGCATTGGTCGAAACTGTCAACAGCATCCATATGTACTGCGTACAGTGGGATATCGACAGTCTTGACTGGAAGGATCCTTCACCCCAGCAAATGGTAGACCGCATTCAGAACAACCTGTCACCCGGCAGCATCATCCTGCTGCATAACGGTGCAAAAAACACGCCGGAAGCGCTCCCGATGATTATAGAAGCCATCCGCGCACAAGGGTATGAGATCGTCCCGATTTCCGAAATTTTGTTAAAAGGCAGTTATACCACAGACCACGAGGGCCGCATGCATACAGACACAGCCTCCGTAAACACAGACCCTTCCGGCTCTGCTTGATCCAAACAAGAAAGCAGCTCTCAAAGCCATGTCAGCACATAACTACATAGATACAAATCCGGCGGACAGCTCTTCTGTCCGCTTTTTTATCGAATTTTTAAATTTTATACAGCCTGCTACGGCGCCGGTCTCTTTTTCTTTATGCAAAAGACTGGTTTTTTCTGTAAAAGGCGGTAAAAAAATCTGTTTTTTCTTTTTTTTGACACCCATGGAACAATTTTAGCAAGAGATTTGACGATTTTTAGTTGACCTGCGCCCTCCGGCAATTTATAATAAATTTATAATTGACAAAAGCAACGGAAACAATATAGTAAAAACAGCGCCTTCCAGATAACGCGTTTGCCGTTTTTGGAAGTTTATTTTTGAAAGGAACCTGGTTATGAAACATAAGGCAGCAATTATCACCTTTATTTGTCTGGCTGTCCTTTCCCTGACAGCCGTGGGTGTTTTTCTGTTCAATCCCACGCTTGCAGGAAGGCTGATCGCTTCTGTTTCCGTTGTGCAGACCCCAACCGAAGCGCCCACCGAACCCACCACACAGCCGCCCACCTCCTCAGACGTACAAGCCCTGCAGGCTGAAAAAACATCCAGTACGTTAAAACGGGGCGACACACTCACTCTCAGCCCTGTCATTGTACCTGAAAACGCCAAAAATAAAGCGCTTTCGTTTACAAGCTCCAATCCAAACGTCGCTTGTGTGGACAGCACGGGCAAGGTAACGGCCCTGTCTGCGGGCGAGTGTACCATTACCGCCGTTTCATCCGCCAATAAAAAAGCCACGGCTGCATATAAGTTTACCATTACAGACGAGCGGATCGACGAAATCAAGCTTTTAAACGACTATCTACTGGAAGTCCCAGCCAGCCAGAAAGTCACCTATGGGAACAAAAAATCGCAGACCGTCAATCTGGTGCAATGCAGAATCACAAACGAAGGGACCGACGGGCATTATATACTGCTGCTCAAATACCAGGCCGGTGCTTCCATCACCGCGGTAGAGATTGTCACGCTGCAAAACGGCAAGCCTGTTTCGCTCAAAACCTTCGACAGCTTTTCCTCTCTTTTAGAAAAACAGACAAACACCTCGTACAGCGAAACCGTCTGCACAGGTAAAACAGCAGCCTTCTATATAAAATCCACCGCTATCCAAAACAGCACCACACAAAGCAAGCGAACCGTTACGCTTTACAGCGCGTCGGGCAGCACGCTTTCTTCCGTCCAAACCATGACCGATGTCTATCGTTATAAGGACGGAGAAAACGTCCCGCTTAGCGGAGCCTTCTCTATGGACGGCAGCAATACAACAGAAGAAGCGTATCTTTCCTCCCTTTCCGCGCTGGGTGAAAATTATCCGGAATTTACAGACTGGGTCAACCGGACAATCACCGTCGCACAGGGTAAGTACGAAAAAGCACAGCCTGTGGTAAAGCTGGAAGAAGTCTATTTAAACCGTATAGAATGGACAACCTCTGACAAAGCGGTGGCCACCGTCAATAAAAACGGAATTGTCACCGGCAAAAACGCCGGCAGCTGTGAAGTACAGGGCATTTTATCCTGCCTTTCCGGTGCCGTATGCAGCGTTCAGGTAACGGTTCAGAGCAACTCCGAAGCGTTATCGCGCTATCTGGATTCCATAAAAGACGATACCATTAAAGCGCAAAACGGCACTGTGCTTGCATTGTATGCAAGCAAGGCCATCGATGTAGACGGCGATGGCACAAACGAGCTTTTGCTGTATTACACAGGCGGGCACAGCTGCCAGATCGACGTTGCAAAGGAAACCAGCAACGAAATCAAACGCTCTACTGCCTTTTTTGCCGCAACCGACAGCAGCAAGACCTGCCGGCTTGATATTTATATGGATAACACCACCGGCAATGTGGTATTATGTGAAAATGATCTGTCTGAAAGCGGCTCGTCCAAAACCACGGAGTTTTCCTTTAACGCATATAAAGACGGCAAATACACGCCTGATTCACAAACCTATAAGATCGTCGCAAACGGTAGCGGCGAAGAAAACGCCGCATATTATATAGACGGCCAGGAAGTCAAAAAAGACGCCTTTGACCTTGCAACCGGCCATTACGGCCAATATGCGCAATGGGATGTAAACAAATAAGCTTTTATCAAAGTGCTGTCTGCGGCTGTCCCATAGCTGCGCAAACCGGGAGGAACGTTTCATGCCTTCAGTCATTACGCATTATCTGCTTGCACAACGACTGCTTGCTCATATAAAGCAGACATATAAAGACTGCAAAATTCATCAAAACGCCTTGCTGTGGGGTGCGCAGGGGCCGGATTTCCTTTTTGCTGCACAGTCGGAAAGACTGCGGTCGCTGGCTTCGCTTTTGCACACCGCTCCGTCTGGTCAAACCCTTTCTTTTTTGTCCCGCTTTGCCCTTGATAGCAAAAACAACATGGACCAAAGCTATGCGCTCGGCTTTTTTACCCATTACGCACTCGACAGCATTGCACATCCGTTTGTTTTGTCAGGCGCAAGGCAAATGGCGGCGCAGCGCAGTGAAATTTCCGCAGCCGTCGCACACAATATGATAGAAGTCAATCTCGATGTCATTATGGTGCGTTATGAAAAAAGCACGCTTGCAAACAGCATTCGGCTGCAAACCTGCGCGCCAAAAGACCCTGCTGTTATGCAGCATATGGCTTTGCTTTATTCTGTTTTACTCCATTCTGTTCTGCAAGAAAACGCTTCTGTAAAAGAAGTGTTTGAAAGCGCCCAAAGCTACCGCAAGTGGCTAAAAAAGCACACAGATCGCACCGGGCTTAAAAAGGACTTTCTTCTGCGAAGGGAAAAGAAACGCCATCTGCCGCCCGGCGCTTCTGTCATGTACAGAAGCATTACAGAGGACGATACATACGATTATGCAAATATAAACAACAACGACTGGGAAGAAAACGGGCAAATACGCACCGATACCTTTTTTGACCTGTTTGAGCAGGCGGACCGTTTGGCAACCGCCATGACAGACCTGTTTTTCAGCGGCGGCGATATCTGCTCCCCCACCGGCGGCAAGCCGTTTATACAAACAACCGAAGCTACGGCTGCCAAATAACCACCTTACCAACCTGTAATGGAGGATTTCTATGCAAACCTTAAAGCTTTTTGCCATTGCGCTTGCTTTTCTGGGCGCGATTGCGGCAGGTTTTTTTGCTACTATCCGATATAAAAGAAAAACACAAATGCAGTTTTTAGATTCCCTGGCCTCCCAGACCATCAGCTATTTTTGCCGGACCTCCCACATGCAAAACGGCGGGATTATTGATCTGGGGCAAAAATCGGCGATGCGCCCGTCAAAATGGAAAACACCCAAGGGCTATACAAACCATGCTTTTAAAATCAACGGCGTACCAGCAGAGCTTTTAAAAAGCAACGCCTCAAAGGGCGACAAAGCTATTTTACAGCTGCACGGCGGTGCATATATCGTAGGCTTTTCCGATACATACAGAAGCACAGCGCTTAAGCTTTCCAAAGTCAGCGCCGGTGCGGACGTTCTTTCTATCGATTACCGCATTGCGCCGGAGCATGTACATCCCGCGGCGCTCGAAGACACAGAAAATGCCTGGAACTGGCTTTTGGACAATGGCTATAAGCCGGAAAATATTATTTTGGTCGGCGACAGCGCCGGCGGCAATCTGGCCTTGTCCCTGACTGCCAAGCTGCGGGACGAAAACCGGCCGCTGCCAAAAGCGCTGATCTGCATGTCTCCCTGGGCAGACATGTCCGCGCAGGGGCCGTCGTTTACATACAATCTTTATAAAGACCCCATGTTTGGGCGTGCCAAAGGCGCGCATAGCGGCAGCTGCCTGGACAATCCGGAAAAACTGCTTGCCTATGCCGGCCAGACCGACCTGCAGGACAAATACCTTTCGCCCGTTTACGGCGATTTTGACCGCTTTCCGCCCATGCTGCTCCAGGTGGGGACCTATGAGCTTTTGGAAAGCGATTCCATTACCATCCATGACAAGGCCAAAGCAGCCGGTGTGGATGTAACGCTCACGCGCTACCCGGGCATGTTCCATACATTCCAGCTGCTGGAGGACCTTCTTCCGGCGTCCAGAAAAGCCTGGTACGAAATCGAATATTTTTTGAAAAAGCAATTTAGCTGCCTTTTAAGCCACTAAGCGGCTTTTTTGCAGCTTTTTGGCTTGATACGTTTCATAAAGATAAAAAGAGGGAACCTGGGGTTCCCTCTTTTTTCTTTCTCCAAACTTTCTGCGGGGTGCTTTATGCAGGTTTTTATCTTACCCGCCGGGTTTGTACGTTTATATACATTTCTTCCAAAAAGACTTTGGTTCATTTCTTATGGAAGAAACGAACCAAAGACCACTAAGGGGGAAAACTTGCGATGTTTTCCCCCTTAGAACCCCCTTTTGTACGCCTCAAGGGGAGTACCCCCTTAAGAATCCCCCTGACGGTTCTTATACAATCGTTTTTGCACACTTACAATGTATGTGTTTAAAGTTGTAATTTGGGGTTGGCTTGTTGCAGAGTTTTTAGTCCTCCAATGTTTCATGGCGTTCCCGGTAATCCACTAGCTCGTCAATGTCTGCAAATGCTTCACGGGTCAGAGCACCACCCAGACGAAAGCCTGTAATAAAGGCGTATAGTTCATCGTACTGCCTGGCCCGGTCTAGCGCTGCCTCCATCGCTTCCAGCTGCCGCTTTTCTTCTTCGCAGTAGCGCGCAATTGCCTTTTGGTGCCCGGTTTTCTTTCCAGCCTTTGTTTGTCCGCGCGAAATTCCACGTAGAAAATGTCTTTTAATACGCCTTACATTATGGGCCTCCTTCATCATTTTTTTGTTAATACGTTTGCTATTATGAAAAATCAAAAAACATAATTTCATGGCACAGGTAAATTTTTATAATCATTATATAACCTATAGGTTATATTGTCAATATAATTTTCAGGTTATATTGTAAAATAAATAAAATTGGGAAAGGTGGAATTATCATGTATTTTTTACCTAGAATTCAACAGTATAGAAACAAAAAAGGATGGACACAAAATTATGTGGCAGAAAAAATGAATATTAAACAATCACAGTATAGCAGATATGAATCAGGTGAAGATGAAATGAGAATAGGAACATTTGTAAATTTGTGTAAAGCATTAGAAGTATCCGCCGATTATCTTTTTGCTTTTTCAGACGACCCTCAAATTAAATAAAATCCTATTTTTATTTATTGTTTTTTCTGGTGGAAAAGATTTTTCTTATGTATTTATATAAAACGGCTGAGAAAAGAAAGCTGTATAAAGTACCATAAGAAGCAAGGCTGCAAGTCTAAAAAACTGTTATATAAGAATCCCCCCGACGGTTCTTAAGTGAAAGTTTCTGCGCATTTGCGGCTTTGTCCTTTTTCATTTTTTCGGCAGTTTGTACATGCTTAAAAAGAAGCATTGCTTTTTATGCTCCATTTTGATTTTCTTTGTCTGTCTGCTCCGGGAACAGCACGCTTTCTAATATAGACACAAGCGCAAAGTTAAAGCTTGTGTTGTTTTTTGCTGCTACTTCCTCTATTTTCTCCGCAAGTGTTTCTGACAAATAGGTTGTTTTATAGATATGCGGTTTTCTTTTTCGAGGGGGGATCGTATACATCAAAGCTCCTCCTTTCTGCTATTTATAAAAAATACCGACAAAATATTAATCAGATATATCTCAACTTAAATTTATTTAACTATTTTTCTCACCTCCCATATTATTATGCCACACTTGTGTTCCTTTTGCAACACTTTTGCAGCAAAAACTGGTATAAAAGAATAGAGGTGATACTATGTACTATAACGAACGTTTAATTGCTCTCAGAGAAGCACACGGATTGACACAAGAACAGGTAGCAACTGCTATTGGTGTAAAAAGAGAACAATATAGAAGATATGAAATTGGCAGAAACGAAATAAAAGCGCACCACATAGTTGCTTTTGCAAAGTTGTATAAGGTATCTACGGACTATCTTTTATGTTTATCAAATTCTCCATATGAATCTTGGGTAAAAAAGTAATAAGTGATGATAGCAAGCGCTTCTGACAAATAGGTTGTTCTATAGATATGCGGCTTTCTTTTCCGAGGGGAGCCTTATACATTTTGCTTCCTCCTTATTTTTCCGCCCGCTCCGGGCGGTTTTATTTTGTGCTTTTTTCTGTCATCCACTGCTTTCCCTCCTTCATAAGGCTTTTTATCCTTTATGTGGGTTTGTATTTTTTCCGTCGGCTTTGTGCGTTTCTATACATTTCTTCCAAAAAGACTTTGTTCATTTCTTATGGAAGAAACGAACCAAAGACCACTAAGGGGGAAAACTTGCGATGTTTTCCCCCTTAGAACCCCCTTTTGTACGCCTCAAGGGGAACGCCCCCCTTGAGAATCCCCCTAGTCATTCGTATTCCTTATAGTTAGTAAAAAACATTTTGACTACGGCTCTGGCGGAACGGTATTAATGATTGAATGGGAAAAGAAAATTTAACATAATTTGGTTTTCATTTCTCCTACTAACAGTAGTATACACTACTATTAGTAGGAAATCAAACTTTGTTTCTACTTTTAGTAGTAACATATAAAAAAGGAGATGATAAAGTTTGAAACCTTATAACAAAAGATTAAGCGAATTAAGAACAGATCATGATTTAACACAAAAAGCCGTTAGCGAAATATGTAATGTATCAGATGCGTCTGTAGGACATTGGGAAAAAGGAGTCCGAGAAATTAGCATAGATTGTTTAATTAAACTAGCCAAATTTTACAATGTATCAGTTGATTATATTTTAGGCTTAACTGATAACAAACAAAAGTTTTGGTAAATTGTAGCGGAGGCATTTTTGCTTTATTTTAAGCACGCAGAAGCTGTTGTATAAGAACTGTCAGGGGAAATGCCGCAAAGCGGTTGCATAAGAAATAAACCAATTTTATTAGAACAAATATATAAAAACAGAAAAAGCCGGAAAACAACAGAAACTTGCATAAAGCACTATAAAAACCCCCGAAAGCCGCAGGCAACACATATCACCTTGCGGCTTTCGGGGGTTTTGTTCAAAGCACAGCTTTAGCTTCTGTTATGATTGTTATGATTATGATGGCCGCCCCTGGGAGCCCTTCTGTCCCTGTCGCCCGTATGCGGACGCCTGGGCGCTACCTCGTTTTCCGGCTTTAAGCCTTCCACTTCAATCAGCGCCTCTCTTCTTGAAAGGTTCAGCCTTCCCTTATCGTCTATTTCAAGCACCTTTACAAGAACAATGTCATCCACATTAACCGCATCCGTCACCTTTTCGGTACGCTTTACATCCAGCTGTGAAATATGGCACAGGCCCTCCTTGCCCGGCGCAATCTCTACAAACGCGCCAAAATCCATAATTCGCGTTACCTTGCCCTTAAAGATCTCGCCCGGCTGTGGGTCCTTCGCAATTGTATCGACAATCGAAAGCGCACGCTTGCAGTTTTCCACATCCAAACCGCTGATAAACACATGCCCATCCTCTTCAATGTCAATTTTTACATCGCACTGCGCCTGAATCTCTTTAATCACCTTTCCGCTCTTGCCGATCACCTCACTGATCTTGTCAACAGGGATCGTCGTGGTCACCATCTTAGGCGCATATGGGGAAAGCTCCGCGCGCGGCTGCGCAATCGCCTTAAGCATAATTTCATCTAAAATATAAACCCTGGCCTTATGCGTCTTTTCCAGCGCTTCCTTGATCATTTCCGGCGTAAGACCGTCTATTTTCAAATCCATCTGGATAGCCGTGATCCCCTCGTGCGTACCTGCCACCTTAAAGTCCATATCGCCAAAAAAGTCTTCCAAGCCCTGAATATCCACCATTGTCATCCAGCGGTCGCCCTCTGTGATCAACCCGCAAGAGATACCTGCAACCGGCGCCTTGATCGGCACGCCGGCATCCATCAGCGCCAGCGTGGAGCCGCAAATGGAGCCCTGCGACGTAGACCCATTAGAAGACACAACCTCCGAAACCAGGCGGATCGCATAGGGGAATTCCTCCACAGACGGAATCACCGGCACAAGCGCCCGCTCTGCCAGCGCGCCATGGCCAATTTCTCTTCTGCCCGGTCCCCTGCTGGGCCGTGTTTCCCCAACGGAATAAGACGGGAAGTTATAATGGTGCATATAGCGCTTATATTCCTCGTTGTCAATCCCATCCAGCAGCTGTTGATCGCTTACAGGACCAAGCGTTGCGGCCGTCAAAACCTGCGTTTGTCCTCTTGTAAACAAGCCAGAACCGTGCGCCCTTGGCAAAAGGCTTGTTTCTGCGGCCAGCGGGCGGATCTCGTTCATGCCTCTGCCGTCCACACGCTTTTGCTCGTCAAGCAGCCAGCGGCGTACAACATACTTCTGTGTTTTGTACAGGCATTCGTCAATCTTCGCTTCCTGTTCGGGGTAGATTTCATCAAATTTCTCATGCACCGCCTCATAAATTGGCTGCAGCCTTTCGTCACGCACCGTTTTATCGTCCGTATCAAGCGCAAGCTTAATATCCTCCAGCGCAAAATCACGGATCGTATGGAACATCTCCTCATCCGGCTCGTTGCTTGGATAAGAAAATTTTTGTTTGCCAATCTGGGCCTGAATCTCCTTAATAAACGCAATGATTTTCTGGTTTGCCTCATGCCCGGCCATAATTCCGTTGAACATAACCTCGTCACTGACCATTTCCGCACCAGCCTCAATCATCGCAATGCGGCTATCCGTAGAAGCAACCGTTACGGCCATTTCAGACCTTTCGCGCTGTTCCTCTGTTGGGTTGATCACAAATTCGCCGTCTACATAACCGACAGAAACGCCTGAAATCGGCCCGTTCCACGGAATATCCGAAATAGAAAGCGCAATCGAGGTGCCCACCATTGCTGCAATTTCAGGTGAGCAGTCGCTGTCAACCGACATAACAGTGCAAACAACAGAAACATCGTTGCGCATATCCTTCGGGAACAGCGGCCGAATCGGCCTGTCAATCACGCGCGACACAAGAATCGCCTTTTCAGACGGACGGCCCTCTCGCTTCAAAAAGGAGCCCGGTATCTTCCCCACCGCATAAAGCTTTTCTTCAAAGTCCACGGAAAGCGGGAAAAAATCAATCCCTTCACGCGGCTTTGCAGATGCCGTTACGGCCACGTTTACAACCGTGTCGCCATAGCGCACAAAGCACGAACCGTTTGCCAGCTGGGCAATTTTTCCCGTTTCCACTACAAGCGGGCGCCCGGCAAAGTCTGTTTTGAATACCTTGTAATTTTCAAACATTTCTTTTCCTCCTGAAAATAAAATATCTATTTTACAGGGAGGCACCGCTTAGCAATAAAACCGATATTCCAAGCATGCAAAATATCCGTTTCACTGCTAACCAAATGCTTCCGCTGTAAATTCCAACAAATGACCAACAGGGCAGACGGCACAATGCCGCCTGCCCCGAAAATTGCCATTATTTACGTATGCCAAGCTTAGCGATAATTGAGCGGTATCTCTCAATATCGGTCTTAATCAGATAATTCAGCAGGCTTCTTCTCTGCCCTACCATCTTCAGCAGGCCTCTGCGGGAATGGTGATCCTTTTTGTGTACCTTTAAATGCTCGGTCAGATCGTTAATTCTCTTTGTCAAAAGCGCAATCTGTACCTCGGGGGAACCCGTATCGCCTTCATGCAGGGCATACTCCTGCATAATTGCATTCTTTTCTTCTTTTAACATTGCATAATCCACCTTTTTTATCATTTTGCCCATAGGATTAAAAAAATATCCTTCAATCTCAGATCAAGGAAGGTGTCTTCCCGTAAATGGGCTTACTCCAAAATCCGTGAAAGGGGCATTGCACCAGTAGATTATAGCACACGCTCCAAAAAATGTAAAGTTTTTTCTGGTCATCTTCTAAAAAATCTTAACAAAAAACAGCTTGTTTTTTCATACAGCCTGTCCAAATTTAATGTTCTTCCTTCAACCTGTTCCCCAGCCTTTTGAGCAGCTCCTGCTGTTGGTTTTTGGGCAACATGCGGTAATCGATCACAAGCTGCTGTTCATCCGCAGACAGCTCGTATATTTTTTCCCGCTCAGAGGTTGTCCGCTTCTTTATCCCGCTTTGCTGCGCGTGTTCAAAATCGGCAAGGCTTACTGACGCACTTGCAAGCTCCCCACCGTTGACGCATTGCAAAAATTCAACATACGGTATATTCAAAATTTTGATCAGCTTCATCATGGTATTGATGCTTGGCGCAGTTTTTCCAATTTCATAATATGTGTACGTTGATCGGTCCACACTAAGTGCCTCGGCAACCTGCCCCTGCGACAGCCCACAGTTTTCCCTGTAGCGCCTTAAAAGCTCCGGCAGCTTTTTTTTGACTATGTTTGCCATTTTTCCAACTCCCAACGGCGTGATCTATATTTACATTTTCCGTTGAGTTTATTATAGTAAATCCATATCCGGATTATGCAATTGTGTGACAATCCATCACGTATTTTTTGTCGAATCTTTCACTATTTCCAGCCATTTTATGTGCTGACCGCTTTTTATCCTGCAAAATTGTTTCACTTTTATTGTTTCACTTTTAATCTAAACCGCGGTAAATAAAAAACTTTATGCATGACCCTTGACGAAATTCCCGTCCAATGCTATAATATCTTGGCAACAAAAAACAGGCTACTGTGGCTCAGTTGGTAGAGCAGCGCATTCGTAATGCGCAGGCCGTCGGTTCGAGTCCGACCAGTAGCTCCACGTCGGAGCAAAGTCCGCTTTGCTCCGGCTTATTTTTTGCCCTTGGCAGAAAAATAGGCCATCCGCCCGCTCCCTTGCTCCTCCTCACCGAAAAAGGTCACGCTCACGTCGCCTGTTCGCTTGCAAGCGCGCTCACGACGGCTTTGGCTGTCTACCAACTTTTTTCGGTAAAGAGCACTACCAGGTATCTTTTTTTCAACAAAACCCATGTCGTCGCGGACTATGTATCGCTTGCGACGACTTTTTGAACAATATCTTTTAGATTATATAATTTGTACTCCATTTAAAAAGGCCCGGCTAAAAGCCGGGCCTTTCTGATAAAACCCAATAAGCGCAGCCTCTCTTTCCATTTTTGTCTGGCAAAATGATCCCCCCGCGCGGCCGCTTGTTTGCCGTGCGGGGGGATCATTTTTTAAGAAAACAAAGAATCCATGCTGTCCAGCTGCAAAGGCGTGTTTGCAGACATAATCCCGTTTAAGAACAGCACCTCTGTAATATTGTTGTCCTGACAATATTGCTTAAGGTTCCCTTCATAATAGCGGAAATCAATCACATGCACCTCGTCATAATTATAAGCCAGGTACGGGGCAAACGCATTTCCGTATGATTCCTTGATCAGCGCAATCTTCTTACCGGACGTATCCTCCTGATTGTCAATCACCGTCAACGGATTGTCTCCCCAGATAAAGACGCCATAGGCATTGCTGCCCGGCTCTGCATTGGGATAATAGATATCAAGCGGTTCCTCCGATATCGCAGGGATGGAACACGTATATTCTCCTGGAAATACATAATAGTCAACAGAATCCGGGTGCGCATTGAGCGCACTGTCGCCCGAAATCGTATAAAGCGATCCCACAAAAGGCTCTATCGTCTGCTTCTGCGCGTCCTCTAAAGACAACGGGGTAAGCCCTGCCGTTTCTGCAAATGCCGTATAAGCATAATAGGCCCCCAGCCCCGTCCAATGATGATCGGTATTAAAATAAATATATTCCGTTTTATGCGCATTGAGTACATCATAAATATCTACGGCCTTTACGTCCTGTGTATAATTGTTAAATACTGCGGACATATTCTGCCGTTGGGATTTGGTCTCCCCCGTTTCCAAAAGCTGCTCGCTCAGGCGGCTGGGCAGGCCAAATTCCGTATGGTTTGGTACGACCATATTATAGACGGTGATATCATTTCCCAGCGCCTTTTTATAATCCGATATCCTCTGGGCGTACGTCTTTGCAGAATCGTCCTCGCCAAAAAACAGCTCAAAACCTTTATTGTCCCATATATAAATACCGCCCGACATGTGCCCGTCCTCGCCGTTGTCTTCAATTTCCCTAACCTGCGGCTGGCTGGGCTGCTGCGTTGCCGCCTGGGTCGGCGCAAGCGCCGCTGTCGTAGTGGGCTCCGTTTCAGCCTGTGCAGCCGCCTTTTGCTCTTCTCCGCCGGAGGAGGTCCCGCAGCCCCTTACAATCCCCACAATCATCAATATCAGAACAAGCAGGATAATAATCCCCACAGAAACAATCAAAATTCTGTTTCTGCGGCGGCGCTTCAGCCGCTGTTTTCTTAAATATTCCTGCCGCCTTGCATAATTTCTCTGCAGTCGATCTTCACTCATATAAACTCCCCTCTCGTACTGTCTTCCCGCTGGCTTTCCACGCAGGCAGGCTTCTTCAAACAACCATCTTTGCCCTTTATCACATGGCAAAAAGGCAGCATGCTCAAACATGCTATCGTATATTTACCGCATGACAAAACCAATCTTCTTCATTGCTTTGTCAAGCGTCCGCTGCGAAAAGCGCAGCGCTGTCTGCGCGCCCTTGTCATAACATTCTTTTAAATAGGCCTTATCGTTAATCAATCGTTCATATTCTTCCTGTACAGGCCGCAAATGATCAATCACGCTTTGCGCAACGGCCTCTTTAAACTGCCCATATCCTCTTCCTTCAAATTCCTTTTCAATCTGCCCGGCCGTTTTCCCGGTCATGGCAGAATAAATGCCAATCAGATTGTTAATGCCGTCCTTATTTTCCCCATAGCATACCTTTGCTTCAGAATCTGTCACAGCACGCTTGAATTTTTTCATAATCGTTTCCGGCTTATCCAGTACGCCGATCCACGCGTTGCTGTTTTCATCCGACTTACTCATTTTCTTTTGCGGCTCCTGTAAAGACATAACCCTTGCTCCTACGTTCGGTATATAGGGCTCCGGTATTTTAAAGGTATTGCCGTAAAGGCCGTTAAAGCGCGCCGCTATATCCCTGGACAGTTCCAAATGCTGCTTCTGGTCGGCGCCCACGGGAACCATATCCGCCTGGTACAGCAGAATATCGGCCGCCATCAGGCTTGGATAGGCAAACAATCCCACGTTTACATTGTCGGCATGCTTTAAAGACTTATCTTTAAACTGCGTCATTCTGGAAAGCTCCCCAAACTGGGTATAGCAGTTGAGCACCCATGCCAGCTGTGCATGGGTAGGCACATGGCTCTGGATAAAAAACACGCTCTTTTGCGGATCTATTCCGCAGGCAAGAAGCAGCGCATACGCCTGCAGTGTATTTGCCCTGAATTTTTGCGGGTCCTGCCGCACCGTAATGGTGTGCAAATCTGCAAGCGCATACACGCAGTGAAACGTTTCCTGCATACTGACCCAGTTTTTAATCGCGCCCAGATAATTTCCCAAGGTGATTGTACCGCTGGGCTGTATCGCGCTGAAAATAATCTTCTTTTTCTCTGTTGTTTGTACATTGTTTTGCTGCATGGTAAAAAACCTCTTGTTTTTTAAATTACCGGATGATCTCGTCTGCAAGCTCCCCTAAAATACGTATCCCCTTTTCAAGCTGTGCATCTGTGGGGGTGGAAAAATTAATACGAAAATTTGCACAGGGCTGCGTTTCATCCGTCAAAAACGCGCTGCCCGGCACCGTACACACTTTGCGCAGTACCGCCTGTTTGCAAAAGTCCGGCATATCTACATCCTTTGGAAGTGTACAGTATGTAAATAAGCCTCCCGTAATTTTATTATAAGCAATTTTCGGCGCCAGGTAACGGTCCATCAAATCCATCGTCAGTTTTGCCTTTTGGCTGTAAAGATCGCGCAAATACTGCAGGTGTGCCTGGTAATCATAGTCACGCATAAAACGGTCGCAGACCATTTGCGACCATATATTGGTATGTACGTCCTGCCCCTGCTTGCACACAACCAGCTTTTGAATCACTGCCGACGGCGCTACACACCATCCTACGCGCATACCCGGCGAAATCACCTTGGAAAAGGATCCCGCATAAATTACAATGCCGTCCTCGTCCAGGGACTTAATACACGGAATATACTCCCCTTCATACCGCAGGTCTCCATAGGGGTTATCTTCTATAATCATTACACCGTATTTTTTTGCAAGCGCATACATGTCCTTTCGTTTTTTAAGGCTCATTGTAATGCCGGAAGGATTTTGAAAATTCGGGATCGTATAGATAAACCGGACATTCTTTTCCGTTTTCAGCGCATGCTCCAGCATATTCATATCCATACCGTCACTTTGCAGCTCTACCCCTGCCAAACGGCAATTATAAGAACGAAACGTATTTAAAGAACCAACAAAGCTTGGCGCTTCACAAATAACGGTGTCGCCCTCGTTACAAAGCGCCTTCGTTGCAAGGTCCATAATCTGCTGCGCGCCGGAAGTAATAATCAAATCGTCAAACGCACGCCCAACCGCATGCTTTTCCTGCATATATGCTTTAAGCCCCTCACGCAAGGGGGTGTATCCCTCTGTAACGCTGTACTGCAATGCGGCAATTGGATTGTTCTGCAAAAGCTCCTGCGAAATCTCCGCAATCGCCTTAGCCGGAAACGCCTCCGGCGCGGGGTTCCCGGCGGAAAGCGAAATCACCTGTGGATCTGCCGCATATTTAAATATCTCCCGAATAGCGGAAGGCTTTAACGTGTTTACTCTGTTTGAGAATGTATACTCCATAACGGACCTTTCCTTTCCTGCGTACAATTATTAAAATTTTAACACAATTTCACACAATAATCAACCAATTAAAGCAAAAGCGCACCCGGTTTTTGCACAAAACAGAATTTTAAAAGACATAGCAGTATATTCGGTCATTTTCTGTATTGTAATTTTCCCTGTTTTATATTATACTGTTTAAATGAAGAAGTAGCACCATCTTTCTATTCTGTAGTTACATTTATGGCGCTCGCTTGTATTTTATGCGGTGAGGAAATGCCCGCCAGAAAGGATTGGAACGATTATGGCAGTATACAAGGCGCCCGATGGCGGGAAAAGGAAAAACCCGTCGCAGGGGAAATATTACAGATCGCCTTCCGGCAAGCACAGCATAGACGACCGCAAAACCTACTATAAGCAAAAAGAAGCCGCCCATAAAAAAAAGCGCAACTATGTGGTCGCCGTTATCGTTGTGCTTCTGCTGATTGCCGCTGTGATTTTTTCCATTGTTTTAATCGGCCGCGGCTGCAACGCAGAGCAACAGCAGGCTGTACAACCTACACAGCCAACTACAGCTCCTACGGAGCCGACTGTGCCGCTGTACACCCCCGCGCAGGTGAATCTGCCGGAGCTTGAGGACAACGGCGCCGACGGTTATATGGACGATAATATTTACATTTGGAACGCAAAGGGCTTTGATCTTTTCCTTGGGAATGAAAATTCGGCGCTGAGCTATGCAAACGCCCTATCCTCTTTTAAAGAAGCGCTGGGCAATGACATCACCGTATATAACATGGTCGTCCCCAATCATACAGAGTTTGGCCTGCCCACACGTTTATCGCAGGAGCTTAACTCCAACCCACAGCGCGACAACACGACGGTGATCTACAGCAATTACAGCGCCGCCGTCATACCCGTGGACATATATAACGCGATCGGCCAAAAACGCAACGATTATATGTATTTTAACACCGATCCCCGTTGGACCAGCCTGGGCGCGTATTATGCCTATACTGTTTTTGCGCAGACAGCCGGCTTCGAGCCCGTAAAGCTTGACCAACTGGAGCAAAACACCCTGTCCGATTTTGCCGGCTCCTATGTCACCTCCACCTGGAACGAAGACCTGATGGAAAATCTGGACACCATAGATTACTACACACCGTCCTCCAACATTGAATGCTCATTGTATAGAACCGACGAAGACGGCCATACCTCCTCCTCTCCGGAAAAAGTCCCGCTTTATAAAGAGATTACAGACGGAGAAGACTACTACAGTGTGTTTCTGCACGGCGACAACGCCAGAATGGTCATCGACAATAAGGACCTGTCAGACGGCAAAAAGCTGGCGCTTGTAAAAGACGCATATGGAAACGCCATCGCGCCGTTTTTATGTGAAAATTACGATGAGGTGCACGTGATCGATTTCCGTTATTTTGACGGCAATTTAAAGGATTACTGTACAGAAAATAAAATTGAAGAAGTGCTCTTTTTAAACGGCATCATGTCTGCAAACAGCGCGTTGCAGGTAGAAAACCTGTCTAAGCTCTTCCAGTAAAGCTAAAATCTCATATGAAAGGGAAGGAGGGAAACAGTCCAATGCTTGGCACGCATGCAACAGCCGCCCTGTATGGGCAAATATCCCGCCGTGGCGTTTATGCCGGCTACCTGTGCAACGGACCGGCCAAAGGCAAATCCGCATACATTCTTGCAAGCAAAACGCCCTGCGAGCAGTTTGACTGCACCGTCATCGCGCTGGCGCCACAGCCCGGCGGAAAAGAAGTCAAAATTATTGTCGCGCCGGAAAACGACGTTTTTTACGAACCGCAAATCCGTGAAAAACTGAAAATCGTACGCAATCTGGACATTTCCCGCCTCTCCTGTCTGTACGAAAAATCCTGCGGCGCAGTGGTCTTTTACCGCTCCGCGCAGGGTATACGGATTTTATTGGTTAAAAACCATAACGGTAAATATTGGAGCTTTCCAAAAGGGCACGTGGAAAAGGGTGAAAACGAAAAAGAAACCGCCCTGCGCGAAATTAAAGAAGAAACGGGTCTTAGCGTAAAAATTTACGAAAATTACCGCCAGATCAGCGACTATTGCCCGTTTGGTAAAATTAAAAAACGTGTGATCTTTTTTCTTGCCGAAACCCCCACCGACCAGGTGCATATTCAGCATGACGAAATAGACAGCTATGTATGGGCAAGCTTTGCGCAGGCGCAGAAAATGTGCAGCTATGAAAACGACCTGCGTGTGCTGGAAACGGCGCGGCGCTATTTGGACGCCAACAGCCAGGCGCAGGAATAAGCGCACACCCGTTTATGAAAAATAAGATTGTGGGCGGCCCGTTTTCCGGTCTGCCCGTTTTTTGACAAAAAGGATGGTATGAAAATGATTATTGTTATGAAGCGCACGGCAACGCAAGATGACATTGCAAACGTAGAAAAGGTTTTAAAAAACCATGGATTGGGCGTACACCTGTCTGCGGGCTCTGACGCAACCATTATCGGCGTGATTGGCGATAAGCAAAAGCTGTGCGGGACCAGTATAGAATCTATGGATGGCGTAGAAAGCTGTGTGCCCATTATGCACAGCTATAAGCTGGCAAGCCGCGACATCTGTCCACAGGGCAGAACGGTAAACGTAAAGGGCTTTGAAATCGGCGGCGGTACACTTGCTATGATGGCAGGGCCCTGCGCGGTAGAAAGCGAAGAGCAAATTACAAAAGCAGCCTTTGCCGTAAAAGAAGCCGGCGCACAGTTTTTGCGCGGCGGCGCGTATAAGCCGCGTACGTCGCCCTATGCCTTTCAAGGGCTGGAAGACCAGGGCTTTAAGCTTTTAAGAATGGCGGCGGATTTAACCGGCCTGCGTGTCGTCAGCGAGGTCATCAGCGAAAACCAGCTGGACGTTGCCGCCAAATATTGCGACATGTTTCAGATCGGCGCGCGCAATATGCAAAATTTCCGTCTTCTGCGCGCAGTGGGGAAAAGCGGCGTCCCCGTTTTGCTTAAACGCGGGATCGCCTCTACAATTGAAGAATGGCTGGATGCCGCTGAGTATATTATGAGCGAAGGAAACTATAACGTCGTGCTTTGCGAACGCGGCATTCGCACATTTGAAACCGCCACCAGAAACACACTGGATCTTTCCGCCGTTGCCGTTGTTAAAGAACGCAGCTGCCTTCCCATTATTGTGGATCCGTCGCACGCGGCAGGAAAACGGGCCTATATCCCTTCTTTGTCCCTTGCGGCTGTCGCCGCAGGTGCAGACGGCCTGATCATCGAGGTACATCCAGACCCCAAAAAAGCGCTGTCCGACGCAGCGCAGCAGCTGCCGCCGCAGGCATACAAAACACTGTCCGCACAGGTTTTTGCCGTGCATCGCGCCTTGCAAAACGCGCTTTAATTTTATATATTAACAAGATAAGCAGCGGATGTAACAAAATATATCCGCTGCGTTTTTACCAATTTAAAAACAGGAGGCGCTGTGCATCGGCACAGCGCCTCCTGTTTTATGCTTTTTTATAATTTGCATACCATATTTTTATACATTCGGGTAATTGGGGAACTCATTAAGCGGGTTGTATTTCTCCCCCATATACCTTGTCTCAAAGTGCAGATGCGGCCCGGTCGAATGCCCTGTAGTGCCTGCATAGCCTATTACCTGTCCCTTCTGTACGGTGTCCCCCGCAGATACCGCCAAAGACGAAAAATGCGCATATAAGGTAGAATACCCATTGCCATGGTCGATCATTATGTAATTTCCATATCCGCCGCCACAGCCGCAGCTGTAGCTCATGGGCTTGCCCCAGTTGTGCGTGCAGCCGGAATAAGCAAACGCGACCGTTCCTGATTCTGCCGCTACAACCCTGGCGCCCATGATTCCTGCGCCTGCAATATCAAGCGCGCCGTGGTTGGCATAGCCCCTGTCCTCATCCCACAGAGAAGTCAACGTTAAAAAGCCGGGCGCAGGCCATTGGTACCCAGAGCCTGTCGGCGTTACATCGCCCGACCCGGAAGAATTCCCGTCTGACGACCCTCCGCTTTGCTGTTCTTGCTGCTCCTGTTGTTTTTTCAGCTCCTCCTGCCGTTTTTTCTCTTCTTCCGCCTTGCGTTTTTGTTCAGCGTAATATTCCTGAATCTCGCTTTCAAGCTTTTTAAGCTCCTCGTTGTTTTCATCCAGCTCGTCACTGATCTGTACTTCCTCATCGTGCAGCGCATTTAAAAGCTCCTTGTTTTCCTCTACAAGCGCTTGATAATTTTCCTGCTCCTGGTCCAGCGCCTGCTGCTCCTGCTCCTGCTCTGCTTTGGCCTGGTCCAGCGCAGACTTTTCTTCTTGCTGCCGGGTAAGGTCCTGCTTCAAACGGTCTATCAGCTGCGCATCGTGTGTAGAAATACTTTCAACCAGCTCCAGCTTGTCCAAAAAATCTGAAAAGTCGCGCGCGCCCAGTATAATTTCCAGATTGGTCGCATCTCCCGCCATATAAATGGCTCTAATCCGCTGCTGCAGATTTTTTGTACTCTCCTCCACATCCTGGTCGGCTTGCCGGATGTCCTCCTGCTTTTCTGAAATTTTTTTATCAAGCTCTAAAAGCTTTGCACGGCTTGCGCGGATTTTCTCATCGATCTCTGCAAGCTGCGCCATCAGTTCCTCCTGCCTGGCCTCTTTTTCCTCTATATCCTTTTGGTTTTCTTCCTTATCCTTTTCAAGCTGCTCAAGCTTGCTTTCCGTTTCACTTTTGTCTTCTTCCAGTTGCGAAATATCCGTCGCGGAAAACGCCACAGTCTGCATACATAGCAGCAAGGCGATCAAAAGCCCCAGTCCCTTTTTCAACAATTCTCATCACCCTTCCAGTTTATGGATGTCTTCATTTTTTATATCTTTTTCCCTTGGTATATAAAAACACTTTAACCCTGCTTACCAGCCAAGGATTTCATTTCCTTCTTTTTTCAGATATTTGCGGATCGATATAAATCCGCCGACTGCGCCGATCAACATCCCCGCAACAATAAACGCCGCGGTAACCGGTACAGCCACCGTATTGTAGCTGATAGAGGTAAAGGGAATAATATGCTGTGCCGCGGACATAACCGCATTGTATAAAAACATAATTCCTACGGAAGATATCACGCCGGACAGCAGGCCAATGATCATCCCTTCTACCACAAACGGAATCCGCACAAACGCGTTGGTTGCCCCAACCGATTTCATAATACTGATCTCAAAACGGCGGGCATACATCGTCATGCGAATCGTATTCGAAATAATAAACAACGATATAATGCCAAGTATCACCACAATCCAAAAGCCCATGGTGGCTACCAGGTTATTCAGGCTGGTCAGCTTGCTTGCTATGTCGCTTCTGTTGCTGATCTTGTCCACTCCGTCAATCTGCTGGATGCGCGTTGCGGTATCCTCATACTGGGAAAGATCCTTCATCGAAACATGAAACGCGTCCGGCAATGGGTTTTGGTCACCCTGCATTTGGGAAAAAACATCGCCCAAAGCCTCCTCAAACTCCAGTATAGCAACATCCTTCGGGTAAAACTCGCATGTTGCCACATTCTCTATTTCGGCAATCTGGTTGCCTATCACATCCGCCTGCGCTTGCGTAATGTCATCCTTTAAATAAACGCTCACCATGTTCGTATCGCCTACAGACTCTACCACTGCCTGCACGTTCATACAAATCAAAACAGCCGTTCCCGTCAGCAACAGGCAGGATATCAGAACACCAATAGAGGCAAAGGACATCATACGGTTATGCCATACATTTTTAAAGCCTTCTTTTATTAAATAACCAAAGCCCTTCATACATCATTTCCTTTCCCTGGCGCAGTGCGCCGCCGCATTCTTCCAAAATCAACTTTCCTGGTCGATTTCCCGAATCAGGTCTTCATATTTGGATGTGTCCAGCACATCCTCTGCCATGTCTGGACTTTCTGCACCAGAGGCGGCCGTATCCTTTACTACCCTTCCACGCTCAATCTCTATCACTCTTCTCCCAAACTGGGAAACCAGCTCGTGCTCATGCGTCACGACCAAAATTGTGGTTCCCATTTTATTAATCTCACTGAGCAAATCAATAATTTCATACGACATCTCCGGGTCAATATTTCCCGTAGGTTCGTCGGCAATGATCATCTTTGGATTGTTGACAAGCGCTCTGGCAAGGCTCACTCGCTGCTGCTCCCCGCCCGAAAGCTCGCTGGGACGGCTGTCTGCCTTATCGCGCAGTCCAACCAGACCCAATATATAAGGCACGCGCCTGGACACCGCCCGCTTGGAAGCGCCGATCACACGCATGGCAAAAGCCACATTGTCAAATACCGTCATCTTGTCAATCAAGCGGAAGTCCTGGAACACAATGCCCATCTTTCTGCGCAGGTATGGAACCTGCCTGCGCTTCATATGGACAATTTCCTGCCCATCTATAAAAATTTCCCCTTCAGACGGCGTTTCTTCATGCATGATCAGCTTTAAAAACGTACTCTTCCCCGCGCCCGATGCACCTACAATAAAGACAAATTCCCCATCTTTTATGGAAATATCGACATTGTTCAGCGCATGTGTACCGCTCGGATACGTTTTTGACACATTTTTTAATTCTATCATACCGTAATCCTTTCCCAACTCGCAATGTTAAACACAAATCCTTACAAGCTTCCAACAAAGCCCGGCCTGCAAAACCCCAAAACAACTGCAATATAAATCCTTCTTTTGCAACAGCTGCCGCTGTCTATTGGCTCTTTGCCGGCATCCATAGTAAACGGGAGTGTGCATATCAAAACACCCACTCCCGCAAACATATCCGCTTTAAAAACAATCAGTACTTAATGGGGTTCGCCGTAAGATACTTTTTAACCATCAATGCCACTTTAAATACAATCGCGTCTTCAAATTCCCTTAAATCAAGGCCGGTCAGCTTTTTAATCTTTTCCAGCCTGTATACCAGCGTGTTGCGGTGTACAAAAAGCTTTCTGGAGGTTTCTGAAACATTCAGATTGTTTTCAAAGAAGCGCTGAATCGTAAAGAGCGTTTCCTGATCGAGCGACTCAATCGAACCGCGCTTAAATACTTCCTTTAAGAACATTTCGCATAGGGTTGTCGGCAGCTGGTACACCAGCCTTGCAATCCCCAGGTTGTCATAGCTGACGATTGTGCGCTCCGTATCAAATACCTTTCCAACCTCCAGTGCAACCTGTGCTTCCTTAAAGGAATGCGCCAGATCCTTAATGCCCGTGACCGTGGTACCAATGCCCACCACACAGTGCGTGTAAAATTCACTGGAAAGCGTGTCCACAATAGAGCTTGCCAGCTTTTCCAGATCCTTCGAATCAATTCCCGACCGTATTTCTTTTACAAGCGCAATATCTGTTTCATTAATATTGATCACAAAGTCCTTGGACTTATCCGGAAAAAGATTCTGCACAATATCATATGCAGAAATATCTGTTTTGGAAGTAATCTTAATCAGCATACATACCCGGGTAACCTCAGAATTAAACCGAAGCTCCCGCGCTTTCAGATAAATATCCCCCGGCAAAATATTGTCCAATATAACATTCTTAATAAAATTGCCCCTGTCATACTTTTCATCGTAATACTGCTTAATGCTTGCAAGGGACACTGCCAGCAGCTGTACATACTTTTGCGCCACCTCGTCATTACCGGAAACAAACACGGCATATTCTGCGCGCGCACTGCTGCCAAAGGACTTAAACGTCTGTCCGTTGATCACAAACGGGGCGCTTGAGCCAAGTGTTTCTGACGTTACGCTCTCGATCACTTCGCCAATTCTTCCCAGCTCGCTGCAGGCAATTACCACGGAGGTTTCATCAATGACCCCAATTGTTCTGTCAATCGCATCTCTCATCTGATGGATAACACCCTGAAACAGTCTGTTTGACATTACACAATCCCTCAATTCTTTGAAAAATAAAACAGATAAAACTATCAGTTCGGGGTTAAAAGTATATTCTGCCCCATTAAGAATGTTAACATATACATTTTACACAAATTTTTTTTAAAAAGCAACCTCTAAGGCCATTAAAAAATGTATTTTTTCCTAATATTTTTTACTTTTAATCTATTTTTATCTATTTTTGGAAAAAAAATCTATCAAAAGCGTCCGCTCCGGCAGGATCGCGCCGTCCAAAACGGCACTTTTGTCTTTCAAATCCTAACACGGCCGCATTATTCCGCCGGCACCAGATCCGCCACCGTAATTTCAGGCGGGTTGTTAATCCGGGGCAGCCACCAGAAGTTGCTCCCCAGCCCCTTTGAAATCAATATGGTCGCGCTGTCCGAACTGTGAAGCCCGTCGTCATATTCCGGAAAAAGCCCAGACTGGTTTGGCGCAATCATCCCACCCAAAAACGGTATGCGCACAACGCCTCCATGCGTATGCCCGGACAGCATAAGGTCTATATCGTATTCCTGATAACGCCATATATAATGCTCGGGAAAATGGCATAGCAAAAGCTTAAAATTTTCCTTTTGCGTAAAAGCATCCAAAAAATGGCGCTGGTCGTTGTCATAATCCGGGGCATATCCGTCATAAAACGGATATTCGCTCATACCTCCAATTGTAATCGTCTGCGCCCCTACATGGTAATCCACCATTGCATTATCCAAAAACACCGTTCCTGTCGCCTTGATCTTCTCAATAAAATCCTCCAGATTATCCAGCTTATATTCATGGTTTCCCAAAGAATAATAGACAGGCGCCAGGTGCACAAGCTTTTCAAGAAGCGCAAACACCACCTGCTCCTGGTCGGAATCATCCGCGTTCATGTCGCCCGTAACCGCTATTATATCAGGTGACAGCGCCTGTACCTTTTCTATAAGCGCTGCATGATCCTGGCCAAATTCTTTATTATGCAGATCGCTCAATTGCACAATGCGAACCGGCGTATCCAGCTTTTCTGTACGGATTTCATACTGCGTCACCGTTAAGTTCCACTGGTCCCAAATCACAAAAATACACAACGCCAAAAAGATTGCCAGCGCCACCCATATTGCCGTTTTTTTCTTTTTTCTTTTTTCTTTACACTTCCCCATACCTTTTCATCGCCTTTTGTGCTCTCTATTCAGCATACGCTTGACTCTGTTTTTAACCCGGCTTACAGAATAAGCCGCCTTTTTGGCAAGCCGTGTCGTTGCCGGCGACTTTAAGCACCTTTCCACAAGCATATCAAACGGATACTTCTCAAGATTGGAAAAGAAAAAAGCTCTTTTTCCGTGCGGTGCAGAAGCCTTGACCAGCGACTGATTATATAAAACGGCCTTATCCATATCTGCCGGCCTCCATACTATCGCGTCGTGTATGCTTTCAAACAGTCTCTGCCCTTTTTTAGAATGGATAAACACCAGGGACAACCCCCCTTATCGTCGTCCAACTCCGGCGCAAGCTGTTCTACACCCCAATAATCTGCAAGCGTAATATCCGCCACCTGCTCATAGCCCTTAAAAGCACACGTACCGCACGACGGGCGCAAAGCCAAATTTCTGACAAACGCTTTCATATAAGGGTCTTCCCATACCGTCGCGCCATAAGTGCCGTCCTTCTTCATAATTTTCAGTTGGTATTTTTTCCATCCGGTTTCCTTATTTCTAAACTGTACGCTTTGCACTGTATCCTTTCCGGCAATAAAATTTAAATATTTCTTCCATATTTTCGGGGAAGGTACGCCATGGCAGATCATGCTTTGCGTTATCAAATTTTCATAATCCTTTTTTAAATAGGCCCGCAGCCCCGCAATCTGGCAGGGCGTTCCGCTATAAAGCACCAGCCGTCCCTGCTCCAGCAGTGCGCGCGCCTGCCCGTATGTTCCGCCGGTTCTGCTTTGTACATATTTTGATGACCGCAGCTTATAAAGCGCCTGCTGCCGTTCTACACAGATATGCTCTACACAAAACGCCCCGTCAAAGGCAGCGCCAAACACTGCGCCTCCATTCTCAAGAACCCGCCTTGCAAGCTCTGTAAAAACACCGCCGGAGGAGCTTTCCCTGCGCACTGCCTCATCCCGGCTGTATGCAGAATACGTCCCCTGTATAGGCAGGCGCTGCGGCATATGTAATACCGGGCAGACCGTCCGGCATGCCTGGCAGCTTGTACAGCGCTGTGTATCCATCTGCGGGTAAAGAAAGCCCTCTTCGTCCGGCTGCATGGTAATACAGCCCTGCGGACATACTGCACCGCAGCTTCCACAGCCGCAGCATTTTTCCTTATCTATGATCATAGCCATCATACTTTTTCCTTTTTAAACAACTTGTTTTTTAATTTTATTACCGGGTCCCTGACCATATTCCTTTCATATTGGTTCATCATCAGAAAATAGGCCAGCGGCATAAACAGCAGCGTATAAACGATTGCCCCTAAAAAGAAACGCCCCCAGGAATCTATACTGTAATACTGGGTTGCAAACAGCCCTAAAAGGGTCATTCCTACCGCCACCGGGCTCATCTTTATAATATTGCGCCAAAACAGCGGGATATCAATCCCCGTCTTCTTATAATAATACCAGTTCATAATCAACCCGTTGCCCAAAATATAAGCGGCACACGAGCAGGCCGCCGCGCCAATTATTCCAAAATACTGCACTGCAAAAACGGTAGAGATTGCGTTTACAACGGCAATAACAGCATACATAACAGAGCGGAAGCGGTGCTTGTTTTGCGCAATCACAATGCTGATTCCCGTATTCTGTATCAACGGGATCAAAATCGGAACCAGCGTCAGCAATGCCACAGGGTACGCCTGTGCATACGCTTCCCCGGCCCAAAGCCGTATAAATTGCTGCCCAAAAACAATAAAGGCAGAAATAATAAACGACACAAGAATATACTGCAGCCTTCCCACCCGGATAAATATATCTGTCAATTCCTTTTTCGAGCAGTCGGTAAACACCATATTGGTAATGCGCGGCGTTAAAACACCGCTGATCGCGGAAGAAACAGACGTCACAATCGTGTTGAACGTAGCGCCCACATTATATACGGCCACCGCCGCGGTACCAATCATCGCTCCAATAATGAGCTTGTCGGTCGCCCAGTAAAGCATATCGCCCACCATGCCCAGAAAAACAAAAGCAGAAAAAGCAACCAGCTCTTTCATGATACCAAACGGCATATTTTTAAACCTGGGCCGGATTTTCAACACCCGCAGGCAGTAAAATAAATTCGAGCCATACATAAGCAAATGGACGATCGTTGTTGCAATAACCAGTCCGACCGAAGCAAACCCCATAAAGAGCATCAGCAGGTTCATGCAGGGCGCCAGTACGGTGGACAGCATTTCCGTCAGCTTTTTAAATACATACCGTTCATGCGCCAAAACCACAGAGGTAAACGCACTGAACAAAAACGTAATGGCGGTATTGATGGTCATTAAGAAAATCAGAAGCTGCATGCGGCTGAGTTCTTCCTGCGTCAGCTTTGCAGAATATACCAAACCACAATTCAGCGCACATATCGTACCAACAATCAAAACAAGCAGCGTCAGCGCGCCGTAAATCACAACAAAAAGGCCAAGCATCCGCTCTTCGCCATCCTTGTCGCCCTGCGCCCGGCATTTGGTCAAATACCGCACAACCGTGCTTCCAATCCCAAAATTCAACAGGGAAAGATAGCCCACCACAGAGTTTGCCAGGCTGTAAAGCCCATATTCGGACTGCCCAAGTATCTGCAGCATAACAGGGGTATAAAGAATCGGTATTATGCTGCTTATGGCCAAATTGATATAAGACAGAACCACGCCTGACTTCAACTGATTTTTCTTCAAGACAAATTACTCCTTAACAGGTCGATTTCCTTTCCGGCCTCCATTGCCTTTGCACAATAAGCGGGCATGGTGGTGCGCAGACGGTTCCGGATAGAGTCTTCGTTTTTCAAAAGCCATGCAAATGCACAAGCCATATCTTCCTTGTCCTTAATCGCCTGTACGGGGAGCACATAGTTTTCATATGTTCCAAACAGGTCCTTAGCAATACCCTTTGCTTTGACAGAGTAGCCGATCACCACTGTCGGCACACAGCAGGAATACGCCGCAATCGTTGCGTGCGTCCTGGAACCAATAAACATCCTGCACCGGGCAATGTACCCTTTAAGCTCCATACAGTTGTGGTCCTCCACACAAACAACCCGGCCCGTATCCTTAAAAATATCGTACAGCTTTCTATGAACCGTGCGGTCGTCTTTTCCTTCCCATACAACATGGGGAATCAGCGCAATCTGCATCTTGGTAGCCCGCAGAATATACTCCATCAAGGCAATTGCGCTGTCAAACGTTTTTCCTTTATTTTCTTCATAGCTGATTACCGTAGGGCTGATATTAAGCCCTACTACATTTTTTCCGTCAAAGCCGTCGGGCCAGGGCAACTCCTTTTTCTCCAGCACAAACGCAGGGTCCGGATACAGCCTTGTCCGGGGGTTAATTTTTTTTAACGCCTCAAAGCTGATACTTTCCCTTGCCGTAATCAAAGAATACCCCGCAAGGTCCGCCTTCATAGAAGCGTCCATCATTTCCGGCTCTACCGAACAGCCCCACAAAACGGTTCTGACGCCCTTTTTCCGAAAACCGTCGTTCAATATCCGGTATTGCTCAAACCCGCGGTAGCAATAATTGTCTCCGCCAATCGACAGCGCAATATCCCCCCTGCCATATGTTTCAAACAGATGCTTCAGCGGAAGACGCTCTGCATAAGCCGGTCTTTTCAGCCGAACCATAAAAGACGCCCACATACGCTGCGGCGACAGTCTGCTGTATGCCCTTCTGTGGTCTTCAACCTGCAAAAGGCGCTGTAAGCCGTATCTTTCGTCCTCCTGCCTTTGCAGCGAATACAACACAAGCTTACGCTCATCTGCCTGCAGGATTTTGCATGTTCCTCTTACAATCGCTTCACAGCCGTGGTTTCCCGCGCCGCCATGCGAATAAAGAACAATTCTGCTCATAACTTTGTCCTTCTCCTTTATCCGTATACACCGTCTTTACAGGTCATAACCAATCCTTCCATCCAGCTCCCTGAACATGGTTTCCTTTTCCTGCGGCGTTTTCTCTGTAAACAGCGTATTGTAAACAGGGCCTGTCTGCATCTGCGCTTTATTTTTTTCCATATACTCATCAAATGTACAAAGCACCCGCCAGGGGTTCCCTGCAATCACCACGTTGTCCGGAACATCCTTTGCAACCACCGTGCCGGCCCCCACAATTACCTTGTTCCCAATCTTTGTATTCGGGAGGATTACGCTTCCATACCCGATAAAAACATCGTTTCCAATGGTTACACGCCCCACCTTACTGTAGCCCAGCGTTTTTTTTGTGCTGGCGTCGTGCGCAAGCACCGTAGAATTTGTAATGGTCACATTATCGCCTATTGTAACCAAAAAAGAGTGGCAGGCGTCTATTTTGCTGTTCACCAGGTCCACATTTTTGCCTATTTTACATCCGTTTTCACGCAGATATTCTATCTGGCTTTTCGGCTTTACAAACAGTCTTTTAATCTTTCCAAGCATTGTCCATCATACTCCCTTTCCCGTATCCTCCAGCAGGCTATAAAATTTTTGCAGCACCCTTTCGGGACTGTATGCTTCTACCGTTTCCGTTGCTTTTTCTTTTATCTTTTGCAGCAACGCCGCATTGTGTGCAAGAGTAATAATTCCGTCGCATATGCTTTTCGCCGTTGGCTCTGTCAGCAGGCCGTTTTCTCCATTACGGATAAATTCCTCCGGCCCCAAAGACCGTACCACAACGACCGGCTTTTCAAGCGCCATGGCTTCCAATATGGAAAGCCCCTGCGACTCCACCAAAGAAGGGTGCACATAGATATCCGCCGCATTTATATACGGGTACGGATTCTGCAGGCTGCCGGTACATACAATTTCCGCTTGCAGCGCATATTTGCAAATTTGGTCCTTAAGCTCCTTTTCCTGTGCGCCGCCGCCGACAATATACCATTTTACCCTGTAGCCGCGTTCCTTTAAAAGCCTGCAGACCTGCGGGCAGACCAACATGTTTTTTTCAGGCGACAGCCTTCCTACGCTTACAAGGTTCAAAAAACGGCCGCTTATGTCAGCCTTTGGCTGATAAAGCCCTGCTTTTTTCTCTATTTCTCTTTTATCTACCAGGTTTGGAATGGTTATAAATTTCTCCTTTAAATCCGGAAATGCATTTTCTAAAAAAAGCCGGCAGCCCTCTGAAACCACCACTACGCAGTCCATTTTCCTATAAGCGCGCTGTAAATTTTTTTGGCTTTTTTCACCCATATCCAGCGCGCCGTGATGCCACCAGCTTATTTTTTGCCCCGCCTTAACGGCATAAGCCGCAAAATCCGTGCAAAAGCCCGACCTGTACGCAATCACACAGTCATAGCGTTTTTGCAGCCTTTTAAATAAAAATCTGCAAAGGCGCAGGCTTTTTCCTCCAAACAGCTTTTCAAGCAATATAGCATTTCTAAGCACAAAAGTAAAGCCATCTCTGTGCCTGACCGCACGCTTGATACAAGCCATGTAAGAGCCAAACGCTTTTGTAATATCGTAAAAAATAACACCAACCTCGTCTGGCAGCTCCTGCGCATACGGTCCAATGTCTTCAAACAGCAGAAGATCTACATCATATTTGGAAAAATCCATATGGCAAAGCAAATCAGCCAGAGACCGCTCGCAGCCCCCCGGCTTCATATGACCGTTAATGAACAAAAGCTTCTTTTTCAAAACATCACCCCAATTACCGCCAAAGCAATGTCTTTACAACGTGATAAGGGGAAAAATCTTCCAGAGGCTTTGCCTGTAAAGGAATTTCCTTTTGCAAAAATTTCTGGATCGTCTGTAAAATGGCGTCCGTTTCGTTGCTGCAAAAATAAAATCTGTTGTACGGCTTAAAATACTGCACGATCTTTTCCTGCTCCTGCGCAGTTCCGTCCAAAATAAATAAAATTGGCTTATTTGTAGCGCTGTAATGATAAATTTTCCCAGGGATCTGTCCGCCCTTTACATTGGATAAATGCACCAGCACGGAAGTTTTTTTCTGAATAGGGTTGAGCTTTTCCAGCGTCAGACGTCCAAAAATTTTCACTTGCTCCGTACTGGTAAAATGCTCGTTTGTATCCCCGCATATGTAGCCGGAGGCTCCCGACCTGCAAAGTGCCTGATAAAACGGACGCAAATTCCTTACATGCGAATAATAGTCCCCAAAATAACCAAACGAAATCTGCAACGGCTGCTCTTCGTTGCTCCCCTCCAGAGCGTCCCGGTCTGTAACAAGGTACGGCAACGGTATAAACCGCATCTTTGCAGCACAGCTTTTAAAATATTTCTTCTGGTTTTCCAGCGTCAGCGGGCTGACATAGTATATTTCATCCGCCTGCTCCAAAAGATGCCGCTCTTCCTTCCATACGGCTTCTTTTTTTTTCGTTGCATACAAGTCATAATACCAGGGATCCTCCCAAATTTGTATCCATTTCTTATATTTTATGTGGTTTTTGCGTTTTAAAATGGACACCAGCTTATGTCCCGAAGCAGGGGACGAATTGGAAATTACAACGTCATACAGCGTATCGCTTTTAAAACGCGCGGCGCTTTTTAGCCATTTCTTATCCAAAAGATAGGGATGATCCCTGTGCAAAAAAACGGTATAAAGTTTCTTTAAAATTTTCCTAAGCCTTGCCCTTCCTGTTACCGGCCTGTTTTCCTGCTGCGCGCCTGCCGGTGGGGCCTGCACGCTCTGCTGCACGGGAGCATCCACTCTTTTTTTGACCTTGTTTTTCAGTTTATTGGAAAACGGTACAGAATTATATTCAAAATAGTTCGCCTCACGGAAAACGGGCATGGCATTGTCCACCTCGCCAAAGCTGATGTTTTCCATAATAATGTCAACCTCAAACCCGTTTTCTATCAGTCCCTGCACATAGCCGTTATGGCTCATATTTGCAGATGTATTGCATCTAAGGCAGCTTCCCACAACATACAATGCTTTCATGCGTATCTCCTTTATAATCTGGTTTCCAATATATCCGCTATGCGCCTGCAGGCAAAGCCGTCTCCATACGGGTTTGAAGCGCGGCTCATCGCATGGTATGCCTTCTCGTCCTGCAACAGGCTTTGCAGTTCGCTGTAAATTGTCTGCTCCTGCGTACCTACAAGCTTTAAGGTTCCTGCTTCTACACCCTCCGGGCGCTCTGTTGTATCGCGCATAACAAGAACCGGCTTCCCAAGAGAAGGCGCTTCTTCCTGAATCCCACCGCTGTCTGTCAAAATTAAATATGCACGGGCCAGAAAATTATGGAAATCCAAAACGTCCAACGGCTCTATGATTCGGATCCTGTCACAGTTCCCCAGTATGTCCTTTGCTGCCTTTCGCACCTCCGGGTTCATATGGATCGGGTAAATCACCTTTACATCCGGCGTTTGATCAACAATTTTTTTGATCGCACAAAACATATGAACAAGCGGCTTTCCCAGATTTTCCCGTCTGTGTGCGGTTAGCATAAGCAGCCTGCTGTCAGACGCCCAGGCAAGCTGTGGGTGGGTATAATCCTTCCTTACAGTCGTTTTTAGCGCGTCTATGGCGGTGTTTCCCGTCACAAAAATCTGCGCAGCCTGCTTTCCTTCTTTCAGCAGATTTTCTTTTGCAAGCTGCGTAGGCGCAAAATGGTAAGCTGCCACAATCCCCACTGCCTGCCGGTTAAATTCTTCCGGGTACGGAGAATAGATATTATACGTGCGCAGCCCTGCCTCTACATGTCCAACGGGAATCTGCAGATAAAAGCAGCAAAGCGCCGTCACAAAGGTTGTTGACGTGTCGCCATGTACAAGGACAACGTCCGGCTTTTCTTTTTCCAGCACGCCTCTTACGCTGCGCAGCAGGTTTTCGGTAATGTCAAACAGACTCTGCTGCGCCTTCATAATGTTCAGATCATAATCGGGCTCTACCTGGAACGCCGCCAGCACCTGGTCGAGCATTTGCCTGTGCTGTCCACTGACACAAACTTTTACATCAAAAGCGGCGCGCTGCTTCAATTCATTGACCAACGGGCACATTTTAATCGCCTCCGGCCTTGTTCCAAATACCAGTAAAATCTTTTTCATAGCCACTCTCCCATGTACTGTTGGGTCTTTTCCTTCCCGCATAAAGTGCCGGTTACAAAGCTTATTCATATAGATAGCCTCGCCTGTTTCATAGGCGCAGATGCTTTTCTATCCGCTATTCCTGCTCGTTCTGCCCCCGCAGCTTATTGCGCAGCGCAACCAGGTTTTTCTTTCCAATTCCCGCCGTAATTACCCTTTTGATGGTCTTTTTCATCTGGGTCTTCCACGGAAGCCACGTTGCATAAAAGTGGTGTGCGCAAATAGAATTTTCCGTTTTTTCCATAACACAATTGCCATAATCATAGGGTGAAAAATATTCCTTCGGATATATAGCAATTCCATCGGGCAGAAGCTGAAATGTATTATCCCGGACAAGCCCCTGCTTTTCCAGCAAAGCGGTAAGGCGTTCTACATTTGTCACCATATTCATCCCGCCATCGGCCGTTTCAAAAGAGGCGCCTTCGTATTCCTGTTCAAACAGCCGCAGAATGCTGTGCCCCTTTTCGCAGGCTATAAAGCTCGTAGCAACCCAGTTTCTGTATTCAAACCCCAAAACACAGCGGTGCTCCAGCACACTGTCAAAGGGTTTAAAAACCTCCACATCCGTATCCATGTAAATTCCGCCATATTCCTGTAACGCCTTAATCCTGGCTACATCGCTTACAAAGGCGTACTTCCTGCACGCGTAAGCCTGCCTTGTATAGGAATACGCATTCACATCAAAACTCTGCTCATCCCAACGCATAATGGTATAACCGGGGAGCTGCCGCTTCCAGGACTCCATACATTTTTGCAGCTTTTCCGGCATATCTGCGCCGCCAAACCAGCAATAATGAATGATCTTGGGAATCATAGCGACCCCTCCTCCAAACGGTAAATTTTCTCTACTTCTGCGCGGTTGCTGTAATCTGCCTGCGCACAGTTTTCACCAAGGCGACGCAAGCTTTCCGGGTCGTCAAGCAGCTTTTCAAGCGCCTGGGCGCAGCCATTGTTGTCCATAGGCACAATCATGCCGTCCACACCGTCTGTTAACTGGCTTTTCGCTGTCGCAAAGTTTGCAATCGCTACCGGCTTGCAAAGCATTTGCGCTTCCCGCACCGTAACGGCCTTTCCCTCTGCGCGCGAAGGCTGCACATACAGGTCACAGCTTTCTATATAAGGGTACGGGTTGACCTTCTTTCCAAGCAATATCACATGCCGCTCTACACCGCATTGCCTGATTTTTTCTTTTATCAGCTGCTCATCTGCACCATACCCAATGATATACCATTTTACACTGCATCCCTTTTCAAGCATGCGCCTGCATATATCGGGTACATTGTCAAAATTTTTTTCCTTTGTAAAGCGGCCGACTGAGCACAAAATTTTATACCTGCCCGAAAGATCCATTTCCTTTGAAACGTCTGCCTGCCGCGCCTGCTGCCGAACAAAAGCAGGCGACAAAATATTTTCCACCGTAATGGCTTTTTTCTTATATTGCGGATATTTCTGCACAAAAATATTTGTACATTCCTGTGACACGTTGACGATATAATCCAGCCGGTCATATACCTGCCTGTCCATTTTGGGATTCGGCGCAAGCTGGCCGTAATCGGTATGAATCCATCCAAGCTTTATCTTTGCCGTAACCTTTTTTACAAGAATATCATGTATACCCAAAAAGCCAATGGCAATATCGTATGTACCTTCAATTTTCGGAAGCAAGGGCAAAATACAGCGTGTATTATTCTGCAGGGATACCCAAACCGTTTTTTTAATAGAATGTCTTTTACAATACA
This sequence comes from uncultured Oscillospiraceae bacterium, assembly GCA_900541565.1. Classification (GTDB taxonomy): domain Bacteria; phylum Bacillota; class Clostridia; order Oscillospirales; family Acutalibacteraceae; genus Scatavimonas; species Scatavimonas merdipullorum. The sequence goes on from UQKB01000007.1 coordinate 64,734, forward strand.
GCCGGGTTTTCACCTTTGCAATCAGCCTTGCAACGCCAAACAAGAACCTTTTGCTGCACAAAAGGTTCTTGATCGGGCGGTCAAGCGTATCGTACTGCGGCATATAAGGAAGTATACGGACCTGCTTGGGAATAAAGGGCAAAAATTCCCCCTCATGCCTGTACAAAAGCAAGTCCACCTGATATTTTGTATAATCTATTGCAGAAAGCAGGCCAATCAGGCTCCTTTCCGCACCTCCAATATACATAGATGTCATGGTAACTAAAATCTTTTTCATACTACCGCCCTGCTGTAAAAATCACTGGATTTCCCTGACCCGCAGCGTTCTGTCCTGCGTAACGATCGAGCCGTCGGGGATTACGCCGCGCACTACGCAGCCTGCGCCGATCACACAGTTCTTCCCAATTTTTGTATCCTTAAGGATCACCGCATTTGCGCCAATCCAGCTGTTTTCTCCTATGTATATTTCTCCGCAGCTGTGAACGCTTGTGCATACGCCTTTCTCTTTGGAAAAGGTGTGATTATTATCTAAAACCGTTACATTTGGGCCAAAAATACATCCGTCCCCAATCGTAACGCGGTTTTGGCAGCTAATATAGGCGTTCACATTAAAATATACCCGGCTGCCCAGCGTAAGGCTGCCGCTTTTCCCTACAAAAACCGTCCCGTTCCGGCTGACACAGGTATTATACCCCAATAAAATATGTGCGCCCCTTTGGGTCAAAAAGGCAACGCCCGGCCCAAGCCTTTGGACATACGCAGCCTCAAATGCTCCTTTATGCCGGATTTTTTTCCCAAGTATTTTGAAAAAGGACAAGGCCATTACAAAATATTCCCTCATAGGTTCCTCCCATTTTCATCCGCCGTATATCAACACAACGGAATATGCAGCACGTCGCTTTGATAAACATAGCCCGACGTATCCACAATAAAATAAATCAAATAACACACAATGCACAGCGCATAAAGCAGCGCGCGCTCCTTTTTTTCAAACGTCTTTTGCAACAGCCACGGCAGCAGCAGCATGCTATACATTGTAAAATAAATTGGGATCCTTCCAATATAAATCCCGCTTGTAAAAGAAGACAACAGGTAAAAGCACGTCGTCACGACCGACATATTGATGCATATATCCATAATGGGCGAATCCAGCTGTACAATCTGCCTGCGCTTCCAAAATGCAAGCACACATGGAACGGCAGATATCACCACCCGGACCAAGCTGGAACCTCCCGTTTCCCGCATGTTGTCACCGTATCCCGTTGCGTCGGCAAAAAAGTCCGTAAACTGGTCTGCAAAAAACACACAGCCCAATATAACCACAATAAAAAACAGGATCTTTTTATTCCACGGCGGCCGAAATTTGACAACAAAATAAACGGGTATCAGCACCAGAACGGAATTGTGGATTGCAGATAAAATCACAATCAAAACAATATACCGGACCGTCCTTTTTTCAAACAGCCAATCTGCAAACGCAAACAAAATGGCAACCACTAAAAATTGCCGGATACCGTTGATCATCCACATATACGTGCTCGTCGCAGAAAAAATAAATGCCGTAAGCGGAAAATCCACAGAATATTTATATAAGGTGCGCATCACGCACAAGCCGCTTACAGCGGCAATGGCAAACAGCCATACCTGCGCGTCTGTAGATATAAGCGACTTAAACACGCCCGACAAAAACCAAAAGCCCCATCCCTTTTCAGCTGTATCAATATTTGCAAAGGCGTCAAAGAAAGAGCTGGACAGGCTGTTAAAATGGTCAACATACACGGGCGTATCTGCAATACCGCCGCGCAGCCCGCAAATCACAATGATATACCCAAAAATCAAAAGCGCAAAAAACAGCCTTGTGGTCTGCTGGTTATCCGTATTTAATTTTGATTGCGGCCGGGGGAAATAATAAGACACAACCCCCAAAAAAGCCGTGACCCCCAAAATAGACCAATAGATCGGCATAGCGCATTCTCCTGCAAAGTTTATCTGGTTTTTATTTGAATGTATATATAAAGCGCAACACCAAACGGCAGTGCTAAAAGCGTCAGTGCCTTTTGCGGCGACTCCTTCACAAAATGCATCCTGCGCGCCAAAATCGCGCTTGACACATAGTGCACACAATTTTGGAATTTTGCTTTTGCAGATACGGCATACCGCATTTTGATCTTGCGCCACTGCATCCAGCCGTTCGGGTTCCTTTTATACTGATACAGCATCGTATTGGAAGAACCGTTGGGCTGGTATTCCACATTACAAACAATTTCGTTGAGCACCAGCATTTTATAATCCTGGTCGCACAGCAGGTATTTATAGGAAAGAGAAAAATATTTTTCTCCCGGATACACCGGATAAGGCGGGTATTGCTTGATAATATCTGTACGGTAAATCAGCTTTTTATCCCCTGTCCCCCCATGGTTATAATACCCGCTTACCGTCGTTTCCTGCAAATCCCCCAGGTCCTTTCCAATCACCTGGTTGTCAAAGGTCGCATCCAGCGCTATAATCCCGGCATATCTGTCGCTGCCATGCGCTTTCCAAAAGGAAAGTATTTTTTCCACCGCGCCGGGCGCCATCGTATCATCGGAATCTATACATACGTTCAGCGGCGTAGTTATATTCTCATATGCCGTGTTGTGCGCCGTGTGCATACCGCCGTTTTCCTTATAGATATATACAATCTGAAACCCGCAGTCCTCTTTTTTCCAGCTCTCAACCAGCTGCCTTGTATGGTCTGTCGACCCGTCGTCAACCACCATCCAGATAAAATCCTTGTTCGATTGCGCGCAAAGGCTCTTATATGTTCTGCCCAGGGTATGCGCGCGGTTATATGCAGGTGTAAAAACGGTCAAGCTTTCCATACTTTCTCCTTTTTCTTCATCCATTACTCACCATTTCTTGTAATTTGTATACGATCACAAATTTAGCGTCATCTAATTTTCTCATAGATTTTTGATATAATATTTTCTACTCCTACCTTATTTCATCTATACCCAATCAAATTTTTCACCTGCTCTGCTTTCTCAATGATGAAAAAATATCTTTCCCAAACATTCTATGGATAGGTTTCATTATCTTTGTTCTTAAAACCGTCTTCTTATTTAACCAACTTTTCGCATACCAATGTATAGAGTAGGTATTCGTTGTTTTCCTTAATCTCCCGGTAGGATCGTCATAAGGATTAAAATAATCAATGGGAAATACAACAGCTCCTTTTATCTTTTGAAGTTCACCATTTTGCTGTAACCCCAATTTAAGCAACGCGTTGGTGTTTAATATGGGGCATCCAACTGTGCCATGCTTTCCATCCAACAAAACATCGTACTCTGCAAGCATCCGCTTAACAATTTCATTGCCAGATTCTGCACCAAAACCTAACCCGGTTGCTACATTTTTTTCATTTTCAAAACCAAAAAAAGCTTCACAGCCTAATAATGTATCAAAATTACGCACCAATTCGACATCTGTATCAAAATATATCCCACCATATTTATCTATAATAACAAGGCGCAAATAATCTGATAAAAACGCATATTTTTTCTGGTCATAGCACATTTTTGTATATGCGTTTGTATTTATATCAAAATTATCTTCATTCCATTCAATAATTTCATAATCTGGACAATATTTTCTCCAGCTTGCCAGACATTTCTTTGCTAATTTTGTTTTTTCTCCTCTGCCAAACCAACAGTAATGAATTTTTTTTGGAATCATAAATCATTCTCCTTCTTGTACACAGAATGCAATATACTACTATACAATATGAACCAACAGCAAAAAAGCAAAAACAAATAATAGGGCACTAAAATACGAATAATCCTGTTTTTAAACCAAATTCTGTACGACGCAGGCGCCGGCTTAAGCGCAAACAGAAAGCCGGAAAGCATCATAAACATCGGAACCCCTACGTTGAATATCTGACCGCTTTTCTGTAACAGCGCGCTGCCGGAAAGCTGTACGGCGTGACATAAAAAAATACAAAGCGTTGCAAATACCCGGATAACAGAAAGCGCATAGCTCGTTTTTTCATTCATGGACACAAGTGTTTGCATGTAAATAAAACGCCTCCAGCCACTTTACGTTTTTCTGAATATCAAACCCGGCCTGCGCAACCTGTGCGCACATATCCCGGCGTACATATCCGTTTTGGAAACGCAGAATTTCCGCCGCCCAATCCTCCGGAGGGCGCGTAAGCGGCATCTGCTTTACATTTTGCGTAATCACGCACTGCGCCGGGATCGAATCAGACATCACGCACTGCAAGCCCGCCGCCTGCGCTTCTATCATCGTAACGGGGATCCCCTCGTTTAAAGACGGGAACACAAACACATCCATGGCCCAAAGCAATTCGGGCACGTCACTGCGCACCCCGGTAAAACGCACATCCCTTTCCAGTCCAAGCGCGCGCACCTTTTCCTTTACAGGCTCCATTAATTCGCCTTCCCCCACCAACAGCAGGCAGCTGTCCGGGCGCTTTTGCTTTACAGCATGAAATACATCTATTAAAAACATATGGTTTTTAACAGGGAAAAACCGCCCTACGTGCCCAACTACAAACCGGCCCTCCAACCCCAAATCCTGCCGCATCTTCCGGGCTTGCTGTGCATTGTAGCTATAACGCGTTGCATCTATGGCGTTTGGCACAACGACCGCCTTTTTCTGCGCAAGCTTTTTTCCATACAGGTACAGCGCGGCCTCTTCCCCACAGGCAAAAAAGTCTGTGGCAACCGTGCGCAGCGGTATACGCAAAGCCTTGCGGATCAGCCCATTGATCCCGCTTTCCGCTTTGGAGCTGTGCGAATGCGCAATCCGCACCGGAATATGGTTCTTCTTTGCAATTTTTAGCGGAAAGTAGCTTTTGCTGGACGTATGCGAATGCACCACCCTGTACTGCGGATGGCTTTTAAAAAAACGGTCCACATCCTGCATATACTCCCAGGGGCGCGCTTTGGTAAGCGGGCGGATCCTGCTGATCCTCCCCCCCAGCTGTAAAATTTCATCCTCATAATCGTACCGGCCGGGCGTAGTCAGCAAAAAGTCAAACTGTACCTTGCTTGTGTTTATATGCCTGTAATAGTTCATAATCATCGCTTCTGCGCCGCCCCGGTTCATAGAAGCCAGCATATGTAAAATTCTAATCGGTTCCTGCATATCCTCACCGCTGTACTTTGTTCAATTGCGGCAAATGCCGCTTATATATCCTTTGTATTTTACAATAAATCCGCATATCCTGCAACTGTATCCGCTTTATGGGAAGGCGAATCAACAGTAAAACGCATATATATCCTTTTTCGTAGAAATCCCATTATTTTGTGGCAGCGGCAAATGCTTTAGCCCTTCTCCTGTAAACTGCCCGTTTTCAAAAAACGCAACCCTTTTCAGCGCCTGATACCACAAAAGCAGCTTGTCCATGCACGGCGTCTGCAGCTGTGCAAGCAGGGCAAAGCCCTTTAGTATACAAAGGCCGTAGGGAAAATCCTCCTCAAAATACCTGGAGTTGAGGTCAGGAATCCATTTCCCATCGCGCAAAACCATAGGTGCCGGGATCCCCTGAAAGCTTCGAATGCTTTTAATTTTATCCGTCATAGCCTGCACACTGTTGGCTTCATAATGCTTTTTTAACGACACAACGCCCGACAAGTCCATGCCGTCAAATGCTTTGCATATATTTTGCAGCTCCTGGTCGCATTGCAAAAGAATTTCAGAAGAAAAATTGTCCCACTGATCATAAAACCCAATCGGCGCATCCCAGCTCTTTCCCGCCTGATACGCATGAAAAAGGCCATAAAGCCTTGCCGTGTGCAGCACAGGGTTTGAAGGGGTTAGCGTTACTGTCAGGTAATTTGCAAGGCCTTTGCAGGGAATTTCCAGCAGCCCTTCCAGCAATGCGCATGCTTTCGGCGTCCAATCCGCCGGAATCGCCGCCACCTGCAGCTGCGGCTTTGTGCTTAAGCAAGCAACAGATTTTCCATATTCCTTTACCCTTGCAATATACGGAACCCTCTGCAGCCCAAACACCCTGCAGCCTTTTTCAAGCAGGCTTTGGCAGTAAAATTCAACCCCGCCTGTTCCCGGTATAAACCCAACCGCCGCCCCGGGCTTGAGTAAATGAGCATAGGTACAAAATTTCCGAGCAATCACATTCGACGGCAGCGTTACAAAAACGATATCTGCTCCCGGCAATATTTTTTCGGGATCGTCTGTAACCGTCTGCACCTTTCCTGTGTATGTTGTATGCTTTTCCGTATCTTCCACATCAACCGTATGGCTCCAGACGTCCGGCCTGGATGTCAGCAACGACACCGCGCTGCCTTCCTGCCTTCCCAACCATCCAAGCAGAACCGTGCCAATATTGCCGCCGCCAACAACACAAATCTGCATACGCTGCCCCCCTGTGTTTACTCCATAAGATTTCGAACCGCTTCTGCAAGCCGGTTGTTTTCTTCCCGGGTTTTAACGGCTACCCGTATATATCTGTTTTCCGCAAACCCATTTTTTGACGCGCAGTCCTTGATTAGAATATGATACTTGTCCAGCAGCTGTTCTGTAAGCTGCGCGCTGTCATAACGGCCGCATACCTCGCACATAAAATAATTTGCCTGCGAGCGAATCACCCGAATACCCTTTATTTGTGAAAGCTTTTGCATAAAATCCTTTCTGACTTCTTTAAAACGCTTGATTGCCAGCGCATACGTTCCCTTATATTTTTCAAAAATCTGTAAATAAAACTCTGCAAAAGAATTAATATTCCAGATTGACAGATCCTTTTTTATAAAAGCGATCAACTCCTGGTCACCACAGGCAAGAACCCCCAAACGCAAGCCGGGTACACCATAAGATTTGGAAATGCTTTTGACAACAATCAGGTTTGGAAATGCCCCCAGCAGCGTAGCGTCAAGCAGGGTCGCCGGCTCTTCTGTTTCTGCAAAATCTACAAAAGACTCGTCCACAATCAAATGGATCTTCTTCTCCTGCGCCCATTTTGCCATACGCAGCACGTCGCTTTTTTCTATAAAATTTCCGGAGGGATTATCCGGGTTAATCAGCAAAAGGCTTTGAATATCCTTATCGCTGTAAAAATCCATCAGCTCGTCGGCCCGGTACGCATAATCGGTGTGGTTTACCCAATAAGGGACAATATCCTCCTGCTTTTTTCTATGCGGATATTCCTCAAAAGTAGGATAAATAATTCCTATTTTTCCCTGCAAATACAGCATAAGGGATTTGATCAGCTCCGCCGCGCCGTTGCCCACGCAGATCTGCTGCTGCCCAACCCCAAAATATTTCGCGGCCAGCAGGCTGTTGACCTGCTGCCCGGAAGGATATTGCGTCAGCAGCGTTTCAAAGTTCACCTTGATCTCATCCATCAGCCGCTGCTCCGGATAATACGGATTTACCAGATAGCAAAAATCCAAAATATTCGGATACCGCCAGTAACCGCCGTAGCGGCCCTGCATTTTTTGCAGCTTGTCCTTGCTGTCTGTAAAAATGGACTGCGCAATATCCAAATCCTGCAAATCGTCAATTTCATACCAGGCTTCGCCGTCAAGCCGCAGCGCCCAGATGTCCGGCTTTTCCAAAAGCGTAATCACCTTTAAAACCTGTTCGTAATACGCATTGTTTCCAAGCGCTTTGGTGTAAGCTTCTAAAAACGGAACGTAATGCGTCTGCGAAAAATACCGGCTGAATTTATAAAGATTGACCGTTTTATAGTACCCCGGTATATCCGCAAAATTAAATTTGCTGCCCGGCACAAACGACAAAATATTGTCGTTTTCATCCAGCGTTACAACCGTCCCGTCCATCCAGCTTTCATATTTATCCACCAGCGCAAGCGTCTCACGGGGGTCGTCCAGCAGCTTATGCAAAACGGCGTCTTCAAAAATCAGGTCGGATTCAAGCAAAAGCGTATCATCTTCAAGCAGATGCGCCTTTGCAAGAAACAGCGAGTATATATTGTTGGTTTTGTCGTAAACCGGGTTTTCTATAAATACGACAGGGGTACAAATTGAAAGCGCTTCGACATAATCCATCAGCTTTTTCCCTTCATACCCCACAACCATTACTATTTTTTGAAGCTGCAACGCATCCAATTGCCGGAGCATACGTTCAATAAGCGTGACCCCGTTGACCTTTACCATACACTTTGTATTGTTTGCCGTCAGCTCCTTGAGTCTTTTGCCCATACCGGCCGCCAATATGATCGCCTGCATACCATCATCTCCATTTTCGCCTTTATTCAAATTGAATCAAGATCGGGTCGTGCCCCGCTTTTCGCTGCTCCACCGGCGGCAGCTGCATATAATCACCGTAAGAAGTGGTCAGCGACAAATCCCAGTCCTCAAACGCCATATAATTTCCATCTTCAAACGGAAGCTCTGTCATATGGTCAAAAATATCATACGGCAATATGTTTTTCATCGTTCTTACAATGGAAAAATCTGCGCACGGCAGGGTTTTGCACGCGTTATACTTTGTAAATCTTTTATAAAAAAAACGTATGCATTTTGGATACAGCCTTTTGGGCGTAATTGCCAAAAGCGCCTTGGTTCCCGCATGAAGCAGCTTACTGCTGTGGTCTGGATATGCGCGCACATACAGCTGGTAAAAACAGGCGTACAGCTTTTGCATTTTTCTTTGAAACGCACCGTTTGGGACCCTGTCAAACGGAAAAACATCAATAAAAATGCCGGTATGGTATTGCACGTCTGTTTCAAACGGCTGGATAAACGCCGTGTTACATTTTCTCACCTTTGTAAAAGATTGCGTAAAGTTTATGTTGGTGTCAATATTTTCCAGTATGTAATTTTCAATATTTTGCGACTGCCACACCTTGGTAAACCGGTCGTATTCCTCACGGATCATACAAATATCCAGGTCGTCGTCCCATGGGATAAACCCCTTATGACGCACCGCACCTAAAAGCGTCCCGCCGTACAGAGAATAAGAAATCCCGTTTTCCCTGCAAACGCGGTCTACTACCTTTAAAATTTCCAGCTGCGTCAGCTGCAGCCTGCGCAGTGTCTGTTCGTCCATACCCATCCTCATTCCTTATAGATCGCTTTCAGTTCATTTAAAACGCTTTGATCTTTATACGGTTCCGCGCTCACCCTTGCACTTTCACAAAACTGCGCGTATAGCGTCCGGTCCTCCGTCAATGCGGTAACTTTATCGGCATAACCTTCTATATTTTCCGGCTCTACAATATAACCCGTAAGGCCGTTTTTCACCAGCTCGCGGTGGCCGCGGTTATTGGAAGCAATCACCGGCTTTGCACAAAGCATGGCTTCCATAACGTTCAGCGGCAGCCCCTCACGAAAGCTGCAGGTAACAATGATATCGGCAATATGTATATACCGCTGCAAATCTGTTCGGTAACCTAAAAACTCCACCGCATCCTGCAGCCCCAGATCCCGCACCAGCTGCATAAGCTGCGGGCGGCAGGGCCCGTTGCCTGCAAGCAGCAGCTTTGCCCTTGGAAAGCGCGCGGTTATGGTCTGCATTGCCCGGATGATCGCCTGCTGGTTTTTGTTTTTAAGCAGTTCGCCTATACATAAAAGCAGCGGCGTATTGCCCTCATAACCCATTTCCTGCTTCAAATGATCTGCCTGCGCTTGTGCAACAGGGTAATATTTTTCTGTATTTGCGCCCATGCCGTGCAGGCGTACAACATTTGTGCAAAGCTTTTCCCGGGCAAGCGTATAGTCTTCCTCCGTTATGGTAATCAGGGTGTCTGTATAGCGGGCAAGCCATTTTTCCACAGGATAATACAGCAGCCAGTTTTGTATGGGTGCGCCCTTGTAAAAATGAAAGCCGTGCGCCGTATAAAACACTTTTGTCCCGCTTTTGCGCGCCTTCTTTGCTGCAAGGCGCGTGACCACACCTCCCACGGGCGTATTGCAACTGATAACCGCATACCTTGTGCCGTTTATAATTTCTTTTACCTGCCTGTATGCGCGAAAATTTGTCCTCCCAAACGGGGAACGGGAAAACGGTACGTCAAAAACCCGGTCTGCATATGCAAGCTGCAGCCCGTTCTTTTCCGCCAGATTATCCTTTGCGGCAACGTGCACCTCATATCCGTTTTCCTTTAAAAGCTTCATCAGGGGTTTATGGAACTGCGCAACATGGCTTTGCATGGTTGCTGTTATCAACGCTTTTTTCAAAACTTCCACCACTTTATCTGTTCATATACTGCAAAAGGTTGTTATAGATGCACGCAAACAGCCGGTCGTTTACCCTGTCAGAAACAAAGCTGTTATGCGGCGTAATAATCACACGGTCCATGTCCCAAAGCGGGCTGTCCTGTGCAAGAGGCTCGTCTTCAAACACATCAAGCGCCGCGCCCAGCAGCTTACCGTCTGCAAGCGCGCGCACCAGATCTTCCTCTTTGATAACCGCGCCCCTTGCAACATTGACCAGCACGGCCGTATCTTTCATGTTTGCAAACCGTGCCCTGTCAAACAAATGCCTTGTGTCCGGCGTCAGCGGCAAAGTCAGCACTACAATATCGCTTTGGGCAAGCGCCGTGTCCAGCTCCTGTATGGGAAAAACGCGGTCAATAAACGGGCAGCGCACATCGCAAACATCCACCGCTATAACCGCAGCGTCAAAGGCCTGCAGCCGCCTGGCTGCCTCTTGCCCAATGCTGCCGGCACCAACAATACAGGCCGTTTTCCCATTGAGTTCCAGCAGATTCCTGTTTTTTTCCCACCGTTTTTCCTTTTGCTGGGCATAAAAGCCCTTGGAATCCTTATAAATCTCCAATATTTTCAGTACAATCCATTCCGCCATGGGAACACTGTACACACCGCGCGCGTTTTGCAGCGCAATTCCATGCTCCCGTATATAAACAAGCGGTGCCCGCTCCAGCCCCGCGCTTGTCAGCTGTATATACCGCAGCCTCTTAAACGCCTCTATATCATTATATAAAAACAAGCTGTTGCAAACCACCGCGTCAAACCAAGCGCAGTCCAAAGAAAGCGTTTCCCGTTCCTCCTGTACGAATTCCACGGTACAGCCAAGATTTTCAATTTTCCTGATCTGCGCCGCATCATAGGGAAACGCTCCCGTCAGCAAAACGTTCATGACCTCTTTCCTTCCCTTTTCGTATCAAAACGGCAAAACAGAGTTTAATGTAAAAATAATATTCAGCATAAAGGCCCTAAAGTCGGTTTCCTTCATGTTGACTACCCGGATATGCATATCATAAAGCGCTGGGTTTAAATACTTCTTCATGTCCAGATGGTGCTGGTCCGATATACGCTTTTCAAGCGGCACCCGGAAAAGCGTGTCTAAAAACACACGGTTGTTATAGGCCATGGTAATATCAAAACAAAATTTCATTTCGCTGATGTTTACACCGCCCCAGCTGCCCCAGGTAACCTCCCAATAATGCATATCGGCGGGCGGGTATGCTGCAGGTATGCTTTCATATGCAAAATCCTTGATATATTGTGCGAAGATCCGGTCCACCTTATGGGCCAGGCTACGGTTGAAAATAAAAATTTTATACAGATTGCGAAACAGCTTTGGCGAAAGCTTCGGCATGGATTTTCTTCCATAGTGCTTGTACCAATAACCGCGGATCGTCTCCGACGCCCAGGATTTTACCTCCACATCCGCCGTGCATTCTCTTTGCAAAACACACCGCTTGCGCAGCTCGTTGGGCTTTCCGTCGGCTATATAGCCGTTATTATGGCGCAAAATCTGAACAATCTGGTCATATTTTTCAATTCCATCGGCCGTTTGCGGCACCCGGTACAGGGTATGCTTTACGCCAAAACGCTTTGCAATCTTTTTCGCCGCCTCCACGTCCGGCACTTCCTTTTCCGCAGAAAGGTAGCTGAAGGTTTCGTATCGATCATAATTTCCATTTGCCGCGGCAAACGTGGTGTTGCTGTCAATTCCACCCGTCAGGGAAATTTGCGGGTGCTCCCACTTGCGTGTAATCAGTTCCATATTATTTTTCAAAATATCGGCCGCTTTTTTAATCACAGCGTCATATTCCTTGTCGTTTGCACACTGTGCAATCTCTTTGCGCGGGTAAAAGCGGGTATGCTGCACCACGCCGTCTTTATAGCAAAAGCCAATATTTGGCACAATCCGCTTAAGCTCAGAAAACGGCGTTAAATCACCCGGCAGGTATGGCCCCATAACCCTGCCATACCATTTGTAGGAAACCAGCTCTTTTACAAAGCTGTCCATTGTAAGGCCGCACAAATCGCCCACCAGCTGCGGGTGTGAAGAAACATAAAACTTACCGTCTATCTTTCCATAGCAGCCCGACTGCATGCCAGACGGGTCAATTATAAAGTGGATCTGCTCCTGATCCACATAGCCAAAAAGAAAAATCCCCGTAATCTCGTCAACCGCGTCATAATACGCCGCTTCCCCCTGCGTATATGCCTGTGCAATCCGCAAAAGGACCTTTTCCTCGTCTGCCTCCATTGTAAAGGGATTGTACGCATGGCCAATCAGAAAAAATGTTTTATCCCCTTCCCTGACAGAATACAGGTTTACCAGACAATGCGTTAAAAAGAAATAGCCCTCCACCCTTTTACAGTTCCAGTTTCCATAAAACGGGTAGCCATCCATATCTGCAAACTCCCGGTCTGTAATCAAAAACCCCCGGGTAAACAAATGAATTTGCAGCTCTTTTTCACGGTCCATCAGCGCTTTGATCATACCTTTTCCTCCCCTGACAGGTCTGCCACAATTTTGTTGACAATCTGCTCAACCGACTTATGGTTGTTTGCAAAAAACGTGTCGTCCGCGCTAAGCAGGCGCGTTTCATACTCCCGGATGTCCCTAATCCCCATAAGAAAATGCTCGTTGATCGCATGCAGGTCGTCAATTTTATCCGTATTGCAAAAGCTTCTGGACAAGATCGCCCTGGTTGAACCAAGCCTGTAATGCTCCGCAATCACATGCTCAGACGGCAGCAGCCCCTGCCCCAGGCTTGCTATGCCGCCAAACCCGTAAGGGATCCCCTTTTGCCGGAACTTGGCGCACAGCCGGTCCACCGTGCCGTTTGTCAAAAGCTCAAACATAAAGTGCATTTTGTACCCCAAATGCATGTCGTTGAGCCCAATATATACCTCGTCAATGCCGTCCAGCGCCAATATCTCATCTGCAAGCTCCACAGACTCCGGCGTTTCAAACAGCAGGCAGGTCCTTGCCCTTTTTCCAACATATTCTATAAATTTCTTCGGTTCCTCCACCGTTTTAAAAAACGGCAGCATGACAATGTCCGCGCCGTTTTTAACAATCGCATTGATTTCTTCTCTGGACCCGCCGTATATGGGGTTGCTCCTCACCAAAAGCTCCGCACTTTTTATACAGTCCTTTATTGGGGCAATATCCGCAATGCTGTGCCGGGAGATCACCGTGTCCAAATGTCCCTGGCGTTCCAGCTTTCCAATAATTTCAAGATCCACAAAAACACGGTCCACGCCCGCTTTTTCCGCTATTTTAGCCACTTCCGGCTGGTTTGTAATATACATCAGCTTAATAGGCATTATCTTACCGCACGCTCCTTTTCTGTGGATTCTTCCTGCAAGGTAGCCGGCGCCACCGAGCCCGGTGCCGTTTGTGAAACGTTTACGTTGTCCGCGTTTGTAAAGACTTTTCCAATCGTTTTAAAAAAGATCCTTAGATCAAACCAAAAGGACATATGCTCCACATATTCTACATCATAGGCAATGCGCTGCTCCCATGGCAGACCCTTCCTGCCGTTTACCTGCGCCCAGCCCGTTACACCAGGGCGCACCAGAAAACGCTTTTTCTGCCAGTCGGTATATTCCTCATACGGCCATGGGTGGTATGTAAGCACAGGGCGCGGGCCAATAAAGCTCATTTCGCCCTTTAAAATATTTACAAACTGCGGCAGCTCGTCAATACTCGTTGCACGCAGCACCCTGCCCACCTTTGTCACGCGCGCATCATTTTTACCGGAATACACACCGCTTCCCGTTCTTTCCGCACCTACGCACATGGAACGAAACTTGTAAATTTCAAACACTTTCCCATCTTTGCCGATCCTCTTTTGTTTAAAGATCACCGGCCCTTCTGATTCCACCTTAACAGCTACCGCCGTCGCAAGCAGCAACGGGGACAAAACCAAAAGGCCGATACAAGATAGGATCACCTCAAAAATCCGCTTTATTTTCTCATACATTTCCTACCAAACCTCACACCAGATTTTATAAAAATCCCTTTACCCCCAAAAAATCAATCCAAAAAAACAAATATATCTTGCACTCATTATAGCATATTTTAATTCAAAATCAATAATCTTTTGCGGAATTTCTGGTTTTTTTCACATAAAATTCCGATGATTTTGTGCTTTTTTTCCTTTAGCATTGCATTTGTACCAAATTGGAGCACCCAATTTTGTAATTTATCCCATTTTTGTTTAAATCTTCTATGAAATATGTTAAAATATAAACAAAAAACAGAAAAGGAGTTGCCCAAATGGCATTTACGCAACAATCTTACCAACAGCTGCTTCGCACGCTCAAAGAGCTTGGCGAAGAAAGCTTTAAGGCGTTTAACTTAAAGCTGATCCCCGGCAAAACACAGGCCTGGGGCGTGCGTGTGCCCGTGCTGCGCCGTCTTGCAAAGCAGATTGCCCATGAAGATGCGCAGGGCTTTCTTTCGATTGCCAGAGAAGACACACTGGAAGAATGCATGCTGCAGGGTATGGTTATCGGCGCAATGCGCTGCCCGCTGCCACAACGCCTTGCACTGGTAGAAGGATTTGTGCCCAAAATAGACAACTGGGCGGTATGCGACGTATTTTGCGGGGATTTAAAAGCAATAAAGAAAGACCTGCCGGCGGGCAGAGCCTTTTTGGAACGGTATGTATGCTCTGACAAAGAATTTGAACTGCGTTTTTTGGCCGTTATGCTTATGCAGTATTATACAGGGGATGCATATATAGATGATACGCTCAAGCTCTATCAAACAATCCGCCACGAAGGGTATTATGTAAAGATGGCTGTAGCGTGGGGCTTGTCTGTCTGCTTTATTAAACAGCGCGAAAAAACGCTGCCGCTTTTGCAAAGCGGGGCCTTTGATTTGCTCACGCACAATAAAGCCATACAAAAATGCTGCGAATCCCGCCGCGTTTCACCGCAGGACAAGGACCTGCTGCGGGGGCTAAAACGCAAATAATTTTTTCGACATCAAACCTGTTTCTGTTTGTGCTTTATACAAGCTTTTATCTTACCCGCCGGGTTTGTACGTTTATATACATTTCTTCTAAAAAGACCTTGTTCATTTCTTATGGAAGAAACGAACCAAAGACCACAAAAGGGGGGTTGCGATCCCCCCTTTTGAAACCCCCAACCGCCTCAAGGGGGGCCCCTTGAGAATCCCCCCGACGGTTCTTAAGTAAAAATTTCTGCGCATTTGCGGCTTTGTCCTTTTTCATTTTTTCGGCAGTTTGTACATACTTAAAAAGAAGCATTGCTTTTTATGCTCCATTTTGATTTTCTTTGTCTGTCTGCTCCGGGAACAGCACGCTTTCTAATATAGACACAAGCGCAAAGTTAAAGCTTGTGTTGTTTTTTGCTGCTACTTCCTCTATTTTCTCCGCAAGTGTTTCTGACAAATAGGTTGTTTTATAGATATGCGGTTTTCTTTTTCGAGGGGGGATCGTATACATTTTGCTTCCTCCTTATTTTTCCGCCCGCTCCGGGCGGTTTTATTTTGTGCTTTTTTCTGTCATTCGCTGCGCAATTGCAAGCAGCAGCGCTTTGTCCTGTTCATTTAGCTTTTCTATGTTCGCCTTCAGGCTTGCAACCATAAGCGGGTCCTGGCAGCCTTCGTCAAAAAAATCTTTCAGTGAAATCTGGAAATAGTCGTTGCACATATATATGAATTCCGACATAGAAGGCAGCCCCCCTGCCAGAGCTGATATTCTGTATATATCTTTTGTTATGCCCCAGCTTTAAGCTCATGGCATATTCTGAATCACCCTTTTTCATCCTTAGCTGCGTGATCCGCTCACGGATGTACATTGTGCCTCATCCACTGCTTTCCCTCCTTAATACGTCTTTTGATCCTTTATGTGGGTTTGTATTTTTTCCTGTCTCTTATACACATCTGACGCTGCCGACGACTAGTCGAGTGTAGA
>UQKB01000008.1 GCA_900541565.1 uncultured Oscillospiraceae bacterium
TTGAGTTCCTGCAGAATTTCGTTAATCATTTCAATACTCGGCTCAAGCTCTTTTGACACGGTGTCTTCTCCCAATACTTCTATTTTATTTGCATCACATTCAGTTCGCAGAAAATCCCAAAATGCATCCCAATTTTCTCCATAGCAGTCAGGGAAATCAAAGGTTTTTTTGATTCTCTGGTGGATTTCACCTAAGGACTTGCATCCGGTTAAATCCAGTGTAACTGTTTTTTTCTCTTCCATCTTTTTCCTCCTTATAATACTTCCAGAAAGGTTTCGTAGTGGTCATAGGTGACAAACAGTAAGCCGTCGTTGGACCATAGCAGGCGGTGGCCGTTTCGTTTGCCGCTGTAATAGTTGATATCCGCCTCAAACCAGACCCGTCCAGGGATTTGCGGCAAGTGTTGATTATCATTTCTATAAATTCCACTTGTCATCATTGTCCCCGGCGCAAATTTTGCTGGGGATTTTCCCCATCTCCAACCTAATGCGACCAGTTCATCTTCGGGAATATAATACTCCGGCAAAACCGCGTAATATTTCATCCAGTAATCGGCGCCGTTTTGCCCGTCCTTTGTTCCATGCCCGGCTTTCACCGCTTCCATCGGTTTTATCTCGCACCGGCAATTGGGGTGCAGCGGTGGTTCCCTATCTGGTTTTTCATCCATTTGGTAAATTTGGCCGTGACGAGCGCGGCACGCCAAACAGGTTTTCAGGTCGAGCATGGTAATCCAGTTTTTATAACGCAGGCTTTCCTGTGTGGGCGGGTCGTAGGAATCCAACCGCCCTTTTGCCAAATGGCAAAATGTATCCTTTGGTATGACATACCCCCGCATCTTTTTTACATACATTTTAACACTCCTCTATTTTATGGTAAAGACAAAAGTCTTTTCACAAATAGAGATATACCGGAAAAAGTTGACCTGTTTTGTGCAACAAAGCGCAAATGTTCACAAAAAGTTTACATTTAAGGGCTCTAATCACGCATGTTGCGTTTAAAGGGGTAAGGCAAAAAGCAGTTTTATCCAGTGCAGGAAAGTGCTTGATTTTTATAATAAACAAACACCGATTACCCCAAATAAAGTAACCGGTGTTTCTGGAAAAGTCTTTTTCGTTGCCGACACAGGCGTGTACCCGCAAAAGGTTGGTAGCGACAGCGAGCCGTCGTGAGGGCGTTTTGGGCCGAACAGGTGAGCCGAGCGTGACTTTTTTGCGAAAGAGAAGGAGCAAGGAAGCGGGCGGATGGCTTATTTTCTGTCGCAGACAAAAAAATAAGTCGGAGCAAAGCGAACTTTGCTCCGACGTGGCAAAAGGCTATAAAAAAGATATTTTTTTAATTTCAGATGGGAGATTTGAACTCTCGTATAAAATAGCATGATCTGAATTTTCTAAAAAATAATTATTATATAGTTTTAAATAAATTATACATTATATTTGGATTTCCCGGTGAATTTTTCGGGTATTGATATATCGTTTTTTAGTCCAATCACAATATAAAGGATTTATTCCACTTTTTGTATGTTTTTTCTCGCCCTTATTAGCAGAAAATCCGGCTTGTGATAATATTTTTTATAGGATGGATATTTTTCCATTATGTCTGTACCGGGTAAAGGCTCAAGCATTTTCTCAATAATGAAACCAGCGTCAGAAAGAGAATTAACAATTGACGAAAAAGAACGATGATATTTTACTACTTCGTCCACAATCCAGGTCGTTTTTCGCATACCCGGAATGCTGTAATCGGTCAGATTATAGTGTAGTATATTTCCTTCCGAATCCCTTGACCATCGTGGTTCCTTTAGTAGAGCCGTTGTGAAAGGATGCTCCTGAGAAAAGATAAATATCCCCTTGTCATCCAGCAATCTATAAACATCTATAAGCAATTTATCCAAGTTTTCTATATAATGTATAGCAAGCGAACTGACTATCACATCGAATATATCATCAAGAGGCGAGAGGTCGCTCATACTCATTTTTATAAAGGATACATTTTTTAATGTATTTTGGTTTTTTGCAACGCCCAACATTTTTTCTGAAATATCTATTCCGATCACTTTTGATGCGCCTAATTTAGAAAATTCTCTGCAGTTCTCACCGTAACCACAGCCTAAATCAAGGACCTTTTTGCCGAATAAGTCAGGACAAAGTGAGAATAGAGCTGGTTTTTCAACAATATCATTTGCCGCAGAAGGATTATTTCTTAGCTTTCGGTATCCCTCAAAAAACGTTTCATCATCATAAATATTTTGGTCACACATTATTGTTCTCCTTAATAAATTGTTGCCACTATATCACACATAACGAAAAAGTCGATCACTTTTCCAGCAACAAGATCATTCTGCTAGAAATAATGGCTATAATTTATTTCCCTCATAATCATACATCTCCTGCCCAAGATAAGCATACGTCAATTATATTGACAATTGATAAAAAGTCAATAGCTCCCTTGAATACTTGAATATAAGAAGGATCATTTTATTTTAAGCATATCATATAAAATAAAAAACACAAAAGCACAACACGAGAGTTCAACTCTACAATGTTGTGCTTTTCTTGTCAGGGTTGAGCAAAAAAGATGTTTTTGTCGATTTTTATGGTAGTTTTGAACCCACGAAAACAGATATTAATCAAAACTTCATTCGCTGAATTTAAAATTCATTTTGATTACATATCAACAGAAAGCGTAAATTCATTGTATTCTTGAGCAGCCTCCTTGAACACCTCGATTATTTTGTAAACCTCGTCGGACAGCTCTGTTGAAGTTTCCTTTTTGGGCTTGTAAATTATCTTTATATTTGCCGGCACATACATAATTCCGGTTAATGCATCCCAAAGCGCATCCAAATTATTTCCATACCACTGTGGTAGCTCTAATTTTTCCTGTATTATCCTATGAATTTCGCCCAAATACTCACAGTCGGAAAAATCGAGTAATCTCTCAATAACCTTTTTATCTTTAATTTGCATAATTATCCCTCCTATTGAATTTGTACAAAAGTCATATAGTGATCATATGTTGCGAAAATTAAACCGTCATTAGAATATATCAATCTGTGATGATTTCTGTATCCAAAATCATAATTAATGTCTGCTTCATACCAAATTCGCCCTTCTTTATGGGGTAAATGTCCATTTCTATTTTTGTAAACATCCCCACCAATTATCATTCCGGGCGCAACATCATTAAGGTTGCCCAAAAAATTAATCCATCCCAAATTTTTAGCATGTTGCTTGGTTATATAATTTGAAGGCAAAACACCTGTTACTTTTACAACATAATCAGCTCCGCTAAATCCATCCTGTGTTGCAAATCCTGCAAAAACTGCACTAATATTTTTTATTTCACATCTGCAATTTATATGCAAAGGTGGCATCTCGTAGATTATTTCATCTTGCAGATATACTTTACCATGATTTAAACGACATTGCAAACAAGTTTTTAAATCCAAAATTGCAATCCAATTTTTATAGTCATTACTTTCGTGGACGCGAGGCTGAAAAGTTTCAAGTAAATCTTTTTGAACATTAGAATCATTAATGTATGTTTTTCTTATGATTCGTTTCATATAAACAAAAAACTCCTTTTCTTTATTTGGCATTTTTGTTATCAAAATTAGTCTAAAATTATAAAAACAATCGTGGCATAATTTTATTCTATATTTATATTATAGAACATATGTTCGTATTCGTCAAGCTTTATTTCGTATAAATGAAAGAAACGACAACATTCTTCCGAACATTGTCGTTTCTTGGAGTATGGTGGGAGAAGGTGAGTTCATCAGTGAGCAAAGTTCATTTCGCTTGCCGCTGCGTGTGCAGTCTTTTCCGTGGTGTAAATCCACGGGCTAAAAATGTGCCGCAGGCACATTTTATTAACGCCCTTTCGAATCCACCTTACGAACCTTTCGTTTTGTAAAAAAAGCAAAATTAAAAGAGCAAGCGTACGCTTACTCTTTTATGTCAGGGTTGTGCATAAAAGATGTTTTTGCCGATTTTTATGGTAGTTTTGAACCAACAAATGTAGGAGTTTTGCAAATCTTTATCTCGATTATTTTAGATTTTGTTTGGATTTTACTGTATTTATAGATGAAATCAGTACTCTACGGATTGTACCGCAATTGCTTAAAAAACTTTTGTACTGCTTATCCTAAATATGGCTGGTTTCAAATAACAATTTAAGATAATATTTATATCGTTGTTTTTGGTATTATATCGCCTAATAGGCTAATAAGTATTATATTCAAGAAATCCCCTAAAATCTCTTGACAAGCCGATAAAAACCATATAAAATAATATTATAGAACAAACGTTCTATAGCAATAGGAAAGGATGGTTTTTTGACTGGTTTTGAATACAGAAATGACCCTATGTTTTTACGAAATCATTTCAATGGTGACGGCACTTTTGAAATGCCAAAAATCAAAAAAGAAGTAATAGACCTTGAAAAAATTGAGCTTGTAGGTTATGATAAATTAAGTAATAGTACGAACAATCAGATAGTTCATTTTTTCCTTGATGATTACAAATTTGAGGTAATGTGGAATGACCCGTTACCTCGTATTGAAAGACTAAAATCCCACAAAGCGGTGCTAACTCCCAATTTTAGTATTTATTCTGAAATGCCGATACCTATGAAGATTTACAACACTTTTCGTAGCAGGTGGTGCGGAGCATTTCTTCAGCTAAACGGCGTTAAGGTTATTCCTACTTTAGCTTGGGGCGGACCTGAAACCTTTTGGTTTTGTTTTGATGGTATCGAAAAGAAAAGCGTTGTAGCAGTTTCTACTCTTGGTGTAGAAATGAAAAGGATTTGTTTATGCAAGGCTACAATGAAATGCTCAGGCGGATTAAACCTGAAAAAATAATATGTTATGGTAAGCCTTTTGATGAAATGAAAGGCAATATTATCGAAGTTGATTATGCAAAAGCTAACAATTTAGATAAGTCCAATGGTTTTAGCACCAGGCATATAAAAAAGATAGTAGGATATGTTTTGCCTTTAAGCGAAAAAGGCATGGGAAGTGCAGGCGGACACAGAAATGTTCTACCGAAAAACGATTCTCAAATTAAGCACATATTCAGAGAAAAATCCGGGCATATACCTGATACACCGACTAATAGGAAGCTTTTAGAAGAGGTTGCGAACAAGAAAGAAAATTATATCGGCACAGACAAATACGGTAACGAGTGGTATTTTCAGATGCAATCTGACGGCAGTCAGGTCTGGGTAACAACCAGAGACGGAACAATCCAAAACGGGGGAGTTAACAACCCGCCAAAAACATGGAACCCCGATACAGGGTATAGCAGATCTAAAGGAGTGATAATATGACAGAAGCATATGCAAATAAGGCATACATAGCTTTATTCAATTTGCTGGACTCAAAATTTGATAAATCTAAAGATCGGGAAATCGGCAGATTATTGAGCGATATGAACCCAAATTTGTTTTTTGATGATACTTCAGCGGATTCCGCTTGCTTTGAAGATTTTTTTAATTGTTGCGCTTCCTATACGAATGATAAAACACTTAATGCGTATAATGCGTCTATTGATTTTCTTAAACTTTATTGTGAAGAGTTTGGATTTGAAATCAAGAACACAATTAAAGATATTTCGTTGGAAGAGTACAGCAATTGTTTTCATAATTGTGTTTTATAAAGGAATTATAACAACGATGTTTGCTAAATAACGGAAGTAAAAACAGAATAGTGAATGAGTAAAACCGACAAATTCCGCAAGGAATTTGTCGGTTTTTTTCTGTCAGGGTTGAGCATAAAAGATGTTTTTGCCGATTTTTATGGTAGTTTTGAACCCACGAAAACAGATATTAATCAAAACTTCATTCGCTGAATTTAAAATTCATTTTGATTACATATCAACAGAAAGCGTAAATTCATTGTATTCTTGAGCAGCCTCCTTGAACACCTCGATTATTTTGTAAACCTCGTCGGACAGCTCTGTTGAAGTTTCCTTTTTGGGCTTGTAAATTATCTTTATATTTGCCGGCACATACATAATTCCGGTTAATGCATCCCAAAGCGCATCCAAATTATTTCCATACCACTGTGGTAGCTCTAATTTTTCCTGTATTATCCTATGAATTTCGCCCAAATACTCACAGTCGGAAAAATCGAGTAATCTCTCAATAACCTTTTTATCTTTAATTTGCATAATTATCCCTACTATTGAATTTGTACAAAAGTCATATAGTGATCATATGTTCTCAACCGTCAAACTTTATTTCTAACTAAGGGAAAA
This sequence comes from uncultured Oscillospiraceae bacterium, assembly GCA_900541565.1. GTDB lineage: Bacteria > Bacillota > Clostridia > Oscillospirales > Acutalibacteraceae > Scatavimonas > Scatavimonas merdipullorum. Next base: position 6,261 of record UQKB01000008.1, read on the forward strand.
ACTTATTTTTCTCAAAATAGAAAAAACGACAACATTCTTTCGAACATTGTCGTTTCTTGTGATCTGTGAGAGCCATATGAAAAAGATATTTTTACAATTTTTACGGTGAGATATGAACTCTCGAATTCGCAAAAAGTTGGTAACGACAGCGAGCCGTCGTGAGGGCGTTTACAACCGAACAGGTGAGCCGAGCGTGACTTTTTGCGAAAGAGGAGGAGCAAGAAAGTGGGCGGATGGCTTATTTTCTGTCGCAGACAAAAAATAAGCCGGAGCAAAGCGAACTTTGCTCCGACGTGGTGGGAGATGGTGGATTCGAACCACCGAAGTCACTGACAACAGATTTACAGTCTGCCCCCTTTGGCCACTCGGGAAATCTCCCATATAAAAGGTTGTCCCAAAAAACAACCTAATTGGTTAACTGGAGCTGGTGGACGGACTTGAACCCCCGACCTGCTGATTACAAATCAGCTGCTCTACCAACTGAGCTACACCAGCGTACCGACTTGACGCTAAAATACTATACCACTTTGTGCTTTTTTTGTCAACTGTTTTTTGCAATTTTTCATGTGGGCAAAAGTGTCCTGTAAAACGGTGGCAGGCATCCCGTACGGGATGCCTGCGCTTTTTAAATCCGTTTGCTTGTTAGCAACCGCAACCACAGCTGTTGTTGTTGCAACCACAATCGTCATTACCATTGCAGCAAACAATAAGGATGATAACCAGAAGAATTACCCACGAGCAGCTGCTGCCGCCGAATAAGTTATTGCACATAGCGTTGTTTCCTCCTTTCAAGCGTTACATTATAGTATATTGTAGATGCGATTTTTTGGTTACAAAAAAACGGGCGTTTTCTAAGCAAAAAATACCGTAGAGTGCCCCTTGCATTTTTTTCTGTATACCATTACAACAAATACAAACACTTTTTATAAAATATGGAATAGGAAAGAGGAAAAGGAAAATGAAGAAAGTTTTATCTTTATTGCTCTGCTTGACGCTTGTATGCACGACGCTTTGCCTGCAGGTTTCAGCAGCAGCCGACGGTACGGTGACCATTACCGTGGCACATACCAACGATATCCACGCCAGGAACAGCTATGACGAGTATAACCAGACGATCGGTTTTCCGAAAGCAAAGACAATTGTGGATGCAATGGGGGCCGACTTGCTTTTGGACGCGGGCGATCTGTTTCATGGACAGGCATTTGCTACCATTGAAAATGGGGAAAGCATAGCCCAGCTTGTAAACGCTTTGGGATATGACGCAATGACGCCCGGCAACCATGACTGGAACTATGGACAGGAGCAGCTCAAACGGCTTGAAGAGCTTTCCGGCATGCAGATCATGGCGGGTAATGTTCTTAAAGACGGCAGTGAGTTTTTTGATACCGACTATATCATAAAAGAAATAGAAGGCGTAAAGGTAGGCGTCTTTGGCGTTATTGACCCTGCCATATATGGGGCGACCAATCCAAGCTTGCTGCAGGGAATAGAGTATACAGATATGTATGCTTATGCAAACAAGATGGTAGAACAGCTTGAACAAGAGCAGTGCGCAGTGATTATTTGTCTGTCGCATTGTGTGGATCACGAACAGTTTGCCAATACGGTAAATGGAGTCGATCTTCTTATCTGCGGCCATCTGCACATTGAGCTGCAAGAGGAGATCAACGGCACGCTGATTGTGGAAGCCGGCGAATATATGAAAAACATCGGCCAGGTCGACCTGGTATATTCCAAGGACACAGACACACTTGTAAAAAAAGAAGCAAAGCTTATTACCTTTGAGGATGCGGCATCTTACCAGGAAGATCCGCAAATTTTGTCCCTGCTTACGCAGATTAACGACCGTCAGACTGCAATTTTAGACGAAACAGTCGGCAGCACGCCGGTTTTACTTGACGGGGAAAAATCTCAGGTCAGAACACGGGAAACCAATTTAGGCAGGGTTATAACCGATACATACCTGTATGAAACAGGGGCAGATGTTGCCATTGAAAACGGTGGGGGCATACGTTCCTCTATTCAGCAGGGGGATATTACAAAAAGAGATATTATCAACGTTGCTCCGTTTGGCAATATTATTGTGACAAAGCAGATCAGCGGTAAGGATTTGTTGGATACACTGGAATTATCGGTTGACTTGGGCATCCGTACGGCAGCCGCTTTTGCAGGTACAAGCACACAATGGCCTGAAAATGACGGAAGCTACCTGCAATTTGGTGGGATTACGGCAGAATTTGATGAAGAAAAACCCTTTGGAAGCCGTGTTTCTTCCGTGACTGTCGGCGGAGAGCCTATAGACATGGAGAAAATGTATACCGTAGCGGGGAATAATTATATTATGGAGGACAGCGATTATCCGGCGATTGCACAGGCAGAGAAAATCAGCGAATACACAACCTGCGACGATGCACTGACCAAGTTTATTAGCAATGTCGGTGTGGAAGGCTCGATAGACGCGGTACGTCTGACCAATATAACCGGCCAACAGCCAACACAGCCGCAGGAGGATCCCACCGAGCAGCAGAGCGAGCCGGCAACGGAGCCTGTGACCCAGACCGAGACCACCACCGATGCGTCGTCGGCAACACAGGCGCAGGAGCCTTCCTCTGCAGAGCTGAACGGGCAGGAAACACAAAGCGCGGGAAAGGGCACTGCTGCAACAGGCGACCAAACGGCGGTGTTTTTGCCGCTTTTGGCGCTGATAGGCGCGGCAGCAGCCGTTGTTGTTTTGAAAAGACGGGAAAAAGTATAAGTAATACAACGCTCTATCAATGCATAAAAACGCCGGACTCTATACGGGTCCGGCGTTTTGGTTATTCTTCCATTTGCTTACCTAAAAATGCTGCGGCCGACTGCGTGAGCTTGATTTCCGCCTCAGACGGGACGGCGTGGTTTTCTCCGCAAAGCATAATAACGCTTCCTGTTACATCACCGGCGGCAATAATGGGATACATAATTGCCGCACCGCGCTCCATGCCCTCTACCGGTTGGATTTCGCTCATATCGCCCGAATGCGCCGCAAAGCTTCTGCGTGTTTCCATAAACTCTTCAATTACGGGCGTTACACGGCGTTCCAGATATTCTCTTTTGGAAACACCCGCCGCTGCTACAATATGGTCGCGGTCGCTGATCAAAGTAGGAAGGCCGGAAATTTTAGCAAGAACTTCGGCATATTGGGATGCAAAGTTGGAAAGCTCACCTACAGGGGAGTATTTTTTAAATATGACCTCGCCGTCGCTGTCGGTGTAAATTTCCAGTGGGTCGCCTTCGCGAATTCGCAGGGTACGCCGGATTTCTTTTGGGATAACGACTCTTCCCAGGTCGTCGATTCTTCTTACAATTCCTGTTGCTTTCATATAAAATTAAACCTCCAAAATATTCTCAAAAATTGTCTGGCATGTACATGTTGTTTGTACGTCACGCTACTTATTATATGTATAGTTGGAAGTGCTATACAGATTTTTCACCAGGGTTTTATTTGGAAGTTTTTACATAACTTTTTAAAAACAGGAAAAGCGCCTTGCTTTTTATACGCTTTTAATTTATACTATAATATATTATTTTGTAGAAAGATGGTGAATTTTTGTCATATCCTAAGCGCAGATTTCAAGGCTTTCACAAACCATGGCGTTTTGTACGCCTTGCAGATGCCGCAGCGTCGTTTGACTATGGCGTAAATGTGGCGGCAGGTCCATTTGACGGTACACACGGCTATATACGAATTACCGATATTGACGATAAAACCCGCAAATATCTTGCGTCCGCTGGCAAGTCGCCTGTGCAAGTGCCGCAGGAGCAATACCTTGTGGGGCAGGACGACATTTTATTTGCCAGAACCGGGACGAGCACGGGAAAGACCTATTTATACGATAAAAGCGATGGAAAGCTGTACTTTTCCGGTTTTTTAATCCGTGCGCATATAAAAGACGGCTATAACAGCCGGTTTGTATTTAGCCAAACCCTTACACAGGCGTATAAAAAATGGGTGGCGGTTATGTCGGTCCGTTCCGGGCAGCCTGGAATTAACCTGCGGGAATATATGCGATATGGCTTTTATGTGCCCGAAAGGGCGGAGCAGGACAAAATTGCACAAACCATTTTTTTATTGGACAAGAAAATAGAACTGCAGCAAGAAAGAGCCAAGCTTTTGCGCCGGTATAAGCAGGGTTTGCTGCAAATTTGTTTTTTTAATAAGAGTGAAGACAAGCGGCAAAGGTGGAATAGTGCCAAGGTTCGGGAAATTCTGCCGCAGCGCGCGCACAGGGGTGTGGCTGGGCTGGAGCTTCTGTCTGTTACAAAGGAAAGCGGCGTGAAAAAGCGCAGCGAGCTAGGCGCTATGGATGTTTCGAGTTTAGATAAGCGGAGGTATAAGCTGGCGATGCCGGGCGATATTGTCTGTAATTCTATGCGTATGTGGCAGGGAGCCTGCGGCGTTTCCCCATATAAAGGCATCGTAAGCCCTGCGTACACCGTGCTGATCCCTTCTGAACAGATAGACGCCCGGTGGATTGTGCAATTGTTTAAAACAAAAAAGATGCAAAACCTGTTTAAGCGTTATTCCCAGGGCCTTACAGACGATGCCTGGACGTTAAAATATACGCAGATTGCTGACATACAGTTGCACTTTCCTTCGTTTGAAGAACAAAGAAAAATGGCCGATATGCTTGAAAAAGCAGACCGGGCCGTTACATTGTGTGAGGAAAAGATCGATTGCCTGTATAGCTATAAGCAGGCGCTTTTACAACAGATTTTGCTATAAAAATTAGATTCTATTTTTATAAACAGAGAAAGCAGTACACACCGCAGGCCCAAATAAAGCGCGGCAAAATCAAAACTCTTCAAGCCCAAGCTCCGCCAGATAGCGGTTCAGCGCGCGGTCTACATTATGCGCCTGTGCATCCAGTGCGCGCAGCTTATGCATAATTGCGTTTATGTCAATGTCCTCCTGTTCTTCACAACGGTCAATATAACGTGCGATGCTCAGGTTGTACCCGTTTTCGGCAATTTCTTTGCGCGTGACGGGTCTTGCGTATTTTTTTGTTGTTTTGCGCGCTTTATAGTGCCGGATAATTTTATCCACATCCAAATCGCGCAGAGCGTTTTTGTTCTTGTTTTTTTCAAAGTCGTTGGAGGCATCTATAAAATATACATCATCCACGTGTGTGCGGTTTTTCTGAAAAACAAGAATGACCGTAGGGATCGAGGTACCAAAAAAGATGTTTGCAGGCAGGCCGATAACAGCGTCCAGGTAGTTTTTTGTTTCGATCAAAAAGCGCCGTATCATGCTTTCTGCAGCGGTGCGGAATAATACGCCATGTGGCAGCACCACCGCCATGGTGCCACCGGCATGCAGGTGATAAAGCATATGTAAAACAAAGGCATAGTCTGCTTTTGATTTTGGCGGCAGCTTTCCGTATGGGGAAAAGCGCGCGTCCAACAAAAATTTCGGAGAAGCCGACCATTTTGCCGAATAAGGAGGGTTGGCGACAATTGCGTCGAAATACATATCTGCAAACTGGTCGTTTTCAAGGGTATCGTCATTTTTTATGGAAAAGTTTGTGTAGGGGATGTCGTGCAAAAGCATATTCATCCGCGCCAAATTACAGGTGGAAGCCGTCAGCTCCTGTCCATAAAAATTGTATACATCGGCTTCCTTTGCTACCTGCAAAAGTAAAGAACCGGAGCCACAGGCGGGATCATATACGCTTTTTAACGTGCTTTTTCCAATCGTTACAATTTTAGCAAGGATTTTTGATACCTGCTGGGGCGTATAAAACTCCCCGGCTTTTTTTCCGGCGGTTGCGGCAAACTGCGCGATCAAATATTCGTATGCATCGCCCAGCACGTCAATTTTAGAATTTTTATACGAAAAGGGAATTTCATGGATGTTGCATATGACCTTTGCAATCAGTTTTGAGCGCGAAAGAACGTCTCTTCCTAGCTTTGTGGAGTTGAGATCCATATCATTAAACAGGCTTTCAAAGGCCTGTTGGCTTTGAAAGCCAATGGTGGACTCTATCATTTTTTCAATAGCTGTGTGCAGGGTTTCCACTGAAAAGGTACCTGCATGCACGCTGCGGACAATACTGGGAAAAAGATATTGCGGTTCAATCAAATAGCCCGCTTCCTCTATTAATTCTTCCTTTAAAGCGTCATGAAATTCTGCATCTTCCCATGCCTGTTCATAGCTTAGATGATCCTCCTGCAGAAGAATTTGAACGGTTTGTTCAAGTTTTTCGGAAAGATAGCGATAAAAGATCAATCCTAAAATGTAGTGCTTAAATTCACCTGCCTCCATAGAGCCGCGCAGGTCGTTTGCAATTGCCCACAGGCGGTTATGCAGATTTTTCTGTTGTTCCATTTGCGTTCTATTGGATGACATGCGATTCCCCGCTTTTATTCATATTTTTGGGCGTATTCCCGTATAAACCTAGCAATTTTATCGGTAAGCAGCTTTTTTTCCCGAAAGCCTTTATGGATGTTCTGGATGATGGCGCTTCGTCGGATTGTTCCTGAGAGTATAAAGTTTTTTATTTCCTCTTCCACCATGGTAGCACTGATACGGTTTTCCTGCGCAAAGCAAAGAAGCTCCCGCTCCTTTTGCAGCTGTTCAAACGTTTGGTAGGCTTGCTGAATGTGGCTCCCTGTTGGAAGAGAGGGTAGTACAGACGTAAGAAATCCTTTGATTAAATTGCCTTTTAAGCGCAGTTGTAAAACGTCGCTTTGCTCAATTTTTTCTAAAATTGCTGCAATTTCCTTGTCCTGCTTTTTTTGATCTGTCAGAGTTACGCTGCGGATTAACTGCATAATATATTCCACGTCAATTGTATCCGTATGAAACACTTCAAGAGAAAAATCCGTACTATGCGACGGGGCCGATGCACAAGGTTTACGATGCTGGGATTCCTTTACAATTTTTAAATATTTGCCTTTATAGTCCTGGAACCGTTGTGGTGTTATAGCAATGCCGCTGTTTTCAAATGAAAATGCGGCAAAACTTTGCAGGCACATAAGGGTTTTGGACAAGGTGCGAAAAGTCCCAATAAAGGCTTCTTTCGTTTCCTTTGCAGCCAACGTATCTACGGCTTGTGGAGTGGGAGCCAATGCGTACAGTCGTACCAGTGCCTGCCTGCATTGCGCAAGGTATGTTTCATAGCCTGCGCGCAGCACTGTGTCGGCGCAGTCGGTTTTGGAAAACAGGCAAACGGCCTGGTCGGTTTTTTCCTTGAGGTCGCGAAAGCAGACGATATTCCCATGCGGTTTGGTAGCGGATTCTATACGGTTTGTCCTGGAATATGCCTGGAGCAGGTCGTGGTACTGCATATTTTTGTCTATATATAGGGTATTGAGCATTTTGCTGTCAAAGCCGGTCAGGAACATACCCACTACAAGCAATATGTCAATTTGTACGCTTTTTACTTTTTTGGACAGATCACAAACATATTCGCTATAGCGTTCGGTCGTAAAATTGCAGCCAAACATACGGTTATAATCTGCAATCATGCGCTCTAAACTATCCCGCGGCGTTTCTGCAAGGTGTGTTGTATCCGCATTTGCATGAAAGGTAAAGACAGCGGCAATTTTTAGATTGTGAGAGGCAGATTTGAAATAATCATAATACTTTACAAGCATCTCGACGCTTTCTACGGCAAACAGTGCGTTATATTTTCTGTTATAGGTTTTTCGGTCATGCATGAGCAGAATCTGCTCTGCGACTGCGGCGACCTGCTGGCTGCGATCATAACGAGTGCCTTCAAGCTTGGATGTGCGGCTGTTGGCCCTCCGGTCAAGGAATCGTGCGTGAAAATATTCCACGGAAAACCCCAGCACATTGTGGTCAAAGATAGCATCCTTCATTAAATAGGTATGCAAACAGGTTTGAAAAATATCTGCGGTAGCTCTTCCGTCCCGGCTTTGGTTTTCCTTAAAGCGCGGCGTACCGGTAAAGCCAAAATACTGGGCGTTTTGAAAAAAATTTTGAATAGTGCTGTGCATTTGGCCAAATTGTGAACGATGGCACTCATCTATGATAAAGACCAGTTTCTCTTTTTTATATTTAGCTATGCAGCTTTGATATTTAGAAAGGCGTACAGCGCGGGACATTTTTTGGATGGTTGTGATAATCAGCTGCTTTGCAGGGTTTTGAATTTGAAAAATGAGCGCGTCGGTTTTATCTGTACAGTCGATGCAGCCCGCTTCAAGCTTATTGAATTCTTCGCATGTTTGCACGTCAAGATCCCGGCGGTCAACCAGAAGAAAAACTTTTTTTACACATGGACAGGCAGACAAAAGCTTGCTTGCCTTAAAGGCGGTCAAGGTTTTTCCACTGCCCGTTGTATGCCATATATATCCGTTGCCGGTTGTATAAAGCGCATGCCGGACCAAAGCTTTGCAGGCATGTATTTGATAAGGCCGCATTACCATCAGCAATTTTTCCGACGCATTGAGCACCATATAATGCGTCAAAATTTCCAGCAGATGCTGTTTTTTTAAGAAGGTATGTGCAAATGCAGATAAATCGGCAATACGCCGGTTATGTGTATCGGTCCAATAAAAGGTATCTGTGTAAGCAAGCGTGTGGTCCGTGTTGGAAAAATACTTTGTATCTGTTCCGTTTGTAATCACAAACAGCTGCAGGCAATTGTAAAGACCTGCGCGGCAGTCGTGCTGGTAACGTCGAATTTGATAAAAGGCTTCTTTCAGGTCGGCGCCTCTGCGCTTGAGCTCTATTTGCACAAGAGGAAGGCCGTTGATCAAAAGCAGCAGGTCATACCGGTTGCTTCTGTTCCCGCGTACCGTGGTCTGCCGGGCCAGCTGAAAGCTGTTGGCGTCATATGCATTTTGCTCCCAAAAATGTATGTAAACCCTGCTTTTGTCGTCCCGATGCAGCATAAATGGTTCCCGGAGCACTTTTGCACAGTCAAAAACACTGCGGCAGGTGAAGTGTTGCAAAATGCTTTTTAGCTCTGTATCTGTCAGCATACAGTTGTGCAGCCTTTCCCGGTTTACAAGGAAAAGCTGTGTTTTAAAATTTTCGATCAATGCCGCTTCATTTGGGAGCTTTATCTGTGTATAGCCTGTGCTTTGCAATAAATCCGTAAGCTGCGTTTCCAGCTGTGCTTCTTCCTGGTAGGGCATACCCCGCCACCTCCTTTTGCAGCGTTACGGATAGTATTATAGCGCAAGTGAAGAGTTTTCACAATAGAAATTCGACATTTTTCTACATTTTTTTAAAACAAACGAAAGTTACCCATATAAAAGACGGCATATTTCAGGCTTTATTTCTATTTTTTATCCTGACCTTTTCCTGTATTGACCGGGCGTCTGTCCAAATTGCTTTTTAAAAGCCCTGTTGAAAAAGGAAACATTGTTAAAGCCTGTGTTTAAAGCGATGGAAAGAACCGAATCATCCGTTTCCAAAAGTTTGCGCGCAGCGCAGTCCAGACGAAATTGATTCACAAAGCTTGTACAGGTGCTGCCAGTATATTTTTTAAATAGGTTCATAAAATGGCATGGACTAAAGCCGGAAATTTGGGCCAGCCTTTCAACGGGCAGATGCGCAGGATAGTTGCGCTCAATATATTCGATAACCGCTTTAATCCGTTCTTCATTTTTTGTATAGCTGAAAGAAACGCGCTGCATCTGTACATAGGCGTTGCGGTAAAGCAGTGTAAAAAACTGTAAAAGCTGTGCTTTGACCTCCAGCTGGAAGGCGTATTCCTTTTTTTCCATACAAGACTTTACTGCAAACAATACATTTTTTAAATCTGTATAAGCCCGATCAGCCGGATGGATGATAGAGGGAATGCAGACTGCACCGTTTTTGATGGGTGTAAGAAACTGGTTAATCTGCGCGTCTGCATTTGCCGGGCACAGCAGATTTGTATGAAAAATAAACACATCCGTTTTGAGCGTTTGTGCGTCTGCCATTCCGCCCGAGTGGATGGTATTGGGGGCAATAAAAATAATATCGCCCTGCCGGATGGTATAGTCTGTGGAATCAATGCGGTATTTTCCGCTACCGGCACAAACGTAGGTAATCTCAATTTCTTCATGCCAGTGTGATTGGAAATTAAGAATATTCACCGGATATTCAAAATGGTAATAGCAGATGGGGAGGGTGCCCTCCTTGTGGGCAAAATAATCGTTTTTGGGGTGGATACCACATTTGTCTCTACCAATTTCTTCTTTTTTCATCAAATACAGAAACTCCTCGAAAAACATAGAATAGTACAAGAAAATTATGGAATTGTGCAAGAATATATGCGTTTATTATACTATAATGAAACAGAAGTTGCAAGATAGGGCTGCACCGGCAGCCGTTTGTATTTGCTTACGTCTTCCGCTCACCTTGAAAAAATCATCATCTCTCCAAAAAGTTTCTCCAAAACAATTTATAAACCCTTTAAAGCAGAGCGGACTTTATGAAAATTGCACCCAGGTATCAGCCGGGTTTTGTAGCTGGCCCGGCTGATTCCATAAGGGTGCATTTTTATATATGTATTATAGAATTTTACATGACTCGGATTGCTTGGCAATTTGCTCACAGCTCGCTTCTACCCTCCAGGGCTCTGGCAAGCGTTACTTCGTCGGCGTACTCCAAATCCCCGCCTACAGGGATGCCATAGGCCAGGCGTGTTACCTTTACGCCCATTGGTTTTAAAAGCTTGGATAAATAAATTGCGGTTGCCTCTCCTTCTACGGTTGGGTTGGTTGCCATAATAACTTCCTTTACATCGCCCTTTTGGATCCTTGCGAGCAGCTCCTTGATGTAAAGCTGTTCGGGGCCAATGCCGGAAAGCGGGGAAATTGCGCCGTGCAGTACGTGGTATACGGCGTTATATTCCTGTGTACGCTCCAATGCAATCACGTCGCGCGGGTCTTCCACAACGCAAATGGTCGAATGGTCGCGTTTTTCGCTGCGGCAGATTGGGCAAAGGTCGCCGTCTGTCAGGTTGCAGCAATCTTTGCAATAATGGATTTTTTCATGCGCATCTAAAATTGCATTGGCAAATTCCTCTGCCTGGGCCTTTGGCAGCTTTAAAACATAATACGCCAGACGCTGCGCAGTTTTTGCCCCAATGCCGGGAAGACGTTCGAACTGCTCTGTCAAACGCGCAAGCGGCGCTACATGATAACTGCCCATTTAAAACAGCCCCGGCATGTTGAGTCCGCCCGAAATTTTTTCCATGGTCTGCGCTTTGTCATCGGCTGCTGCCCGAAGCGCTTCGTTGGCGGCGGCAATGATCAGATCGCTGAGCATTTCCGTATCTTCGGGGTCTACAACCTCTGGTTTTATATCGATCGCCTGCAGCTCCATTTTACCTGTAACGGTTATACATACCGCGCCGCCGCCGGAGGTTGCGCTGTACTCTTTTTCCTCCAGCTGCGCTGTTGCACTGTCCATTTGTTCTTGCATTTTCTGCGCCTGTTTTGCAAGCTGCTGCAGATTGGAGGCACCGCCTCCGCCATAACCCTGTGGTAATCTTGCTTTCATACGATAAAACATCCTTTCCATTTATATTGGTATTTATTTTATTCCTCTGTCAGGGATATACCCGCGTCCTTAATCTCTTGCGCCAGGTTTACAAGCGGGTCGCTTTTTTGCAGTTCATCCTGCGCTTTTTTATACGGGCCAAGCTTATAGACCTTGCCCGTTACCTCTTTGACTGCTACGCGCATTTTGTCGCGCTGTGCAGATTGCCGCAACAACTTAAAGGGAATATCGCTTTTGGAATCAATCAATAAAAATTCTCCGCTGATATAGGCGTGCGTACCCTCAAAAGAAGCGGCGATTGTTTTGGAATACTTTTTCAGCGCGTCCAGGACTTCCGGCCAATCCTCCATTGGCTCTGCATTTTTAAAAATGGCATCAAAATCGGGCGGGGAAGAAGGGCGCTGCGCGTGCCCGGACGGCGGCATAGTACCGGCAGGTTCCTTTTCCGGCGGCGTTTCCTGCCGGCTAGGGGCAGGTGGAGTTTGTAAAGCGGGGGAAGGATCCTCCAGCTCCGGCTGCGCTTGCGGTGCAGATGCGTCTTTAGAAGAAGAAAGGCGCGCGGCCGGCTCCCTGTTTTCCGCTGTGGTTGTTTTCCATATACGTTCAAGCCTGGCAACGCGGCTTAAGACTGCGTCGATATTTGGGTCAAGCTTGGGCGAGCAAATTTTAATCAGGGCAATTTCCAGCTCTGTGCGGCGGCTGGTGCTGCGGAACATCTTTTCATACGCGCTTTGCAAAACGTCCATTGCATAAACCGTTTCGTTTAAAGAAAGCGCCTGTGCCTGCTTTTGGGCAGCGGCGTATTCGCTGTCTGTCATGATTAAAAGTCCGCGCGGGTCCTGCAGGGTTTGTATCAGCATCAGTCCACGAAAATGTGCGATCAGCTCTTCGCTTAGCCGCGCCATGTCTTTTGACTCCATATACAGGCGGTCTAAAAGCGAAAGCGCGCGCGCGGTGTCTTTTTGCAGTAGGCAGTCCGTCAATGAGAAAAGCGCTTCGCGCCCGGCAAGGCCCGCCACGCGCTGTACCAGATCTGCCGTAATATGGTTATCCGTACCCATACAGCGGTCCAAAAGTGAAAGCGCATCGCGCAGTGCTCCGTCGGCCAGCGAGGCGATCAACAGTGCCGCGTCGTTTTCCAGCTTTATATGCTCCTGTTGTGCGACAAACGCCAGGCGTGCGGCAATCGTCTGCGCAGAGATCCTGTGAAAATCAAACCGCTGGCAGCGTGAAAGGATTGTGGCCGGCAGCTTGTGTACCTCGGTGGTTGCAAGGATAAAAACAACGTGTGCGGGCGGTTCCTCCAAGGTTTTCAGCAAAGCGTTAAACGCACCGATCGAAAGCATGTGTACCTCGTCGATAATATAAACCCTGTACTTGGCGCGCGTGGGTGTAAAGGCGGCTTGCTCAATCAGACTGCGGATGTTTTCAACGCCGTTGTTACTTGCGGCGTCAATCTCTACCACGTCCATAATTTCACCGTTTTCAAGGCCCTTGCAGTTTTCACATTCGCCGCACGGATCGCCGTCTTGCGGCTGCAGGCAGTTGACGGCCTTGGCCAGAATTTTGGCACAGGTGGTTTTACCGGTCCCGCGGGAGCCTGTAAAAAGATAAGCGTGATTGATCCTGCCGGTTTTCAGTTCGTTTTTAAGCGTGACGGTTACATGCTCCTGTCCGGCCACATCACTGAAAAACCGGGGCCGCCACTTTCTGTAAAGCACCTGGTACATGAAAACACGCCTTCCTTTAAAAATAAAAATTGACAAGCAAAAAAGCAAGCCAGACGGAACATTCGCTTACATATGTGAACGACAGACTTACTGCATCGCATTGGGAATTCCGCTTAATGCTGCTCGGTTCCCCGCCTGACATGGTTCACGGCGCCCAATCGTACAGGGCCTGCCGCTCACATATAAAAACGAATGGTTTACTGGCTTGCTCTTTTTTGCCGCCTGATCCGGTGACGCTGCATATTATACTATAAATTGTGCAAAAAAGCAAGTGGAAAAGTGCGCAGAATATGCCTAAGGCGTTTGGGCACAGCCAAAGAAAGAAAAATAAAAAATGGAATATCGGGAAAAAAGTCTTGCATTTCCTTTAAAAACCTGCTATTATAGCTAATGTTGTATCGATTTGAAGCACTAAGGAGGTGCAGACACATGGCAAAATGTGATATTTGTGGCAAGGGCGTTACGTTCGGGATTAAGGTTTCTCACTCACACAGGCGTTCAAACAGGACATGGAAGCCCAATGTTCAGCGCGTCAGGGCGATTGTGGACGGTTCGCCGAAGCGTATTCACGCTTGCACCCGCTGCCTGCGTTCCGGTAAGGTAACCCGGGCAGTCTGATAAAAATAGACACTTAGGAGCCGAAAGGCTCCTTTTTGTTTTCCGCAAAGACAAAGAGCGTACAAGGAAAAAGCACAGCACTTGTAAGGATTGTAATACCGCTGGATATATGTTAAAATCAGATTGGCATTTTTACAAATTCTGGGAGGGGAAAAAATGTTCAAATCAAAAGGTGCACCTATTGTACGGGATTCCGGCATAGAGCTTTTGCGCATTTTGCTTATGCTGCAAGTCATATTTTTGCATGTTTGCAGCTATGGGAATTATTATGAGATGGCCACCAAGCAACTATCCTCTCCCCATGCGCTGCTTTATTGGGTCGTTTTTCTTATGAGCCGATGCCCGGTTTATGTGTATATAGTCATCCAGGGGTACTTTTCCGTTGCCTCAAAAGGAAATCAAACCCTGCAGGGGATTGTACCAAAAGTAAAGAAAACGTATTTTCCCATGCTGTTTTATTCGCTTGCAATTCCGCTTGTTATGTGGCTTTTTTCTCTGTCAGAGATTTCTACGGCAGATGCGATCCGCGCTTTTTTTCCGGTGCTGTCCCGGCAATGGTATTTTATGACGCTGTATCTGATCGTTTTGGTTTTAAGCCCGTTTATCAACCGGTGCTTGAACAACCTTACCAAAAAAGAATGCACGGTACTGGTATTGATTCTCTTTTTTATTTTTTCCGTTTGGAATATGCTGGCGCACATAGAGCCGATCAGCGATGTCATCAGTGTGGAAAAGATTGTAAGCACGCAGGAAGGCAAGGGCCTTTACGGTTTTGTTTTCATGTATATTCTGGGGGCTTTTATACGGCTGCATGTAAAGCCGTATAATCACTGTAAGCTGCGCTTTTTGGCTGTTTTTGTGCTGCTTGGCCTTTTTAACGTTGCGCTGGTTTACCTTCTGCCCGAGTACAGGAGCGTTGTGTCGTTTAATGATAATCCTATCAGTGTTTTACAGGGCGTATGCCTGCTGCTGTTTTTCCGGGATTTGCATTTTAAATCGCGCGTGGTCAATGCAATTGCGGCGCTTAACCTTGGCGTTTATATGATCCATGAGCATAAGCTGGTACGCAATTTTATTTGGGGGAAAATCTTTAACTTTATCGGTGAACCTGCGTTTTATGCGTCGGCTTTGTACCCGTTTGCAATTTTATTGATCTGTATAGCTATATTTACGTGTTGTGCGTTGATAGAGCAGCTGCGCGTATGGCTTTTTGCCCTTTGCGGGAAAATAAGAGGCAAAATCCTGCGAAATCCTGCATAAATATAACAAATATGCGGCGCGTTGCCTCTTGAATTTTTCTACTTTATTCTGTATAATAAACCTAATTGTTTAAATGGGAAGTTTTGACTTTTATGGAGGATACCATAGATGATTTTTGACCTGATATACGGGCGGCTTGATTTTACGTCGGCATTGGTTGGCATTCTTGCTTGTTTGCTGATTATTTTCTTTGTGCTGCCGTTTCATGAATGGGCGCACGGCTTTGTTGCTTATAAGCTTGGCGATAAAACGGCAAAATACAGCGGCAGGCTGAGCCTTAACCCCTTGACGCATATCGACCCCATGGGTGCGGTATGCCTTTTGCTGTTTAACTTTGGTTGGGCCAAACCTGTTCCGGTGGATCCCAGGTATTTTAAAAATCCAAAGGCCGGTATGGCACTTGTGGCGCTTGCAGGGCCGGTGGCAAACCTTCTGGCCGCCACTGTGGGGGGCTTGCTTTTAAACGCTGTTGTGGTTTTTGGCGGCATACAGATTATAACAGGCGGATTTTTGTTTTATGTATATTTGTTCTTACAATATTATTTTACCATTAACGTTTTTCTTGCAGTATTTAACCTGATCCCAATTCCGCCGCTGGACGGTTCAAAAATCTTATTTATGTTTTTGCCGGACAAGTGGGTATACAATATTTACAGATATCAGCAGTTCTTCTTTATAGCTATTTATGTGCTGCTGTTTACCGGCGTGCTTTCCGTACCGATGAACGCTGCTTCCGGTGCGATCCAAAGTGGGATCCTGTGGCTGACGCGGCTGCCGTTTCTTCCGTTTGTATAAAGAAAGGCGCATCATGTTATAAGGGGGAAGGCGCGTTGCAGCATACGCATGCACTGCAATACAGGCTTGAGGCGTTTGAAGGCCCGCTTGACCTTCTATTGACGCTGATTGCAAAAAATAAGCTGAATATTTATGACATCCAGATTTCAGAACTTTTAGAGCAGTATATGGAACAGATAAACGCTATGCAGGAGCAGGATCTGGATATTGCAAGCGAATTTCTGGAAATGGCGTCCCGCCTGGTGTATATTAAATCGGTTATGCTTTTGCCCAGGCATGAGGAAGCCGAAGAATTGAAAAAAGAGCTGACAGGCCAGCTTTTGGAATACCAGCAGTGCAGGGAGGTGGCCGCTATGCTTGGTAAAATGGTGACCTATGACCTGTATGGTTCCTCCCCGGCAGAAATAGAATACGATATGACCTATACGCGTATACATCAGCGCGAAGAGATTGCACAGGCTTTTCTGTCTGCGGCCGGCAGAGGAAAACGGCGGCTTCCGCCGCCGGCAGAAGCATTTTCCGGCATTGTTGCAAGAAAGATCGTATCTGTCAACGCGCGGATTATTTTTGTCATGCGCCGGTTGTATAAGGGCGCGGTGGTAAAATACAAGTCCCTGTTCCCAAATGAAAGCCCAAAATCAGAGTTGGTTGCGACGTTTCTGGCTGTACTTGAGCTTGTAAAGGGCAAGCGTGTGCGGATTGAAGGCGAAGGAGAAAACGCAGACGTAAAAATGATTCGATGATTTTTTGCGTATAAGAGGAACAACAGGGAAGGAGCGGTGTGCGGCGATGGACAACCATCATGTTAAAGCGGCGCTGGAAGCCATTTTATTTGCAGCTGGCGCGCCTGTGCCGGCACAGAGGATTGCAGACGCGCTGGATACCGGTATAGAAACAATTAAAGAGCAGGCGCAGCGCCTTGCGGAGGAATACAGCGCTGCTGACAGAGGCCTGGCCGTTATACGGCTGGAGGACAGCTTCCAGATTTGCAATAAAAAAGAATACGGCGAATATATTCGCCATGTAATGGATCTGCGCCGCAATACACCGCTTTCGCAGGCAGCGCTTGAGGTGTTGGCGGTTGTTGCATATAATCAGCCGGTGACAAAGGCGTTTGTCGAACAGGTAAGAGGCGTGGATTGTTCCGGCGTAATTGGCAGCCTGATGACAAAGGGCCTGCTCGAAGAAAAGGGCCGGCTGGAGCTTCCCGGCAGGCCGCTGCTGTACGGTACGACAGAAAATTTTTTGCGCAGTTTCCAGTTGGATTCGCTAGACAGCCTGCCTCCTCTGCCAGAGGACGAAGCGCAAAAACAGAAGGAAGAGGAACAAGGGCAAACGGCTTGACTTTTTTGCCCTTTTGTGTATCGTTTAGAACCTTGTATGACGGGAGGGCTTGGCTTGACGGCAGTCATCATTATACTTGCAATTTTGCTTGTTTTGCTTGGCTTGCTTCTTTTGCCCGTCACATGGAACGCGCGTTTTGATACACAGCTGCATCTTAGCGTGCGGTATATCTGTTTTCGTTATACGATCGCTCCGCCGAAGCAAAAGAAAAAAAAGAAGGACACCCCCCCTGCAAAAGAGCACAAAGGGGAAGACGATACGGACAAAGATGCGAATGTTATAAAAGAAATCATACGGCAGACGGGGCTTTCCGGGTTCTTGTGCCTGCTGAAGGAAACGGCAAAGGCAGCCGGCAGTGTTTTAAAGGGGCTGCTGCGGCATACGGTTTTATCCTGCCTGGATATAGATATATGCGTAGGCGGTGAAGATGCGGCGGATACCGCTGTTACCTACGGCTATATATGCGCTGCGGTGTATCCCGCAGCGGGTGTGATTACTTCAGCTGTAAAAAAGTATAAAAAGCTGCGGATTGATATCCATCCGGATTATGACTGCAGGCAAACACAAATTATCTGCCGGGCGCAGGCGCGGATTTCGCTGCTGTTCCTTTTAGGCAATCTGATAAAAGGCGCGTATAAACTTTTCAAACAGTTTATAAAAGTCAAGCGGCAGGGTATAATTTAATCAGGAAGGTTGCCATTGGCATTAAATATTTTGATAGATTCCATATAATAAAAAAGGCGGTGCTTTTTATGAGTGAACATCCTATTGAAGGCTTGATGGACGTAACCATGCAGAAAATTAAAGAGATGGTGGACGTCAACACGATTGTAGGCGATCCTATTACCACGCCGGACGGCACGGTAATTATCCCCGTTTCCAAGGTAAGCTATGGCTTTGCCTCAGGTGGGTCGGATATTCCGTCTAAAAACGCGCCAAACAAGGAAATCTTCGGCGGCGGCAGCGGCGCGGGTGTTTCGATTAACCCGATCGCTTTTTTGGCTGTTTACAACGGCAAGGTCGAGCTTTTGAACATAGAAAGCTACGACGGAACGGCAGACAGAGTTGTAGGCCTTGTGCCGGAAATTATTGACAAGGTGTCTGCACTTTTTAAGAAGGATACAAAAGAAAAAAAAGAAGAGGCCGACCAGATTAAACTGGACGATCCCCAGGTATAAGGTATAAACAGCAGAAAAACAAGCATATGTATTGTTGTCACGGTACGCCGGCTTAAACATCCCGCACAGGAGTACGCTTGAGCAGGCGGATGGAAAAATCGGTTAAGGGAGAGAGACCCTTGTACAGAAAAAAAGCAGCAATTGTATGTTTGATCACTTTTTTCGCCATGCTGGCAGCTTTGCAGAAGCCTGCTGCAGCACAGGACGTTCCCTCTGTTTCCGCCCAGGCAGCAGCGCTGCTGTGCGTAAATAACGGAACGTTTTTGTTTGAAAAGAACGCACAGGAAAAGCTGCCCATGGCAAGCACTACAAAAATTATGACCACGCTTTTGACATTAGAGGCCGCTGCGGCGCAAAATAAGACGGTAACGGTAACAGAGGAAATGTACGCAGAAGGTTCTTCCATGTATTTAAAAGCGGGCGACCAGCTTAAATTAACAGATCTTGCGGCAGGCATGATGATGGCTTCAGGCAACGACGCAGCCAACGCGGCAGCTTTAGCTGTGGGCGGCAGCTTTGAAGGCTTTGCCCAGGCAATGAACCAGAAGGCGCAACAAATCGGGATGGAAAATTCCCATTTTGTAACGCCTTCAGGATTGGATGACGATGCACATTACTCAACAGCGCAAGATATGGCGCTGTTGATGGACTGCGCAGTCAGTAACGATGCATTTGCAGACATCAGCGGGCAAAAAAGCATGAAGGTTACGTTTATTAAGCCGCAGGGGCAGGCCTATACTTATAATAACCATAACCGGCTTTTATCGCTGTACGAATACTGTACGGGCGGAAAGACCGGATTTACAGACAAAGCCGGCAGGTGCCTTGTGACAAGCGCTGAAAAGGACGGCGTAAAACTGATTGCTGTAACGCTGCACGCACCGGACGACTGGAACGACCATATAAAGCTGTATGAATATGGCTTTGAGCAGTTGACGCGCGTTTCTTTTGACGACACGGCCTGCCATATCAAGCTTCCGCTTGCAGGCGGAAAAGAGGATTATGTCCGTGTAAGCGGTTACACTGCGGCAGACGTTGTTGTGCCAAATGCGGATAAGGACAAAATTGTAAGGCAGGTTTCCCTGCCGCCATTTGTTTATGCGCCGGTAGAAGCGGGACAGGTGCTTGGAAAGGTTGTATACACGTTAAACGGGGAAAAAGTAGCGTCGAATGACCTGGTAGCGGATGGAGCGTATGCGTATGAGCAGGTAGAAAAAGGGTTTTTTGAAAAAATCGGTGCGTTTTTTTTAAATCTTTTTTCCTGACAGCCCATGCGACTATAGCGTAAGGATGAAAGAAAACGGTGAAATGATGGTGGAAAAGAAATTGGTCCGTCTGCAAAAAATGCTTGCAGACTGCGGCGTGACGTCCAGAAGGAAAGCAGAAGAGCTAATTGAACAGGGCTGTGTTAAGGTAAACGGAAGGGTCGCCCGGATAGGTGATAAAGTCGATCCCGTTTGTGATAGGGTACTGGTAAAGGGAAAGAAAGTATCTGGGCGCGCAAAGGCCAGATACTATTATATTATGCTGCATAAGCCGCGGGGCTATGTGACAACTATGCACGATGAATTGGGCAGGAAATGTGTAGCCGAGCTTGTCACGGATGTGCCGGCACGGGTCTATCCGGTGGGCCGTCTGGACAGGGATTCTGAAGGGCTGCTTTTATTGACCAATGACGGAGAATTTGCCAACAGGGTGGCGCATCCTGCAAAGCATGTTTATAAAGTGTACCGTGTGACGGTGCGCCCTGCAGCCAGCGACGAGCAGATTGACCAGATGTGCGCAGGTATGATGGTGGATGGCAGAAAAACAGCACCGTGCCAGGTGCATGTTCTTACAAAACAGGAACAAAAGTGTGTGTTGGAGGTCATCCTCCGGGAAGGCCGGAACCGCCAGATTCGGAAAATGTGCGGGCAGCTTGGGCTGGAGGTGGCAAGGCTCAAGCGTACGGCAATTGGGCAGGTAAAGCTTGGCATGCTGCCGCCGGGAAAGTGGCGTGAGCTGACAACAGACGAAGTAAAAAGACTGTCTGCAAGGCCAAACACCACGGTGCAGGTACTTTAAAAGAAAGGATTGGTAACAATGCTGTGCGTAAAGCCTGTAGACGATATGGGCGTAGTAAGGCCAATTATGGAGAAATACAATATTTCTTCGGAACATGCAAGGCTGCTGATGGCAGACGAGCGCGGAACCGCTTTGGGCTTTGTATTGGTAGAGCCGAAAGAGGGCAGGCTGTATCTGCACGCCCTTGAGATCTACCCAGGCGCAGGTCAGGCATCAGCGCAAGGCGGTACAGATGACTCTATGGAAATAGCAGAATATCTTATCCGGGCGGCGGGATCGTATGCGCTTAACCGTATGCTTTCCGGGATGGATTGCGGACTTACTGTGGCAGAAACGATACAATTTCGCTTTGGGATTAGACAAAATGGACAAAAATATTCCATAGAATTAAAAGAATTATTCAAAAAGTGCAAAAATTGTGGGGGCTAATTTTTCTGCTTGTAGTTTCTGCACGGTTTTATTATAATAAATCTGTATAGCTTTATCGATTTAGCAGTAGGAACGGAGGAACACGGATGAGTATGGAACAAAAGCAGCAGGTGCTGGACCAGGCGAAGGCTGCAATTGAAAACACTTCGGCTCATAAAAACCTGCAATTGTTGTTTGATGGCGGCGTTTTTTCAGAAATAGATGCCTATGCCAAATCCGAAAACGGCTATGCCGAGGTTATAGCGGCTCACGGTACGGCAAATGGCTGTCCAATATTTGCCTTTGCGCAGAACAGCGATATAGCCGGCGGCGCAATGTCAACTGCCCAAGCGGCAAAGCTTAGAAAACTGTATGACCTTGCAGTCAAAACCGGAACGCCCGTGGTTGGCTTGTATGCTTCAACCGGTGCGCGCCTCACGCAGGGGGTGGACATGCTTTCTTCTTTTGGGAGCATTTTAAACAGCGTTTCTACCTTGTCCGGTGTTGTTCCGCAAATATCCGTAGTGCTGGGCCCCTGTTTGGGGATCGGCGCATTGAACGCATCGGGCGCTGATTTTGTTATTTTGTCGGAAAAGGCTCAGCTTTCCCTGGCAACAAACGGGGAAGGCGGCGGCTGTGCAGATGCCGAAAAATACGGCATTTCACATTTAACGGCAAAAAATACGGAAGACGCAATTGAAAAGGCAAGAACCCTGCTTGGTTTTATGCCATCCAATAACCTTAGTCTAGCACCGGCTGCTGATACGGACGAGCCGGAAGACCCGCAGAATACAGACGTAATCAAAGCCGTATTTGATAATGGAAGCTTTCTGGAACTGCAAAGCGCATTTGGAAAGAACGCGGTTGTGGGTTTTGCAAGGCTTTATGGAAGTGTGACGGGCGTAGTAAAGACAAACGGGCAAACGCTTATGCGTGATGATTGCGCCAAAATTGCCCGTTTTGTAAAATTTTGCGATGCCTTTACAATACCGGTGGTGACATTTGCGGACAGCAAAGGCTTTGGTTGCTTAAAGGCGGCTTCGCACTTGACTGCCGCATATGCGGATGCCACAACCGTGAAGGTAACGGTGATTACAGGTGAGGCGTATGGTGCTTTTTATGTTGCTGTGGCAGGATCAGGCGCCAATACGGACGTTACGCTTGCTTGGGCAGACGCCGCTATTTCTCCGCTTCCGCCGGAAGCGGGTGCTGAAATTATGTGGGAGGATCAAATGAACGCTCCCAAGGATGCGCGCCAGGCATTGGTAAAAACGTATAAAGAAAAAGAATGCAGTGCCTTTAAGGCAGCGGCAAACGGTTATGTGCAGGATGTAATTGCCCCGCAGGATACCAGAAGCAAGCTTTTTGCTGCGTTGGATATGCTTTCAGGTAAGCGCGTTTCCAGGCTGCCCAAAAAACATGGGACAATCCTGTAACACAGCCACGCTTTTTTGCATAATAAATAAAATGGTAAAATGATCAATTAAAGGGATGGTACATCATGAAAAATTTAAAAATTACGGTAAACGGCACAGCATATGACGTACAAGTTGAAGAAATTGATGCATCGGCAGCGCCTGCTGTGGCGCCTGCAGCACCGGCGCCCGCGGTGCCTGCAGCACCACCCGCGCCGGCAACAGTTTCTGCTCCGGAAGGGGAGGCTGTAAAGTGCCCCATGCCCGGGACGATCGTTTCTGTAGATGTAAGCGTGGGACAAAAGGTTTCCAAAGGCGATATTCTGGTTGTTCTGGAAGCAATGAAAATGGAAAACGAAATTATGGCGCCGCGTGATGCGGTTATAGAGGCTGTAAGCGTCAACAAAGGCGACAGTGTGGAATCCGGCACAGTACTTGTAGTATTGAAATAGACCGGTCGGGAAAACCCTTTATATCTTACCGAAAGGGAAGGATCAACAGCTATGGCTAAAAAAATTTTGATTACAGAAACGGTTTTGCGTGACGCGCATCAGTCGTTGATTGCTACCAGGATGTCTACGGAAGAAATGCTGCCTATCTTACCAAAGCTTGATCAGGTGGGGTTTCATTCTTTGGAATGCTGGGGCGGTGCAACCTTTGATTCTTGTCTGCGCTTTTTAAACGAAGATCCATGGGACAGACTGCGTACAATCCGTAAAAACTGTCCGAATACCAAACTGCAAATGCTGTTTAGAGGGCAAAATATGCTGGGCTACCGCCATTATGCAGACGACGTGCTGGAATATTTTGTACAGCGTTCAGTTGCGAACGGGATCGATATTATCCGCATTTTTGATGCGCTCAATGATATAAAAAACCTGGAGGTTGCAATCAAGGCGGCAAAAAAAGAGGGCGCGCATGTGCAGGTTGCGATCTCTTATACAACAGGGCCGGTGTTTAATACACTTTATTATGTGGATTATGCAAGGCGCATTGCCGACGCGGGGGCAGACTCCATTTGTATTAAGGATATGGCGGCGCTGCTGACTCCATATGAAACAAGGCGTCTGGTCGGCGCCATCAAAGCGCAGGTCAATCTGCCAATTCAGCTGCACACACATTATACGTCCGGCCTTGCATCCATGTGCCTGCTCAAAGGGATTGAAGCCGGCGCAGATATTATAGATACGGCCATGTCGCCTTTGGCGCTGGGAACGTCGCATGCACCCACGGAATCTATGGTTGCGGCACTGCAGGGAACGGAATACGACACAGGGCTTGACCTGGTTCTTTTAAACGAAATCCGCGATTATTTTATGGGCTTGCGACAGAAATATTTGGATAATGGACTTCTGGACCCCAAAATGCTTGCGGTAGACGCAAACGCGCTGATTTACCAGGTACCGGGAGGCATGCTTTCCAATCTGCTTTCTCAGCTGAAGCAGGCAGGAAAAGAGGATCAGCTGACAGAGGTTTTAAACGAGGTTCCCAGAGTCAGAAAGGACGCGGGCTATCCACCGCTTGTTACGCCGACATCGCAGATTGTAGGTACACAGGCAGTGTTCAATGTGATTACAGGACAGCGGTACAAAATGTGCACCAATGAATTTAAAGATCTTGTGGCGGGCAAATACGGCACAACGCCCATGCCGATTGACAAAGCGTTTAGAAAGCAGATTATTGGCGATGAAGAACCGGTAGAATGCCGTCCGGCAGATTTGCTGGAGCCCGAGCTTGAAAAGCTGCGTGCAGAAATTCCACAGTGGATTGAGCAGGAAGAGGATGTGCTGTCCTATGCGCAATTTCCAAAAGTTGCACTTGACTTTTTCAAAAAGCGCCGCGACCGGCAAGCTGGGATCGACAGTGCGCATATAGACAGGGCAAACAAGGTACATCCTGTATAATGCCTTGCTTGCATAAAAGAAACATACGACACGGAAAGCGTATTTCTTTCTGTTTGCCAAAAGGCCGCCTGCGGGCGGCCTTTTGCAGTGGGTACGCAAGGCAGTTTATGTACCATCTGTTTATGGTAAAATGGATATTTGCCAATTGTATACAGATATGCTATAGTATGTCCTGAAAGGAAAAAGCTTTGCGGCAATTCCTCCAGGGAATCTTTTTCAACATATATGGGGTGATATTTTTTGGAAGTGAACATTATAATGGGTGTGTCTATTCTTATACTCATTATACTTTCCGCCTTTTTCTCTTCTGTAGAAACGGCGTTTTCTACAGTAAATACAATCCGTTTAAAGCACGATGCACAAAATGGCAGCAAAAAAGCGCAGGACGCATTGTATATTACAGAAAATTACGACAAAGCGCTTACAACGGTTCTGATTGGAAACAATATTGTCAACATCAGCTGTTCTTCTATTGCAACGGTGCTGTGTATCAACCTGTTTGGCGATATGGGCGCCGCGATCAGTACAGGCGCCGTGACGCTTTTGGTGCTTACCTTTGGGGAGATTATGCCCAAGTGTATTGCAAAAGAGCGGGCGGATAGCTATTGCCTGTTTACGGCACGGGCGCTGCGGATTTTAATGACGGTGTTTACCCCAATTGTTTTTATTTTTATAAAAATGAAGAGCGCCGCGCTGAAAAGGATGCACAAAAATGAAAAAACGCCTTCCGTAACGGAGGATGAACTGAAATATATTATTGAAAGCATTGAGGAAGAAGGTGTGCTGGAACAGCAGGAACGCGAGCTTGTACAGTCTGCACTTGACTTTGATGAAAAAACCGTACAGGAGGTTTTGACACCGCGTGTAGATATTACAGCGATCGAGGTAAACGACGATGTACGAGATATTGCAAAGCTGATTCTGTCTGAGCGGTATTCAAGAATTCCCGTATATAAAGATACGCTGGACAATATTATAGGAATACTGCATACCAGGGATTTTCTGGAGGCCATTGTCAACGGGGAAACGCCCAATATTCAAAAGCTGATCCAACCGGCGTATTTTATTTATAAGACAAAGAAGCTTTCGAAAGTCTTAACAGACTTTAAGCATAAAAAGCTGAATATTGCTATTGTTTCCGACGAGTATGGCGGAACAGTCGGTATTGTGACGATGGAAGACCTACTGGAAGAAATTGTAGGGGAAATATGGGACGAAGACGAAGAAATTGAGCACATGTACAAGGAGCTTCCGGACGGCTCGTATGAGATAAGCGGGGATATGGACATCGACGAAATGCTGGAGCTTTTTGCGCTTGACCCCAAAACCATCCAAAGCGAAAGCGTCTCTGTCGGGGGCTGGGTGCTGGAAATGCTGGGAAGTATCCCCAACGAAGGAGACAGCTTTCAGTTTGATCCGCTTTTTATCACAGTTACAGAGGTGTCTGAGCAGCGTATCACCAAGCTTGTTATTAAAAAATCAGTGGAACAAAAGCAAGCGGAAGCGAAGGGTTAATCTGGCAGCTGTACAATAGAATATTTAAAATCACCGCGGAAAAAATATAAGCGGTGATTTTATTTTATGAAAAAACTAAAAGAAAACAGTGTTTTGTTCTCTTTTGGCGGGCTTACCTATGGAATCATAGAAATTTTATGGCGCAGATATACACATTGGTCTATGATTATAACAGGCGGCGTATGCTTTTTGCTTTTGTTCCGCATTTTTAATAAAGCGCAGCGCCTTACGCTGCTCAAAAAATGCCTGATTGGTTCAGCCGTTATTACAAGCATAGAATTTGTGGTAGGCGTTGTGGTCAATATTATACTGAAAATGGACGTATGGGACTATTCTTCCATGCCGTTTAATCTGTGGGGGCAGGTATGTCCGCTTTATAGCCTGTTGTGGGGGATTTTGACGATCCCCATCTCTTATCTGTGCGGCAAAATGAAAAAGGTTGTAAAGAAAATATAGGGAACAATTGGCAGGGCCGGGTTTTCTGGCCCTGCCTTATGTTTGCAAAAAGATGTAGGGCCAGAAAGCAAAAATCTTTATAGCCGGCGGCCGGGCGCTTGGCGCAGCCGGTGGCTTCCTTTATTTGCACAAAACGCTTGACCTTGTCTGGCAACCATATTATAATAATTTGTAAACACGTTTTTGTTTTTCGTGCAATAAAGCGTGGAATAGATATTTTTTGACAGGAGTGAAACGGCAGTATGATAAGCGGTGCGGATATTATGGTAAAATGTCTGGAAAACGAAGGCGTTTCAATTGTCTTTGGCTATCCTGGCGCTGCTATATGCCCTTTCTATGATTCTCTTTTTCAATCCTCTATACGCCATATCCTTGTCCGGCAGGAGCAAAATTCCGTACATGCGGCAAGCGGCTATGCAAGGTCGACAGGAAAGCCGGGTGTGTGTGTTGCAACTTCCGGCCCGGGCGCTACGAACCTGATTACGGGGATTGCCACAGCGTATACCGACTCTATTCCCATTATAGCGATAACAGGCCAGGTCAGAAGCGACCTTTTAGGCCGGGATGTGTTTCAGGAGGCCGATATAACCGGCGCATGCGAGCCGTTTGTTAAGCACAGCTATCTGGTAAAGCACACAGAGGATTTGCCCCGTGTTTTTAAGGAGGCCTTTCACATTGCCTCCACAGGCCGTCCGGGTCCCGTTTTAATTGATATTCCCATTGACGTACAGCAAAATAAGGTGGAAGCTTTTACATATCCGGAAAAGGCCGAGATCGTTGGTTACAAGCCCAGCACCAAGGGGCATGCAATCCAGATTCAAAAAGCTGCGCGGTTGATTAGGGACTCTGTGCGTCCCGTCATCTGCGCCGGCGGTGGTGTGCTTTCGTCTGGGATTAAGCTCAAGCTGGTTGCCTTTGCAGAAAAAACAGGGATTCCGGTTGTTTCTACCATGATGGGGATCGGCGTTATGCCGTCTGAGCATAATCAATACCTGGGGATGCTTGGAAGCTATGGAAAAGGGGCTGCAAACCGTGCAATCCATGAAGCAGATCTGATTCTTGTCTGTGGTGCGCGCCTGGGGGACAGGGCGGTCGCATCGCCCGACCAGGTGACCGAACGCTCTAAAATTATCCATATAGATATCGACCCTGCCGAAATCGGCAAAAATATAAAAACAACGATTCCGATTGTAGGAGACATGAAAAATGTCATCGACAAGTTGGTTGAGGAAACGGGGAACTACCACATTCCAAAGCATTGGGAGGATACGATCCAGCGTTGGAAAAAAGAGCTTTTCCGCACACCTCTGCAGTTTGAAGGCTTTGTCGAGCCAAGAAGCTTTGTAGCAGATCTTTCTGCCATGTTGCCTTCCAAAGCGATTTTAGTGGCGGATGTAGGGCAAAACCAAATTTGGTGCGCCAATAACTTTCGCATAAAGGAAGGCCGTTTTTTAACCACCGGCGGTATGGGAACCATGGGGTATTCCATTCCGGCGGCAATTGGCGCCAAGCTTGCTCGTCCATCCAGGGAAGTAGTCGTTATCTGCGGCGACGGCGCGTTCCAGATGAGCATGAACGAACTGGGAACAATTGCGCAAAATGGCTTGAATATTAAAATTATTATTATGCGCAATACGCGGCTGGGAATGGTGCGCGAGCTGCAAAAAAATGTG
This sequence comes from uncultured Oscillospiraceae bacterium, assembly GCA_900541565.1. Taxonomy (GTDB): domain Bacteria; phylum Bacillota; class Clostridia; order Oscillospirales; family Acutalibacteraceae; genus Scatavimonas; species Scatavimonas merdipullorum. The sequence goes on from UQKB01000008.1 coordinate 34,121, forward strand.
TATGGTGGGCGCTACGCCGCAACGTTTCTGGATGAAAACACACCAGACTTTTTAAAGATTGCAGACGCTTACCAATTGCCCTCTGCAATGGTAAACGCAAATGAGGACGCCCTGCGCGCTGCGCAGAAAATGCTTGCCCACAACGGATCTTATATGCTTGTGTGCAATGTCAGCCCGGAAACGCCCTCAATCTGATCCGAAAACAGATCTGTTGAAAGGATTGTGTGATTATGAAGCATACACTTTCTATCCTGGTAGAAAACCAGGCAGGCGTTTTAAGCAAGATTTCCGGCCTGTTCTCCCGCAGAGGCTTCAATATTGACAGCCTGGCGGTAGGGGTCACAAACGACCCCAAAGTTTCCAGAATTACCATTGTCGCAGACGGTGACGAATATGTAATCGAGCAGCTGGAAAAGCAATTGAATAAGGTAATACCAGTGATCAAGGTTAAAACCTTTGAGGAAGGAACCTATATCAGCCGGGAGCTTTCACTGATTAAGGTACATTGCTCTACAGCTAAAAGACCTGAAATTATGAAGATTGCAGAAATGATGCAGGCTAAGATTGTGGATGTAGCGGTGGGCACTATAACGCTGGAATGTTCAGACACGCTGGAAAACACAGAGACATTGATCAGCCTTTTAAAGCCTTATGGTATCCGTGAAATCGTCAGAACAGGCACCGTCGCCATAGACAAAGGCGCGGTTACGGCCCGCTGAGCACGGTTTAACAGATTTCATATAGAACCATTTTTTATTATTTGCCGAAAAACAGTAAGGAGGAATTTACGATGGCAAAAATCTATTATCAGGCAGATTGTAACTTAAGCCTTTTGGACGGCAAAACGGTTGCAATAATCGGTTACGGCAGTCAGGGACATGCGCATGCGCTGAACCTGCATGAAAGCGGCGTAAACGTGATTGTCGGCCTGTATAAGGGAAGCAAAAGCTGGGCAAAAGCGGAAGCCGCCGGTTTAAAGGTTATGACTGCGGCAGAAGCGGCAAAGGCGGCCGACATTATTATGATTTTGATCAACGATGAAAAACAGGCAGAGCTTTATAAAAATGACATTGCCCCCTATCTGACGGAGGGTAAGGCGCTTGCGTTTGCACATGGTTTTAATATCCATTATCAGCAGATTATTCCGCCTGAAAATGTCGATGTCTTTATGATCGCGCCAAAGGGGCCCGGCCACACAGTCAGAAGCGAATATGTAGAAGGCAAGGGCGTACCCTGCCTGATTGCCGTATACCAGGACGCGACAGGCAAGGCAAAAGATATTGGCCTTGCCTATGCTGCGGGTATTGGAGGAAGCAGAGCCGGTGTTTTGGAAACCACCTTTAAGGCAGAAACGGAAACAGACCTTTTTGGCGAGCAGGCGGTTTTATGCGGCGGTGTTACCGCGCTTATGAAAGCGGGCTTTGAAACGCTGGTAGAAGCTGGTTATGCACCTGAAAACGCCTATTTTGAATGCATTCATGAAATGAAGCTGATTGTCGATCTGATTTACAAGGGCGGCTTCAGTATGATGCGGTATTCTATTTCTGACACAGCAGAGTTTGGCGATTATGAGACAGGCAAACGTCTGATCACAGATGAAACCAGAAAAGAAATGAAAAAAATTCTTACAGAAATTCAGGATGGTACGTTTGCTTCCAAATGGATTAACGAAAACAAAGTCGGACGTTCCCATTTCAATTCCTGCCGCCGCATAGAAGCAGAGCATCAGCTTGAAGCAGTCGGCAAGGAGCTTAGAAAAATGTATTCCTGGAACGAGGAATAAATTTTACATAGCATTATAGGCAGCAATAGGCGGCACAGGGAAAGCACTTTCCCTGTGCCGCCTTTATGTATGATTTTTTGTAAGCATGTGAAATTTATATAAAAAGGGACAGAAGCTTGGGGCACTCTCCGTAAAGAAGGTGCCCCAAGCTTCTGTTCCTTTTTTATTTTTTCAAATTACGCTTGTTCTGTACCACTTTGCGTAGCCGGTTGTGTAACAGCCTGTGTAGTTTCTTCGGCTTCAGGCTCTATCCACTGGTATACGCCGCCGTTCATATAAAGCGCGCCGTCTTCTATAAACCAATTATTGGTTGTAATATTTTCCTTGCTTCCGGCCCATGCAAAGCTTTGCGGGTCGCCACCTGTAGGTGTCATTGTTAAGACCATATCATCACTTACACTGTAGGTGCCGGTCGTACCGCCTATCAGGCAGGTTCCATCCTCGTTAAATTCACACCAGACCTGATCCCAGTATTCCCATTGGCCAATAATGGCATCGGGATCCGGCGTTGGCTGCTCCGTTGTGCAGGAACAAAGCGCGGCAACGCAAAGTATAAACAAACATAGAACAGCTAAGGTCTTTTTCCTGATTTGGTGCATAAGACCATTCCTTTCCATAACATTTTGTGCAGGCCGATATGCAAACAACATCATACAAAAGCCTGTATTATCCAAATTTTACTGATTTTACAAAGTAAAGTCAATGGATGTTTTCTAAACAGATTGTAAAAAACAGGAGCAATCAGAAATAAAAGATAAGCAGTCTGCACATAAAAAGACGGCAGGCCGGGTTCGGCCCGCCGTCTTTTATAGAGAGGGATTTGGTTATTTCCAATGGTCTATTGTGTCGCGGTATACGTTAATATAATCATTTGCACTGCGCGCCCAGCTATTGTCGCTTTCCATGCAACGGCGCACAAGCTTTTGCCACCCGTCACGGTTCCAATAGCCATTGATTGCACGCTTTAAGCACTGCACCATATCGTATGCCTCGTATTTTGAAAAGGTAAAGCCATTGCCGTGCCCGTCCAGGCTGTCATGAATTGAATCGCGCAGGCCGCCGACTTCCCGGACTACCGGAACAGAGCCGTAGCGTAAGGCAATCATCTGGGATAAGCCGCATGGCTCGCTTTTAGAGGGCATCAGAAAAATATCAGAGCCCGAATAAATCTTTCTTGCAAGCTCAGGAATAAACCCAATACATGCGCACAGCCTTCCGGGATATTTCCATTGCATATGGCGGAAAAAGTCTTCATACTCGCGGTCGCCGGAGCCTAAAATCACAAATTGTACGTCGTGGTCGCACATAATCTCATCCAAAGACAGGCGGACAATATCCAAGCCCTTGTGGCCCACCATGCGTGACACCATTGCAATAATTGGAATATCGGGTCGCTGTGCCAATCCCAGCCGTTCCTGCAGCGCACGCTTACATTCGCCTTTACCGCGCATATCGTTTACAGAATAGTTTTGATACAGTTGGTAATCTGTAGCCGGGTCGTAGCTTGCGTTATCTATACCGTTTAAAATGCCGCACAGCTTATACTGCCGGTTGCGCAGGATCGTGTCCAGCCCATAAGCAAACCATGGATCCAATATTTCTTTGGCGTAGCTGGGGCTTACAGTCGTTACGCGTGTGGCAGTTTCGATTGCGCCCTTTACCATATTCAGCTTTCCGTCCTGTTCCAGAAGTTTGGTGTTTGCAGGTGGAACTCCTACGCATTCCGTATTGACCTCCCAGCCATATTTTCCCTGATACTGGATATTATGAATGGTAAAGACGCTTTTAATATTGTGATACCATGGATTATGTGAATAAAACAAATAATAGTAAGTGGGGACAAGCGCCGTCTGCCAGTCGTTGCAGTGGATCAGGTCCGGGTGGAAGTTTACATACGGCAGCATTTCCATAATTGCTCTGGAAAAAAACGCAAAGCGTTCTGCGTCGTCATAAAAACCATACAGGCCACACCGTTTAAAGTAGTATTCGTTATCTATAAAATAAAACATCACGCCGTTGTAGTGTGCTTCAAATACACCGCAGTACTGCCTTCTCCAGGCTACCGGCACTGTAAAGTTTGTAATATAACGCATGCTGTCGCGCAGCGACTGCGGAATGTCGCCGTAAAGCGGCATGACCACTCGGCAGTCAATCTGCCTTTGGCACAGTGCCTTTGGCAAGGAGCCCGCGCCCGCCACGTCGGCAAGCCCGCCGGAGCCTGCAAAGGGGTTGGCTTCACTTGTACAATATAAAATCCTCAAAATAAAGACCTCCCGTTTTTTTGCACATATGCAAATTTTTCACCAGGTAGAAAACACAGCGGAATCACTGCTTTTGTGTCCGCTGTGTAGATTGCTTAAACCTATTATACAACGCTTGCCTTGGCAATGTAAATAGGGTAGGAAGAATATCCCATTAAAGCGCGGCCGTCTTTTACGACGACATCCTTGTCACAGATCACATAATTTAAACTGGCGTTTTCACCGATTTTTGTGTCCTGCATAATCACGCAGTTGGAAACCTTCGCGCCCTTTCCAATATACACACCTTTGGAAATAACACAGTTGTTTACTTCGCCTTCGATCACACAGCCCTGTGCGATCAGCGAGTTCTCTACCGACGATCCAAGACCGTATTTACTGGGCATGTCGTCGCGCACCTTTGTATAAATAGGACGCGAACCGTTAAAAAGCTGTGCACGGATTTCCGGCTGCATAAGCGACATGTTTGCTTTAAAATAATCGTCCATGGAACAGATGATTGCACTATAGTCACAAAATTCATACCCGTAAAATTTATAATTGCGCACATTGTCCTGCAGCATATGGCGCTTATAGTCGAGCTTATTGCGGCTGATACAGTCGGTAACAAGCTCCAGCAGAAGGTCGCGCTTCATCAGCACGCAGCCGACTGCATAATTGCATGTGCCGTCGTCTTCCAGTGTTTTGGGGCGGATCAGCATTTCTTCAATGCGGCTGTCCGTGCCAAGTGACAGAATCATCGGTGTTTCCGCTTGTGCGGGAATTTTGCCGTTTCTGTACATCATGGTAATATCTGCACCCGAAGAAATGTGGAAGGTGAGCATTTTATGGTAATCCATATTGTAAACGCAATTGCATTCGCTGAGCAATACGTATTCTTCAGAAGAATTGTTGATAAAACCGCGTACGCCGTAAATGTTTTCAATCGGTGTGTTAAATTTACTGTTCCCCTGGCTAAACGGCGGAAGTATGGTCAGGCCGCCCCGGCGCTTGGAAAGATCCCACGCTTTGCCGGACCCCACATGGTCCATTAGGGAAGCAAAGTTATTGGTTGTAATTACGCCAACGTTGTTAATACCGGAATTCACCATGTTGGAAAGCTGAAAATCAATCAGGCGGTATTTGCCGCCAAAGGGGACAGAGCCCATTGTACGCCGTGCGGTAAGTTCTGGGATCAGCTCGTCATATATGTTTGGAAAAATCAGCCCCAGCACATTGTTTCCCCTCATTTTGCCTGCACCTCCTCAATGTCCTTATCTATCATCGATTTGGGCGGCACGTCGGCGTTTGCGCCGATATGCAGGTTGTCGCCTATTACGGTGACGCCCCATTCGTTCTTGTCGCTGATATCTTCAGGCCTTGCGCCGATCACGGCGTTTTTACCAATCACGGCGTTTTCTGCGACAATTGCGTATTGTACCACAGCGTTTTCCTCTACTACAACACCCGGCATCAGGATAGAGTCGGTCACCACCGCGCCTTTTTGTACGGTCACACCGGCAAAAAGAATAGAGAATTCCAGCTCGCCATAAATATTGCAGCCGTCTGCGACCAGGGAATTTTGGATTTTTGCGCTCTCCCCAATATAATGCGGCGGCATAACGGGGTTTCTGGAATAAATTTTGTTGTTATCCTCGCTTAAATCGAGCGGTACGTTTGGATCCAGAAGATCCATGTTGGCTTCCCAAAGGCTGTCGATTGTGCCTACGTCCTTCCAGTAACCTTCAAATTGATAGGCAAACATGCGCTCGCCCGCTTTGAGCATGGCAGGCAGAACATCCTTGCCAAAATCGTTGCTGGAGCCTTCCGTTTGCGCGTCAAGGATCAGGTATTTTTTTAGCTTATCCCAACTGAATACATAAATGCCCATAGAAGCGCTGGTGCTTTTCGGCACTTTGGGCTTTTCGTCAAATTCGTAAATAGAACCGTCCGGGTTGGTGTTTAAAATACCAAAGCGGGAGGCTTCCTGCAGCGGAACGTCGATCACTCCAATTGTGCAGTCCGCCTGGTGCTCTTTATGAAAGGCGACCATTTTGGAATAGTCCATCTTATATATATGATCACCTGAAAGGATAACCACATAATCGGGGTCATAGCGTTCAATAAAATTGATATTCTGATAAATGGCGTTGGCAGTGCCTGTGTACCAGTCCGCACCGCCGACCTGCTGGTAGGGGCTTAGGCAGTGCACACCGTCAAGCATGCCGTCCAGATCCCAGGGCTGGCCGTTGCCGATATACTCGTTTAAAACAAGCGGCTGGTACTGCGTAAGAACGCCTACGGCTTCAATACCGGAATTTACGCAGTTTGACAGGGGGAAATCAATAATCCTGTATTTGCCGCCAAAGGGTACGGCTGGCTTTGCAAGCTTTTTGGTCAGAACGCCAAGCCTGCTGCCCTGGCCGCCGGCAAGCAGCATGGCGACAACTTCTTGCTTTGGATACATTTTTCTATACCTCCAGATAACACGTTTATTTTACAAAACGCCGGGATAATGCGCAGCGCTTTGAAGCAGATAAGGTTGCAGATGGGCTATTTTTCTGTGGAGCCTTTTTCCTTTTGTGCCGGCTGCTTTGCTGCAGTTTTTTTAGCAGATGTTTTTTTCTTTCTGGGCGGCTTTTTCCGCACGCATGTAAAGTACATGACAGACAGCGGTGGAAGATTAATTGTAATAGACTGGTCGCAGTCGTGCATTTCTTCGCCGGTGGCGTCTATACTGTTTCCGTTTGTAATGCCGCTGCCGCCAAAGCGTGTATCGTCTGTGTTGAAGACCTCGGCATAAATACCGTTTTGCGGTACGCCAATGCGGTAATCTTCTCGGTAAACAGGCTGAAAGTTGCATACACCGATTAAGTTATTGCCCTTCTTATCCATGCGCCGGAAGGCGATCACGCTTTGCATATAGTCGTTATGGTGAATCCAAGAAAAGCCCTCCCAGGAAAAATCAACCTCATACATAGGCGGATTTTGCAGGTAAAAATGGTTAAGCTCCTTAAAAAACAGATGAAGCTGCTGGTGCTTTTCAAAATCCAGCAGGTTCCACTGCAGGCTGGCGTTGGAATCCCATTCGTCAAACTGGCCGATCTCCGCGCCCATAAACGTCAGCTTTTTGCCGGGATGAATCATCATATAGGCCATAAATGCCCTTACGCCGTCAAACTTCATGTCGTAATTCCCCGGCATTTTATGAATCAAGGAACCCTTGCCGTAAACCACCTCATCATGGGAAATAGGCAGCAGGAAATTTTCGGAAAAGGCATAAAAGAACGAAAAGGTCAAATTGTCATGGTGATAAGGACGATACAGCGGGTCTGTAGACATATAATGGAGCATATCGTTCATCCAGCCCATGTTCCATTTGTAGTTGAAGCCAAGCCCGCCGTCCTCTACAGGGCGCGAAACAAGCGGCCAGGAGGTTGATTCTTCTGCAATCATATAATCCTCCGGATGACGCGCGGCAATCCGTGCATTGAGGTTCTGCAAAAAGGCTACGGCCTCCAAATGCTCCTTGCCGCCGTATTTGTTTGCAACCCATTGCCCGTCACTCCGGTTATAATCCAGATACAGCATAGAGGCCACCGCGTCCACACGGATACCGTCTATGTGGTATTTTTCCAGCCAGAACATGGCACTGGACATCAAAAAGCTAATAACCTCGTACCGGCTGTAGTCAAACACAAACGTGCCCCATTCCTTGTGCTCTCCTTTTCTTGTGTCGGCATATTCATAACAGCAGGTTCCGTCAAACTTTGCAAGGCCGTGTGCATCCCGTGGAAAATGCGCGGGGACCCAGTCCAAAATGACCTGAATACCGGCTTGGTGGCACTGGTCGACAAAATACATAAAATCATGCGGTGTTCCATAACGCGAGGTCGGCGCATAATACCCGGTTACCTGATAGCCCCAGGAGCCGTCGTAGGGGTATTCGGTAAGCGGCATAAATTCAATATGCGTATACCCCATATCCTTTACATAGGGAATCAGCTCGTCGGCAAGTTTTCTATAGCTGTAACGGGTGCCGTCCTCATTTAAGCGCCAGGAGCCGGCGTGGACCTCGTAAATGTTCATGGGACACTCATAATGCGGTTTTTCTGCTTTTTTCTGCAAAAATTTTGCGTCGTTCCATTCATAACCGTCCAAATCGTAATACAGTGTAGCGTTTTCCGGGCGGGTCTGGCAGTGAAAGCCATAAGGGTCTGTTTTATATTGCTTTTCAAACCATGGCGTTTCTACACAGTATTTGTATGCCTGGTACTGCTTTACATCGGGAATAAAGCATTCCCATACGCCGGTTTGCTGTACGCGCTCCATAAAGTTTGCCGTATTGTCCCAGTCGTTAAAGTCGCCTGCTACAGAAACAGACAGTGCATTTGGCGCCCATACGCGGAATACCACGCCGTCATTTCCGTCGCGGTAGCTTTTATGTGCACCCATATATTCATAGGCGTTTATGCTTTCCCCTGCAAGAAACAGCTCCAACGGCGTACGTTCGTCCAACACCGCGGCAGCCGCGCTTTCTTTTTTTTCAGCCATGTATATCCGTTCTCCTTCCACATTTGCTATCGCAAATTGCGAGCATAGGCAGATTTGACCGTGCTCGACAAAATATTGCACAAAAGCAAATTTTTGCATAAAATTGCCAATATATAACAATCTTCCTAGAATATAATAGCAATTTTTAAGTGTAATTTCAATAGATTTACAAATTTAAATTACAAAGAATTTAGTCAATATTTAGTTGTATCTTACAAAAGTTTTTTGAAATGGGCATAAATTCTGCAAATTGTTTGGTTAAATTGACGGCGGCGGTTTAATTATGGCAAAACATAACCATGCTATCATAGAAAGTACGGTGGAAAATGGCGAAAAGACGGTAGGGACAAAGGCCCGTACAAAAATGTATGCACGCTGCTTTTTTTAAAAGAACATACAACCCTAAAAATTGCAAATTTATATAACGCCTTGCCGTACCTGATTATTGTATGGCAAAACACAAGAAAAAACCGTATTTACGAACCTTCTCTGTTCATTAAAACGAAATAAAGTAAGAGCGGCGTAAGCGCTATGCATTTTTGTATACCACTTACGCCGTTTTTTGGCTTGTTTACGCCGAACTATAGATTTTAAAAATGCAGTATGCTATTATAGAGATAAAGTTTTTATGCGTGGCTGCTGCAAAATGCCTGTCGCAAGCTTTGGAGAGGCTGCAGCAATGAATATTTCCATTACACAATTTATAAGAAAGCCTTTCTGGGGCACTGCCGGAAGAATTGTGACACCAAGATACTACAAAATACTATAAAATAAAATGGAGCGTAAAATTTATAGAAAAATTTTTATTGTACATATGTGTTTGATGCATAAAGAATTTATATGCAGGTCGCAATAATATTGCTTAATGTATTAGATAAAGATTGTTTTATGGATAGTGTGAGTGGATAAGGGGTAATTGAAAAAAATGTCTGAATACACTTTAAAAAGAAACGGAAATATTATCAATAAAAAGTACCTTGAATATTTTGTACCTACGGTTCTTACTGCAATGGCAAATAATATTGCTGTTATGGTGGATTCGATTTTGGTAGGCCATATGGTGGGCAGCACTTCCATGGCCGCAATTAATTTACTGTCGCCCGTTATACAGTTTTACTTTTCCATGACAATATTATTTGGTCTGGGCGCATCTACAATCATTTCCTATGCAAAAGGGAAAAACGATAAGGCTACCGCCGACAAGACGTTTACAGTCGCTTTTATCGCGCTTTTATTCTTAAGTGCAGTTCTTATGATTGTGCAGTTTCTATTGCTTGATCCGATTGCTTCCATATTTACATCCATTCCTGAACTTAAAAGAGAGCTGATCCTGTATTACATACCCGTAATCGCCGGTACTCCGTTTTCTTTATTATTGCCTAGTGTGGTGCATTGTATAAGAAGTGACGGCAGGCCAAACTTTGCGTCAAATCTGATTATTCTTTCAAATGCTGTAAACCTTGTTATGGATATTGTGCTTATGGGACCGTTTCATATGGGAATCATCGGTTCTTCAATTGCAACGGTAATCGGTAATGTGATTGCATTTTTTATGATGCTTACGCATTTTAAAGATAGAAGAAACACGCTTCATTTTGATTTTTCTATTTTTCAAAGTATAAAAGAATTTTTTGGAAAACTGGGATTGTTATTTGCAACGGGTGTTTCGGGTGCTCTTGGAACACTGCTGATCACGGTAAAGATGTTTTATCTGAACAGTATGGTTCAGAATGAGGCAGGAAAAGACGGCATGGTTGCAATGTCTGTAATTTCCATGTGTCAAATATTTGTATCTGCATTTGTAACGGGCGCTTCTCAGACAATGATACCGATCGTAAGCGTACTGCTGGGGGAAAAAGATCTTACCGGTATTCAATATGCTTTCAGAAAAGCTGTGCTGATTCTGTTGGCTGCAAGTGTAGCCATTATGCTTGTGATTGAAGGTGTGCCGGAATTTGTTGCCCAGATATTTGGCGACAAAACTGCACAGGAAATGTCATTTGTAGTTCCGGCTTTGCGGATAAGCTCTTTGTCGTTTCCCGGACTTGCGCTTTCGTTTTTGTTGATGTATTACTTTATGGCAACAAAGAAAAAATTTCTATCGTTGACCATTTCCATTGTAAACGGTATTGCCATCATTGTTCCTTGTGCATATGTGTTAAGCGAAATTTTCGGTATTACAGGAATTTGGCTTACACTGGTGGTGGCACAGTACGGAACCTTGCTTTTTATAGCTGTTATGGTATTTGTGATAATCAAGAGGTCAAACGGCAGGTACAAAAATTTTTATTTGATTGAAAGCAGCAAGGATAATGAGCTCTTGTCTTTCTCGGTAAATTCTGCTCTTTCCAAGGAAGAAATTGCGTCTTATATGACAGAAAAGCTTGCGGATATAGATTATCAGGCAAGGGAAAAAATGATTTTGGCAACAGCAGAGGTCCTTGCTTTTGTAAAAGAGCTGGGAGCAAAAAGGGGCAAGCCAGTTGAAACCGATATAAGAGTGAACCGTGAAGGAAATGACTATATTATTTTACTGAGAAGTAACGGTTATGAAATCAAAATGGCAGAAATGCATCATACTATATGCAAAAGCTTTGATTATACCCGTGTTTTGGGTATGAATCAGATAAAAATAGTCGTTTAATTGAGTAATGAGGTGAGAAAATGAATGTATTAATGGACCATCTGAAGGATTCTTTTTTAAGCTATGCAGATAAAGCTGCTTTTATTGATCACAGTGGAAAGCGCGTCACTACTTATAGGCAGCTTGATGAAATGAGCGGGAAAATCGCCAGGGGAATTATAGAAAAGGGATGCAAAAAGGGTGCGATCATTCCCGTGCTTATGCCAAGATGTACCGAGTACATAGCGGCCGAAATTGGAATCATGAAGGCCGGTTGTGCATTTGCCCCGCTGATTACAGACTACCCCAAGGACAGGGTTGCGTACATAAAAAAGGATTGTAACAGCAGTTTTGTAATTGATAAAGAATTTGTGGATGCATGCATAAATTATGCGCCGTATGAAGAAATTGCAGAGCTTTGCGATACGGACAAAGGCTTTGTCATTTATACGTCTGGCTCTACGGGCAGTCCCAAGGGCATTATTCACTCACAAAGATCTCTTTATGAAAGTTTGGTAAGACAGCTTGAGATTGAGCAAACGACCGATCAGGATATTTGTCTTAGCACCATCACACATAGCTTTTCCGTATCCGTGCCGGAAAACTATGTACCGTTGCTTGCCGGTGCTACCATCGTTATGCTCAATGATGAGGAAAGAAAAGATGTTCGTTTTCTTGAAACCGCAATAGAACAGTACGGTATTACAAACGCCTATATCAATCCCACTCAGCTTAAGGTCTACAAAAACAAGAGCAAAACGTTAAAAACCGTAAAGACCGTTGGGGAGAGGCTCTGTAACCAATACAGCGATGCATACAAAATGATAAACATTTACGGTGCAAGCGAAACCCTGCTTGCACTTGCCTTTACGGTTGACAAAAGCTATGACAATACACCAATAGGCAAGCCCGTAAGCGGTATAAGCGTTTATATTCTGGATGAAAACGGCCATCCTGTCAGAGATGGAGAGGAAGGCGAGCTTTGCGTTGCCGGGGCTATTTCGGACGGATACCTAAATCTTCCCAATCAGACTGCGAAGGCTTACCGGCTTAATCCGTATGCAACGTGTGATGCAGATAAAATTCTGTTTCATACAAACGATATTGTTAAACGTTTGGATGACGGTAATATTATATATGTCAACCGCAAGGACTGGATGGTTAAAATCAATGGGCAGAGGGTTGAGGTTGGAGAAATTGAGGTTTGCTCACAGAATGTAAGCGGTGTTGAAGAAGCTGTTGTAAAAGCATTTGTAAACGATTATGGACAGAATTATCTTGTGGAATATTTTAAAGGCGAAAACGTAACGGCTGAAGCTATTAAAAGGCATTTGCGCACAGTCTTGCCCGACTATATGATCCCGCTATTCTTTGTAAAGCTTTCGGAATTTCCCCTTAATGCAAATGGAAAAATTAACAGGCTTGCACTGGAAAAACCGGATGCTTCTATGTATAAAGCAAAATATGTTGCGCCGAAAAATGCAACAGAGAAACTGCTCTGTGAAAAATTTGAGGAGGTTTTACACTGCGGAAAGGTTGGAATAAACGACAGCTTTTTTGATCTTGGCGGTGATTCGATCAAGGTTATGATGCTTCAGAATGCATGTGAAATTCCAGGGCTTTCAACCGATATTATTTTTGAATGCAAAACGCCCGAGCGTATTTCAGAAAATCTGATACATACAGATGAGGACATAATTGCTGGGTGTGTGGGTGTTGTGCAGGCGTTATATCCGTTAACGCCGAGTCAGATGGGTGTTTATCTTGCCTGTATCAAAAATCCTCAGGGGACCATGTACAACACACCCTGTTGCTATACCTTCAGCAAAACCTCAAAAATCAACATTGGCACCCTTGGTTCCGCTGTTGAAAAGGCAGTAAGAAATCACGAGGCCTTTTGCTTTATGATTGACACCTCTACAGGCACGCCAATGATGCGCAGACAAGCCATAACGGTGGATATCCCAGTCATCACGACCACAGACACAGAGCTTGCCAATGCAAAGAAAGCTTTTGTAAAGCCGTTCGACCTTACAAGCGATCAGCTGTTTCGATTTACAATCTTTGAAACGGAAACGGTCTACTGCTTTGCAATGGATTTTCACCATATTGCCTTTGACGGTACTTCGGTGGCTGTCATTTGCAATGAAATTTCGTTGGCGTATAACGGACAAAAAATTGAAAAAGAACGCTTTGGGCAATTTGCCCTGTCGCTTTATGAGCAAAGGCTTGAGGAAACGGAAAAGTACAGGGAAGCAGAGAAATATTTTGATAAGATTTTTGACGGCCTGGAAGTCAGTTCCAGACTGGCTGCCGATTTTCAAGAGGACGAAACTGTTGCAAACAAGCCCTGCAAGAGATTTACAAGATTTCTTTCCCATGATCTGTCAAATGAAAATGTAAGCAGTTTTGTAAAAGCAAAAGGCATTACGGAAAACACGCTCTTTTTTGGGGCTTGTCAATATGCAGTGGCAAAATTTACAGGACAAAATGAGACCGTTGTATGCACTGTAAACCACGGACGGCATGACGGGAGAATGAAAAACACGATCGGTATGATGGTGCGTACTCTGCCTGTGTACACAAAGTTTGACGAGGATACCGCCGTGGTTGATTATCTTGTGTCGGTGGAAAATAACCTTCGCGCATCTATCAAAAATGACAGCTACCCCTTTGTAAAACTCGCCACAAAGTATGGGCTCGATACAGATATTATGTTTGTATATCAGTCAGACGCTTTCAACAGCTTTGAACTTGCTGGAGAAACACTTGATATGGAGAGTATTCCCGTTGACAGTGCACAAGCCCCCCTTTCTATTATGATCTTCAAGAGTCACGGCGGCTTTGAAATAGAATTTCAATATCGCAGCGATCTATATGAACAGGAGACCATTCAATCCTTTGCCGATATGCTTGTGTTAATCATCCGTGAAATGATGAAAAAAGCAACGCTTTCCGAAATTGACCTTGTATCCCCACGCAGCAGGGAGAAAATTTTTGAAATAAATCGCCAGACGGAAACCGACTGCGATTTAAGTATTGGTTTTATAGATTTGTTTCGTGAGCAGGTAAAGCTTCGGCCCGACAAAACAGCGCTGGTATTCAAGGAAAACCGTTACACTTATAAAGAGCTTGATGCAATAACAGACAAGATTGCAAAATATCTTCATGACAAGGGCTACGGCGCGGAGGATGCCGTTGCTGTTCTTGTGGAGCGCTGTGAGTATATGACAATCTGTGCGATTGGCGTATTAAAATCGGGCGCAGCTTATGAGCCGCTTGATCCTACGCATCCATCAGAGCGGTTGCAGTTTATGATAAAGGATGCAAATGTAAAAATTATGATTGCAGATGAAAAACTGCTGCATCTTGTGCCTGATTTTAAGGGGGAAATTCTGAAAATCAGCGAGATTGCGACCCTTCCTGCCTGCAATACTGCGCTGCCTAGTCCGGCTCCAGAGGATTTGTTTGTTCTGCTTTATACATCAGGCTCTACAGGCGTGCCAAAGGGCTGCATGCTAAACCACCGCAATATAACAAACTTTATCCACTGGGGATATAAGATTTTTGAAATTACCGACGAAAGCTCCACGGCGGCATACGCAAGTTATGGGTTTGATGCTCATATGATGGACATTTATCCGTTTTTGTCTTTTGGCGCAACAGAGTACATTATCCCCGAAGAAAAACGCCTGGACTTGGTATGGATAAATGATTACTGTGCAAAACATGGCATTACAAGTATGTTTATGACAACGCAGGTGGGCAGAGCGTTTATTACTTCCATAGACAATATTGCACTCAAGATCATAGGCACAGGCGGGGAAAAATTAGTGCCTTTTACGCCCGTGGAAGGCATAAAGGTCTACAATCTTTACGGCCCAACCGAGTGTACCATTATAACTACGGCGTTTCATGTGGATAAATATTATGATCCGCTTCCTGTCGGAAAGGCTGTTGACAACACACATCTGTATGTTGTTGACAAACAGCTTAGAATGCTGCCTGTAGGAGCAGTAGGCGAGTTGTGTGTTGCGGGCCCGCTTGTATCCCGCGGCTATTTGAATCGTCCTGAGCAGACAGAAAAGGTATATGTCAAAAATCCTTTTGAAAATCGTGAAAGATATGGTGTTCTTTATCATACGGGCGATATTGTTAAATTCATGAACGACGGAAATTTGTCCTATGTGGGCAGACGCGACGGAATGGTCAAAATCCGTGGCTACCGGATTGAATTGACCGAGGTTGAGGCAGTTATCCGCGAGTTTGACGGCATTAAAGACGCAACCGTTGTTGCCAAGGATAAGCCGGCGGGTGGAAAGTACATAGCCGCATATGTTGTTTCGGACGGCGCGGTTGACATTGACAGTCTTAAAAGCTTTATCGCAGAAAAGAAACCGCCTTTTATGGTGCCCGAAGCCATTATGCAGCTTGACAGCATTCCGCTTAATGTAAATGGAAAGGTTGACAGAAGAAAACTGCCGGAAATGCAGCTTGCGGCGGCCGAAACAGCGGCACAGAAGACAGAGCATCCGCTGACTTTGCTCCAAAAGAAAATATTAGATATAATAGAAAAAATTATTGGAACAAAGGAAATTGACGTTTCGGCAGATCTTATGCATTGTGGCATGACGTCCCTTACTGTAATTAAGCTTGCCGTAGAGCTTAATAAGGTATTCGGGTATAACGCAGAAATTCAAACACTGATGAAGGGGTGTTCTGTGTTATCGCTTGAATCCGAAATTGTTCAAAATCTTCTTACGGCAAGAAAAAATTCTGGCAGCAGTATCTCTGCGGAAAAAGCCGAAAAGGAGTATGTACCTCTTTCTTATACCCAATACGGCGTGTATGCAGAGTGTATGAAGCATCCGTATGATACTTTCTACAATATTCCTTTTTGTTATAAATTTCCGGCTTCTTTCCGTGCAGAAAAGCTTGCAAAAGCTGTAACCGACGTGCTTGCTGCACATCCATATGTTTTCACGCGCATCGGGGTGAGAAATGATGATGTTGTACAGATCAAGCAGCGTGCAGATGATTTTACCGTACCTGTCAAAAAGATGCCTGAACATGCGTTTGAAAAATACAGAGCAGACTTTGTAAAACCCTACAAGCTGATGAATACGCAGCTTTTCAAAGTGGAAGTTATCGAAACAGAAAAATCGGTTTATCTGTTTGCCGAATTTCATCACATCATTTTTGACGGCGCTTCCTTCGGATTATTTGCAGAAGCTGTAAAGGATGCTTATGAGGGAAAAGAAATAGAGGCTGAGACCTACGACTATTTCGACTATGTGCGTGCTGAAGCAGAAAACAGGTCGGGCGCTGCATTTAAGGCTGCTGAAACTTATATTTCCAATATGCTTTCAAAGTGCGAAAGCGCTGACGAAATTACGCCGGATTTAGGAGGCTTACCCGAAAACGGAAAGCCGGTAATGCTTTCTGTTCCTTTTGATATGCACCGCATTTCAAAATTTTGCAATGAGATCGGCATCACGCCTGCGCACCTTTTCCTTGCCTCCATGCTTTATGTTGTGTCAAGGTTTACAAACAGCCGCAATGCCTACATTAACACAATAAGCAACGGACGGACAGATATAAAGCTTCGCAACTGCTTTGGCATGTTTGTTAAAACCCTGCCAATTGGGATTGAAATAGGTGATGTCACCGCTTTAGAGCTTGTTAAAGCTGCAAAAGAGCTTCTGGTGAACGCTGTTTCAAATGAAATTTATCCTTATGCCGATGTTTGCCGCAAATTCAATTATGCGCCAAACATTCTATATGCTTACCAGCTTGGGGTCTCTGAAGATCTTTATATAGATCAGCAAAAAATTGAAAACGACGCAATCGGAGAAAGAAGAGTCAAATTTAAAACGGCCGTTTATATTGAAAAAAACAATGGGCAGGAAAGTATAAACGTTTTGTATAATGATGCGCTGTACAGCCAAAATCTGATGGAGGCATTTGCAAATGCAATTGCAGTTGTTACAGAAAAGATAATTGCCGACCCGCATCAGAAAGTGCGTAAAATCTCGATGCTCAATGAAAAAGGCGCTGCGGTTATCGAAGCCTTTTCACAGACCGAGTTTAAAGAGCCTGAAATTAAGCTTTTGCATGCGCTTTTTGAAAAACAGGTTGCACTGCATCCTGACACAACGGCGCTTATAGCTTGTGACGGGAAGTTTACCTATTCCCAGCTTGACAAACGTGCAAACAGCATTGCAAACAACCTTATTGCAAGGGGGATAAAAAACGGCAGCAAGGTCGTTATTTTGCTCAAAAGAACATCGGGCTTTTTTGCAGCATTGTTTGGAATCCTGAAAGCCGGATGTGCCTTTATCCCTACATGCCCGGAATATCCGCAGGAACGTATTGAAAGTATTATTGAGGACAGCGAGGCAGAGCTTGTTATCACCTTTGGTGAGCTTCTTAAGCGCTATGATAAGACAGTGGATATTGAGGAACTTGAAAAGGGAGACAACCATGCAAAGCCTGTTGTTGCAATTTCTCCTGAGGATCTGGCCTATCTTATCTACACCTCCGGCTCAACCGGCAAACCAAAGGGTGTAATGCTCCGGCACATTGGTATTGCAAGCTATCTTACAGATCACGAGCGAAATATTCAGATCAGATACGTTACAGAAGCCTGCAAATGCTATGGTTCCATTACGACTATTTCGTTCGATATGTCGCTAAAGGAGACGGTGGGGGCACTCTGCAATGGGCTTACGCTTGCGTTTGCAAGTGACGAGCAGACTGTAAATCCGGCGGCGCTTGCACAGTTCTTTGAGGAAAATCATGTGGATGCGTTTAACGCAACGCCATCCAGGCTGCTTCTCTATATGGAGCTTCCCGAATTTGCACAGGCAATGAAAAACTGCAAGGTCATTTTATCCGGCGGAGAAAACTACCCTGATAAGCTGTTGCAGGTGCTCCGCGAAAAAACAGATGCAAAAATAATCAACACCTATGGACCAACGGAAATTACCGTTTCCTCTAATGCAAAGGAGCTTACTTATGCCACTGAAATTTCTGTTGGCAGGCCTCTTTTAAATTATAAAGAATACATTGTGGATTTAGACGACAACAAGCTGCCGGTGGGGGTTGTCGGCGAGCTGCTTATCGGCGGCTTGGGCGTGGCGCTTGGCTACAACAAGCTGCCGGAGCAAACGGAAAAAGCATTTATCCATTACGAAGGCCAGCGGTTTTACAGGTCTGGTGACTATGCAAAGTGGATGAACAACGGTGATGTTGTAATCCTTGGCAGAAAGGATAACCAGGTCAAGCTCAGGGGACTTCGCATTGAGCTTGGCGAAATTGAAAAATGCCTTACAAATATTGCGGGCATCCGTTCGGCGGTTGTTGTTATTAAAAAGCTGGGCAATGAGGATGGCATCTGCGCTTACTATACTGCTGAAAAGAAGATGGATGTAGATGCGCTCAAAGCCGAAATGCGGAAAACCCTTACGGAATATATGATTCCTGCCTCCTTTAACCAGCTTGAGGAGCTTCCGCTTACGCCCAACGGGAAAGTGAACATACGGGCGTTGTGTGAGCCGGCTCTTGCTGATAAGGCGGACAAAAAGATTGAAAAGCCTGCAACGGAAGTCGAAAGGCAGTTTTGTCAGATTTTCAGTGAGATTTTGAATGTTGAAAAGGTCTCTGCAACAGATAATTTCTTTGACTTAGGCGGTACCTCCCTGACCGTTACAAGAGTTGTAATTGCGGCGAGCAAGCATCATTACAGTATTACTTACGGCGATGTGTTTGAAAATCCCACGCCAAGAATGCTTGCAAAGCTTGCAGGCGGCTCACAGCAAGGCGACAACGGCTTTGACGATTTTGCAAACTACGACTACACGGCTATTGATAAGGTGCTGGAGAAAAACACACTCGACAGTTTTTTAAATGGGGAAAAGCAGACAATCGGCGACGTTCTTCTTACCGGTGCGGTCGGCTTTCTTGGAATTCACATTCTTTATGAGCTGCTCAAAAACCACAACGGAAAGGTTTACTGCCTGCTGCGCAGCAAAAAGAATGAGTCTGCCCTTGACAGGATGAAATCCATATTCTTTTATTATTTTGAAGTAAACATTATGGAAGAATATGGCGAAAGGGTGGAAATTATTGAAGGCGATATAACAGATAAAAACACTTTTGAAAACCTTAAGGATATCAGGGCAAATATTTTTATCAACTGTGCTGCCAATGTTAAGCATTTTTCAAAGGGGACTGATATTGAGGATGTAAATTACCACGGTGTGCAGAATATTCTGGCCTTTTGCAAGGCTACAGGGATAAGGCTTGTACACGTTTCCACCATGAGTGTGGGAGGTATGTTCGTTGACAAGCCGGGAAAGGTTACGCACCTTAAGGAAAACCTGCTTTATTACGGACAGGTGCAGGGCTCAAAATATACAAACGCCAAATTCCTTGCTGAACGCGAAATTCTTGAAAATATTGCACAGGGAATGAACGCAAAGATTATGCGAGTAGGAACCTTAGCAGCAAGAGAAAGCGACGGAGAGTACCAGATTAACTTTACAACAAATAGCTTTATGGGCAGGCTTAAATCCACTTTCCTTATCGGCTGTTATCCATATGAAACAATGGATATGCCATTTGAGCTTTCGCCAATTGATTATGTTGCAAAGGCCATTCTTCTTTTAGCACAAACTCCAAAGGAATGCACGGTGTTCCATCCGTATAATAACCATTCCCTGATTATGAGCGATCTGTATGCGGAAATGAACAGAGTTGGGCTGTATGTGCATCCTGTTGAAAATAACGCGTATATAGAAGCTGTAAATCTTGCAAAAGAAGATCCTGAAAAGGCAAAGGTTCTGTCAAGCTTTATTGCATACCAAAATATTGCGCATGGCAGAAAAACATATGATGTTGCAAAAAGCAATTTGTTAACAATGCAGGTGCTGTACAGAATGCATTTTAAGTGGCCTGTAACTTCTCTTGGTTATATGAAAAGGTTCCTTATGAATTTACAAGGGCTGGGATATTTTGAGGAAAAATGATAGAATCTAATTGTCTTTTAGGGGGTGTTTGTCTGGATCACGTCATCTGTAAAGCCGCATGAGTTCAAAAATGCAAGGGAAGAACAACTGCGTACAAAGCGGTTGCAATGGATTGGACAAAGGGATTTTATCAACGCAGCAAGAGGTTGCTGCGCGAAGAAAAAGCCCTTAAAACCCAATTTATATAAATCAACAATAGAGTAAACGAATATTTTAGGAGGATACCAAAGATGCATATTGAAAAACAACGAAATCAAAACAAATTAACGCTGACCCTTGAAGGAAGATTGGATACTTCTACAGCCCCCATGCTGGAGGCTGAACTGAGCACTATGGATGGCGTAACGGAATTGGTGCTGGATTTTGCAAAGCTGGAATACATATCATCAGCCGGGCTACGTGTGCTGCTTGCCACGCAAAAAGTTATGAATAAGCAGGGCAGTATGGTGATTAAAAATGTAAACGAAGTGATTATGGATATATTTCAAATTACCGGTTTTATTGATATTTTAACAATTGCGTAATTAGGCGAAATGGTGTCAGATTGCAGAATTTTATGCTTAGCAACAAGTGGCTGTCATGGGGTTACGGCCTGGCAACAGGACTTGTAACCAGGTCTTGCATATGCTTTTGGAAATCCCCGTGAAAATAAACGTGCTGTGTTTGATGGAGGACTTAAAGGTAAAAAGAGGCCGGCTGCATTTATTTGCTTCTTATGAATCTGCGCACCATCTTGTCCGAAAGCACATAAGATATATTGCAGGACAAACCTGTAATATAATGAAAGAAGAGAAAAGTATGTGTTCTAGAAATGTTTGCGGATCTTCTTGTGGAAATAATAATGTTTTAGGCCGCAGCGGGATGTTTACCGACTATGTACCAGTAACGGTGTCGTATACCATAACGCCGGCAAACTATGAGGTTACAGGGCAGGTTATTGCCAATAACGGCGGCGGCAACGGGAACGGGAACAACAACGGCAGCTGTAACTGCCGCTGCAGATAAAATATCCTTATCGAAGCCAGTGTAAAAAAGACAGATCGCTGCATGTTGCTGAAAGAAAATCTTGACAATCAAAACAGGGTGCGTTATAATAACGCTGCAATTTAAATATCCATGAGGGAGTAGTTGGCACGGATTCCGTGCGGCAAGTCAACAACCTCGGCTGTTTTGGCCTGGCTTGCCTTAAATAACCAGACTCGTGTATGCCTTTGGAGCAATACACGGCCTGTATGGTAAATGTTTAAACCCGAGTATAACTGCAAAGGTTATACTTGGGTTTTTTATTGTAAGCTTAAAAAGGAGAGATGTGTAAATGCAGGCTTTTTTAAGAAAAAGCGAGGATGTTTTACAGACGTTTTCGGTCCATGCCGATGCAGGCCTTACAAATGAACAGGTTTTGCAAAGCAGGGAAAGCCATGGGGAAAACACCTTTACCAGAGCAAAAAAGACGCCGCTTATCAAAAGAATATGGGATGCCGTATGCGAGCCTATGGTAATTATGCTTGTTTTGGCAGATCTGATTGCATTTGGGGTAAATGTGGTACGCGCGTTTACAGGCGGAGAAGCAGACTTTATTGAGTGCGTGGGAATTCTTGTGGCCATTGCGCTTTCTGTTGTCATTACAGTGGCAATGGAGGGCAGAAGCGCAAAAGCCTTTGAAGCACTCAGTAAATTTAACGACGAGGTGCATGTTAAGGTTATCAGGGATGGAAAAACGCAGTATATTACACAAAAGGATGTAGTAGTTGGCGATATTGTCCTACTTGGTACAGGCGATAAGTTGCCGGCCGACGGCAGGCTGATACAGGCAACAGACTTAACGACTGACGAATCTGCGCTGACAGGTGAAAGCCTGCCAGTCAAAAAAGATGCCGACGCGGTGATGGAAAGTGAAAAAACACCGGTGGCCGAACGCACCAACATGCTGTATTCCGGTTGCTTTATAACCGGCGGCAACGGAAAAATGGTGATAACGGCCGTTGGAGATGATACAGAGTTTGGGAAAATAGCAAAGGAACTGTCTGGAACAGAAAAGGCGAGCACCCCCTTGCAGGAAAAAATGGCCTCGCTTGGTAAAAAAATTGCCGTGCTGGGCGTTGGGGTAGCGGCCGTTGTGTTTTTGGTGCAGCTGTTTTTTGCGTTTTTACATGGAACGGCAAACTTTAATACCATATCAGAGGCATTTATCACAAGCATTGTGCTGATTGTTGCCGCCGTGCCAGAGGGGCTTCCCACTATTATGGCCGTTTCTCTTGCAATCCACATTATCAAAATGTCCCGGCAAAATGCGCTTGTCAAAAAGATGGTTGCCTGTGAAACGGTCGGCAGCATCAACGTGATTTGCTCAGACAAAACAGGTACGCTTACAGAAAACAGGATGACAGTGACGGATGTTTACGCAGGCGGCGCGCTCTGTACCCCGCAAACATTGCAAAATACCGATTTGC
This sequence comes from uncultured Oscillospiraceae bacterium, assembly GCA_900541565.1. Classification (GTDB taxonomy): domain Bacteria; phylum Bacillota; class Clostridia; order Oscillospirales; family Acutalibacteraceae; genus Scatavimonas; species Scatavimonas merdipullorum. The sequence continues at coordinate 56,800 of UQKB01000008.1, forward strand.
TGGAAAACTTTTGTATAAACAGTACGGCGGACGTAGGGTTTGAAGAAAAGTCTCCTTCTTTTATTGGAAATCCAACGGAGTGCGCTTTGCTGGTTGCGGCGAAAAAAGCGGGGAAAAATTATAAAGAAGCACGCGCACAGGCGCAAATTATACATGTCTTTCCTTTTTCATCCGAAACAAAAAATATGACTACCATTTTAGAAAAAGACGGATGTCAGATCGTGTATACAAAGGGAAGTCCCGAAAAAATTCTGGCTATGTGCACAATGGAGCCTGCACAAAGAGATGAAGTGCAACGGTTGATCCAGCGTTTTCAGGAAAATACCAGCCGTGTGCTGGCTTTTGCACATAAAACAATGGTAGGGATTTCCGAATTTGCCGACAATAGGGATCGAATAGAAAGCAAAATGACTTTTGACGGATTTGTTGCGATTAAAGACCCGCTGCGCCGCGACGTGTATGAGGCGGTGCGGCGCTGCGCAAACGCGGGGATCGACATTAAAATGCTTACAGGAGATAATATCGTTACAGCCAGCGCGATCGCGCGAGAGCTGCATATTTTGGACGATACCCATATTGCAGTTGAAGCCAAAGAGCTGGAAAATCTTTCTGAACAGGAGCTTGTCAGGGCACTTGAAAAAATACGTGTCATTGCAAGAAGCACACCGGTGATTAAAATGCGCGTGGTCAACGCACTAAAGGCACAGGGCAACGTTGTCGCCGTTACAGGGGACGGCATTAACGACGCACCCGCTCTTAAAAATGCAGATGTAGGTATCGCCATGGGTATTTCCGGGACGGAGGTATCCAAGGAAGCAAGCGATATCGTACTGCTGGACGATTCGTTTTCCACAATTGTCAAAGCGGTGCAGTGGGGCCGCGGCATTTATGAAAATTTCCAGCGCTTTATACAGTTCCAGCTGACGGTCAACCTTTCTTCCGTGCTGGTTGTTCTTACCTCGGTGCTTGCGGGCCTTGCCGCTCCCTTTACAGCGCTGCAGCTTTTGTGGGTGAATATCATTATGGACGGCCCGCCGGCGCTTACCTTAGGGCTTGAGCCTGTTCGGGGCAGTCTGATGGAAAGACGCCCCGTTGGAAGAAACGCATCAATTGTGACAAGAAACATGCTGGGAAGAATTCTGGCCAATGGATTGTTTATTTCAATTGTCTTTCTGGCGCAGTATTTTACAAACTTCCTGGGAGCTGCGCCGGAACAGCTTTCAACAGTTTTATTTACGCTGTTTGTCGTTTTTCAGCTTTTTAACGCGTTTAACAGCAGGGAGCTCGGCAATAGGAGCATATTCCGCAGCTTAGGGGGCAATAAGCTTATGCTGGTGGTGTTTGCCCTGACGTTTGCTCTACAGGTTGTTATCACTCAGTTTGGCGGCGTGGTGTTTGGTACGGTTCCTCTGCCGCTTTCCATGTGGGTAAAAATTGTCGCCGTGGCTTTTACCGTTATATTGGCTTCTGAGCTTGTTAAGCTGGTTTGGCGCTTGTTTTCCAGAAAAAAGGCGTAGGGTAAAGAAGTGCGTTTTATAACGGGGCTTGTAAAATGTATAAGGCGGCTTATATTTGCTTTAAGTAATTTTACCTATATTTTAAATTTGTATTTGTAAGATAGTTCCAATAGATTTTTTTGTTGTAAGATGGTATGATGTTTCTAATAACAGACAAAAATTTGTCGATATAGCAGAAAGGATTGGTAAAAACATGGTAAAACACAAAACACAAGGCAAAGCGGTCATTGCGCTGATGCTGGCAATTGTCATGATGCTGGGCGCTTGCATTACTGCGTTTGCCACAATAACGGATGAAGAGCCAGCCGCAATCCCGGGCTATATAACCGATAGTACAGAAAAAGCTCTGTGGATGGACGCCTGCCCGGTGTCTGGTACGTCGGAAATTGATGCGGTCAAGTGGTTTCCTGACAGCGACGGCGTTTACTATATGCTTTTACCTGCATCGGCAGATCTAAGCGGTATCACGGTTTACCATACTTTCCAAGACGCCAGAATTGGCCAAACGCCGATCATAAGCGGGAATGCCTATGATATTTTTGAAGACGGCGGGGATTACACGCTGGATGCAGACGGTGAAACATACCGGATTAAGGTGCTGCAGTCTTCTCAAATTGGGTCTATGTTTATTACGACGGAAAGCGGCAGTATGGACAATATCCACGCCGATAAGGAAAACAAAGAGGCTGGCAGCCTGCTTTTAATTGACACGGATGGTACCGTAAGCTACGACGGTGAGATGGATCATATTAAGGGCAGAGGAAATACAACATGGAACCTTGCCAAAAAACCATATAATATTAAGCTGAGCAAAAAAGCGGAACTGATGGGAATGGCAAAAAGCAAAAAATGGACCCTTCTTGCCAACGCGCAGGAGCATTCTATGCTCAGAAACCGCTTGACCTATGACCTGGCGGATCAGATTGGCCTGGAGTTTTCTCCGGAATCCAGATTTGTGGACCTGTATGCAAACGGGGAATACCTGGGGACTTACCAACTTACGGAGAAGGTGGATCTTGGGGAGGACAACCTTGTCAAAATAACGGATCTGCAAAGCAAAACGGAAGATTTAAACGATCAGGATCTCGATGCTTACAGCCGTTACACCAATGGCAAAATGCAGGGTTACAATATTCCCAACAATCCACAGGATATCACAGGCGGCTATTTAATGGAATATGTATGGATCGTAGGAGAACCTTCCGGTTTTACAACGGAAGGCGGGCAGGCGTTTGACCTGAAAAGCCCGGAGTTTGCATCTAAAGAACAGATTGAATATATTGCATCCTTTGTACAGGACATGGAGGACGCGGTGTATTCCTCTACCGGATATAACGCAAAGGGCAAACACTACACAGACTATATAGACGCCGAATCCGCCGCGCTGATGTATATTGTACAGGAGTTTGCCTTAAATCAGGACGCAGCGATTTCAAGCCTGTTTGCTTATAAAGAATCTGACATAGACGGCGATGGAAAAATACATTTTTCCCCCGTTTGGGACTTCGACATTGCCTACGGTAATCTGAACGCTACGCAAAATGGACATTCCATGCTGGATTATACAACGATGTTTGTGGCAGATTCCCGCATGTTTTATGAAAGCGACCGCTACACGATCCTGGGAGCACTGTGCCAGCATACCGATTTTAACACGCTTGTAACAGAGCTTTGGAAGGAAAGAGTCGTTCCCGCCATACAGATATGGAACGGTGAAAAAGAAGCTACGGCAAGGCTACAAAGCTTTGATACGTATAAGCAGCTTACCGATGATACCTCCGTGATGAATTATATCCGCTGGGATTTAAGCAGCACGCTGCTTGTCTGGCAGGCCGGGGACACGCACGAAAAGCAGCTTGCATACTTTAAAACATGGGCCGATAACCGTTATGATTTCTTAAACGGTGTTTTTTCAACCCTGGAGGATGTAAAGGCACAGGCCAGCGAGGAGCTTTTGCGCTATTATAACTCTTATAACAGCGCAGATTACAGCGAAACAGACTGGAACAGCATTACAAAAGCAAAAGACGACGGCTTGCGTGCAATTGAAAATGCCGACACGGCCGCTGCTGTGACAAAAGCAAAAGATGATGCAATCAGCCAAATGAAAGCGATTGCGGGCGTAATGGTTTATTATGACAATAATCAAACCAATTGGGAAGAAGTCAGAGTTTTCTGGTGGAATTCTCCGTCCAGCCCGTGTGAATGGCCGGGCGAATTGATGACCGATCTGGGTGAAGGGATTTACAGCTTTAAATTCCCAAGTGATACCAATTATATAATTTTTACCAACGGTCTGCCCAGCGGGATTGAAAAGGAACAGACGGAGGATCTGCTGCTGCAGGAAGGTTTGCAGTTGTTTGTGCCCGATATAGATTCTAAATATTATAAGGAGACCATACAGGGTTACTGCTACAATGGAGATTGGGCGGCATATGACCCGACGCCAGAACCGACAGAGCCTCCGACGTCCGACCCGGGAACCGAGTCGACAGAACCTCCCACAGAGCCTCCAACAGAGGATCCCGATTATAAGCAGGGCGATGCAAACCTGGACAAAGAGGTAAACCTGGAGGACGTTTTAACCATGCAGCGACACATTGCGAAAACCATCCAGCTTACAGGTGTAGCGGTTGATAACGCAGACATCAATTTTGACAAAACGATCAATCTGGAGGACGTTCTTACCCTGCAGAAATTCCTGGCTAAAATGCTTCCTTCTTTGCCTGCTGCGTAAAAAATAAAGTGGATTATGAAAGAGGCCGCCCCTAAGGGCGGCACGCATAAAACAGTATAGAGATTGTTTTCGAAAACGGCGTAGCTTCGGCTATGCCGTTTCTCCGTTTTGTAGGTCTTTGAGCAAAGACGCAGGGAGTATTCCCAAGGTCATAAGAAATGTCAATCTGCTGTTCCCGAGTTCCTTTGACCTGTCCGGCGCGTGAACATACACCGCCTTTACCATGTCGTTGAGTACAGCGGGTGTCAACTTATCTAAGTCGAGATACTTCCTCACTTTTCTGATAAACCTGTCAATATTTTCTGCCTGTTCACCCTCCTTCTTCCACGCTATACACTGGCATACACAATTTGAGAGGGGCTACATTCTACCGCTACAAGGAAATGTAAATGGGTGGAAACAGAATAAAGCTCTCTGCTTTAATGTGTTCTATCTATCAACATAGATCTGTACTTCATAATTCCATTGCAAAATACCTGATACAATAATGAGTTGCACCGTGAATTTTGGCTCAACACCATATTTTGTTCGGGCTATACGCATGACCTCGCTTAATACTTGTTCCCGGTTTTCTTCAGTGCAGTTAGCGCATAGATATCTTCCTTTTGGCAATATCTTTAATCCGTCTATATTCACATAACGAATACAGACGGCAAAGAGCCTTGTTATTCCGCTTTCGGTGTATATACCAGCTAAATCCTCAAAGGAAAATTGCTCTTTTAAGGCAGGAGTAACTTTATCATAGAAGTGGCTGAGATAATTCCAAAGATTATCAAGCGTTGGTACTTCTAAGGTATCTGACAGCAAAATAATACGCTCTGGAACATCTCTGATAAAGGTACCGTTAGAATTTTTGCGCATCTGCAATTTTCTTTCATAGTCTGCTTTTGCTAACTGGATTTTGGCTTTACTGTACTGGAGCGCTGCTATTTTTTCATCGGCCTTTTTTTCTGCTTGCGCTAAAAAGTCTACAATTTTTTCGAGGTCGTCATATTCTAAAACTTTCTTAATTTCCTGCAAAGGTAAGTCCATCAGTTGCAAAGCCCGTACCGTATTTAGACGCACAATATCCTGCTCAGTATAATAGCGGTAATTCGTCCATTCGTCTTTTTTGCTTGGCTTCACTAATCCGATACGGTCATAATGCCGCAACGTTTCACTTGTTGTATGAACAGCCTTTGCAGCTTCTCCAACTGAAAAATATTTCTTCATTTTTATTTTCTCCTATTGACCTTTGTGTTACACAAAGGTTTATAATCCATTTTAGCATAGGATATTGCGAAAAGCAAAAGATATTTCCATGCTGTTTAGGAGGAATTATAATGAAAAAAATCATTTCACTTGCATTGTGCCTTATATTAGGCGGTTTTGTTTTAGCGGGTTGCTCGAACAACAGTGAACCATTTGAGGAAAAAAATTATACGCCAAATACACAAATCAATCAAATCAATCTTGATGTACGGGATAGAAAAATTGAGGTATCGCCGTCCGAGGACGAGCAAGTCCACATTCAATATTCTGAAAACAGCAAAGAGTACTACGACTTTTCTGTTTCTGACGAAAATGTATTGACGATATCAAGTGCAAGCGACAAAGAGTGGATAGATTATATTGGGGGAAAGCCCTCTGCGGAAAACCGGAAAATATCGTTACAGATACCGGACGCACTTTTAGACACCCTTACACTGTCTACAACAAACGAGAACATCACTCTTTCCGCATTGGCTGTAACCGGAAGTATCAATATTTCTTCTAATGGAGGAAATATTGCCTTTGAAAACGTAGATGTAGGAAATGCTCTATACCTAACTGTCAAAAATGGAGATATTGAGGGAACAGTTGTCGGAAGTTATGATGATTTTACAATTCAATCAGAAATCAAAAAAGGCAAAAGTAATTTGCCGGATAATAAAAATGGTGGAGAAAAAACACTAAATGTGTCCAGCAATAACGGCGATGTCAATATTGAACTTGTAAACGCCTAATTGTAATTTGAAAAAAATCGTTGTTTTGTGGTTTGAGAGCAGATACAAACGGCGGTATCAAGCAGGTATCAATATGTCTGTTGCAGATTATTTTTTTCCTATAACCTACGGTCAAAAAAGCCTAATAGCAATTAAGGAACTTTGCGCTCATGAATATGAACATACAAGTCATATAGCTACATCTCATAGTTTCCGCACTCAACGCCCATACAGTTTTATCCTGTATGGGCGTTTGTTGTTTTTACCTCTGCTTGGGAAGAAAGGGGATGATTTAGATGACGGATATAGAACAATACAAAGAGCATATCGAGATCACGTTCAACGGTTTTTGCAAGGCGTTTATCATGCTGCACTCGACGTTTATTACAAAATAAAGCGAAAACAGCAATATGAAGTACCCTTTGAATATCTTAAGGAAATAGATTTCGAGCCTTCTTGCACAGGTGAATACTTTGCGGTTTAAGACGTACCTACCGTATTTATTGTTCAAGGGGAAAAGGTAATTGTAGAAAGCAAAGTATTAGCAACCGCCTTGCTACACCTGTCGAAAAAGCGGCGTGAAGTCTTGCTTCTGCGTTTTTACTTGGGTTATAACGACGCGGAAATCGGCAGAATGTTCGGACCTTGCAGGAGTGCAATCAATCGCAGGAAACATGTAGCATTACGTTTACTCTGAAAGGAACTGGAAGCATTACAAAATGAGGAATAACAAACACAAATTGCTGCCCTATCAAGTGATAGAAAAAGCAGCTCTCTGTCCCAAACGGGCATACAACTATTTTCTTATACGTCCTTTAAATTGGCGCTCTCCCAAACACGTCCTTTTTTCTTTCCCTAATCTGTAACACTTCATTGACAAACCTACACAGAGTTTTCTTAAAAAACACAGAATTATATTGACAAACGGAAAAGGCAAAGGTATAATATTAAGCAGTGTTTTAAGATACCGGGGTTTTGTTCTGTTAAAAAGAGGTGTATGATGCTCCTTGATTTAAAAAAGGTTTTTTTAAACGAAGGTGAAAAGACCGACATTGCTTATACGCTGGATCTAAGTAAAATAACCATTGACGGTATCGCACCTATGCCGCACCCTGTGAAGATTACGGCGGTGGCGGAAAACAGAGCCGGCGTTGTAAAGCTTTCGGTGGCTGTTTGCTTTACGTATGTCCGCCCGTGTGACCGATGTTTTGCCGACACGGCAAGGGAAATGTCTTACAGCTTTGCGCATATACTTGTTGCTTCCCTAAGCGGCGACAGCAGCGATGATTATGTGGAAGCGCCCGATTTCCAGCTTGATCTGGACGAACTTGTAACGGCCGATGTGCTGTTAGAGCTGCCCAGCAAATATCTGTGCAAAGATTCCTGTAAGGGGCTTTGTCCAAACTGCGGGGCGGATTTAAACCGTACGTCATGCGATTGTAGCAAGCACAATACAGATCCTCGTCTGGAGGTTTTAAAGGAACTTATAAATTAGAATACGATAACGTATTCGGCATAATACAAAGCAAGGAGGTGCTGATTATGGCAGTACCAAAGAGAAAGACGTCCAAAGCAAGAAGGGATAAAAGACGTTCCAACGTTTGGAAAATTGCGGCTCCCGCACTGATGAAATGCCCAAACTGCGGCGAATATAAGACAGCCCACAGGGTTTGCCAGAGCTGTGGTCATTATAACGGCAGGGAAGTTATCAAAAAGGAAGCATAATTTTTGGATTTTTTCCTGAAGATAGAGGAGGAGCGTATCCTTCTCTATTTTTTTTCGGTGTCCCGCCGGGTTTAAAAGCCTAGCGGGCGTACCTCTCTGATGGCGTGATTCTATAGAAAGGAGCATCCGGCCATGGCGGTAACCATTCAAGCAATCGCGCAGGGCAGCCATGCCATGCGCCACGGCATACAAAGCGGGGAAAAGCTTGTTTCAATCAACGGTCATACAGTCATGGATGTACTGGATTACCGGTTTTACCAGATGGAAAGGGAGCTGGAGCTTGTTTTGGAGGATGCAACGGGCAAGCAAAGAAAGCTGCGCCTGAAAAAGCCCATATATGATGAAATTGGGCTTTTGTTTGAAACCTACCTGATGGACCGCCAGCATACATGCAAGAATAAATGTATTTTTTGCTTTATCGATCAGCTCCCAAAGGGGATGCGCCAGTCTTTGTATTTTAAGGATGACGACTCCCGTCTTTCATTTTTATTTGGCAACTATATCACGCTGACCAATCTAACACAGCATGAAATAGACAGGATCATTAAAATGCATATTAGCCCGATCAATATTTCCGTGCATACAACCAATCCGCAGCTGCGGGTCAAAATGATGAACAATCGTTTTGCGGGCCGTGCGTTGTCTGTGTTGGAGCGGTTTGCGCAGGCAGGCATAAAAATGAACTGCCAGATTGTTGCCTGTCCCGGGATCAACGACGGCAAAGAGCTGGATAAAACGCTTTCTGATTTGGCTGCGTTTTATCCGGCGGTGGAATCTATTGCAATTGTTCCGGTGGGACTAACGCGCTACCGGGAAGGGCTTTACCCGCTAAAGGCCTATACCAAAGAAACAGCGCGGCAAACGCTTGCGCAAATTGAGCAGTTTGGCGATGTGTGTAGAAAAAAGCACGGTGTGCGCATTGCCTTTGCATCTGACGAGTTTTATCTTCAGGCCGGCAGGCAAATACCTCCGGCAGAATTCTACGAGGATTTCAGTCAGCTGGAAAACGGTGTGGGGCTGCTTGCGCTTTTGCAGGAGCAGTTTTTGACGGCGTTGCAGGAAAAAACATGCGATTGCAGTTTAAAAAGGCAGGTCACAGTGGCCAGCGGGACTGCGTCTGCGCCCTTTTTACAGGCGCTTTTTTTGCAGATGCAAAAAAAATTTCCAGGTGTAAGCGCTTCTGTTGCGGCTATAGAGAACCGCTTTTTTGGCGGCGGTGTGAATGTTTCAGGACTTGTAACAGGTGCGGATCTGATCAGCCAGCTGAAAGGGAAAAATTTGGGAGATGCACTTTTGATCCCCGCTGTAATGCTTTGCCGCCAGGGAGATGTATTTTTGGACGACGTATCCATACAGGATGTAAAGCGGCAGCTTACAACGGCGCTTATTACCGTTGCAAACGACGGCAGTGCGCTGCTGGATGCGGTTTTAGGCACGGAAAAACAGGCGTAAGCCATACAATAGGGGGAATGAAAATGGCAAGACCGGTAATTGCAATTGTGGGAAGGCCCAACGTAGGGAAATCTACACTTTTCAACAAGCTGACAGGCACCCGCATTTCTATTGTGGATGATACGCCCGGCGTTACACGGGACAGAATATTTGGTCAGGTGGAATGGCAGTCCCGCACAGCAACTTTGGTAGATACAGGCGGGATAGAGCCGTATTCCGACGATGTCATATTGTCGCAAATGCGCTTGCAGGCACAGCTTGCAATTGACGCGGCGGACGTCATCCTATTTGTAACGGATCTGCAAACCGGCGTGGTAGCCACAGATATGGACGTAGCCGCCATGCTGCAAAAAAGCGGCAGGCCGGTGGTGCTTTGCGTGAATAAATGTGATAAAATCGGGCAACCGCAGCCGGAATTTTATGAATTTTACAATTTGGGGATGGGGGATCCTATCCAGGTGTCTTCCATACATGGCCATGGAACAGGCGATTTGCTTGAAAAGGCCTTTGCATACCTGCCGCCACAGACAGAAGAAGAGGAAGACGGCGAAGAGATCCGTGTGGCGGTGATTGGCAAGCCAAACGTGGGGAAATCCTCCCTTGTCAACAAAATTACAGGTGAAAACCGCTGCATTGTTTCTGATATTGCAGGCACGACCAGGGATTCTATAGACACGACGGTGGAAAATGCCCATGGACGGTTTGTTTTGACGGATACAGCCGGACTGCGCAGAAAAAATAAGGTGGACGGCCAGATAGAGCGTTACAGCGTAATCCGCGCAAAAATGGCTATTGACCGCAGCGACGTATGTGTTATAATGATTAATGCACTTGACGGTTTTACAGAGCAGGATTCCAAAATAGCCGGCCTTGCACATGAAGCGGGAAAAGCCTGTGTAATTGCGGTAAACAAATGGGACGCCATTGAGAAAACAGGAAGCACCATGAACGAATACCGTAAAAAGCTGGAAAACGACTTTTCTTTTATGTCTTATGCGCCAATGGTATTTATATCGGCAAAAACCGGGCAGCGTTTAGATGTGTTGTTTGAAACAATAAAGCGGGCGGCCAATTCGAATTCCATACGGATAAAAACGGGTATGCTCAACGACCTGCTTGCCCAGGCGGTTGCAAGGGTACAGCCTCCTTCCGATAAGGGAAGACGGTTGAAAATTTATTATATGACGCAGCCTTCTTCCAAGCCCCCCACGTTTATCTGTTTTGTAAATTCAAAAGAGCTGTTTCATTTTTCCTACCAGCGTTACTTGGAAAACAGGATTCGGGATGCTTTTGGGCTGGAGGGCACGCCCGTGCAGTTTATTGTGCGTGAGCGCGGCGATAAATAAAGAGATCCCCGGCGTTTTTATTGCAGAAAATCATTTGAAGGGAAAGACAATATGGGAAGCGATGTTTTGTCTTTTATAGCCAGTGGATGGTATTATATTTTAGGCGCGATGGTTATTGCCTATTTGCTGGGCAGCTTAAATTTTTCAATTGTGATTACAAAGCTTGTGGACAACGGTGCGGACATCCGTAAAATGGGCAGCGGCAACGCAGGTTTTACAAATGTGCTGCGCTCTGTTGGAAAAGGGCCCGCCGTTGCAACCATAGTTCTGGACTTTTTTAAAGGGATTGCCGCGGCGTTGATTGGCGCGTTTTTCTTTTCTCTGATCCCATCCGGAAACCTTCCTGCTGCAGAAATTATGTGTTATGGAAAGTACATAGCCGGTTTTTGCTGTATTTTTGGCCACATTTTTCCATTATATTTTGGCTTTAGAGGGGGAAAGGGCGTTGTTACGGCGGCTGCTCTGGCGGCAGTGGCGGACTGGCGTGTGTTTGTAATTGTAATCCCGGTTTTCATAGTGATTGTCCTCATCACCAAAATCGTATCGATCGGGTCTTTGATTGCAGCGGTGCTGTATCCAATTTTGACCTTTTCCTTCTCGTTTTTTGCAGATTATTTACCCAGTCTTACGACAGAAACACCGCACTCTGTGTTTTATGTAATTGTTACAACTGCGTTTGCGCTTGCAGTATGTATATGTATTTTTGTGATGCATAAGGAAAACATTAAACGCTTAAGAAACGGCACGGAAAAAAAACTGACTGCAAAAAAGAAGGAACAGTAGTAAAATGGATTGCAGCGGTAATATAGTTGCCGCTGCACGCTTTTATACATTGAAACGCCATGCCTTATTTGGGCATGGCGTTTTTGCATATTTGCAGGACAGCGCTTTACCCGGGGCGGGTGATGTCTACCTTATATTGGTATTTCATCCATGCAGCTACACCTTGTACTGGAAGGGCTTTACCTTTTTTCTGTCAAATACTCAGTACCTTTGCCAAATAGAATTTCCGTACTGTTTTTAAAGTTAAAATTTTCCAAAACGTACTAGCCCCTTAAATTTGATTTGCATTTGGTTGATAAATTTATTATACTACAAAATAAAGCAGCATTATATGTTTTTCTTTGAAAAAAGGAAAAAATATGTTATAATTTAGTCAATTTTTATTATGGGCAGCGTATACGTATTCTGAAAGGAGCGGGACCTATGTACCTGCACGATATTTCAAACAATATTTTTACAGCAAAAAAATACAAAGGGGATCCCGCACCACAGTGCAGATGGCTTTCCAAAATGGAATTTGGGGAGGATTGCAATCTTTCTTTAATAGAGATGTGTACGCATACCGGCACACATATAGACGCACCCAGGCATTACCTGGAGGATGGGAAAACAATAGACCAGCTTCCACTGTCCCGTTTTTACGGCCCTTGCACGGTTGTCAGCATAGAGGGCGTGCTCACAGGGGAAGATATGGAACAGATCCTTCCGTTTTGCAAAAAGAAAATTTTATTTAAAGGCAATGGCTGCGCGTTTTTGTCGCAAAGTGCCGTTTTTGTTCTGGCAGATTACGGCGTTACACTGATCGGAACGGACGGACTTTCGATTGCGCAGCAGGACGAAGAATTTACCATACACAGGGAACTTTTCCTGCGGGATGTTGTAATTTTAGAAGGCTTAGCGCTTGAGGCCGTACACGACGGCGACTATACACTGGCGGCTTTTCCATTAAAGCTGTGCGGGCTGGAGGCTTCCCCGGTGCGGGCTGTGTTGTTTGAACAGGAAAAGGGGCTGTAAACGGCGCTGCCGTATTGTAGAAAGGACAGGGATAACTTTATGAGGAAAAACGTACAGGTTTGCCTTTTGGCGCTTTTTCTTTGCCTGACCGCCGCACTGTTTGCCGGTTGCGGCGATACGCCGGTGCAGGTGGAAACCCTGATCAATATGGACGCTCGCTTTAAAGGAACCAGAACCATTACATTGAACACTGGGTTTGCCTTTGAAGGGAAGGACGACCTTAAGGAAAAGTTTGATGAGGTGATTAATACATATTGTCCCTCTGTACTGAAAAAAGAGGTACGGGATGCAGACGACGGCTTAAAATATGTTTTTACTTTGTCGTTTGAATCCAAAGCGGATTATGTCAACAAGCTTTCCGCAATTTTAGACAGGCAGCCAAGCGTAGCGCTTGGTACGCCGGACAGCGCCCTTGCCAAAGGGTGGCACTTGACAGAGGACTTTGACGGCATGGAGCTGATTACGTGGATAGATGAAGGAATTGCGGAAAAGCAATACGGCGGCGACCTGCATTTTACCTACGAAAGCACCTCCAATATTGTCAATATGGACGGCGACATTCAAAGCAGTTCTTCAGGCATGATTGATATCAATACAGTGGAGGGATATCCTGTTACGGCAGTTGCCATAGAAACCACCAATCATAAAAAGGACAATTACGACCGGCGTTTTACGCTTTCTGTGCCGCAATCTACTTATGACCAGATGGGCACAGAGCTTACGGCACTTATGCAGGAGCGTACAGCGCCCTCGGCCGTATACAGTGGGTGGACGCAGCAGGGCAATAACCAGGAATTCCAGGTGCTTTACCAAGGGCTTGCCGCTTCAGAGCTGCAAAGCGTGACTGCGCTGTTTTTAGACTGCGACGAAGCATCTATCTATTATGGAGACGAGCAGGGCAGCAGCACGCCCCTTGCAGAGCAGCTTGTTTTTGAGGAAAACCTGAATACGCTGAGTTTTTTGCCGAAAGAAGACAGTGAGGTGTCATTTTCTTATAAATACTCCCTTCCGCTGAGAACAACGCATGGCGAGGGGCTTGTGCTCTATGACGGCGTTTGGAAGAAGCAGGGGAGCTGGGTAGACGGCATTTATACGTTGCATGCGGAAGATAAAGTATATGATATACGTATACCAGACGGTATTCAGTATACTATACAGGGGATTGCCGTAACGCTGGAGGACAACGGCGGTGACAACTTTGTGCGTTACCTGGATTTCCTTTACAGCAAGCAGGACGGTGAAGAAGGGCGTTCCTACGCATGTGATTTTTTTCGGAAAAAGGGTGTGGATGTTTCTGCCGTGCAGAATGACGATGCGCTGATTTGCCGGGTGAAAACGGCGGGGACAGCCCAGCAGATGAACACAGTGTTAGGAGAGCTGTTCGGCGGCGGCAACACCGTACAAAGGACTGAAAACACAAGTGCTATGGCGGTTGTCACCAATATAGAGTTTAAAGACAGCATCAATCTTTCTTATATGCTTACCGGCGATAACGCCAAAGCGCCATTTACTTATACCCTGAGAAATAAAGGCGACGAAAATATTGTATTGTTCAGCGGGGAGGGGGCCGACGTCAAAGATTCAGCCACACTTACACAGGACGGCTCCAGTACAGTTGAACTGCAGGGCGGTGAAAATGTAATCAGCTTTACTGCCACCGTACCCTACGTGCAGGGGGTTGCGGTATATTGCACCATTGCAGGTGTGATGCTGCTGCTTGCGGTGTTGGCGATTATATTCTTTATACGTAAGTCCAGACGGCTTGCTGCAAAGGAGCAGCTTATGCAGCACCGGGAAGAGCCTGATGAAAAGAAACATCTGCCGCAGGAGCATGAGGACCTTCGCCGGAGCCGTACAGTTTTTTCTCAGGACGAACACGATGACGATTATTTGAATTTATAAAAAACGGAGAAAATATGTATCAATCAGTTATTTTTGATCTGGATGGCACCCTTGTAAACTCGCTTTATGATCTTGCCGGAAGCATGAACAGGGCGCTTATGTTTTATGGTCTGCCGGCGCATCCCGTTACAAGCTATAAACAGTTTGTCGGCAACGGCAGGGGGCAGCTTGTCAGGCGTGCAATTGGTGCGGAGCATTTGTCAGAGCAGCTTATCCAAAAGGTAACGCAGTTTTTTAACCAGGATTACGCGGTGCATTGTATGGACCAGACAAAGCCGTACGACGGCATTTTGCCAATGCTCTGTTCTTTGCAGGAAAAAGGCATACAGATAGGCGTGCTTTCCAATAAGCCAGATTCGTTTGTACAAGAGATGATGAAAAAGCTTTTTCCGGGCGTTGCATTTTCTGCAGTCTGGGGAAAGAAAGACGGCTTTGCTCCCAAGCCGGACTGCGCCAGCGTGAATGCTATGCTTGAGGAGCTTGGTTGTGAAAAGCAGGCTTGCCTGTATGTGGGTGACAGCGATGTCGACGTATACTTGGCAAGAAACGCGGGGCTTGCATTTTGCGGCGTACAGTGGGGCTTTCGCGGGGAACAGGAGCTTTTGTCCGCGGGTGCACAGGCAACGGTGCAAACGCCGGAGGAGCTGCTGCGATTTATTGTAAATGGCCGGTGATGGTATGCATATTCCCAATTATCAAAAAGAAATGGATGCACTGCTTTTACAGCTGCAAAGGGAAGAGCACGTCCCTTCGTTGCTGCTGCATAGCTGCTGTGCACCCTGCAGCAGCTATGTAATCGAATATCTTTCCGCATATTTTTCCATCACCGTTTTTTATTATAACCCCAACCTGTATCCAGACGCCGAATATGCGCTCAGAAGCGCAGAGCAGAAAAGACTGATTGCAGATATGCCTGTAAAGAACCGCGTACGTTATCTGCAGGGCGACTTTGAAAAAGAAGCGTTTTATACTGTATGCAAAGGCTATGAAGCGGAAAGCGAGGGAGGCGAGCGCTGCAGGCGCTGTTACCGTCTGCGCCTTGACAAAACGGCACAAACGGCAAAAAGGCTTGGCTTTGACTATTTTGCAACTACCCTTACAATCAGTCCGCTTAAAAATGCGCATACGATTAACCAAATCGGCAAGGAAATTGAACATTCCCGCCAAATATGCTATTTGTCTTCGGATTTTAAAAAGAAAAACGGATTTAAACGTTCTACAGAGCTGTCGTCTATGTATGGTATTTACCGGCAGAATTACTGCGGATGTATATTTTCACAAAGGGAAAATCAGAAAAAAACTTCCTCTATTAAGAGATAGCAAAAAGATGCCGCACATAGAACCGCCTTCTGTTACAGGCTTACAGCCTGGACAGAAGGCGGTTCTTTTATTTGGAATATTTTTGCGTATGGCTGAAAGCCTTGGCGGCATTTCGTTTATTGCGCTTACTCTCCTTTGGAAAGCAGGTAATTAGCGCGGTTGATTGCATTGAGCACGCCGGAGATCGAAGCCATGTTGATGTTGTTTTCAATCCCAACGCCAAAGATGTTTTTGCCGTTTTTGCGCAGAAGCTCAATATAGGCGATCGCCTTGGAGTCAGACCCCTCGCTGATCGCGTGCTCATGGTAGGAGACAAATTTATAACAATCCACGCCGATGGTCTTCATAGCGTTAAAGAAAGCGTCGATCGGACCGTTGCCGATGCCTTCGATCTCTTTTTCTGAAACGGTGTTTTTGTCGTTGATGCGGATGGTTCCCTTAAAATGCACCATATGGCCGCTGTTGCTTCCTGTGCCCTCTTCAAAAAGGCGGTGCCCGATCAGCTCGTACTTTTTGGGGATATAAAGGTATTCCTTTTCAAACACATGCAAAAGCTCGCTGGGAACAAGCTCTCTGCCCAGACGTTCACATTCCTTCTGGACCAACGCGCCGAACTCCGGATGCATTTTTTTGGGCAAATGATAACCAAAGTTGTTGGACATAACAAACGCCGCCCCGCCTTTCCCGGACTGGGAATTGATGCGGATAATTGGCTCGTACTGCCTGCCGACGTCTGCAGGGTCGATCGGAAGATAAGGCACTTCCCAATACGGCGTGCCTGAATTGCGCATATATTGTATCCCTTTGTTGATAGCGTCCTGATGCGACCCGGAAAAAGCGGTGAACACAAGCTCGCCTATATACGGTGTGCGCTCGTGGATTTTCATGTTGGTGCAGCGCTCATAGATTTCCTTATATTTGGGAAGATCGCTAAAATCAAGCTTGGGGTCTACGCCTTGCGTGTACATGTTCAGCCCCATCGTTACAATGTCCAGGTTGCCTGTGCGCTCGCCGTTGCCAAAAAGCGTTCCTTCTACCCGCTGCGCGCCGGCAAGCAGTGCAAGCTCGGCTGCCGCCACGCCGCAGCCGCGGTCATTGTGTGGATGAATGCTGATAATGGCGGCTTCTCGGTTTGGCAAATGGCGTATAAAATATTCAATCTGATCTGCAAAGGTGTTGGCGGTGCACATTTCCACCGTGTTGGGCAAATTTAAAATAACGGGGTTGTCTTTTGTGGCTCCAAGCGCGTCCATCACGGCAGTGCAGATCGAAACGGCAAAATCCGGCTCTGTTCCGCTAAAGCTTTCAGGCGAATATTCAAAACGGATATGGGTATCGCCGTCAAAATCCTCTGTAAGCGAACGGATCAGCTTAGCGCCGTTTACGGCAATTTCCGTAATACCGTCCATGTCTTTTTGGAACACAACCTTGCGCTGCAAAGTAGAGGTAGAATTATAAAAATGGACGATTACGTTTTTCGCACCCCGGATTGCATCAAAGGTTTTTCGGATTAAGTGCTCCCTTGCCTGCACAAGCACCTGAATGGTCACATCGTCCGGTATGTGGTCGCCATCAATCAGTTCCCGGCAAATCTCATACTCCGTTTCAGAGGCGGAGGGAAAGCCAATCTCGATTTCCTTAAAACCCATGTCGCATAAAGCTTTAAAAAACTCAAGCTTTTCCTGTAAATTCATCGGATCAATCAAGGCCTGGTTTCCGTCGCGCAGGTCAACGCTGCACCATATGGGCGCTTTCGTGATCACGTGGTCTGGCCATTGCCTGTTTTTTAACGGAATCTGCTTAAAGGGAATGTATTTTTTGTAAGACGCGTACATACTTAAAACCTCCTGTATTTCATCTGCATAAATGATATCAAATGTACCAATCGGTAGAAAATATATAAAAAAACGTCCCTTTCCAAAAAGAAAGGGACGAATTAAATCCGTGGTACCACCCAAATTCAAACGCTGCATAGCGTTCCTCAAACAGGCTTCCAGCAAAGCCCTGACCGTTAACGCAGTCATTACGTTCCGCCCTTCATGCAAGCAGCCTTACGGACGGACAACTCCGGGATGAGCTATACATACAATGTCAAGCACCGCCTTACACCAGCCGGCGGCTCTCTTTGCCTTGCGCAATTGTATCTTGTTCCCTTCACAGTCTTTCAAAGGTTTCATTCAATTGTTGCTATGATTATATGCACAAAAAACTTTTTTGTCAAGCATTTTTAGAAAAATAATTTATCATATGCGACCTCCCTGTAAAATGAAAATAACACACAAACGGGCAGAATTTGCCGGATTCCCTTGAAAAACGCGGCGTGTTACCGTATAATAAAGCATAAGCATGTATGGAAAGGAATGGTCGTTATGTACAAGGATATGTTGGACAGCATAGGCTTTACCAGCGCATATGACCCAGAAGTGGGGGATGCTATGCAGCAGGAGCTGAAAAGACAGCGCAGAAATCTGGAGCTGATTGCATCTGAAAACATTGTTTCCCCAGCGGTAATGGCGGCAATGGGCAGTGTGCTTACCAATAAATACGCGGAGGGCTATCCCGGCAAGCGTTATTACGGCGGGTGCCAGTGCGTGGATGTAGTGGAAGAAATTGCGCGGAAGAGGGCATGCGAGCTGTTTGGCGCTGAGCATGCAAACGTACAGCCGCATTCCGGCGCACAGGCAAATATGGCGGTGTATTTTGCCATCCTCAACCCGGGCGACACCGTTATGGGCATGAACCTCAGCGAAGGCGGCCACCTGACGCACGGTTCCCCCGTCAATTTGTCAGGCAAATATTATCATTTTGTGGCGTATGGTGTGGATCCGCAAACGCACAGGATCAATTATGATATGGTTATGGAGCAGGCGCTTGCCTGCCGGCCCAAAATGATTGTATGCGGTGCCAGCGCCTACCCAAGAATGATTGATTTTAAAAAGTTCAGAGAAATTGCTGACGCCTGCGGCGCCTATTTAATGGTTGATATGGCGCATATTGCCGGGCTGGTTGCAGCAGGTGTGCACCCAAATCCCGTGGAGCATGCGCATTTTGTTACAACAACAACGCATAAAACGCTGCGCGGCCCCAGAGGCGGCCTGATCCTTTGCAAGGAAGAATTTGCAAAAGCGGTCGACAAGGCGATCTTCCCGGGCACGCAGGGAGGGCCTTTGATGCACACCATCGCCGCAAAAGCGGTATGCCTTGGCGAGGCGCTTAAGCCGGAGTTTAAAGAGTATGGGAAAAAAATTGTTTCCAACTGCGCCGCGCTTGCACAGGGCCTGCTCAAACGGGGGCATACGCTTGTTTCCGGCGGGACAGACAACCATGTGCTGCTGCTTGACCTTCGCGACAACGAACTTACAGGCAAAGACCTGGAGCATCGGTTGGACGAAGTTTATATTACGGTGAATAAAAATACAGTTCCCAACGAGCCAAGAAGCCCGTTTGTGACAAGCGGTATCCGCATGGGCACGGCGGCGGTAACGACCAGAGGTCTTGATGAGCGTGATATGGATCAAATTGCGGAATTTATTACGATGGTGATGGAAGACTTTGAAGGCAATGCAGAAAAAGTGCGTGCCGGCGTTACAGAGATTTGCCAGTGTTATCCTTTGTATGAATAAAGAGACTGTTAAAAAAGAGGGCGGCTGTGTTGTAAACACAGCCGCTTTTGTCAAATGGTAAAAGGCTTGACGGCGGGTGAAAACAGGGGTACTATTAAGAAAAAGCCTTTTCCGGAAAGGTTGTGAACCGTATGAATACAGCTCCGCTTGCAGAACGTCTGCGACCCAAAACGCTGGATGATGTGGTAGGGCAGGCCCATCTGCTGGGGGAAGGCAGACCGCTGCGCAATATTATTCAGTCCGGCGAAATACCCAATATGATTTTCTACGGCCCTTCCGGTGTGGGCAAGAGCACGCTTGCGGCAATTATTGCAAAGCAGACCAACCGCACGCTCAGAAAACTTAACGGAACAACTGCCTCCACAGCCGATATTAAAGAAATTGTAAACCAGCTGGACACCTTTGGCGGGATGAATGGGATTTTGCTTTATCTTGATGAAATTCAGTATTTTAATAAAAAGCAGCAGCAAACGCTTTTGGAATTTATTGAAAACGGCAGCATTACGCTGATTGCTTCTACCACAGAAAACCCGTATTTTTATGTGTATAATGCTATTTTAAGCCGTTGCACCGTGTTTGAATTTAAACCCGTTACAAAAGAAGAGGTTGCAAAGGCCGTCTGGCGTGCGTTTGACGTTTTGACAGAAGAGCTGGGGCAAACGATCGATGTGGATGACGAAACGGTTTTATATATTGCAACGGCCTGCGGCGGCGATGTGCGTAAAGCGATGAACGCCGTGGAGCTGAGCGTACTGGCCTCGCCTGCAAAGAATGGGGTGCGTTATATAACGCTGGAAACAGCCAGGCAGCTGGCACAGAAAAGTGCGATGCGCTACGATAAGGACGGCGATGAGCATTACGACATTGTGTCTGCTTATCAAAAATCCATGCGCGGTTCCGACCCGGACGCCGCACTGCATTACCTTGGAAGGCTTCTTGCAGCCGGTGATCTGCCATCGGCCTGCAGGCGTTTGATGGTTTGTGTCTGCGAGGATGTGGGGCTTGCTTATCCGCAGGCGATCCCCATTGTTAAAGCCTGTGTGGATATTGCACTGCAGGTCGGTTTGCCGGAGGCCAGGATTCCGCTTGCAGACGCGGTCGTATTGGTTTGTAATGCGCCAAAAAGCAATTCTGCGTATCAGGCAATCCATCTTGCAATCCAAGATATTGAATCCGGAAAAATTGGAACAATCCCACGCGCCTTGCAAAATATGCATTATGACGGTGACGATAACGAAAATAAAGGGCAGTTTTATAAGTATCCGCAGGATTACCCCAACCATTGGGTTGCCCAGCAATATTTACCCGACGTTCTTGTAGGCAGCAAATATTATGAATTTGGCGACAATAAAAACGAACAGGCCTTTAAGACATATTGGGATAAAATTAAAAAATAAAGGAAAAATGCTGCAGGCGGTTTTCAGCGCCTGCAGCATTTTTATAGGAGAACAGCCGAAATGTGCAAAAAAATTGTTGGCGATTGTGAAAAATGCATAAATTCATTTTATAAAGTTTGTTTAATTATACAGTATAAAAGTTCCAAGAAAGAAATTTACAATTTAGTAAAGTTGTATAATTAATGATGATAGGTGGTCTTTTTCAGGTGAAAATCGGAAGACCATTTTTCAGTTAAAAAGAAGGAGGATTTTGAATGGTAAAAAGACAGCACAGGGTCACAAGCATAGCGCTGACAATGCTGCTGGTGTTGGGGATGCTTATGGTTGGAGCTGTAAACGTTTCCACAACGGCAAAAGCAGCGGGAGGCGATGTGATCTACTTTGTCAAACCCGCAAGCTGGGGGACACCATACTGTTATGTATGGGACGACAGCGCGGGGGAAGCAGCGCAGTGGCCCGGGCAGCAGATGGAAAAAGTGGCCGGGGAGGAAGATGTATATGCATATACAATGCCCGGGAACCAGGGCAATGTAATCTTCAACAATGGGAACGAAAGTTACCAGACGGCGGACCAGACGTTTCAGGGAGGCAATAAGCTGTTCACAATCACGTCTGGAGCAGAGAGCAAGACGGCAGGCGGAGTATGGAGCGACTACAGCGGGACGCCGGTAGAGCCGACAGAGCCGGTGGGGCCGACAGAGCCGGTGGGGCCGACAGAACCGGTGGGGCCGACAGAACCGGTGGGGCCAACAGAACCGGCAGACCCTACAGACC
>UQKB01000009.1 GCA_900541565.1 uncultured Oscillospiraceae bacterium
TGTTAAAAGCGCAAAAGGCACCGGAGCCGGGCAAAACGCAAACTATACAGACGCCAACAACGACGGCGTCTGCGATAACTATGCTGCCGTCAAAAGCATAAAAGGTACCGGAGCCGGGCAAAACGCAAACTATACAGACACCGACAACGACGGCGTTTGTGATAACTATGCTGCCAAAGTGTGTCCGCAGAATGGTGCAGGATATGGACATGGATTTAGCCAAGGTCGTCAAAACGGTAAAAATGTAAACGGACAATGATGTTTGCAATTTCATCGTGCGACTCTATCATGTTGACAAGCCCCCTTTCGAATGAACGCTCCGTTCATTCGAAAGGGGGCTGTTTTTTGCAAATTCCCTGTTAAAATCACCGTATAAAATGCATGGGTGTAAATTCTTCTTTTTCAGGCAGGCCATACGTCTTTTTGCCAAGCGCAATGCTTTTAATCAGAAAAGACATGTTTCGTGCCAGCGTTCGCATGGTTTGCAAACCTTCTATATCCTGTGCGGCCTGTCCCGGTTCCCTTCCATGTATACTGTTCCAATACTGGCTGGAGGCTACCGGCATACCACAAATCGTAAAATATTTGTTTAACTCGTCAAAAGTGGAGGATAAGCCGCCTCGCCGTGCCGCCACAACACTTGCACCGACCTTCATGGTTTTATCAAAATGTGTGCTGTAAAACAGACGGTCCAGAAAAGCAATCAATGTTGCATTGGCAGAAGCATAATATACCGGCGAAGCAATTACCAAACCATCGCACAATGCAAATTTTGGCGCGGTTTCGTTTACTATATCGTCAAATACGCACTTTCCGGTTTTTCCGCAGAAATTGCAGGCAATACAGCCACGGATATCCAGCTTGCCAATTTGTATCGTTTCCGTTTCCAACCCTTCGGCGGTGAAAATCTTCTCCATCTCATTTAGTGCAATAGAAGTGTTTCCTTTGGGACGGGGGCTGCCATTAATCATCAAAACTTTCATCGTAAAATCCTCCTGTAAAATCAGTTTTACTATTTGATCCTGTATTTATGAAAGCGTTATAAGCGGGTCTATGCTTTCAACAGACTAAAATTATACAACGAATATTTCAAATCTTTTATAAATTGCCTGTGCCTGTTTCTTCTTTCAATTTCCGCTTAGCAATTGTAAAAATATCTTTACCACTTTCTCTGTGTCCACCAGATACTTCATATGTATCTCTTCCTTTTATATTATCATAGAACTTTACTTATACCATCTGGTAAACACCACCATAAATTTCTGCATTTTTCTTTTTTCCATTATACACTATTGGCCCCGATCAGGCAATCAAAAACAGTTTGAATTTCTCGCCTTATTATTGACTGCCGTATATATCTTTACTGTCCTAACTACAATTGCAGGGGATTACAGCGGTTATATGGTATTCCACAGTGTAATCAGCTCCATTTAAATGAATACGTCCTGTTTCCACAGGAGAACAGCGGCTTTTTCCTCTGGCAAAGGCTTTCCTGCTTATTGTTGTTTTTGCCGTAAAAAGTAAAAGTCAGGTATAAATGACACATATATCTATCAACAATCAACAAAACCAGCATAGTGTATGCTATGCCGGTTTTATTATTATAAAAGTTTGCAAAAAAAGCAAAAATTAGTTTGTTGTTTTTTGTAAACTATGGTACAATAAATAAAATGTTCCCTAAAAGAAGGGGCGTTATATTTTTAATTAAGGAGGTTTATAAGTGAAAAAAGTTTTTCAGGAAGTCTGTAAATTTAAAAAAGAGCTGATTGTCATTATTGTAACTGTAATCGGCAGTACAATGTGTACGCTGGGGCTGCCATCGCTCATATCCAACATCATCAATACCGACATCCCAAATGAAGATTTTGGAGGAATTTTAAGAACCGGAGGCTTTATGCTGATTTTGGTTGTCGTCGGCATTTTATGCGGTATCGTCACCAGCCATGCTTCCGCTATTGTATCTATGGGTGTGGGCAAAAGCTTGCGCAGCCAAATTTTTAAAAAGGTGCAGTACTTTTCCCAAACAGAATTTGATAAGTTTTCTACATCTTCGCTGATTACAAGGACCAACAACGATGTCACACAGGTGCAAAACTTTTTAAATCAATGTCTGCGCATTGCCTTTCAGGCGCCGATTATGTTCTTTGGCGCAATTGGCCTTACATTGTCAAAAAGCCTTACGCTGTCCTCCATTCTGGTTGTTTCCATGCCGGTGGTTGTGCTTGTTATCTGGCTGCTCGCCCGCAAAGCAGTTCCGCTTTCTACCGCAATCCAAAAGAAAATTGACCGCATTAACCTTGTTATGCGCGAAAAACTGACGGGTGTGCGCGTAATCCGCGCATTTGGAACGACAGAATTTGAAACAAAAAAATTTAACAGCATTAACGAAGATTACAAAAATACAAATATGAAAATGCAGCGTATTACGGGTGCGTTAATCCCGGGGCTTACGCTCGTTATTGCATTTACGGCAATCGGTATTATGCTTTTAGGGGAACGCGGCCTGGTACACGGCCGTGAATATCAAATTGGTGACATTATTGCAATTATTCAATATGTAATGCAGGTGTTGCTTTCCGTTATGATGCTTTCTATGATCGTCATACTCTACCCAAGGGCTTCTACTGCGGCAAAGCGCGCGCAAGAACTGCTTTCTACTCAGCTATCCATCCTTGACAAGGATATCGTCAAAAAGGAAACGGGGCTTCGCGGTTATTTAAAATTTGACAACGTTTCATTTACATATCCGGGTGCGCAGGAGCCAGCTATAAAAAATATCAGTTTTGAAGCAAAGCCTGGGGAAACCACTGCAATTATCGGCGGCACGGGTATGGGAAAATCCACAATTGTCAACCTGATCCCGCGTTTTTATGACGTTACACAGGGTGCTGTGTTGGTGGACGGTATAGATGTGCGCGACTACAAGCAGGAAGACCTCCGGAAAAAAATTGGTATGGTTCCGCAAAAAGCGGTGCTTTTTACGGGTACAATCGAAAGCAATATTCGTTTTGGCGATGAAAATGCAACGGAAGAACGCATTGAAAAGGCTGCCGATATTTCACAATCCACTGATTTTATTCTAAAAAAGGCCGAAGGATTTAACGCGCCTATTTCACAGGGCGGTTCAAATGTGTCCGGCGGGCAGCGCCAGCGTCTTTCTATTGCACGCGCAGTCGTCCGGAAACCGGAAATTTATATATTTGACGACAGCTTTTCTGCGCTTGACTTTAAAACAGATAAAAAGCTTCGTGCGGCATTGGCGGAAGAAACACAAAACGCTACGGTGGTGATCGTTGCACAGAGGGTCAGCACGATCATGGAGGCCGACAGAATCCTGGTGTTGGAAAACGGCAGCTGTGTTGGAATGGGGACGCATAAAGAGCTCCTGAAAACCTGTGAGGTGTACAAAGAAATTGTACGTTCACAGATGAGCGAGGAGGAGATGAAAAAATGAGTGTAAACAAGAAAGACAAAAAAACACAGGTTAGCTATTCTAAAACCTTTAAAAAGCTGTACACGTTTATCAAGCCTTATCGCAAGCGCTTGTTTGCATCTCTTTTCTTTATTTTTCTTGCTACGCTTGCCAATGCGATGGCGCCTTTTGTCCTGGGTAAGGCGACAGATGCGCTTGCAAATATTGTTGTAGACGGCGTGGAGATTCCACAGGCGCTTACTACTTTCTTTCTTATTTTAGGCGTATTGGCACTTGTATATATTTTGTATGCGATTTTCAATTATCTAAGTACATGGATCATGGTCGGCGTTACGGAACGAACGATTTTTGATCTTAGAAAGCGCGTTGATTTTAAGCTGAGCAAGCTGCCATTAAATTATTATGATACAAACGCGTATGGCGATATTTTAAGCCGCGTAACCAATGATGTGGATACGATCTCTACCTCTCTACAGCAAAGTATTGCGCAGATCGCCACAACCGTATTTACCGTTATTTTTATTTTTATTATGATGATGTTTATTAGTCCCTTGCTTACGTTTGTAGGGATTGGGATTGTCCCGTTTGCGCTCTACCTTGCCATGAAGCTTGCAAAACGTTCCCAAAAATATTTTGATAACCAACAGGAAAATATTGGCGAGCTCAACGGGTATGTAGAAGAATATTATGGCGGACATAACGTAACGGCAGCATTTGGTAAAGAAGAGGATGTCATAGAAGACTTCGAAGTTACCAATCAAAACCTGTTTTCCAACGCCTGGAAGGGGCAGTTTTTTTCAGGAACGCTTATGCCGATTACGCAGGGGATGACGAACTTCGGTTATGCGGCTGTTGCAATCGTCGGCGGTATTCTGGCGGTGTTCGGCGGCATTTCCATTGGTATGATCCAATCCTTTACACAGTATTTAAGGCAGTTTTCACAGCCGATTACGCAGGTTTTGCAGATTACAAACATTATTCAGTCTACCGTTTCCGCAGTGGACAGAATCTTCGAGTTTTTAGAGGAAAAAGAAGAGGTGGCCGATACGCAAACGCCACGCTTCCCCGAAAAGCTTGCGGGAAAAGTGGAGTTTGATCATATCCGCTTTGGTTATCTTCCGCATCAAACGCTTATCCACGATCTGAACATTACAATTCAGCCGGGCAGCAAAACGGCTATTGTCGGGCCTACGGGAGCCGGGAAGACCACGCTTGTCAATTTAATTATGCGTTTTTACGATGTAAACGGCGGCGCTATTCGTATTGACGGAATTGACATACGCGACATGCAGCGCGCAAGACTGCGGGATATTTTTGGAATGGTTTTGCAGGATACGTGGCTGTATTCCGGTACAATTCGTGAAAATATCCGTTATGGCAGATTAAATGCCACCGACGAAGAGGTCGAACAGGCTGCAAAAGACGCACGCGCAGATGCCTTTATTCGCACGCTGCCGGGCGGATACGACTTTGTGCTGCATGAGGGTGCCTCCAATATTGCGCAGGGACAGCGGCAGCTTCTAACCATTGCACGGGCCATGCTGGCAAATCCGCCGATCATGATCTTAGATGAAGCGACCAGCTCTGTCGATACGCGTACGGAACTGTTGATTCAGGAGGCCATGAACGCTATGATGAAAGGCAGAACCAGCTTTGTTATTGCGCACAGGCTTTCTACTATTAAGGATGCGGAAAACATTTTATATATGCAAGACGGTGATATTCTGGAAGTAGGTACACATAACCAACTCATGGAAAAAAACGGTCTCTACGCAAAGCTATACAACAGCCAGTTTGCACAAAACAATGGCTGAAAAAACGTTTTATTAAAGCAATAAAAATAGCAGGCATCTTTTTATGTCTGCTATTTTTTTACTAAACAGGTATTTAATTGTATAAAAAGAGTTATAGTCTTTCACTGCGGCAGACAAGTTTTTCCGGTTCCCCTTTACATGTCGGGCTTGCAAGGATATAATTTAGGGTAGATTATGGATATACTGGGGAAGGGAAGGACGCTTTTTGCAGGTTTTTGCAGTGCATACAGACGAATATTGCGCACATTGTGGGGTTTTGCATTTTGACTGATGTTGGCGGCCTTTTAAAAAAGTATTTGCATGTTTTAGAAAAAGCGCACCATGCTACTAACAGGAAAAATAAACGTAGCGGCGCCTTGAAGCCCATCGGTTAAGAGGCATAAAACGGCGCTTGCTGCCACGTGCAATCAGGTTAAGTATTGTATATCTTTCCGGTATAATATATGGAGGGATCTTCTTGAAGGTTGGAATCTCTACCGCCTGCCTGTATCCGCAGGAAACAGAGGCGGCGCTCGATCAACTGCTGGACGCAGGCTTTGATTGCTTTGAAATTTTTTTGAACACCATCAGTGAGATGGAACCCGCTTATGTCCGAAAATTGCGGGAAAAGCTTGTGCAGGGCAACGCCGTATTGAAATCTTTGCACCCTTTTACCTCCGGATATGAGCCGTATTTAATTTTTACAGATTATAAAAGGCGTTTTCGTGATTCACTCGATTTTTATAAGCGGTATTTTGAAACAGCGCAGTATATTGGTGCCGGTATCCTTGTTTTGCACGGCGATAAAAAAACGCCGGAAACAGGTATTTCCAATGAGGAGTATTTTGAAAAATTTGGGGAACTGTCCCTGCTGGGAGAACGCTACGGCGTAACGCTTGCCCAGGAAAACGTAAACCAGTTCCGCAGCCAAAATCCCAGCTTTTTAAAACAGATGCGCACATACTTAGGGGACAGGGCGAAGTTTGTGTTTGACATTAAACAGGCTGTGCGTTCCGGAAACGATCCCATGCAGGTCTGCCGTGCAATGGGGAAAGGCCTTGTGCATTTGCATATCAACGACAATAAAAAGGGGGAGGATTGTCTTTTGCCCGGCTGCGGTGCCATGGACTATTCTGCTTTGTTTGCCCTTTTAAAAGAAAATAGATATCAGGGCGATTGTATCATTGAGGTATACAGCAATAATTACAGCAATATACGGGAATTGGTACAGGCGCGCGATTTTGTCAGGCGGGAGCTTACGGCCGCCGGATTGTGAATACTGCCATAAAATGTACGGATATCCTTGTAAAATGTGCGTATATTGTTTTTACTTGCTATTTTTTTCCTATATATGGTATAATTATTTAAATCCAAGGGAGATAACAGGCGTTATTTAGCTGGAAGATAAAAATGTTCCATATAATGGAAGGAGTCGCTTTATGAAATGTCCGTATTGTAGCTTTGAAGAAAGCAAAGTAATCGATTCTCGTCCTGCTGACGATGGCGAAAGGATCCGCCGCCGCAGGGAATGTCTCAACTGTGGCAAGCGTTTTACAACCCATGAGGTTATTGAAACCGTTCCAATTATTGTAGTCAAACGCGACAAATCCAGAGAGGTTTTCGACCGCAATAAGTTGACAGCGGGCTTGCTCCGCGCCTGTGAAAAAAGGCCTGTTTCAATAGCGGCCATTGAAAGTATGGTGGACGATATTGAAGCCAAACTGCAAAATTCTCTTGACAGGGAGGTAACCTCCAAATTAATTGGCGAATATGCAATGGAGCTGCTCAAAAATGTGGATGAGGTTTCTTATGTGCGCTTTGCGTCGGTGTACCGGCAGTTTAAAGATATTAACACTTTTATGGAAGAACTCAATAAGCTTTTAAAAGAAAAATAAATTTTTTCTGCGCATAGCTTGCTATGCGCATCTTTTATATTTTATAAAAAATAAAAGTTTTATATACTTATTGACAAAAATATATTTTTGTGATACATTTAAATTGTAATAAAGGGTTTGGAATTGCAATGGTAAGTAAAATTGTATAAGTTTTAAATGGTTCTGTTTTATATTTCCCATATGATAAAATAGAAAGGAATGATTTATTTTGAAGCGGGAAATGAAAAAGAGCGTAGCTGTCTTACTTGCCATTGTAACAATAACAGCAATTTTCGCAAATCCGCTCTATGCTGCAGCGGTATCGTGGGAGGCTGCACTGTATAAGCTTGACAGTGTTCTCTTGGAAAAATTAGAAACTATGTCAAGCAGCGATTGTGTGGATGTATCTGTCTGGCTGCAGGATATAGACTATGACGAAGTCAACCAGGAAACACAGCAAGCCCTGCAAACCAAGGTTTCCATGGGAAAAGCTTCAGAAAATGTGTTGCAGCTTTCCATGTGCCAGCAAAATAATATGGCAGATGGTTTGTTGACATTGCAGAATACCGGTTATTTAGCAGAAGCAGATGTAACTGCCTCACAAGATGCGCAGGTATATATCGAAACAAGGCGTTTTGTAGCCGCCCAAGCGTATGAAGAGCAAAATACCAGCCTTTATCATATGCTGTTTCCGGCGGAAGAAGGCGGCCTTTTACGTATACAAAAGCAACAGCAGCCTGCGTTGCTTTACATTAGCGCCTATGCGCCGAATATTTTGCTTACATTGACAAAGGACCAAATTTATAAAATTGTACGCTATGCATGTGTGCAGTCGATCGATTATTTTGATAACGATTTGCCGGGCGCAGATGCCGCACAGGAGCCGGAAATAGAACTGACAGCAGCAGCTTCTGTGGACAGTTCGTATTTTCATACAACTGGGATCACAGCTATGAAAAATAAGGGCTATACAGGTGCGAATGTAAAAATTGGAATGTTTGAGTCCGGGGTGCCGATCACCACGCAGGGAACGAAATACCGGCAGGTTTTTGACCATATGATCGATGAAAACAACGCGTCAAATACGCGGCTGCATATTCGTCCACAGGATGTCGCAAAGGGTAGCGACCATGCTTCGCTGGTTGCATGCCTACTGGTCGGGAAAACGTCGTCCTATACGGGTGCCGTGCCAGATGCCCAGCTTTATTGTGCGGCTTCTTCTGCAAACTCTGTATCTGAAACATATGAAGGGATAGAATGGCTCATAGCGCAGGGCGTAAATGTAATCAATTTTAGCTGGATCTACGTCAACACGGGCAACAATTCTTATGATGTCTATGCCAAGTGGTTTGACCATCTGGTGTATAATCATTCGGTTAGCATTGTAAACGCTGCCGGAAATGGAACGGTTGAAAACGGTACAAAAGTCAACCAAAACCGTGTCGGCCGCAATGCAATGGCATATAATATTATTACAGTTGGCAATTACGATTCTTACCAGCAGACGGTTGGTACAAGCACGGCGTACAATACCATTGCCACGCTTGCCTATAAGCCGGATCTTGTTGCACCGGGCTACCGACTGATTACGCCGCTGAATACCAATACAGGGGCAACAGGAACCTCTCTTTCCGCACCTATTGTTACAGGCGCGGTAGCGCAGCTATGTCAGGTTTTTTCTTATTTTAAAACAAAGCCGGTGGCGCTCAAAGCATTTTTGCTTGCCGGGGCTGTTAAAACCCAGCAAATGAAGGCGTTTGATGCAGACAATGATTCTTCTAATAACGTCGATTCCCTGTCCGGCTCCTGGCGTATGGGCCTGTGCAGAAAAAATGGTGCAGGCATGCTGAACGCTTTGAACGCATATACTGTCTTGTATAACAGCAATTACTTTTATTTTCCCAATTTTGGTTCGTCTAACAATGGATATTCAGAAACAATCCATGTAACCTCCACCACCAAACGGCTTCAAATCTGTTTAAATTGGCTGAAGAAAAATACAGTATCCGGATCTGACCATTCCACCGGAACGGTAAACGACGCATCCAGAGATACGTATTTATTGGAAATACTCGATCCTGATGGGGAAACGCTTTATAATTCCTGGTATAGGTATGATACCAAAGAATATATTGCCTTTACACCAAGTCGTACAGGTACGTATACTGTGAAAATTCAAAAATCGGGTACGCAGGGACAGGATGTCACAGTGGCCTGGTTTCAATAATACAGAGGGGTGATCGTATGAAAAAAATACTGGCTTTTTTAATGGCGCTTATTATGCTGTTTATGCTGGGGGTGGTTACTGTTTCTGCCGATGTACCACAGAACCGTTCCGTGCCGCAAAAAGTGGTAATTTGTACACTGGGCGACTATGAGCTTTATTATTACCTCAGTGATATACAGCTCCCAATGGAGGTCACGGAACAGATTGGCAAATATGTATTTTATCGGCCCGATTACAAAGAAGACGCACAATTTTCTTCCAAATTAGGCTTGTATGTCGGCAAAGCGGACCAGTACTATTCTTTGGCAGAGGCGTATCAAAATGGCCTGATTGACATAGACGCTGCTGCGAGTGCGGTTTCTGCAAGCGACAGCGGAGTTGCCGTATATCTTATTGGCGATGTCAATGCAAACAGCAAAGTAGATGTCGACGATATTTTGCAGGTGCAAAAATATATTGCAAATATGCAGCTTGACACGTCAAGACTCTATTTATGTGATTGTGATCAAGATGGAGAAGTGACCACAAAGGATGTATTGCTTATGCAAAAGATTGTTGCAAATATGTATGAAATTGTATAATAGCTCATGCAAAGGGGCAAGATACAATCCTTGCTCTTTGTAGAAATGCGTTGATGTTCAAGTGCAGTGCAGTTCACAATATGTGGCTGCACTGTTTCTTTATAAAATGCCTTTTTGCTGCCTTTTTATAAAAAATTGGAACAGTTCAATTTTACCCTAGCCTGTTTGTGACAAAAACGTAATGCAAAACAAGTTGAAAAGCGTCCGCTTTTCGTGTATAATTTTAGCGCATCAACACTTTTTAGATATAGAATATTGTATTCCGGAGGAAAAAATGCTTTTATCAAAGTGGGAAAATTTACCTGCGTATATGCAAAATGAGAAAGTAAGGGTCTATTACAATATTTTGAAAAATAAAAAGAAAAGCCTTGTGGCAAAAAGAGTCTTGGATATTGTTGTGTCATTTGTACTCATTGTATTGCTGCTGGTGCCAATGTGTGTGATCGCCGTGGTTGTAAAATGCGGGTCAAAGGGGCCGGTATTCTTTCAGCAAAAAAGAATTACAACCAACGGTCGGCCGTTTATGATTTTAAAATTTCGGACAATGGTGCAAAACGCAGAAGCGCTTGGCGGGCAAATCACCCAGACCGACGATGCCCGTATTACGAAAAACGGAAAATTTTTACGTAAGTACCGTTTGGATGAGCTGCCGCAAGTTTTTAATGTGTTTGTTGGCAGTATGTCTTTGGTTGGGACAAGGCCGGAGGTTCCTAAATATGTAGAGCGCTACAGTGACGAAATGTATGCGACTTTACTGATGCCGGCAGGCGTTACGTCTCTTGCCAGCATTACCTATCGCGACGAGGACGACCTGTTTAAAAATCCGGAAGACATAGATAGAAACTATATGGAAATCGTTCTGCCGGAAAAAATGGTTATGAATCTGGAGTACATAAAACAATTTCATTTTTTCTACGATCTTAAAATTATGTTTAAAACGATTGCCGACGTTTTCTGACGCACTGGTTTTAAACGTTCAGAGGAGAACATCGCATGGCTGCTGTCCGTATCAACCGTTTGAAAAAATTTTTTTTGAACACTTCAGCATTCCGCCTGACCTATATATTTACGCTCTTTCTTTGCTCTGTCGTAGTGATAGAACCGGCCGCTGTAGCGGCAAAATATGTATGGATGCTTTGGGCTGGATATATTTTTTATTTTTACTACCTTAAAAATAGAAGGGTTTTACAGGTGCAATATTGCAGGTGGCTGCTCCTGTTTTTGGCCAGCACCTTTATAACGGCTTTGATTCATGTTACCGACAATTTTTGGGGGAACATGCTCATGCTTGCGCATGTTGCGATCTGCTTTTTTATTTTTTACGGGATGCATACAGAAAAAAATAAAAAGCGTGTACGTCTGGAACTTTTCTGGTTTTGCAAAATAATGGTGGTAGCCACCACACTTTTGGCGGTAGTTGGTATTCCGTTTGTTCTGTTTAATTTGTATGGCGAATTTATGGGGTATTCCCTGATCGTTTTTGAAAACCGCTTTACAGGTCTGTACACAAACCCAAATTTACTTGGGTTTTCCTGTGTGGTTGCCATTGTCTGTTGCCACATGCTTACCAGAAAAAAGTTTCTGAAAAGTATTCATAAAAGGCCACAAAGCAAAACACTGCTGATTTTATGCCTTGTATGCAATTTGCTGTCCTTATTTTTGTCTGATTCCAATTCATCGCTTATTTTGCTTGCGTTTTATGTGATCTTCCTTGCCTGCTATAAGATCTTCAAATGGCAGCAGACGCTTTCGTTTAAACAGGCGGCGGCAAAAATGGGGAAGATGTTTCTTGCATGCGTAGGAATTGTGCTTATTCTGTTTGCGTCCAGAGAAGTATTTCAGCTAGGCGCATCTGGTATTACAACGCTTACAACGTCTCAGCTTGCGGCAATTGATCAGAAAGTCCTGCCGGAGCAGATACAAGACAAGCAGCCTGTTTCCTTTACACATTTAAACGAAAATATCGACAGCGGGCGCATACGCCTGTTTACAGAATCGGCTATTTTAATCGGCAACTATCCCTTGTTTGGGATCGGTAAGGCAAACTTGGTACCATACGGCGAACGCTATATTGAAGGCGGCCTGCATTTTTCAGATTTGCACAACGGCTATTTAACAATCCTTGTCTGCGCAGGGATTGTTGGGTTTGTCATTTTTGTGTCCTTTGCCCTGCATGTTGCGCGCCATATTGTAAAAAGCCTTTTTCTTGAAAAAAAGGACCTCAAGCAAACGGTTTTTCCTGCGCTGTTTGCCTTTATATGCGCTTACTGCGCCTATGCGATTTTAGAAAAAACGCTTTTATATGAACAGACGTTTATGGTCGTTGTTTTTTGGCTTTTTCTTGGTTATGCAAGCTGCTATATGCTCAAATACGATCATCTGGAGCAAAAGATCGTGTTGGACCTCTTTGGAAGAAAAGAATCAGCGCAGGCAGATCTTTTTGATATCCCCACAGAAGAGGAGAATGCAGAGGAGGAGGAACCAGAGGATCGGTTGTAAAAAAGAAAAAGTTCGGTTATAATATCCTCATATCCTATGAGGATATTTTATTTTATTGCAATATAAATATAAGGGGATTGGGTGCTATGAAGGACGGCTTTTTAAGAGTTGCTGCGGCAACGCCCAAAATCAGGGTGGCAGACTGTATACACAATGCGCAGGCGATCACCGGGCAAATCATACAGGCTGCGGAAAACAATGCTTCACTGATCGTTTTTCCGGAGCTTTCTGTCACGGGGTATACCTGTTCCGATCTTTTTTTACAGAGCGCCCTGCTGGATGCCGCTGAAGATGCCGTGCTGCAAATTGCAGAAAAAACATCCGCATTGCCTATCCTTTCCGTTATAGGCGTGCCGCTGCGTGCTTCCAACGCGATATATAATTGTGCGGTCGTGCTCTATAAAGGAGAGATTTTAGGGATTGTTCCCAAAAAGAATATTCCATTGTATTCCGAGTTTTATGAAATGCGGCATTTTGCCGCCGGAGAAACCAACGTCCCCGTTACAATTGGCGGAAAAAGCTATACCATTACGCCGGACATCCTTTTTTCCTGCAGCTCCATGCCGGAACTTGTTCTGGGGGTAGAGGTATGTGAAGATCTTTGGGTGCCAACCTCTCCATCCTGCAGGCTTGCTGAAAACGGCGCAACGCTGATTGCAAATCTTTCTGCCAGCAGCGAAGCGGTTGGAAAGCCGCAGTACAGAAGAATGCTTGTCCAAATGCAGTCTGCAAAGCTTGTGTGCGCGTATCTTTTTGCAGATGCCGGGCTGGGGGAATCTACTACAGATATCACTTTTTCTGGCCATAATATCATTTCTGAAAACGGGGTTGTCCTGTCAGAATCCAAACGCTATACCTGCGGCGTATCCTATGCCGATGTGGATCTTCAAAAAATTACGGCTGAAAGAAGAAGGATCACAACGTTCCCTGTAAAACAGGAAATGTCCTTTGTGCAAAAAACGTTTACGCTGCCGCTGCAAACGCTGCCTCTTCAACGCAGATTTCGCAAAAACCCATTTGTTCCGGACAGCCGGGCGGACGTAAAAGAGCGCTGTATGGAAATTTTAAATATGCAGTCGGTGGGCCTTGCGACAAGGCTGAAGCACACAGGGATCAAAAACGCCGTGCTTGGGCTTTCCGGGGGCTTGGATTCCACGCTGGCGCTGATTGTTGCCGTGCATGCGTTTGACCGGCTTAAAATTGACAGAAAAAATATCCTGGCGGTAACTATGCCGTGCTTTGGAACAACCGCGCGGACAAAGGGGAACGCTCAAAAGCTTGCCCAGGCGTATGGCGTAACGTTTAGGCAGATAGATATTGCAAAATCTGTCAGGCAGCATTTTGCAGACATTGGGCATGATGAAAATGTTCTGGATGTTACCTATGAAAACGCACAGGCCAGGGAGCGTACGCAGGTTTTGATGGATCTTGCAAACCAGACAGGCGGCCTTGTTATTGGAACTGGCGACCTTTCAGAGCTGGCTCTGGGATGGGCAACTTATAACGGCGACCATATGTCGATGTACGCGGTCAACGCATCTGTACCCAAAACGCTGGTGCGCTATATAACGGCCTTTGAAGCCAAAAACAGCAGCGGTATCTTAAAGCAGGCGCTGAAAGATATCTTGGCAACGCCGGTCAGCCCTGAGCTTTTGCCGCCTGAAAACGGAACGATTTCCCAACGCACGGAAGAACTGATCGGCCCGTACGATTTACACGATTTCTTTTTATATTACTTTATGCGCTATGGGTTTACGCCAACAAAAATATACCGTATGGCAAAGCTGGCCTTTGCAGGCGAGTTTTCAGAAAAAGAAATCCATACGTGGCTCTGTGTGTTTTTTAAGCGCTTTTTCAGCCAGCAGTTTAAACGCTCCTGTATGCCGGACGGTCCAAAGGTTGGTTCGGTAACGCTTTCCCCAAGGGGCGATTTTCGCATGCCAAGCGACGCTGCGGTGCGTGTTTGGCTGGAGGAGTTGAAAAAGGAAGGCGGCTTCTAAATACCGTGGACTTTTTCATTGGTTTGGTATATAATACATGCAATAGAACAAGCGGGTAAGGAGATGCTTTTATGGATGCATTGTTAAAGCTGTTAAGCGAAAATTCAAATTTTTCTTCAGATGAGCTGGCAATGATGCTCAATGAACCAAAGGATTATATTGAAAAGCAGATTCAAGAATATGAGGCAAGCCAGATTATTAAAGGCTACCGCGCAATCGTCAATTGGGAGAAAGTTGCAGATGCGGGCGTTACGGCCCTGATTGAGCTGAAAGTAACGCCAGAAAAGGAAAAAGGCTTTGACAACATTGCTTCCCATGTCATGGCGTTTGAAGAGGTGGACAGCGTTTATTTGATGGCGGGCGCCTATGATCTGGCTGTCTTTGTTAAAGGACAATCGATTCAGGATATTGCAATGTTTGTTTCAAGAAAGCTTTCTACAATTGACGCGGTCGAATCTACCGCTACGCATTTTTTGCTCAAACGCTACAAGGACAGCGGCATCAATTTTTATGAGGATGACGCGCAGGAAGACAAAAGGAGCCTGGTACTGTGATAAATTACGACACGTTTTTAAATTCCAAGATCCGGGCGCTGAAGCCTTCCGGAATCCGCCGTTTTTTTGATATTGCCAATGAAATGGAGCATGTAATCTCTTTAAGTATCGGTGAACCGGATTTTAAAACGCCATGGCATATTCGTGAAGCGGGGATTGCGTCTCTGGAAAAAGGGAAAACATGGTATACGCCCAATAAAGGCTTTGCAAAGCTCCGGGAAGAAATCAGTAAATATTACAGCCGCAGGTATCAGCTGCAGTACGATCCACAAAAAGAGGTGGTTGTCACCGTCGGCGGGTCGGAAGCAATCGATCTGTGTATGCGCTGTATTATTGAGGAGGGGGACGAGGTTTTAATTCCTCAGCCCAGCTTCGTCTGTTACGAACCTCTGGCTTCCCTGGCGGATGCAACGCCTGTTATCATAGAAACAAAAGCAGAAAATATGTTCCGGCTTACCGCCCAGGAAGTGGAAGCGCATATAACGCCCAAAACAAAGCTGCTGGTGCTGCCCTTTCCTAATAATCCTACCGGTGCGGTTATGCGCCGCGAGCACTTGGAGGAAATTGCCAGGGTTGTGCAAAAGCATAACCTGTTTGTACTGTCTGACGAAATCTACAGCGAGCTTACATATGGCTCTCAGCGCCACGTTTCCTTTGCGGAAATAGACGGAATGCGCGAGCGGACCATTGTGGTCAACGGCTTTTCCAAGTCCTATGCTATGACCGGGTGGCGTTTAGGGTACGCTCTGGGGCCGGAGCCGATTATCGACCAGATGACCAAGCTGCACCAGTTTGCGATTATGAGCGCCCCAACGACTGCGCAGTATGCCGCAATTGAAGCGCTGAAAAACGGCGATCCGGATATTGAAAGCATGAAGGCGCAGTACGACATGCGCCGCAGACTGATGGTCGGCAGCTTTGAAAAGATGGGCCTGTCCTGCTTTGAGCCGCTCGGCGCCTTTTACACGTTTCCCTGTATCAAAAGCACAGGGCTTACCTCAGAAGAGTTTTGCCTGCGTTTGATCAAGTCAAAGCATGTCGCGGTTATTCCGGGGTCGGCGTTTGGCGACTGTGGCGAAGGGTATGTCCGTGTTTCCTATTCCTATTCGTTAACACATATTGCAGAAGCGCTGCGGCGTATCGAAGCATTTTTACAGGAGCTTAAACAGGGGGCGGCCCTATAAAAAGGAGCAGAACAATGGCAGTGACATTTTTAGCGCCGGCAAAGATCAATCTTACGCTTGATATTACCGGAAAAAGGGAAGACGGCTATCATACGGTAGATATGGTTATGCAAACGGTCAGCCTTTATGATGACGTGACCGTCGAAAAAAGCGCGCAGGAAGGGATCAGGCTTTCCTGCAATGTGCCGGGCATTCCATGCGACAGCGGCAATACGGCGTATAAGGCGGCGGCTTTGTTTCAGAAAGCGGCGCAAGTACCAGGCGGCGTTTGTATCTGCATAGACAAGCATATCCCCACACAGGCCGGGCTTGCCGGCGGCAGCAGCGATGCCGCCGCCGTTTTGCTTGCAATGAACCATCTGTACGACGCACCGCTTTCCACAGGCACGCTCATGCAGATTGGCGCGCAGGTCGGCGCGGATGTCCCTTTTTGCCTGTATGGAGGAACCATGCTGGCAAAAGGGATCGGTACGGCGTTGTTTCCGCTGCATCCGCTGCCGCCATGCTGGATCGTGCTGGTTAAGCCGGATGTAGGTGTATCTACAAAAGAAGCCTATGCACGCTGCGACAACCGCGGCTATACGGAAAATGTACACAGCGGCAGGCTGGTCAAAGCGCTTGAAGAAGGTTCCTTATCGCTCCTTTCCGGTTGCCTGCATAATGATTTTGAAGAGGTTTTGCGCTTGCGCTTGATCCGGCAGATCAAAGACGACCTGTGTAAATGCGGTGCCCTTGGTGCATGTATGAGCGGGAGCGGTCCGACTGTTTTTGGTATTTTTGACCGGAAAGAAACGGCAATGTCATGCACAGAACATTTAAAAGGAACCTATACGGCTGTGTTTCTTGCGCGGCCGGTATCGTACGGTTGTTTTCAAAAAATTGAATAAGAAAAAATTTCCTGCCCATACTTCAGGTAACAAGCATTATCTGAAGGGGCGTTTTTTATGAAGCTTTTAATAAAATCTGCTGCGTTTGGCCTGGTTTTAACCATTTTGCTTTCAGGGCTGTATTTTCATGCGGAATGCAAGGTGATTTCCAATTCTGTGCTGCGCCTGCATATACTTGCAAATTCAGATTCAGAGGAAGACCAGGCGTTGAAGCTGCGTGTGCGCGACGCTGTTTTAGAAAAGGCAGGCTCCCTTTTTTCTTCCGCGCATAGCAAAGAGGAGGCTACTAAGCTGACAAAAGCCACGCTGTCTGAAATAGAAGAAATTGCACAAGCGTGTATAACAGAGCAGGGGTATGACTATACCGTCAAGGCGGAACTGACCAGTATGTTTTTTCAAACCAGAATTTATGACCATATCGCCATGCCTGCCGGCGTTTATGATGCGCTGCGCATTACCATAGGCAGCGGACAGGGGCAAAACTGGTGGTGTGTGATGTATCCGCCGATTTGCCTGCCCGCAGCAGAAAAAAAGGATGAGCTGGAAGATGTGCTGGAAGAGGAGCAGGTGGATATCCTGGAAA
Source organism: uncultured Oscillospiraceae bacterium (assembly GCA_900541565.1). Classification (GTDB taxonomy): domain Bacteria; phylum Bacillota; class Clostridia; order Oscillospirales; family Acutalibacteraceae; genus Scatavimonas; species Scatavimonas merdipullorum. Next base: position 17,616 of record UQKB01000009.1, read on the forward strand.
ACCAACCGAAATATGAAATAAAATTTAAAGTTGTCGAAATTTTTGAAAGCATTGCAAACTTTTTTACAAATGGAACGTAATTTCATTTTTATCTTTTCAAGCGCAGCGCAAAGCGGTATAATAATGGCAGATTAATAATATGGTCGGTGGTAAGCAATGCTGCAGTTTGTTGTAGGTAGAAGCGGTGCGGGAAAAACAGCATACTTAAAACAAAAGCTTTGTACCCTTGTTACAAAGGAGCAAGCGGACAAGCTGTTGTTCCTGGTGCCGGAGCAGCTTTCTTTTGAAACGGAAAAAGATATGCTCAGCAGGCTTGGGGCAAAAGAATGCCGGAAGGTTGAAGTGTTAAGCTTTACCCGTCTGGCTGATTTTGTTTACAGACAAACAGGCGGCCTGGCCGGTCAGGCAATTGACGACGGCGGCCGCCATATTATTATGAGCCTTGCAATCGAGCAGGCGCAGGACCGCTTGGAGCTGTATCAAAAACAAGCGGGAAAACCCGAACTCATACCGCTTATGCTCAATGCACTCAAAGAATTAAAAACATGCGCGGTCTCTACACAGCGCCTGCGGGAAGCGGCAGCGGGCTTTGTAAACGGTACGCTCAGGCAAAAGGTCATGGAAACCGCGCTGATTGTAGATATATACGATGCTATTTTGGAAGGAAGCTATATAGATCCCCTGGATGATCTTACGCGCTTATACCATGCCCTTTCTGCGCATACGCTTTTTGACGGATATACGGTGGTGGTAGACGGCTTCAGCGGTTTTACGGCGCAGGAGCAGAAAATTTTGGAAGTCCTTATCCGTCAGGCCTCCCTGTGTATAATTTCCATATGCGGCGATGAGGCGGAGTTTGCATCGGACGGTAATCTGTTTTTTACCACAAAGCGCACGAAAAAACGCTTAAAAGAGCTTGCGAAAAAAAATGGGGTGCCGGTTTTGCAGGATATCCGGTTGGATAAACCGTTGCGTTTTTCTGTACCGGCTATTTCCTATTTGGAAGAACATTTTGAGCGCCCGGCTTCGTTACCTTATACAGAAGCGCCCGATGGCGTTACCGTATATTGTGCAGACGATATTTACGATGAATGTGACTTTGTTGCCCGCACCATCCGCAGCCTTACAATTGAGCAGGGATATACATATAAAGAGATTGCCGTGATCTGCCGCGATATAAATTTTTACAGAGGTATATTGGACACAGCCCTTGAAAAATACGGCGTTGCCTATTTTATGGATGCTCCACAAGAAATATCGGCAAAGCCGTTGATGCTGTTTGCACTGTCGGCGTTTGCCTGCATCCATACTGCCTTTTCCACAGACAGCCTGTTTCGGTTTATCAAAACCGGGCTTACAGGTGTTTCTGTTGAAGAAGCGGCGGCGCTTGAAAATTATGCCTTTGTCTGGAATATTACCGGTAAGAAATGGCTGTCCCCGTTTACGGCAAATCCAAGGGGATACAGTGACACCTTTACGCAGGAAGACCAGATGGAATTGGAAGCGCTTGAAGATCTGCGGGAGAAAGTGACCGCGCCGCTTCTTCTTTTTCAGCGGCGCATTCGTGATGCGGGAGGAACAGAAATATCCAAGGCCGTGTATATGCTTTTGCAGGATTATGATGTACCCAATACTTTAAAGGAAATAACAGGCCGTTTTAAGGAACAGGGCGACCTGCCCGCTGCGCAGGAGCAGCAGCGGCTTTGGGATCTTTTTATGGACGCGCTGGATTGCATGGCCCTGATTCTTAAAGATCGTCCGATTTCTACCAGGCGCTACAGTGAACTGCTACAGCTTGTAGTCAACAGTGCAGACCTTTCCTTTATTCCCAATTCCCTGGATGAGGTGACCGTTGGAACGGCAGACAGAATACGCCTGCACGCGCCAAAGGCGGTCTTTGTGATCGGGGCGATCGAAAACGAATTTCCGCGTATGCCGGTTGCCGGCGGCGTTTTTACAGACCAGGAACGAAAGGCCCTGCTTGCCTTGCAGCTTCCGCTTTACGACAGTATCGAACAGCTTGCCGCGCAGGAAAAGTTTTTGTCCTACAGTGCGATCAGTGCGCCTTCGGAAAAGCTGTATGTGTCCTGTTACCGGCAAAATTTGCAGGGGGAGAGCAAAACGCCTTCCTCTATTGTACGGGAAACCCTGCGTATTTTTCCGGCTATTGTGCCGCAATCTATGCACGATGCGTATTGGGCAGAGCTTTTATGGGCACCGCAGCCTGCATTTGAGCGGTGCGCGCAGTACAGCCGCACAGACCCAAACGCCCAGGCGCTTTTAGATACTTTTTTTGCCGGTCAGAAAGAGTTTTCTGCAAAACGGCTGGCCATTGCACGCTATGCACAGAAGCGTCCACCGCAGATTTCCGACACACAGCTTGCGCACAAGCTGTTTGCAAAAGGCGGGATGAAGCTGTCGGCTTCCCAGGTAGAAAAATATTATTTGTGCCCATTTGCCTATTTTTGCAGGTATGGATTAAATACAAAAGAGCGCAAAAGCGCACAGGTAGACGCTGCCGAATACGGAAGCCTGGTTCATTTTTTAATGGAGGCCGTGCTGAAAAGCCATTCCGTGCAAACGCTGTCTTCCATGCCGGAAAAACAGCTGCGTTCGCTGTTGAAAGAAAATTTGCAAAAGTATTTGGAGCGCCATTTCGGCGGTGCGCAGGATAAATCCAAGCGGTATCTTGCCATGCTGGCACGCATGGCAGAAGGGACTTTTCAGCTGATCAGGCACATTTTGCAGGAACTTTCGCAAAGTGCGTTTATACCCGCCGGTTTTGAAATGTTTATCGGTGAAGGCAGCGAGGTACCGCCTTATACGCTTGCTTTAGGCGATGATGAGAAAATCCTGATACAGGGCTTTGTAGACAGAATCGACGTCATGCGCGCAGAGGGCAAAACGTATATCCGCGTGGTAGACTATAAAACCGGCAGCAAAAAATTTGTTCTTTCCGATGTTTTGTTTGGGCTAAACCTGCAAATGCTCATCTATCTTTCAGCAATTACAAAAAATGCGGGAGAGAAATACGGTGGCCAGCCGGTTCCGGCCGGTGTGCTTTACATGCCGGCCGCAGCCGCGGTTGTAAATGCAGAAAAAGACGACACAGCGCAGGATATTCAGGAAAAGCAAGCGAAAAGCTACCGGATGAACGGACTGATATTAGACGACGTCCATGTGATACAGGGGATGGAAAAGCAGGGGAAAGGCGTTTATATCCCCGTAACGCTCAAAGAAGAAAAAGCAGGAAAAGAAAACAAAGCAGATACACATGTGATCAAAATAGATAAGGGTAAAGAATATACCGTTTCACAAGCGCAAATGCGCGCGCTTTTTGCAAAAATAGACGCGCTGGTACTGCAAATGGCGCGACAGCTGTTTAACGGGTATATTGCGCCTGTCCCGGCAAAGGGGAGCTATGATGCCTGTAAATGGTGTCCTTATACGGCGGCCTGCGGTTACAAAGAGGGTATGCCGTGCAGGGATATTACACAGGACAAGAACCCCGTGGACCTTTCTGCACCAGAAGAAAAAGCAGGTGAATAAAGATGGAAAAAAGGAATTGGACAGAAAACCAGATCCGTGCAATTCGGGCAAGAAACGGTGCGCTGCTGGTTTCGGCTGCAGCGGGCTCCGGAAAAACGGCCGTTTTAGTAGAGCGTGTGATCGAACGGATTACAGACCCGGCCAATCCAACGGATGCAGACAAGCTTTTGGTGGTTACCTTTACAAGAGCTGCTGCGGCGGAGATGAAAGAGCGTATTACCCTTAAGCTGGAAGAGCTGCTCCATCTTGACCCGCACAACATCAACCTGCGCCGTCAGCAGCTTTTGCTTGCAAAAGCCAATATCAGCACAATTCACAGCTTTTGCAGCGAGCTGGTCAGGGAAAATTTTTATAAATTGGGTATATCGCCGGATTACCGCCTGGCAGAAGAAAACGAGCTTCTGCTTTTGCAATACGAAGCAGTCAACAATGTAATCGAAACGCTTTATGAGCAAAATACCGCGCAGGAGTTTTATCATTTTGCCAATGTCTTCAGCACGGCTAAAAGCGATTTTTTACTTCAACAGGTATTGCTGCGCCTGTATGATTTTTTACGGGCGCATCCGTTTCCGGATAGATGGCTTGCAGATAAAGAGAAAATGTACGATCCGGAAATCCCCGTTGAAAAAACGCAATGGGGGCAAGTTATCACCGAGTATGTACAGGCTGCCGCCGCCTTTTGCAAGGAGCTTGCAGAGGAATCCCTGCGGCTTTGGGAGCAGCTTCCGGATCTTGGGGAGGCATTGTACGAGCTGCTGAAAAAAGATGCCGACAGCATAGAAAAAATCCTGACCGCCGTGGGCCATGCATCGTGGGATGTATGCCGCGCCTGCCTGCAGGCGTTTGACAGCAGGACGCGTTTTGTCAGCGCAAAAGGCTATAAGGACGATCCTATAAAATGCAAAATACAGGCAAACCGCGATTTATTAAAAAAAACACTGAAAACCCTTTTGGGCTTTTACCAGCAGGAGCAGCAGGAATGCAGGCAGGATATTTGCGCGCTTTTACCCGTTGTACACCAGCTTTTCGGCGCGGTTCGCCTCTTTGCAGAAGAATACAGCCGGCTGAAAAGCGAAAAAAACCTTGCAGATTATAACGACCTGGAACATTGGACGCTGCATCTTTTGCTGGAAGAAACGGAAGACGGCTTTGCATTTACACAGGCCGCACAAGACATAGCCTCCCGTTTTGCAGAGGTTATGGTCGATGAATACCAGGATGCAAACGAAATTCAGGATTTGATTTTTCGCGCCGTCAGCCGTAATGGGGAAAACCTGTTTGTCGTCGGCGACGTTAAGCAGAGCATTTATGGATTCCGGCAGGCCATGCCCGCAATCTTTCTGCGGCGCAAAAACAACTATCCGCTTTATGACCCGCAAAAGGACGCTTATCCGGCCAAAGTGATTTTGGACCAGAACTTCCGCAGCCGAAGCGGGGTTACCGCTGCGATAAACTTTGTGTTTGGGCATCTGATGTCGCAGCAGGTAGGGGATATGGATTATACGCAGGAGGAAGCGCTTCTGCCAGGCGCACAATATCCTATAGATCACAATCCCGATATGGCGTTTCATCTGCTGCATACAGGTATGCAGCAACAGGAAGAGGCCGATATTTTAGAAGCGCGCCATATTGCATCGATCATTCACCGCTATATGGATACGTATCAGATTACAGAGAAAAACGGCACCCGCGCGGCAAAATACAGCGATTTCTGCATTTTGCTGCGCGGCGTCAGCAATCATGCGGAATTCTATGTAAAAGAGCTTATAAACTGCGGGATTCCGGCGGCAGCGCAATCGGGCGGCGGATTTCTTTCTTTACAGGAGGTGTCCGTCATGCTGGCTTATCTGCGCATACTGGACAACCCTCTGCAGGATATTCCACTTTTAACCGTACTGCTCAGCCCAATGGGTGGTTTTACCGCAGACGACCTTGCAAAAATACGTGCAGAAAAACCAAAAGGCAGGCTGTTTTTTGCTTTGAAAGCATATGCACAGGCCGGAAACCGCCGTGCACAGGATTTTTTAGCAGAAACAGGCGCCTTACGCCGGAAAGCCGCTACCACTCCAACCGATCTGCTGATCCAGTCCATTTATACCAAAACAGGCTATACGGCGGTTGTGCAGGCGGCAGAAGGCGGCAGTGCGGCGCTTTCTCATCTTCGTCTACTGCAGGAGCATGCAAAAAGCTTTGAGCGCTCCGGCTATAAAGGCCTTGGGAGCTTTATCCGTTTTATTGACAAGCTGCAGGAAAAAAACGGCGACCTACCTTCAGGCAACAGCTTTGAAGGCGACGACTGCGTCAAGGTCATGAGTATTCACCATTCCAAAGGCCTGGAGTTCCCGATCTGTTTTATTGCCGCTGCAGCCAGAAGCTTTAAAAGCGATAAAGCGGACGAAGTGCTTTTGCACGGGGAGCTTGGTATTGGAATCCGCAAAAAAGATCCTGTCAATCAATGCAGGTATACAACCATGCCCAGACAAGCTGTGGCGCTTGCAATCGACAGGGAAAGCAAATCGGAAGAATTGCGCATACTATATGTCGCCATGACAAGGGCAAGGGAAAAGCTTTATATCATTGGCAGCCAGAAAGACCCGCAGCGGTACTTAAAGGGAGTTGCAGCAAAATTGGGCCAGGGGGGGAAACTTTCCCCTTACATTGTGCGCAGCGCCAATTCTATTTTAACCTGGATTACGCAGTGCGCGCTGCTGCATCCTTCCGGCCGACAGCTGCGAAAGCTTGCCGGCATGCCGCAGACAGTAATGCAACAGGATTGCAGCCAATGGGATATACGGTTGGTTGAATCTATAGAGCCTCCAAGGGAACAGACCGAAACAACGTCCATATCGGAAAAACAAGCACCCCCATGCAATCTGGATGCGGCCATCAGCAGGATTACAGCGCCCTATCCGCATCATTTGCTGACAAAGATCCCCGCCAAGGTTGCCGCATCGGACCTTGCGCATCAACAGGTCAGCGCGCGCTACGCTTTTACTGCACGCCCTGCCTTTCTGCATAAAGGGGCAATGACGGGGGCGGAAAAGGGTACGGCGCTGCATAGCTTTATGCAGTTTGCCGATTTTCAGGCTTTTTTGGAAAGCCCGCATCAGGAAATCCACCGGCTTTCCACAAACGGCTTTATTACGCCGCGACAAGCGCAAGCGCTCGATTTGGAACAGCTTACAAAATGCCTGACAAGCAGTGTGCTGCAGAGATACTGTAAAGCTAAAAAAAAGTACCGGGAATTTCGTTTTACGGTAAAAATAAAGGCGGGCCTTGCGGATCAAACGCTCAGCCCACCATATAGCGATGCACAAATGATTTTGCAGGGCGCTGTTGACTGCGCCTTTGAGGAAAACGGTGCGATCGTGATTGTGGATTATAAATCAGACCATGTAAAAGACATGGGAGAACTGTGTGAAAAATATAAAACACAGCTTTTTCTGTATAAAAACGCAATGGAACAGTGTACGGGCCTTCCTGTTGCAGAATGTATTTTGTATTCGTTTTATCTTAACGAGTTTTGCACGGTTACATTATAGCAGACCCTTTTCCTGCGGTGTTTTTGCAATTGCTGCAAGCTTTTGCTCCAGCATGGCCTGCAGCTTATGCGGCGCGCATACATGTATCCTGTCGCAAAGCGGCAGCAGCCAGTCTGCAAGACCGTCACTGATATATACACTTGTCCGCAGCAGAAAACGCTCTTTGCCTTTATTCATAACCTCGCAGCCGGAACCAAAGCGGTCCAGCATAATTTCCAAAACGCTGTTTTTACATAAAAGCTCCAGTTCACACTGTGCTCCGGGGTACATCATAATATTTTTCCGTACGTAATCGGCTGTGTCAAATACGCCGGTATAGCCGCTCACCTGGCTGTGCGGCCTTGCGCTTTCCTGCGTAATGTGCGCCATTTTCATCCGGTCCAGGCGGTAATTGCTTAGGTTGTCGTATTTTTCGTAATTGCCCACCAGATAGTAGCGGTCGTTTGCCCATACAAGCGCATAGGGGCTGATAACAAAGTCGCGGTCTTTTTTTAAAACAGCCTGGTTGTCTTCAATTTTATAATGGCAGTAGGTAAAGGCAATTTTTTTATTTTGCGCAATTGCGCGGTTGACCGCGTCGATGATATAATAGATCTGTTCATTTTTAAATTTTAAGCGGGTGTCGATATGCAGCTGGGGTGCAACCTCATTGGATTGATGGACGCTTAAAAAGGCCAGAAGCTTTTTTGAAAGCTCTCTGGTCTTTTTTTCCGTAATAAACGGCGCGCTTGCAACCGCGTCGAGCAAAAGGCGTATTTCCGCCACTTCAAACTCCCTTTCGGCAAGGAAAAAACCGTCCTTTGCTGCGTATGCTCTGGAAACATCCAGGCCATACGCGCACAGAGCATTAATATCGTCGTAAATTGCCTTGCGCCCGCTTTCAATAGAGCGCTCCTTCAAAAAATCCATAATCTTTGCGGCGGTTACAGGGTGCTCCTCATCGCTGTATGCCTTTAAAAAATCCAGCACATATAAAAGCTTTACACGTCTGGTATAGTTTTTCTTTTCCATCCTGTCACCTGATTTCCTCATTTTTTAAAACGGCCTCCGCACATTTTATACCGTCTACCGCTGCGGAAATAATCCCGCCTGCGTAGCCCGCGCCTTCTCCGCATGGATAAAGCCCTTTGACATTTTTGGATTGCATGCTTTCGTTACGCAGAATCCGTACAGGGGAAGAGCTTCTGGTTTCAACGCCGGTTAAAAGCGCGTCGCCGTCTGCAAAGCCGTCGAGCTTGTTTTTCATTGCACAAAGTCCACCTGCAAGCGATTGTGCAACATAATCCGGAAAAAGCGTGTGCAGGTCTGCAAATTGCGTGCCGGGACGATAGCTTGGCAACACACTTCCAAAGAAAGAAGAGGAGCGTTTTTGTAAAAAATCGCATACTCTTTGTACCGGGGCAAAGGAATGGCCGCCCCCTGCTAAAAACGCTTTCTCTTCCAAACGTCTTTGGTAATAAACGCCTGCCAGTACGTCGCTGCTTTGAAAATCGGAAGGGCCTATGCCAACCAACAGCGCGCTGTTGGAATTGATTGCGTCCCTTGCAAAATTGCTCATTCCGTTTGTTACAACGCCACCCTCCTCGCTGGCAGCGGCCACAACAAAACCGCCTGGGCACATGCAGAAGGTGTACACGCCGCGCCCGTTTGGAAGATGCACGGCAAGCTTGTAATCAGCAGCGCCCAGCCTGCCCATCCCTGCGCTTGCCCCATACTGTGCCCGGTCGATCGCGGCGCGCAAATGCTCAATGCGAACACCTACGGAAAACGGTTTTTGCTCCATTGCAATCCGTCTGTTTTTCAGCATGGCAAACGTGTCCCGCGCACTGTGGCCGATTGCAAGTACCAGCGCCTGCGCAGGTATTTGCTCGGCTTTTCCATTTTTTACGATGAAAACCCCGGCAATCCGGTCGTTCTTAATAAAAAGATCTTCCAGCTGTGTGTCAAATAAAAAAGTACCGCCGAGCGACAGAATTTGTTTTCGGATATTTTTTACTACGCCCGGCAGCTTGTCCGAACCTATGTGTGGCTTTGCGTTGTATAAAATTTCTTCGGGCGCGCCGGCCTTGACCAGCTCCTGCAGTACCTTTCTTGCACGGATGTCCTTTGTGCCTGTGTTTAATTTTCCATCTGAAAAGGTTCCCGCGCCGCCTTCCCCAAATTGCACGTTGGAATTTACAGCAAGTATACCACCGTCCCAAAAACGCTTTATATCCTTACTGCGTCGCTCCACATCAGATCCACGCTCCAATACAATGGGCGAGGCGCCGCACTGTGCAAAAATCAAGGCGGCAAACAGCCCGGCAGGGCCGGCTCCGACAATCACCGGGCGAAAGGAAGCGTGGCTTTTTGCGGGCAGCGGATAGGAATACGGCTGCACGATGTTGGCATGGATGTTTTTACAGCGTGCCAGAACGCTGCGTTCGTCCTTTTTTGTCACAACGTCAAGTGCAGCGGTAAAATGCACGTTGCTTTTTCTTCGTGCATCGACCGACCGTTTGAAAAGTGAAACACAGGCAATTGCGCTTTTTTCAATTCCCAGCGCCCTTGCAGCCATATCTGTAAGCATACTGTCATGATAAGTAAGGGGAAGTTTTATATTTGTAATCCGTATCATAAGGTCTTCTTTCCTTTGTTACATATTTCCCGTGCGGCGCTTTGGCCTGCTAATATGCCTGAAACCCATGCCCAGTGCAGGTTATAGCCGCCGCACATGCCGTCAATATCAACAATCTCTCCGGCAAGATAAAGTCCTGCACAGCGCTTGGAAGACAAGGTGCGAAAATCTATTTCATCAGCAGGCACGCCGCCGGCTGTTACCTGCGCTGTTTCAAAGCTGGAGGGTGCACAGGGCGTTACGCGGAAATCTTTTAAAAGCAACGCAAGTGCTCCCAGCTCTTTTTTGGAAAGATTGCCCGCCGCTTTTGTCAGCGGCTTGATGCCGCCTGCTTTACACAGTACAGTTGCAATGCGGCTGTGGAGCAACCCTGTGAACAGCGTGGGCACTGGGAAAGACGCGCCGTCTGCATGGCGCTGCAAATGCAAAAACAGCTCGCTTTGTGTATAGTCAGGAAAAAAATCAAAAGAAAGCGCCACTTGCTTACAGGGCTTACCGTCTACCGTGTGCAGGCGGAAAAATTCATTGATCCTGCGGGAAAGCTGAAATACACAAATACCGGAAACAGCCTTTTCCGTAAACTGGACTTCGCCGTCTTCCTGTGCGGTATGTACGCCGTCGCAAATCAGCTTAATGCGGCAGCGGGCGCGCAGGCCCTTTAAAGCAGCGATAAACGGCTCCTGTACAAAAACAGGCGCAAGCGATGGAAAAAGCGGTGTGACCGTATGTCCCAGTGCCTCCAAAAGCGCATAGCCGCTGCCGCAGCCCCCAAGCTTTGGAGAGGCAAGCCCGCCTGCCGTTACTACCAAGCTTGCACATGAAATTTCTCTGTCGCTGCCATGTAAAATAAACTTGCCATCTTTTGTTTTGCTTATGGCCTTTACGGGCGTATTGCATAGCTCATGCACCTGCAAAAGCTGCAGCTGCAAACGCAGAACATCCAATACAGACGCAGCGTGGTTGCTGTATGGGTAGATCCTTCCGCTGCCGTCACAATAGGTAAACAGGCCCAGCTGCTCCCATATATCCTGCATATATTTATTGTTATATTTGTCTAAAAGAGAAGAAAGCTGCGCTTTGCCGCTTCCAAAATACCATTTGGCGGAAAGGTCTGTGTTGCCAAGGTTACACCGTCCGTTTCCTGTGGCTAAAAGTTTTTTGCCCACACGCGGCAATTTTTCAACCACCGCTACGGTTTGCCCGGCTTTCTTTAGGCTTCTTGCCGCGCTGGCTGCGGCCATCAGTCCGGCAGCCCCTCCGCCCAAAACGGCAACGTCTGCAAAAATTTTTTCTTTCGGCATACTATACCCGCCCCTGTAATAAAGCAGGGCAACCTCTAAAAAGGTTGCCCTTTGCATATAATTATACAATAAAATTTAGCCGCCCGCAATCATTTTAATCAACCAGGGAATTACATAGGTAATAACGGTCATGATTGTCGCGGCGCCTAAAACGCCGCAGCCTATGCTGATGACTGCGTCCTTGATTTTAAATTTAAATAAAGCGGCGACAAGCGCGCCGGTCCATGCACTCGTTCCGGGCAGAGGAATGCGGCACAATTCACAAAAAAGAAATTTTATTAATTATACAGTATGCAGATGTGGCTTTCAAGTAAAAGAAGTATGTGGAATTGCGTGGTTGACAACCTCTATGGATTTTTTTACAATTATGTAAGATTCTTACAAACATGGGGGATTTTATGGATCAAAGCAAAAAGGCTAAGGCAGCGGGGCTTGTGTTTATTTTGCTTACCGCATTAACCATACTTTTTATTTTCAGCCGTTCTTTGCATAATGCGCAGACCTCTGCGCTGGAAAGCGGCAGTATTGTCAATTTTCTGGGCGTTTTTTTTACAGAAATCGGCATGACACAGGAGCAGGCTGATTTTTTTGTACGGAAAACCGCGCATTTTTCTGAATTTTTTATAATGGGAACTTTTTTAACGCTTGCCGTACAGAAAAACAGCAGAAAAACGCTTATAAAAAACCTGTTTTTTATCCTTTTCTTTTTGCTTGCAGTTCCAGTGTGCGACGAAACGCTGCAGTACCTTTCACCGGGCCGTTCACCGGAGGTAAAGGACGTATTGCTGGATTTTTCCGGCGCGCTTTGTGGGTTCTTGCTGGTTTTTCTGATAGACAGGCTGTGCTTCCATTTTAACAGCAAAAAAAGAGGAAAATAAAAGTTTTATCTTTGGGTTATTGAAATCAGAAACAAAAAGCTGTATAATATATCTTCATGAACGAATTACGATTGGATGTGGGCAAGTTGTTTAAAATTGTGGAAAAGACCGCTTTAAATCCCTCGATGACTAAGATGGTAATAGACGCGCCGTTTATTGCCAGAAAGGCGCTGCCTGGACAGTTTATTATTCTGCGGGTAGATGAGCACGGGGAGCGTATCCCTTTGACAATTGCCGATTATGACAGGGAAAAAGGTACGGTTACCATTATATATCAGAAGGTTGGAAAAACCACCATGCTGCTCGATACTTTGCAGCAGGGCGAAGCTATATTGGATTTTGTAGGGCCTTTGGGAAAACCTTCAGAGCTGGAAGGCTATAAAAAGGCCGCTGTAATCGGTGGCGGCGCGGGGTGCGCCATTGCCTATCCACAGGCAAAGGCACTCTTCCATATGGGAACGCATGTCGATGTAATCGCTGGCTTCCGTAACAAAGAGCTGGTTATTCTGAAGGATGAAATGGAAAAGGTCAGCCAGCACCTGACGGTTATGACAGACGACGGCTCCAATGGTCATAAAGGCTTTGTTACAGACGCACTTTTGGAAAACATTCAAAACGGTGCAGGCTACGACCTGGTTATCGCAATCGGCCCGATTCCCATGATGCGTGCTGTCAGCAATATGACAAGGGAATATGGCATAAAGACAATCGTCAGCATGAACCCCATTATGATTGACGGCACGGGGATGTGCGGCGGTTGCCGTTTGACTGTAAACGGGGAAATGAAGTACGCCTGTGTGGACGGGCCGGATTTTGACGGCCATCAGGTAGATTTTGATGAAGCGATGAAGCGTTTGTCTATTTTTAAGGAACAGGAGCAAAATGCGGTCAGAAACCCTGACTGCAGGCTGTTAAGGAGTGCGGATAATGGCTAATATGATCATGACAAAGACGGCAATGCCGGAGCAGCAGCCGGATGTAAGAAATAAAAATTTTGAAGAAGTGGCGCTTGGCTATACGGAGGAAATGGCTATTTTTGAAGCACAGCGTTGCCTGCATTGTAAAAACAGGCCTTGTGTAAACGGATGTCCTGTAAACGTGCCAATTCCAGAATTTATTGCGCATATTGCAAACGGCGAATTTGAACAGGCGTACACTGTGCTTACAAGCGCAAACTCTCTGCCTGCCATTTGCGGACGGGTCTGCCCGCAGGAAACACAGTGCGAATCAAAATGTGTGCGTGGGATAAAAGGGGAGCCTGTTGCAATCGGGCGGCTTGAGCGTTTTGTGGCCGACTATCATATGGCGCACAGCAAGGAAAAGCTGCAGCGTGCAAAAAGCAACGGCCATAAGGTCGCAGTTGTGGGTGCCGGCCCCTCCGGGCTTACCTGCGCGGGCGACCTTGCAAAAGCGGGATATGCCGTTACGGTTTTTGAGGCTTTCCATACGGCAGGCGGTGTGCTTATGTATGGCATACCGGAATTCCGCCTGCCAAAGGCAATTGTACAAAAAGAAATTGACGGTCTGCGTGCGCTTGGCGTTGAAATTCAGACCAATATGGTAATTGGAAAGGTTCTGTCTGTGGACGAGCTTTTTGAAATGGGATATGAGGCCGTATTCATAGGGACCGGTGCCGGACTTCCCAATTTTATGGACATTCCCGGCAATGGTTTATCCGGCGTTTATTCGGCCAACGAATTTTTAACAAGAATCAACCTGATGAAAGCCTATCTGGATGATTACGATACATGCATTATACGTCCAAAGCGCGTAGCGGTCATAGGCGGAGGCAACGTTGCCATGGACGCGGCAAGAAGCGCAAAGCGGCTGGGCGCAGAAGATGTATATATTATCTACCGGCGTTCGGAAGAAGAAATGCCTGCGCGTAACGAAGAAATTCACCACGCCAAGGAGGAAGGCATTGAATTTTGTCTGCTGACAAATCCTGTAGCGATTCTGGATGACGGAACGGGCAAAGTGGGAAAAATAGAATGTGTCAAGATGGAACTGGGGCAGCCGGATGAATCCGGCAGGCGCCGGCCTATTGAAAAGAAGGGCTCAAATTTTCAAATGGATGTAGATTGTGTTGTGGTTGCTATCGGCAATTCCCCCAATCCGCTCATCCGGATTACAACAAAGGGGATCGAAGCCAATAAGCGTGGATGCCTGGTTGTGGACGAAAGCACCATGCAAACAACCAGACAGGGCGTGTATGCCGGCGGCGATGCCGTAACGGGTGCTGCAACGGTGATTCTCGCCATGGGCGCAGGGCGTCAGGCGGCACGCTCCATTGATGCATACATACAAGGCAAAAACGATTGATCTATTAACAGGACAGGGGATTTTTCCCTGTCCCTTCTTTTTGATATTGCTTCAGCCTGGTTGTGCGTGCTCTGCCGCAAAAGTGTGCGTGTGTAATGGTAGTTTTGCATAAAGTTTTATTAAAACTTGCGCTACATGTTCCCAATGAAGTATCTTTGTCCGAATCAAAGCATATGATTACGTATAAAGATATTTACAGGAAGTGGTAGCATGGAAAACGAACGCTATGACAACATTGAGTATGAAGCAGATTGGCAAACGGTACAGACGGTAACGGCAAAACCGGCGAAAACTTCTATATACAGGGCAAATGAAGAGATGTATATAGACCATGAGGAAGAGGAAGCGGATGACCAGAAAGAGCAACAAAAAACCAAAAAGGAGCGGGCGCCGCAGAGCGGCACGCAGCTTTTGATTAAATTTCAGTTGGTAATCTGTATTTTGGCGGCTGTTGCAGCCTTTGCACTTAAGGCCTTTGGCGGAGAATTGTACGAAATGGTGGGCGGCTGGTATAATAGCCAGATCAACGCTTCCCTTCTTATTACAGATGTTGTCAATCTGTTTTAAATGCAGATTCGGGTATTTGGATGCGAAATCTCCATCAGCTTTCCGCTGGCAGCGGCTCTGACAATTTTTTTTATACTGGATCGCAGCGGATCCACCGTAATATGCTGCTTGTCAGCTTTATGCCATGAGCTGGGGCATCTTGGTATGATGGCTCTGTTTCAAACAAAGGCAGACAAAATTAAGCTGGGTTTGTTTGACGTCAACATATCAGACAACGGGAAATATCAAAGAAGCCTGTGGGCAGAAATTTGTGTTTTGTTGGCGGGAGCTGCCGCAAATTTACTGGCAGCGGGGATTGGCTGTGTGCTTTTTATTTTTTACAAAGAACCGTTTCTTTCCGCGTTTATCAGCTCCAATCTTTTTCTTGCCTTTTTTAACCTGCTTCCCGTTGAAGCGCTTGACGGAGGAAATATCATATATTTGCTGCTTTTGCGCCGTATACATCATGCATATGCGGTAAAGATTTTGGAAATCTTATCTTTTGCAGTACTATTGCCGCTTGCATGCGGTGGCTTTTATGTATTGCTCTGTTCGCGGTACAATTTTACTTTGCTCCTTACCAGTTGCTATCTAATGGCGATTATTTTGCTGAAAAGAACAAAATTTTCCAAATTATAACTGCATATCCTGCGTGTAGGTAACTGCTGTAATACAACGGTTATAGATAGTAAAAAACCTAAAAAATTAACGCATGTAAAATTTGGATGAAAAGGTAAAAAAGACTTGACCTGGTGCAAAGGATGTAGTAAACTAGTATTGGTTAGTTTTAACTAACCAAGAAAAAGCGGCGCAGCCGCTTTTTCTTGAAGATCAAGTTAGTTGTGACTAACTAAAACCTGGCTTCTCTGATAAAAAATATGGAAAACCGGAATGAATCTTTTCAGAGAGGAAAAAATAAGACAAGAAAGAGGATGTATATGAGTGTCGTAATTATTGGCGGAAACGAACGGATGACCGCACAATATGAATCCATTTGTAAGGAACATGGATGCAGGGCAAAAGTTTTTACAAAAGAAAACGGCTCTTTAAAAAAGAAATTGGGATGCCCGGATTTGCTGATTTTATTTATCAGCACCGTTTCGCATAAAATGGTGCTCAGTGTAACACAGGAAGCCAAAAAGAACTGTATTCCGATCGCAAGAATTCACACAAGCAGTGTTACTGCACTTCGTACAGCTTTGACGGAATATATCGTGTAAGTACCAACTAAGGGGGAAAAATCTTGCTGGAAAAGTATTTGATTGCGCATTGCGCGCCAACGCTTGCATCTTTAAAAACCGCCAGCTTATTCTGTATGTCGGTTTTATCTGAACAAGACCTGGAAGGCCAGATCAAAGACTGGAATAGCCGGCTTTGGGAAAAAGGGTTGTTTTTAATGGTCTTAAAACGCTATAAGGACAAAGCGCTGGTATATGTGTGTCGAAAATCGCATTTACAGGCGGATTTGAAAAAAGCAGGAGTTGCAAACTTTCTTGCCCAATACGGCTATCGGCATACAGACCTCAAATACGCATTAACAAGGCTCAGGCAAAGATTAAACAGCAGCAATTCTTTTCCGCATGAAATTGGAATTTTTTTAGGCTATCCTTTGGAAGATGTTGTTGGTTTTATTCAAAACGCAGGAAAAAATTGCAAATATACCGGTTATTGGAAGGTTTATTCGAATGAATGTGAAACAATAAAGCTTTTTGCACAATTTCAAAAATGCCGTAAGATCTATATACGGCTATGGAGTCAGGGAAAGTCTGTCCAGCAGCTTACGGTAGCTGCTTGAGATAGAAATTTAATAAGGAAAGAGGTTGTTTTTATGAGTAAGGTTGCGGTAGTCTACTGGAGTGGTACGGGCAACACAGAGGCAATGGCCTGCCAGGTTGCAGAAGGTGCAAAACAGGAAGGCGCAGAGGTCTCTCTGTTTACGGCGGCAGAATTTGACGCAGCAAAGATGGACGCTT
Organism: uncultured Oscillospiraceae bacterium; assembly: GCA_900541565.1. Taxonomy (GTDB): domain Bacteria; phylum Bacillota; class Clostridia; order Oscillospirales; family Acutalibacteraceae; genus Scatavimonas; species Scatavimonas merdipullorum. The sequence goes on from UQKB01000009.1 coordinate 34,344, forward strand.
TTGACGCAATAGCCTTTGGTTGCCCCTCCATGGGGGATGAACAACTGGAAGAAAGCGAATTTGAGCCGATGTTTGACGGCTGCAAAGCAAAACTGCAAGGAAAAAAGATTGCATTGTTTGGTTCTTATGGCTGGGGCGATGGCGAATGGATGCGCACCTGGGAAGAAGACTGCATAAGCACCGGCGCACAGTTGGCGTGTAAAAGCGTTATTTGCAATGAAGCGCCCGATGCGCAGGCAGAGGCTGATTGTGTGTCGCTGGGAAAAGCATTGGCATAGTTTTTACATAAAATTATATGCAGCAAAAAAGGAACAGGGCGCATCCCTGTTCCTTTTCTCGTGCGCAAACTCTGATCAGTCGTATATGGATTCTTTATCAAATTCCAGCACGGCCCCGCTGCTTGCATCAATCTTATAGTCATACTCTGTTTGTGTATCAAAAAATTCAATTTGATAGACAGCTTTGCCATCGTCATATTCCAATTTTGCTTCCTTCATGGTTACATTCCCTTCCGACAAACCGGCCTGCTTTAAGGCGGTGGCCTTTGCAGTGTCCAGATCAATTTTTACTTCGCCGGAGGAAGAAGCGGAAGCTGCCGGGCTGTTTTCAATGTCGTGATCGTATGAAAGAACAGCGCCGGTAGATGCGTCAATTTCATAATCGTACTCCGTGCTGCCAGAATAAAATTCCACATCGTAAACAGCTTTGCCGTCGTCATAATCCAGCTTTGCGTTAACATACACCGCGTCTGATTCCTGTACACCGGCGTTTTCAAGAGCAATTTTTTTTGCTTCATCCGTGCTGATTTGTGTGCTGTTGCTTGTGGAAGCCTGCGTGTTTTTTTCGGTTTGCGACTGAGCTGTTTTGCTTACATCAGGCGTATCGTCGTCGCTGTTACTCGACGAAGCCGCCGATGTGTTCGTGCTGGTGTTGGCGACCGTGTTGCCGTTGCAGCCGGCAGCAAAGAAAATGCAGAAAATGGAAAGCGCAATAAAAAGTATTTTTTTCATATAGGTCATCCTTTCTGTTTTGTTGCACGCCGGGGTCAAAATCCCGGCGGCGTGTGTTTTCGTATAACGTGTTCCGCGGATAAGGCCTTGCCTTACAATTGCAGTATATAAAAGAAAAATTAGAAGTCCATTAGAAAAAACAAAAATATGAGTCAAAATAAAAAAATTTTTGTTCCGGTTTTTTTATATTCTTTCCCTCCAAAATCAATCTATCCCTTGCGGATATTTCTATAGAAATATCTCCGTTTCAAATAAATAAAAGTTAAGAAAAATCGCTGAACCGCACGGTAAAGGTGCTTCCTTTCCCCGGCGCGCTTTCTACAGAAATCTCGCCCTTATGCAGCCTTGCAATCTGTTTTACCATTGCCAGGCCAAGTCCCAAACCTGCATTGCCGGACCGGCTGCGCGCTTTATCCGAGCGGTAAAAACGGTTCCAAATTTTTGGTATTTCTTCGGCTTCTATTCCAATGCCATCGTCGGCTACCGTTAAGACAACGGTATTTGCCTCTTGCAAAAGAGAAACCCAGATATGTCCGTTTTCCACTCCATAGCGGTAGGCGTTTTGGATTAGATTATTCAGCATTCTTGTAAATAACGCCGGATCGGCGGCCATAATAATATTGGGTGTAATTTGCGTTAACAAAGAAATGTTTTTTTCAGCAATTGTCTTTTGTTCCGCACAAACGGATGACACAAGCTCGCTTAAATGAACCTTTTCCATTGCAGGCGCTTCTGTCCCTTGTTCAAGCCGTGTAAACGCCAAAAGCGAAGAAATGAAATGCGACATACGGTAACCTTGTTTTTGAATTGCGCCGATTGCCTCATACAGTTCTTCCTTTCCGGATGCATTTTCAAAGGCGTATTCACACTGCGCCAGAATAATAGAAACAGGCGTCCGCAGCTCATGAGAAGCATCAGACGTAAATTGTCGTTCGGCTTCAAAATTTGTCTGTAGCCGCGCAAACATGCGGTTAAAAGTTTCTGCCAGTTGGTGCAGCTCGTCGCCGTTTGCGTTTATTTCTATCCGTTTGCTTAAATCGCCGCTGCGCCCAATTTCTTCTGCTGTTTTGTTCATTTTACGGATGGGGTTTAGCGAACGCCTGGCTAAAAGATAGCCGCCGGCAGAGGCAAGAATCACAAGCAGCGGCAACGCAATTAACGCGGCCTTTGTTACCGTAGACAATCCGGCCAATCCATTTTCGGAGGAAACCACACCCCTGATCCATACGGTTTTGCTGTCGTCCAGAGTAACCCTGCGGTCATAAATTAAGTAAGATCCTCCATTGGTGGAAGCCTGTCTTGTAGTGCTGTCTGTAAACGGCTGGCTGTATAAAACGTCATACGGCGCATATCCGCTGATCAACACACCGTTTTCGTCAAAAAGCTGGATATATACGCCATTATTAAAAAAGGTAAAATCGTCATCAATCTCCAATTTTCCGTCGTCATAATCCAGCTCATCCATATTTGTCTGGACGGTTTCCATCAACAGCCGTCTGGAATCCTGTGCAGCTGTTGCGCTTGAAAAAATCGCAATAAAAGCAAAAACAACCGTGCATAAAAGAAGCATCATCGCCGTAAACCATATTGTAATTTTGCTTTTGATAGACAGCTTCATTTTGCATCTTCCTTCATAATATAGCCCACACCTCGGACGGTATGAATCAGTTTTGTGGAAAACCCTTCATCCACTTTTTTTCGCAGATAGGTGATATACACGTCCACAACATTCGTGCCGCCTTCATAGTCATAGCTCCATACATTGTCCTCAATTTTTTGTCTGGAAAGAACTTTGTTTTTATTCCGAAGCAGATACTCCAGCAAAGAAAATTCCCGTGCCGTCAGAAGGATTTCCCGGTCGCCTCTTTGTACAGTGTGGGTCTGGGTGTCAAGGGTCAAATCGGCAAGCGTATAAATATTGGTTGGATTTCCCGCAGCCGTTCGGGTAATCGCATAAATACGGGCAATTAACTCATCAAAAGAAAAAGGCTTGACCAGATAATCATTGCCGCCAATATTCAGCCCTTTTACCTTGTCTGCTATCGTATCCTTTGCAGTTAAAAAAATAATGGGTGTCAGGTTCCCCTGCGCGCGCAGACGCCGTACTGTTTCAAGCCCGTCGCTTTTTGGCATCATAATGTCCAGAATCGCTGCGTCGTAAGATGTAAAAAGCAGATGGTCCAACGCACTTTCTCCGTCAAAAACACTTTCTGTCATAAAACCCTCTGCGCGCAGTTTTTTGGAAAGAATATCGTTTAAATCCGTATCGTCTTCAGCAATTAAAATTCGCATAACAGCACCCCGCTTTCAGCATACATGGTTTTGATTAAAAAAAGATTAGAAGCAAGAAAGAAAAAGTAATTTTGCTTTTATTATAAAGGAAAAAGCATGTCAATCAAGTATAAAATAAAAAATATATTTCCCTAAAATAGAAGATAACAATAGAAGATTGTCATACAACTGCAAAATATTGGGGCAGTATTTTTATTGAAAAAAGGCTTGCAAATACCGGAAGGGGGTATTATAATAAAAATAAATAAAAATACCCCATAAGGGTATTTAGGAGGCGTCCATGTGAGCAAACAGGAAAATACAAAGCAAACGGTAAACGGCAAAGAAAGCTGTACCTGTCATTACAAGGCAACACCCCGCGAGGAAACACAGCTGCGTCAAATGCAAAACCGATTAAAACGGATGACGGGCCAGCTCAACGGGATTGCAAATATGCTGGAGGACAACCGCTATTGCGGCGATATTCTTATTCAGGTTTCCGCAGTGCAAAGCGCTTTGCAGGCCTTTGCTTATCTGCTGCTTCAAAACCATATGGAAACCTGTGTGGTTGAAGAAATTCAAAAAGGAAATATGCAGGTAATCCGTGAAGCCGTAGAGCTGATTAAGCAATTAAAATAAAAGGGAGGGGCTTGCTTGAAAACGGAAAAATATAATGTTACCGGAATGACCTGTGCAGCCTGCCAGGCCAATGTGACCCGGTGTGTGCAAAAGCTGGAAGGAGTTAGTGACGTTAACGTAAACCTGCTTTTAAACCAGATGACGGTTTCTTATGATGAAACAAAGCTGGATACAAACAAAATTGTCAGTGCGGTTGAAACAATTGGTTACGGCGCGTCTTCTTTAGAAAAAACCAATGAAACAGGTGGCTTCCGCAGCGAATGGACGAGCAGACAGAAAAGAGCGCAGGAGCATCAAAAAAGCATGAAAAAAAGGCTGCTGCTCTCCGTCATTTTACTGGTCCCGCTTATGTATATTGCAATGGGCCCCATGCTGTCGCTGCCGGTTCCGGGCTTTTTGGTCGGTATGGAAAACATGTTGGTTTCCGCCATAGCGCAACTGCTGCTCACGCTGCCAATCCTGTTTATTAACCGGCATTTTTTTCAAAATGGGTTTAAAGCACTCATTCATCGGGCGCCCAATATGGATTCTCTGGTCGCTATTGGTTCGGGGGCTTCACTGGTTTATGGGATCTTTGCCATGTTTCGCATGGCCTATGGCTTTGGGCATGGGGATATGGAACTGGTGCATGCGTATGCGCACGCGCTGTATTTTGAATCTGCAGCCATGATCCTAACACTTGTGACGGTAGGGAAATATCTGGAAGCAAAATCAAAAGCCAAAACGTCCGACGCACTTGGAAAGTTGGTAGATCTGGCACCCAAAACCGCCGTGGTGATTCGCAACGGGGCAGAGCAAACAATTCCGGCAGAACAGGTCGTCGCTGGGGATATTGTCATGATTCGTCCGGGCGATAAAATTCCGGTAGACGGTGTTGTAACACAAGGGCATGGATATGTAGACCAGGCGGCAATTACCGGCGAAAGCATTCCCGTGGAAAAACAGCCGGGGGATTCTGTTATTTCTGCTACCACCAATAAAAACGGTACATTTCATTTTCGGGCGTCCAAGGTTGGCGAAGACACAACGCTTGCGCAGATTATCCGCCTTGTAGATGAAGCAGGGAACACAAAAGCGCCTATTGCACGGCTGGCAGACCGGGTCAGCGGGGTATTTGTACCAATCGTAATCGTTATTGCAATCCTTACGGCAATTGTTTGGCTATTTGCCGGGCAGAGCTTTGAATTTGCCCTTTCCAATGCAATTGCAGTACTGGTGATTTCCTGCCCATGCGCGTTGGGGCTGGCTACGCCGGTAGCAATTATGGTAGGAACAGGAAAAGCAGCGGAAATGGGGATTTTAATCAAATCTGCCGAAAGCCTGGAAACACTTCATGCGGTGGATACGGTCGTTTTGGACAAGACTGGGACAATTACCTCAGGCCGTCCATCGGTTACAGACGTAATCGTGCTGGATCCTACGCTGTCGGAACACATTTTTTTGGAAGAAGCGGCAGCGGCAGAAACCGGCAGTGAACATCCTTTGGCACAGGCAGTTGTAGAAAAAGCAAAAAATTTGGGGCTTTCGCTTCCAAAATCAGAAGGCTTTGCAGCAACGGCCGGGCGCGGAGTAAAGGCCACAGTCCGAACACACACATATTTGGCTGGCAACCTTGCGTTTATGAAAGAAAACGGGCTGCTTGGGGATACAGCGCCTTCTGCAAAAGCAAAGGACATTGTAAAACAGTTGGCGCAGGAAGGAAAAACGCCGCTGCTCTTTGCACGGGATCGTAAGCTGGCGGGTATAATCGCTGTTGCGGACACCATCCGCGATTCCAGTCGGGCAGCAATCCGGCGCTTTTCAGAAATGGGTCTGCACGTCGTTATGCTGACAGGGGACAACCGTGTCACTGCGGAAGCCATACGCAAGCAGCTTGGAATAGAGACAGCCATATCCGACGTTTTACCGACAGAAAAAGAAGCAAATATTCGCGCATTACAAATGAAAGGCCAAAAGGTGGCGATGGTAGGCGATGGGATTAACGACGCTCCGGCACTAATGCGGGCGGACGTTGGCATTGCCATCGGCGCAGGGACAGATATTGCCATTGATTCGGCCGATGTGGTCTTGATGAAAGATTCACTTTATGATGTAGCAACGGCAATAGAGCTGAGCAGGGCCGTCATCCGTAACATTCATATGAACCTGTTTTGGGCATTTTTCTATAATGTTTTGGGGATTCCGGTGGCGGCGGGCGTTCTTTATCCGGCCTTTGGCCTGCTGTTAAGCCCCATGCTTGGTTCTGCGGCCATGAGCCTAAGTTCAGTCTGTGTTGTACTCAACGCGCTTCGCCTGCGCTTTTTCAAAAAGAAAGAGGCAATGCTCACCGGGCAAGCAGAGCTGCAATCCATAGAGCCAGAGACTGCTCAACGTTCGGATCAAACAGACAAATCAATAGAAAAGAAAGAGGGAATTACCATGAAAAAAGTATTGCAAGTAGATGGAATGATGTGCGCGCACTGCCAAATGCATGTGGAAAAGGCGCTGGCCGCAGTAGACGGTGTACAAAAGGCAGAAGTAGACCTTGAGAAAAACCAGGCAACTGTGTCGCTTTTACGGGATGTGCCGGACCAGGAATTAATGGATGCGGTAACCCAGGCGGGCTATACGCCGCTTAGCTGTAAAACAGAATAAATTTGCTGAAAGTATTATAAAAAGAAGGCCATTTTACAAAATGTAAAATGGCCTTCTAAAAAGTATCAAATAGTATTTAGTATTAAAAAGCAAGCTTATTTGTTGTTGACCGACATCAACAGATCGAGAACCTTCAGGTAAATCCAAATGACAGTAAAAGCAAGCCCAAACGCCGCCACCCATTCATATTTCTGCGGCAGGCAATTGGTCACGGTTTTTTCAATAGTGTCAAAGTCCACAAGCAAAAACAGGGTCGCAATGATAATACCAATCACGGCGACTATAATTGAGAGAACGGGGTTGTTGAGCATTGCAGCAACAATCGACGAGGTTGCCGGGATAAAATAAAACACAACGCAAGCCAGGGAAGAAAAAATCATGGTAACAAATAATACAGTAAGTATAGTTCTAAATTTTTTTGTCACCTTAATTATACGTGCTGTATATAACACGGCCATTATCGCAACAAGGAGAATGGTAATCCCAAGTGCTGCCCAGGCAATCCACTCATAGCCGCCCAGAAGCTTTTCGATAACCCAGCCGAGCAAAAAGCCCTGAGAAACGGAGTACAAACTACCTGTAAACGGAATGCCCTTATGAACAAACATGGTAAGAATCGGAATAGCAATTGTAAAGACCAGTGCGGCAAGCACAAAAAGTATTTCTACCATAGAAAAGCTGAAAGCAATGTCATCGCTGATCACTTGCTCCTGTGGCAGGCCGCTGAAATAGAAGGCCTGCAGAAGATAATAAAGCGCAATCCCTCCTATGGTTACAAGCAGGAAGAAAACGGTTTTTATCGTAATTCCACTATAGGTTGCTCCTTCGCCTTCTGCGGCGCGTTCGGTTACCTTGTTCAGTTTACGGATAACCGGGTTTGCAAAAATGTTTGTGTTTTTTTCATTTTCGCTTATAGGCGGGTTTGTTGCCAAACGCTTTTTCGCCATAATATGTCACCTCATTTGAAAATTTTATGATAATTTTATAATAAACACTCTAGCCAAAAAAGTCAATAAAATCCTTTTTTATGATCTGTAAAAAAGAGTATTTTCCGTTCAAAAAATTGTAAGCTTTTCTTTTTTTCCATTTCATTTTATAAAGCGGCAGAAGGATTTACTTACTTACATTTTTAAGATATAATAAGAAGCATATATAATTTGATAAACTTAGAAGAGGGGGAGCGTATGGCAAAAAAATAAGCGCTTGTGGAACGGTTTACTCCTTCTCTTGCAAAAGACAGGAAAGGAATTTAAAGCATAAAGGAGTTGTGTTATGAAATTTATTATCAGACATCTTTCAAAACATTTTGAAAAAAAGCAAGTTCTTATAGATGTGGATTTTACATTTGAAAGCGGGAAAATTTATGGACTTTTAGGCCGAAACGGAGCCGGTAAAACCACACTGTTTAATTGCCTGAACCGCGATATAAAGGCAGACAGTGGTGAATTTTACCTGGAAGAAAAAAACAGCAGGCGTAAAGTAAAGCCAGAGGATGTCGGCTATGTGCTTTCCACCCCAACCGTGCCGGAATTCCTTACCGGAAGGGAATTTTTAAAATTCTTTATAGAAATTAATGAAAAAAGCCTTCGGCAGCTCAAGCCGATTGACGCTTATTTTGAAGAGATGCATATTGCTGTGGAAGACCGGGACAAGCTTTTAAAGGATTACTCCCATGGTATGAAGAACAAAATGCAGATGCTGATTAACATCATTGCACAACCCAATATTTTGCTTTTAGATGAGCCGCTGACTTCTCTGGATGTAGTAGTAGCGGAAGAAATGAAACAGCTGCTTCGTTCCCTCAAGGAAGGGCGCGTTACAATTTTCTCTACCCATATTATGGATTTGGCATTGGATCTGTGCGATAAGATCGTACTGCTAAACCACGGGGTGCTGGAGGCGGTGGATAAGGCTGATTTGGATAATCAGGAATTCAAAGAGAAAATTATTGCCGCCTTGCGGGAGGATTATGATGTATAAAACGTTTAAAATTTCTTTTTCTCTTAAAAATACATACCGGGTTAACAGCATTTTATACTCTTTAAAGCAGATTCCGCTGCTCAAAAAACTACTGCCGGAAAGTCTGTACAAGGTAACGGAATTGAAAATTTTTGGAAATATTCTTTCTATTGGCTGGGAAGTGCTTTCCACCTTTATAGGCAAATTTATCTATTTAGCCACTATGGTGGCAGGTGCAGGTATACTTTATAAAAGTGTGCCGCAAGCGCAGCTGTTTTTACATATACTTGTCTTTTTAAGCTTCATTGGGGCGTTTATGCATACCTACATGTTTAATCCTGGGCGGGATAAGTATTACGCAATCCTTCTTATGCGCATAGACGCAAGAAACTATACGCTGGTAAATTACGGCTATACGCTTTTAAAGGTTGCAATTGGTTTTTTGCCGTTTACTGTCTTATTTGGTTTCTTTAGAGGGGTTCCGCTTTGGCTGTGTTTATTGGCTCCATTGTTTATCGTGGGGTTAAAAGCTACAATGGCCGCTGTTTGTCTGCTCTATTATGAAAAAACGGGGAAAACGACAAATGAAAATATGCCGGGCAGGTGCAAATGGCTTACCGCCGGACTGCTTTTGGCTGCGGCTTATGGGCTTCCCGCAGTGAACTTTACGCTTCCAATAGCTGCTGTGACGGTTGTTATGGTGATATTTATATTATCCGGTGCGTTTTCTTTACGCAAGATCCGCTCCTTTTCGGCATATCGGGAAATGTATCAGCAGTTGTTGGTACAATCCATGCATCAGATGGACAATGCACAGCAGCTGTCGCGGCAGACGACCCAGAAGGCAATTTCTACAAAGGCCGGTATTACAAGCAACAGAAAGGGCTTTGAATATTTAAACGAGCTGTTTATTAAAAGGCACCAAAAAATTCTTTGGAGCGCCTCCAAACGGATTGCCGCAGTGTGCCTGTTTTTGGTGTTGGGGGTGCTGCTGGCCTTTTATCTGGCTCCGGAAATCAAAGAAAAAACAAACGAAATGCTGTTGTCTCTTTTGCCGTACTTTGTGTTTATTATGTATGCAATCAACCGCGGCACGGGTTTTACAAAAGCGCTGTTTATGAACTGTGACCACAGCCTTTTGACCTATTCCTTTTATAAGCAGCCCAGGTTTATCCTAAAGCTGTTCCAAATTCGGCTGCGTGAAATCATAAAGATCAACCTTCTTCCGGCGCTGGTTATTGGTGCCGGGTTGGATGCGTTGCTTTATTTTTCCGGTGGTACAGACCACCCGTTGGATTATGCGGTCCTGTTTATTTCTATTCTTTGCATGAGCATATTTTTTTCTGTGCATTATCTTACCATTTATTATCTATTGCAGCCTTACAATGCGGGAACCGAAATGAAAAGCGGAACGTATCAGCTGGTACTTTCGGCAACGTATTTGGTTTGCTTTTTTATGATGCAGGTTAAGATGGCTATCGTTCTATTTGGTCTGATGACCATTGTATTTTGTTTGTTATATTGTCTGGTAGCCTGTATATTGATTTATCGCTTTGCGCCGCAAACCTTTCGTTTGCGCACATAATTATTTCAATCTGACAAACACAACGCTGCGCCCGACTGCTATCGGCAATCGGGCGCAGCGTTGCAATATGGCGGTTTTATCTTTTTAAAGAAGAAAAAAGCCCCTTTTTTTGATAAGGCTCGCTTGTAACAGAAAGCACGCAATATCCCGTAGAATCAATTGCGGCTTTCAGCGCCTGTTCGTCAATGGGATGTTCTGTAAGAATAACCGTCTGCTTTTTACCATGAGAAGAGCTGACTTTTTTTACAGGAAAGGCCTTCCGAACAGCGTCGTTTACATGTGCCTCGCACATACCGCATTGCATGCCGTCAATCCTAACGGTGTATTTTATCATTTTCTATCCCTCCTTCAGATTACGATGCATATCATTTTTATAGCCTGCAAATTCCTTTGACAGGAGTTCTCATAATCGGTTAGTTTTAACTAATTAATTATAGCATGTTTTTTACCCTGCGTCAATTACAGGTGTTATCTGTAGAGCCACGCCTTCGAATGGGAGGAATATAAATTTAAATACTGGGTATTGACATTTGGAAAAGGTGTGATATAATATAGCGAAAATGAATCGCAAGTTTTGCTTGCCGCCGGGTAAGCTTTGAAGCATTGATTTCGTATCGTTAGGCCGTTGGAGATACGAAAATCAATGCTTTTTTCTATCGGCGACACTTTACACATATCATGTGCAAGCATTTTATAAGGAGATGGATTTTATGTTTCGAAATATGCGGCGAAAAAAACAGGCTTTATCACAGGAGGACTGCAAGACGATTTTGGACCGCTGTACTTCCGGTGTCCTTGCTTTGTCTGGTGATGATGGTTATCCCTATGCGGTGCCCATCAGCTATGTGTATGACGGAAAAAAGATTTATTTCCATAGTGCCAAAAGCGGACATAAACTGGATGCCATCCGCCAAAACCCAAAGGCCTCTTTTTGTGTTATTGCACAGGATCAGGTCATACCGGAGGAATATACGACCTGTTTTCAAAGTGTGGTTGTGTTTGGAACCATCCGGATTTTGGAGGAAAAAGCGGAGAAGCGCGCAGCGATTGAACGGTTGGCAGTTAAATACGCGCCGAAAGATACGGCTGAAAACCGGCAAAAAGCTATTGAGCGTGAATGGAACGCTCTGTGTATGCTGGAGATGATGCCGGAACATATATCGGGAAAAGAATCACGTAAGCTGGCGCAAAACCGGCGTATAACACAACAATAGAAAAGCATAACCTGCCGGGGGTGTTTGATTGTGCAGTAGGCCCATGTAGCACAACATGGGGCTGTTATTTTTGCAGGAGGTTTTTATGATGAGCTCAAAATGTTTTCGGGATTTTGCAAAGTATGCATCCCTGAATGTAATGGGGATGATCGGGCTGTCCTGCTACATATTGGCCGATACCTTTTTTGTCTCAAAAGGCCTTGGCACAAATGGCTTAACAGCTTTAAATTTGGCAATCCCCATTTATAGTTTTATTCACGGAAGCGGGCTTATGATTGGCATGGGCGGCGGCACCAAGTATTCCATCCAGAAAAGCCAGAAAAATCACGAGGCTGCAAACCGCATTTTTACCAATGCGGTCTGCCTTGCCGCCGTTTTTGCCGCTTTCTTTGTGCTGGTTGGGATTTTCTTTTCCGGTACAATCATTTCGCTGTTCGGTGCAAACGACAGCGTGTTTGATATGTCTAAAACCTATTTACAAGTGATTTTGCTGTTTGCTCCCGCCTTTTTAATGAATAATGTGTTGCTTTGCTTTGTGCGTAACGACGGTGCGCCGCAGCTTTCCATGGCGGCGATGATCGGTGGCAGCCTGTCAAACGTGGTGCTGGACTGGGTCTTTATCTTTCCCTGCCAGATGGGGATTTTCGGCGCGGTTTTCGCCACAGGCTTAGCACCAATCATCAGTATGCTGATTTTGTCGCCCCATTTTATCCGTAAAAAAAATCAATTTCATTTTACAAAATGCAAGCCTAAGGGCAAGCTGTTTGCCGGGATTCTTTCCAGTGGTATTCCCTCGCTGGTTACGGAAGTGTCCTCCGGTGTTGTAATGATTGTGTTTAACTCCATCATTCTGCATCTGGAGGGGAATGTAGGGGTTGCGGCCTACGGTGTTATCGCCAACCTGTCTTTGGTGGTTATCGCAATTTATACCGGCATTGCGCAGGGGATTCAGCCCATTATCAGCCGGAATTATGGTGTGAAGAACCTCGGCAATGTGCATGCTACAATGCGATATGCGCTGATCACCATGCTGCTTTTTTCCGTTGTAATCTATATGGTGGTACTTTTTGGCGCTTGGCAAATTGCAGATATTTTCAACAGTGAACAAAACGCCATGCTGCAAAACATTGCCACAGAAGGCTTGCGCCTGTACTTTACCGCCTGTCCGTTTGCCGGGTTTAATGTAATCATTTCCATGTACTTTACCTCTACCGAACGGCCGCGGCCCGCCCATGTCATTTCCATTTTGCGTGGCTTTCTCGTTATCATTCCCATGGCGTTTCTGCTTTCGTGGATTGGAAAAATACATGGTGTATGGTGTGCGTTCCCTGCAACGGAGTTGCTGGTAGCCGTGATTGGGCTGTTGTTCTTTGCTTGCATCAGGAAAAGCCGAAAAGAAGTGCAGTGTGAATAAAATATCGTCATCAGCCCGCAATTCGTAAACGGCATCCTAAGCATTAAGAAAATTTCCAAACGTACAAAATAGTTGTACAATTAAGCCTGTAAAGAAAAAATAAACACAAAGTTTTGTGTAAACTTTGTGTTTATACAGCCCTGACAGATTGATTCTTCTCTTTACCGTCCTGTAAAACTATAATAGATTTGTAAAAATAAAACGGAAGGGGCCAGAAAACATGGCGCAGATGATTGCGTATTTTTCCCGTGCGGGAAATAACTATGTAAATGGACAAATCAAAAACCTTTCGATTGGTAATACGGAAATTGCCGCAAAAATGATCCAGGAGCAGACAAAGGCCGATTTATTTAAAATCGATCCAATCGTTCCGTATTCCTCGGATTATTCCGTATGCATCGAAGAGGCACGGCAAGATCAGATGCGGGGCGCCCGGCCAGAGCTGAAACGCTATCCTGAAGATTTAAATGCATACGATGTCATTTATCTGGGGTATCCGAACTATTGGGGAACCATGCCGATGGCAGTCTTTACATTTCTTGAAAAATTTGATTTTTCAGGTAAGACCATCCGTCCCTTCTGTACGCATGAGGGCAGCGGAATGGGGAGCAGTAAAAAGGATATTTCGCGCCTTTGTCCGGGGGCTGTTGTAAAAAACGGGCTGGAACTTCATGGGGCAAGGGTAACAGAAGCGAAAGCTGCAATCCGAAAGTGGCTTCAGTCAGATACCTGATTTTTACAGCCGACCAGATAAAGCCTACATGCAATCGATATATCATACCGTATGAAAAGGAGTGGTTTTATGAAAGCAAAAGAACTTGGCGTATTTCCCACGGGAGAGAAAAACACGGCCTTTGCAGAGTTTTTTACAGGACAAAGCTATTTGAACATGCTGACCACCGAAGGCGTGGCCATTGGCAATGTAACATTTGAACCGGGCTGCCGGAATAACTGGCATATCCATCATAAGGGCGGTCAGATTCTTTTGGTTACTGCCGGAAGAGGCTATTATCAGGAGTGGGGCAAGCCTGCACAGGCATTGCATCCCGGCGATGTTGTGCAAATTCCGCCAGAAGTCAAGCATTGGCATGGAGCCGCACAGGACAGCTGGTTTGCACACCTGGCAATTGAAGTCCCTGCTGAAGGTGCTTCCAATGAATGGCTGGAGCCGGTCAGTGACGATGCATATCAAAAACTAAATAACGGGGAAGGAGATACTCAATGAAACAGGTAACAGCAGGGCGCGACGCTCTGGGAGAGTTTGCGCCTAAATTTGCAGAACTGAATGACGACGTGTTGTTTGGGCAGATATGGTCCAGGGAAGATAAGCTTTCTCCACGCGACAGAAGTCTGGTCACGGTTACAGCCCTGGTATCCAGCGGAATTTTAGACAGTTCTCTGCAATACCATATCCACACGGCAAAGGAAAACGGCGTAACAAAAGAAGAAATGGTAGAGATCCTGACACAGCTGGCATTTTACGCGGGCTGGCCCAAGGCTTGGGCTGCGTTTCGCATGGCAAAAGAAGTTTATGAAAATTGACAGAGGCAGACTTTTATTCTGACCTGTACTGCAGCGTTGGATCAGGGGAAAAGCTTTTTCTTCCTCCCATTATGACCCAGACACTGTCAAATGGTTTATAAGCTTTGTAAAATAAGTTTTGTGCAGTAAAAAGATAAACAGGCGCCCGGTCTTTTACAGCGGGCGCCTGTTTTTTCTATTCAATTCAAAATCCTTCGTTTTTTTCTGTTTTCAGCAGGTTTGCAAGATCGGAAAAACAAGTCAAACTCCCAATCGGCTTATAAAAAGATGCCTCCGTTTCATTTTGAAATCCCCAACCATAAAGAGCCGCGACAAAATCCATTGGAATGCTTTGTGCTCCCTGTCCGTCAAAGGCGCTGTCGCCTACTAGCAGACTTTTTTCCGGATGAATATTTGTACACCGGCAGGCTGCTTTTAGCAGGTCGCTTTTCTTTTCATTCCCTTTATAGGCGCACACGGCGTCAAAAAGCCCGTCTATCTGATTTGTGCGGAGCATGTCATAAATAAATTGCTCATGCTTTAATGTTGCAACGGCCAGCAGCAGCCCCATCCTTTTTAATTGTAACAATGTCTGTTGAACCCCCTCATAAAGCGGGGCGGGCAGGTCTTTTCCTTTCTTTGCATATAACGTGCGGTAGTTTGCAACGGCATGGGGGAGCAGTTGCTGCGGCATGTCCGGCCATAAGCGCAGAAAACCCTCTTCCAGCGAAGCGCCGATTACACCGAAAAAATCTTCTCGGTGCAGGCGGGGTGCAAACCCCATAGAGGCGGCAGTCGTGTTATAGCAATATCGAATACCGGGGGATGTATCCGCCAACGTTCCGTCATAATCAAAGATGATCAGTTTCTTCACAAGAACGCCTACTTTCTTCTATGTAGCTGTTTAAGCGTTTTTCCGTAGCGGCCAAAACGCCCTCTAACACTCGTATTTTTTCTGCCTCAGAGACGCCAATCCCGCGCATCTCAACTGTAACGCCCGTATAGGGGAGCTCTTTTTTTATCGCAAACTGTTCGGCTGCTTTCATAATTGTCTGCTCCTTTGTAAAAATTGTAATATGCCGCATTTGACCGTTACCATACAGTGTTATAGGACGTATATAACGGAATAAGCTTTTGTCCTGCCCGTCAAAAAATGCATAGCTTTCCTTTTCCTGACAAAAAATGACAACCCTTGCCGCTGTGCGGCGCAGAAAAGATGCCGTCTGTTCAGCGCGTCGGATCGGATCCTGTTGGTTTAAATCGCTGAACACCACGGCTTCTGCAGAAGAGGCAAAAATATGATCAGGGTGTGAAAACACAGCCGGGCTCTTTCGCATATGGGAAAGCTCCTGCAAAAGCAGCTCATCCCCGTCGGTGTCTACACTTTGTATGCCTATGGACTGCAAAAAGCGGACCGCACAGTCATATTGGGGCATATAGCGCCAATCCTTCAAAATACGATCATCAAAACAAAGCGTTTGCCCGGCGATGAATTGCATGGAACGCACAGATGTAGAATAGGCCGCCGCTGCCTTCTGAAACCGCCCGGATATACAATAGCGTATCAGCTCAGACGGCATTGCAAAGGGAAGAATTTTTGCTTTCCCCTGAAAAACGCGGCGGTACATCCCAGCTATGTCGTCTGGGTGTGGTTTAATTACCAATTGGCTGTTCGGGGCAAACAGATAATCTGCAAACAGAGTATACAGCATGTGCTGCTCCGAAAGCGTCATTAACCCCAGGTTTGCCATATGCTGGGTCAGCAGCAACGCACTGTTTTCAGACAATACAATTTTTTCTTTCACACCAAAAAAATGCAGAACCTGCTGTCGCTTTGCCTCCGGCATTTCCTGCAGGATGCGGTCAACGGAAAAGTCGGCCATTTTCGGATGTGTATAACCCGGTTTTTGTTTTTCTGCATCTGCAAGAATTTCACAGGCATACCGGTTTTCACCAAAGCAGCCTAAAGAAAAATAAAAATGGTACTGTGTTTTATTGCGTTTCATATTTTCCAAAGCAAAATCACGGTTGGAAAGAACGCCGCTTCCTTCTTCAAAGCAATGGTAAGAAAGCTTGTTTTTGATCACGTACCATCCAAAAGGGAAGTGGTCCGGGCACACATACAAGTTTTTTTCTCCCTTAACATGCACGCCTGCTTTTTTTAAGCATTTTTCCATTTGGCGGCAGCAGGCAGAAAGAATAAAACCTGCCGGCATTTTTTTTCGCTCCAAATACCGTTGATGTTCCAGGACAGAAAGCTCTTCTAAAAGCACAACCTTATCAAAAATCCCGGTGCTTTGGTAATGCTTTGCAAAAGCAACAGAATTTTTATGAATGTCCGATAGCAGCAATACCGCATTTTCCTGCGGATGAACCGTCATTTTATGCAGAACGCAGCATAAGACATGATACGTCGTTAACGCATAATAAATCATTCCGATCCTCATTTCTTGAATTCTTTATCAAACAGGTCTTGCAGTGTTTCCATCGTATGGGAGGAAGTCCCTACTGTCCGATTTACGGGATAATCAGAAAAAAGATTGCGAAAATATTTTGGCCTGGATATAATAAAGCGGCAAACATGGTAAGCGTCTTCTCCGCAGATCCTGTACATATAAGGGTACTTCTTAAACGCCTGCGTGTACGCTTCTATAAATTGCAAAACACCCTGCTGAAGCGCACGGATTTTTTCATAGCCTTCTACTTCCGGTAAATCAAAGCAAAAGCCGGGCTGTCCGTCTTTACCTTCTTCGTACTGCAAAAAGGAGGGCGTTGGGGAAGCAAGCATCATTTCAATCAATACACTGTAAAGCTGGCCTACGCGATGCCTGCGTTTTAATTCCCTGTTTTTTTGCTGAGAAAACATATAAGACTCTATATCGCCGGTAGTAAGCGGCGCTTCAATAATATTTTGGTCATGAATGTAATTGGCGCCCGATATAAATCCATATATTTTACAATCCAGTTTCCACAAATCCTCTACCAGCACCTTTAGCGCAGAAACGCCGCTGGCTGCCCAACCAACGTCTACCGCTGCGGCACAGCGGGCGCCGGACAACTTTTCACGGTAATATTTTTTTGCTGCCTCAAAGCTTTTTGCATAGGCATTTTCTACAATGTGCCAATTATCCAGAAAAACGGCGACGATCTGCTCGTAATTTTCCTGCGTAAGTACCATATCCTTTGGAAAGCCGGCTTTTTCCAATACCGGCTGCATATCCGGCAGTTCCATTGCCTTGAGCATCTGATGCATGGTGATTTTTCTGGAGATTTTATATTTTATATAGCGCAAAAAAAATTCATTGCGAAAATAACCGGCTGTCAAGCGGGTGGCGGCAGCGCGGGACCAATATACATATTGTGTGTTCTCTTTTGGATAAAGCATCTGATAGGCTTTTTGCAGGATATCGCCATCCCTGGATAAAAACAGCAACGTATCAATCCCTTTGGCTTTTACCCGCTCGTGGATCCATACGCAATAGCCCAGTATATAAAAGCCGGCGTATGCATAGCCGTATTCAAAATATTGGTTTTCCCGGTATGCCCCGCAGCATAGGCGGTTATTTAAAACGCCTCGATATGCGCTTCCAATCAGCGCTGTCAGATCTGCTGCGCGGTGTGGGTTCCCCAAACGGTCAACATTCGGGTAATAGCATGTTTGAAGTCCCGCTTCTTTTGCGGCAAGTACGTCGGCGGTGTAATTGTCGCCAATGTGCAAATATGTTTTTTCTGTTCCAATTTTTTCTTTTACATAAGGAAAAAGACGGCCGCTTCGTTTGGAAAAGCCGCATTCCTGCGACAAAAAAACATGCGAAATTTCAGTGTAGCCGTTTTTATGCAGCGCTTTTTTAATAATATCGCCGGACAGATACATATCTGTGACGGCGATAATCGTTTTATTCAGATTTAAGGCCATATGATAAATTTCTTTCATATAGGGGTTAAACTGCAAAAGCGAAAGCTCCGTTTCTTCTTCTATCCGTATCGCTTTTTCTATATCGCATGCAACATAACGCCGGAGCTTTTTATAAATATCCTGCAAGGTAACCTCATTGCTGCCGGTTTTGCCCATGGCCTCCTTGCGTGCCTGTTTTTCTGCCAGTACGCGGTATCTGAAAAAAGAAGGGCAGTGCAGCTGCTCTCCAACCAGATAAAAGACCGCCTTGGGATCATCAAAGGGGCGTAAAAGCAGGGTGTCGAATACGTCAAAGGAGACTACGTCGCACAGTAAAAGCTTTTTTGCCATAGCCGTATAACTGGGCCTTCTGCAGGCACGGCTTTCCGGGCGTTTATAGAATGGATGGTTTGTGTAATCCCGCCGCTCCGCGGGAGCGGCCCGGTGCGAGTAGACCTTCCCAACAGCAGATGCCAGGCAAAGCAGCAGCAGGTACAAAGCCCGCCGCACAATACCAATTTCGTCGGATTTTTCATGATAATACGCGTCTGTAATAAAGCGCCGGCGCATAACAACACGGGCAAAAGCACGGTCGATACGCTGTTTTATTTTTCTTTTTTTCCTTTTGTAAAGCTGTACAATCCGTCCTGTCAATCATCTTCATCCTTTTGATTATGGATTTTATAGAGGCTCGGGGTAAGAAGCGTCAGGCGCAATTCCTTTGCACGTTTATTAAGCTGCGTGTTAATTTCTTCATTTTTTGTATGAAGCGGAATATCATAATTAAACACCGCATAGTCGGGCGACCAGTAATTGGACAAAGGGTCGTCCGAAAAGCCGTCCATCCCGGCTAAAAAAACGTCCTTTACAGTGCATTTTACCAGCAATTTCAGCAGCATGGGGCAGGCGCTGTCAGAGGCATATAACGAGGTATTGAGCAAAGAGGAATAGTTAACAATGGTCGCTGCTTCAGGCAAAGTGCGGATATTCGAGGTTGCCACAACCTTTTCCCAGTCCATTTCTTTGCCGCCTTCTTCATAACGCCGGTCGTTGGTTAAAAACAAAAGATCATACGAATAGTTTTCCGGTACAAAATTGACACTAATCACCAATGGGTTTTCCTGCGCGATAAATTGGTCAATTTGTTCTTTACAGGTAACGATCGAACGACCCGGGGCCAGTATCAGTACTTTTTTTCCCGACATTTTCCGGCGCAGCATATCAATGGCTTCTATATCGTCCACCGCATGCGATTGGTATTTTTGATAAAGCCGTTCGATCAGGTATTTGTCAAACTGTTCCCGTTTTTCTGCCGGTATCTGGTCAAGAATTTCCGACACGGCGCTGACCTGCATCGTCTGTTTGGACATTAAGTAAGAGGCGTAATTGGGGTGGCAGTTCTGGATAGAGGACAAAAAATATGGGCAGGAATACCCCCATCTGCTTGTAAGCGAAATTGTTGAAATATATTTATCCACAATCTCCAGAATAGGCAGGACGTTATAGCGGCTTTCATATTCGCAGTTGTAATAGTTGATTACAAGCTCTGTGCAGAGGTTGCCCGCGCCGCGCCCCATCCCGCTTGCTGAACAGTCAAGAATCAACCCGCGGGAAGTTTTATACTCCAGCAGCTTTTGCGCGTTTGCAAACGACATCTGTAGGTTGTTGTGGGAATGGTAGCCAATCTTAATTCCTTCTGCCAGGTTATTATCCGCCAATATAACCTGGCGCAGCAGCAGTTTTCCATACATGGTTCCAAGCGTGTCCACCAGATAAAAGGCGTAGGGCCTTAACTGGTTTACGCGCTTAATCAGGCGGATCAACTCTTCGTCGGAGTACGAAGCAGTGCCTACCGGCTGCATGAACAGCTTATAACCCTTTTGCTTGAGCATTTCACCATAACAAAAGGCTTTGTCCATTTCTTCCGGATGAAAGGTAAGGCGAACACCACCCAGCCCTGTTTTTTGGGCGTCTGAAAGGGCAGACGGATTTATTTCCTTTTCACCTATAGCGATCATCGCAACAAACAGTGTGTTGCTGCCCTCTGGCAAAAGCGCGTTGATTTCCTCAACGCTGTGGAACAAAGCCTGCCCTTCCTTACTGGGCAGATCAGTTAAAAACCCGCATTCTACAATATCGGCGCCGGATTTAGTAAAGCGATACAGCATATCCCGGATCGTTTCACGCCCAAATTGCCAATCGTTGACATACCCGCCGTCGCGAAGCGTGCAGTCCAATAATTTTACCTGTTTCATATGTGTTCTCCTTTGCGGACAAATCGGTTATAGAGCATGTCCGCAATTTCAAAATCAATGGGCTCGTTGATGTCGCAGGCTTCTATATCGCTGACCGGGATCAAAAACGGGCGGTCCCCAGTGCGGCGCCGTTGTTCCATCAACACTTCCCGCCTATAAATATACAGCCCCGTGGTTTCTGCATATATTTCTCCCAAATCCTGCGTGCGCGGGATTTGGCGGATATCATACTGCGGCTTTCCATTGATCCACAGAAATTCGCGCAGCTTTTTTACAGTCAGCGCACTGTCGTATTCTCCGCTGCATACGGCCTGCAATCCTGTATGGACAGAAGCACAGGAAATAAACGGCGCGGTCGCATGCGCCAGAACATAGATATCTGCATATACGTCCCGCGCAAACGCATGTAAAACATCTAAAATCAAAGTGGAGGAAGAATCCAGGCTGGGGTCGCGCGCAAGCCAGGAAACCCCCTCTGGTAAATATGTCTGGATTGCCGGATCACTGCAATACACGTAAATTTTATCCAGATTATCCACCTTGCGCAGCGTACGCAAAATATAGCAGATCAAAGGATCACCATTGTGGAAGGGCTTTGTGTTTTTTCCAGGCAGGCGTTCATTTTGAAGCTTTACCGGAACAAAGGCGACTGTTTTCATAAGGCGGTGCACTCTCTTTCTCCGTTTTTGGAAGAATTTGTAAGTCAATGGTCAACACAGCTTTAGAATAACGTAAAGTGCGTTTTGTACAAAAGACAGGCAGAGCGCTGTGCAATTGCTTTTTTCCCAGGATAAGATAAAGATTATAGCTGTTTTCTGTAAGAAGGCTTCCTTCCTCCGGGCATAGTTTTGCATGCGCCCATATTATGCTTTTGTCCGGCGGAAGGCAGGCTGCAAACGGAAGGCTTGTCGGTTTTTCTTCACCGTCGTCGTCCAACAGCAGCAAAACGGTTTTTTGAAGGTCCGCGTCCTGTAAAACGGGGTTGCCGGTAACATAAACAGGGAGGCCATGCGCCTGTATTGGAACATGCAGAATTTTCAAAAAATTGTAAAGCTGTGTTTCTTTTACCTCCGACAAGGTAAGAGCCAGGGCGGTATCTTCAGATGTCGCAAGCTTTAAAAGCAAAAAAGCCGCGGTATAATAGGCGTGCAGGTGCTCATAGCCAGTTTCAATTTCTGTTGTAAATGTATAAACCTCCCGTGCAAAAGGGGCCATACCGCCTATAGAGGTGGAGCTTGCAGTGAGCACCCGTTGCACAGGATGTGAAAAAACAAAGGGAAGAAGCTCTGCGTTCATCCGGCAGGGCAGAATATCTGCACCGGGGAAAATTCTTCGGTAATTTAACCAAATATCCTTCGGGTGCGGCTTAATAACCAGCTTGCAATCGCTTGCAAAGTAATCGACTAAAAGGGTCGTAATCTGCTCCTGTACATCCAGATCCTTCACAGCCATTGTTTTAAGAAATTGGGTCATATAGATACAGATGGGCAGCCTTTCTGTCACCTTAATAGGTGTTGCGTTATAATAGGCCAATATTTCCGGAACACGGTTTGGAATTTCGTTTTTCAGTGCGTCATATATCGAAAAATTTTCTGCCTTTTCATCGGCAAACCCTTCCACAAAATTGCGCATGTCGCACAGGCGGGCGGTTTCATACTCGCTGGTGCCGGCGCCATGTAAAAATTCAGAAATCACATAGTTTGTCAGGTTAATCTCCTTGGTAATTTGCATGTACCGCTTGCGCTGCGACAACATACCGCTTGCGTCTTCAATATAAACATGAGGAATACGGTTGGCAAGACAGTAAATGCCAAAGGACCATTGGTCGGAGCCAATATAAATTTTAGAAAACGAAGAAAGGTCCAAATGCAGCCAGTTTTCCATACACGTACAGACATTGCGGATAACCGACCGAATCTCTTCCGGTGTGCTGGATTCTGTCAAAGCGTTGCCCCGCCGCAGCTTAAATTGGTTTTCAGGAATCAAACGGACAAACGAAAACCAACCTGTTTTCTGTAATTTTTGCAAAAACTCGTCCCGCTGGGCTTCCGGCCATATGTATTCAACCATAAAAAGCCCGGCTTCTTCATCTGGATGGCGGGACAGCCGGTGTACAATGCAATACAGAAGCTGATAGGTGGTCGATAAATGGTACAAAACCATTTCTTAAAATGCTCCTTTCAAAAGGGAATCTTTCTTACATAGAAGCAGCCGGATGCCCCAAAAAGGATACCGGCGGCGTGTTCAAGAGCTGTCTTAGCGTTTCTTTTCCGGCGCAATATAAATTTACAGCGTCTTTCATGGGAACAAATTCCCCCTGTGTATATTTGGCGTAATCCCGGCAAAAATCCTGCGCACCCTTTACCATATCCGAGTCAACGCCGGAAAACAGGTCGGCAAGCAGCGCAGTATCCTCCGTTAAAAACGTTTGCAGGGAAAGAATGCGGATTTTAGCATCCGGGTTGTTATGACGCAGCTGCTCCAAAAAGGCGGAAAAGCGATCAGGCGCAATCCCCGTGTAAAGCACCTGGATATCGGTTGCATCAAAATGCTGTGTGCTGTTACACGTGGTTTGTGTATATCTGGCCGCCAGCCTTGCAAAGGAAGAGCGTTCCTGTGCATAGCAAACCGTAAAGCTGCTGCGGCATAAGGAAAGCAGTGCGTTTTCAAGCGGGCCTACGCACAAATACCCCAATTCATAAAGAAAATCTGGCCGCAATCGGCCGGAAAACACACGCGCCCCACAGATTGCGTCATACTTTTCTTTAAAGGCCGGACAAAGGCGCGGGTGCAGCGCATCCTGCATCAATTGAGCGGGAGCGCGGTAATAAATCGGTCTACCGCCGCGCTTTGTCAACGGTCTGATACAATGATTAAAGTCGGAAGAAACCACGCTGAACTGCTTTAGCCCAAGTCCGCAGGCCATTTGTGTTTTATTGGCACCTGCTTCACAGGAAACCTGAAGGCTGTCCCAAACGACCCCGTTGCATTCCAGTAAAGCTGCAAAAAAAGAAGAGGGGTAGGGCGAATCGATCACCAGATGAACGCCGATCTCATGATAGGAAGCGATATCTAAAAAACGGATAATATAGCGGTTTGGTATCCAATTTGCTTTTGCAAAATTCAGTTCAGCCTCACAGGTGATGGTCCGGTTCAGGCGGCGGCTGAGCTCTGTATAAATTTCCTCAATCGGCCGGTGAATATCCTGTAATTTCTTGCGCAGAGCGGCAAACCCCGGGCAGGAAAAATAAGCTTCCAATTTGCGGTAAAGGCTTTCTTCTGAAAGAACAGGAAGAAGCAGGCTACCCTGTACATCGCAAATTGCATGCGGTTTTTCCAAAATTTCAGAAGCCAAATCCTCAACCGGAAGGCGCAGATAACGCCGGGTAAGATAATGGCGGCCAATTGTCCGGCCAAAGGGAATACTGCGGATACCCGGCAATCGGTACAAAATGTTGCAGCCCAAAAGCTTCATGCCAAATTCCACCGGCTTGTTGGTGGCCTTTTCCCGGTCGCGGTTTTGCATGCAGATTGTGTAAAATTTTATTTGCGCGTTTCCATTCGTGAGGATTGCGAAAATCTTTCTTACAAAATCAACAGACAGCTTTTCTAACATGCGCGCCCTTTCCTTTCTTGCTTTTTTGAGGTTTTACTCCTTTATAACACAACAGTTTATCTGCGTTTGGTAAAGGATAAAAAATTTTTACGTAAAATTTTTGTAATTTTTAATTGCAAATAAAAAGAATAGACGATCAAGAGAAAACATGCTATGATTGGTACTGCAAGAAAAAGCTGCATCACAGCAGTGGGACCTTTACGTATGAAGATTGGGTGATTTGGCTGTAAAAATATTACATAGGAAGAGATGCAACGGAGGTGCAAAATGCATTTTTCTATTGACCTTTGGATGCAAAAATATCAAAAGACGGTAGAAAGTCGGTTTAAAGGCCGCATCTGGTTTATTGGTTTGCAGGGCAGCTACGGTCGGGGTGAAGCAACGCAACAGAGCGACATTGACGTGGTTTTGATTCTGGATCAGATATCTGCAGAAGATTTGCAGACATACAGCAGTCTTTTGGACACCCTTCCGGAGCGGGACAAGGTCTGCGGCTTTGTATCCGGCAAGGAGGAACTGCTGGCCTGGGAGCCCTCTGACCTGTTCCAGCTTTATTACGATACCACGCCGCTTGTGGGTTCTCTGGATATACTGCTCAAGCGCATAAAGCGGGAGGATATCCGCCGGGCAATCCGCATGGGGGCGTGCAATGTGTACCATATGTGCGTCCACAATCTGGTGCATGAGAAAAGCGCAGAAATTATCAAAGGGCTTTACAAATCGGCTGCCTTTACCTTGCAGGCCACTGCGTTTTTCCAGACGGGGACCTATGCAAAACAAAAAGCCGCCCTCAAAGCATACCTCCGGCCGGAAGACAGGCGTATACTGGAAACCGGTATAGAGCTAAAGGGAAAAGAAACGTTTTCAAACAAGGAACTGGCCGACCTGTCCACGCTTTTGCTAAATTGGGCGTCGAAATGGATCCGGCGGTGCAGGGAAGATACATAATCTGCCGTGCATGGTTTATTGTGATTTCTTCCCTTCCTGCCGATACGGTATGGAGAAAAATACATTTGACAAAACGCCACAAATATAAAGGGATATACGACTCTTTTAAAAGTTCAGCCGCTACATCGTCAAGGGGTAGCGGCTTTCTTGCACTTTTTATAAACCTGTTCTTTTTTGCGAAAAAATGCTGTTGGATCATCACAAACCAATCAAATTTTTGTCAAGAAACGGCCTTGTTTTTTTCCAATAATATTACATTGTCTCTAAAACATAAAACGGGTACAATGGGTCTGGTCATGCAACGACAAAATTTTTGAAAGGGCTGAAATCTTGAATGAGGAAAATAAGAGCCTTGCTGGCAGCATGCATCATCGCATGCGGACTCTTATGGGGAAGCACGGAAGCCTCAGCGGCAAATACCGGTAAATTGGAAATTGTATCCGGTGATAGCACAATCAGAAAAGGAGAGGAAATTGAACTTCTGTTTTCTTTGGATGGCTATGACGCGATTGAAAACGGAGTGAACGCGCTGAAAGGAACGCTTCAATACGATTCTGACGTTTTTCTGGAAGCGGCACAGACAGATTTTGAAACGCTCAACGCATGGGAACGTTTATATTATAATCCGGAAAATGGGCAGTTGGTTCTGATGAAAAGAGCAGGAAGCACGCAAGAAGAAGCGGTGTTTCGCCTAAAGCTTACTGCAAAACAGTCCATACCGGCAAAAGAAACATATGTAACATTAAAGGATATTTCTGCATCTGAAGGAAAAACAGATTTGTTTCCTGTACAAGCGTCTGTAAAGCTGTCGGCAGTTTCTCAGCAGCCACCGGCAGACACACAGCAGCCTCCGACAGATGCGCAACAGCCATCTACAGAGGGGGACAAGCAGCCGGAAGATTCTGAAGAATCGCAGGGAGAATCCACTTCCTCCTCTAAAACAGAAGAGGACGGCGGAGCAAGCAATGAACAAAATGACTTGCAAAATGATGGAAACAAGACAGAAAACAAGCCGGAAAATATAAAAACAGGGGACGCTTCAACCGCAATCGTCCTGTTTTGTGGAATTGTACTGATTATAATGTTGCTGGCCTACATTGTAATGGCCGTCAAAAAAGGGCAAAAGTTTCCGCGTGGAATAAAGGTCATAACAGGCATTGTAGCCGGTGGCGCAGTGATCGCGCTTGTACTTGGAAGCGTATCTGCTTTTGCAGGAAAAGGTGATCTCAACGGTGATGGGAATGTCGATTATACAGACGTTCAGCTTTTAAAAAAGCATCTGATCAATTTGGAGCCTCTTGCTGCGGATCGGCAAAGTGCGGCGGACATGAATTCCGATGGAAAGCTTACCGTGACGGATCTCTCTTTGCTGATTCGAAAGATCGAAAAGACAGTGAATTATGAAGTGAACTTGTCTTCTGTTATGGAAAAATTCTATTATGAAAAGCAGGAAGAAGTAGAACTGCGCTTTCATGCAGAAATCTCTTACGGTGCAGAGATCGAGAAGGTTACAATCAACGGAACAGAATATAAGGCGGAAAAGCAACAGGATAACTCCGTGTACACAGTAACGGTGCATGCGAAAGATACCTTCGGCGTGCAGGAATTCCATTTCACAAAGGTGCATCTTAACAGCGGGCAGGATGTGGCAGTTGACCATACCGAAAAGATAGATGTTCTGAAAACCGCTCCTTCTGTAGAAGGATTTTTAAGCGAGCAACTGACAAACACGGCGCAGATGAAAGTATCCTTTGTGCTGAAAGATGATGATGCAAGTATTTCCACCGCGCAAATGGAAGTACTAAAAAGTGTTGACAACACCCTGATCACGACAGAAAAGATCACTACAGGGAAGAACACGTTCGTTTTGGATCTGGAGGAAGAAACAGCGTATACTGTCCACATCACAGCGGAATATAATCTGGATTCCAATGCGCTCGAGGCAGAAGAAGACCACAGCGGCAACCTGGCCATAGTCAAAGAGGTTGCGCTCAACATAGATTACCGCTTTACCTTCGGCGGTATGAAGACCAGCACAGAAGATGGAACACAGACAGAGCAATTCAGTAAAAACCAGCCGGTAGTTCTGGTGTTTGAAAGTACCAATGCAACGGGTTTTCAGCCGGACAGAGCCGTGATCAACGGCAAGTCCTACCAGGTAAACCGGACAGAGAACGGCTATTCTGTGACATTGGACGCATTTACGCAGACAGGTGTGGCGCAAATTCAGGTAGAGCAGATGATTTTGGAAAACGGAAAGGCATTTACGCTGGATAAAGAAAACACCATAACCGTTCAGATCTGGAAAGAGATGCCGCAAATCCGTGATCTTTCTATTCGGGAAGACACAGAAAACGCACAGTTTTATGTGGCGTTTCATCTCACAGATCCAGACGACGCGCTGACAGACCGCAGGGTCATCATCAAAAACGCAGAAGGAAAAACGGTTGCAGAACAGGCATTTGAACAGAAAGATTTTGTAGAGGGCGTCTTTCACAAAAACATTACACTTGCAGATGCCGGACTGACAACGTTCTATACTGTACAGGTCATTGCAGACTGCGATCTGTCGTCAGACGGAACAGGGCTCCAAACGCAAAAGCTTTTGGCAGAGCAGCAGATCAAAGCAGAGCCCAGAGTTCAAATATCCTCCGGCAGCGCCGCAGCGGCCTATGTCGAAAAAGGGGAAAACATAGAGCTGTTCTATGAAATTGCAGACAACGTGGAAGCAAAGCTTACAAAACTGGTTATCAACCATCAGGAGCTGCAGGCAGAGCTTCAGCCCAACGGAACCTGGAAGGCGGTCATCACTGCGCCGCAAGAGGCAGGAGCGCAAACATTTACGCTTTCTCAGGTTGTGTTTGCAAACGGAACGGTCGTCCATGCAAGCCGCAATATTTCAGTAGAAGTACTGAAATCTGCTCCGGTTGTCCGGGACTACCAGGCGGAAGACATTCTGGAAAAACACCAGGTGAAGTTTCGCTTTACAATAGAGGACCAGGACCAGGCATTTACATCCGGCAAGGTGCAGCTTGTGCTGAATTCGGACGGTTCTGTTCAGGCAGAGGAGCAGATCACACAGACAGGCACGCAGGAATTTGTTCTGGATGTGGCAGAACAGACGGACTATACATTTCTTGTGCTTCTGACATGGAATCAGTCAGAGGACGGAAACCAGAATGTGACAGAGGATGCCGTGTTCAAAAAACCAATTTATATGATCCGTGATTATAACCTGACAATCTCCAACATAAAGACGCAAGGGGAGGACGAAATCGAACACGTGTATTTCGAGCCGGGCAGCACAGTGAAGGTTTGCTTTCAGGCAGAAACCTCCACAACGCTTCTGGCAGAGCAGGCACAGGTAAACGGGGTTGTTTATAACCTGTCATCCTCTGCAGAAAATATGTATGCATTTACGATGAACATCAAAACAAATCCCGGGGTACAGACAATCAAGATCGAAAAACTCTGGATGGAAAATGGAAAAGAGCTCTCTGTAGAAAAGGAGAATACCGTCCGGGTCGAGGTTCTCAAAGCTGTGCCTTTGGTTGAAAACTTTCATTCAGAACAAACAGCGCAGGATGAACTGAACGTGCAGTTTGTTCTGAACGATGCACATGGAGCCCTTAAAAGTGCACAGGTGCAGATCCTGGAAGAGGGCGGAAAAGTCCTTCTCAAAGAGCCGGTGTCTGCCGGTAAAAATGCGGTGTCTGTGCCTCTGACCATAAAGGATCGCTACGAGGTGTATGTGATAGCATCCTACGACAGGGACAGCAATGCGCTGGACGATCAGTCAAATGCTTATGACAATGAAACGATCTATACCACAGCCATTGCAGCATCGCGGGATGCTATTGAACTGAAAGACATCACAAAAACAACGCTGTATTACAAAGACGGCAACGGAACTACGCACGAAGTTGCGGTCCTGGATATCACCGGAGGGCTGCCGGGCGATATCGAAAACTATTACGCGATGATCCAGATGAAGAATATGCCGGATTTTTATACCGGTATCCGGGAATTTACCCAGGATGCAGCTTCCGGTCGGGTATATGCGGTGATCGATCAGGCCGATATAATCAGCTACGAAGAGAATGGCGCCAGAAAAGACGGGTATTCTTTCCCACTTGCCTATAAAGATAATGAAGGAGAGCACCCGCTTATAAAAAGCGCGGAAGAACTTTTCAAAGAAATGTCATCCAACCCAAAGGACAGGTTTGAGCTGACGGAAGATCTGGACGCCTCCGGTATTTCTGCGGACGCGGCGGCAATTACAGGAACCTTTTCCGGGGAATTGGACGGAAACGGCTACCGCATCCTGAACCTTACGACATCTCTTTTCGACACACTCAATAAAGCTTCTGTCCATGATCTGGTGATCGAGAACGCATCCGTCACGACAGCGCGCAGAGGTATCCTGTCCAATTATATTCGCAATCAAAGCGTAATTGAAAATGTGTTTATCGTGGACTCCTCCATTTCAAACGATGTGGACGGACTTGGTACTTTTGCCGGTGAGATAACAGATTCGGCCATCAGAGAAAGCGCGGCCGTCAACGTATCAGTTAGAGGTCTTGTAGCGGTTGGGGGGATCGTCGGAAAGACCGGATCGGGTACAGTTGTCGAAGATTGTTATGCCACCGGAAAGGTACAGGGAACCTACAATCATCCCAGTCTGGGCGCAAGGGCAGGCGGTATTACCGGTTGGCACGGTGGAGGCACCATCCGCCGGTGCTTTACAGATGTGCACATCACAGCGCCAGATAAAAAAGGAAACGGTGGCATCATCGGCGGGCCAAATACGGGAACTCCGCGAATTGAAAGCAGCCTGAGCATGAGCACAGGAACAGCGTACCGGATCGCCGGATTTGATGTTCTTGAAAATGTGAAGGAAGTATACGAATATTCCGGTTCCAAAAGTACAACAAATATTACCGATGCCAATAAGGAAAATGTAAAAGTAGTAGATAATCTATATGACCGCAGTTTTTATGAAAATACGCTCGGATTTGATGAGCACATTTGGGATCTAGAGGCCTTGACTTATGAGAAGAAGCCAAATCTTAAGAGCGCTCCTGTAGATGAAAATAAGTATGGAATACCAAATTACAGTGTAGTCAAAAAGAACGCAAGCTACCGTGCGGACAGGGAGCAGGCATATGCCAATATGGCAAAGCTGATGCCGTTTTCAGATACCCGCATGTGGGTCGAATACGGAAACCGGCTCTCTGCTCAGGATGCTTTGGTGACACAGACGGTGCAGTTTATTCTTCCTCTGGATCAAAACAATGCCCTGGTGACAGGAATCCTGAAAAGTAATCCCGGTCAAGTGCAGAAGATACGTTTTGTGTTTGCAGATGCAAAAATGCAGGAGTATGCCGTGTCTTATCAGAAGCTGATGGGAGATCTGGCTGCATCCTATAAGATAGACGAACGGGAACTTTCATACCAGTTCCACAATTATACTGCAACCCTTGACAAGACACTTCTGGATGAGATTGTAAACCGGGCCGTATCTTTTGATTATACGGCAGATATCGCATCCCTTACACAGGAAGAGGAAAGCAGGCTGTATACAGACTATTATAATGAGACGATAAAAAACGACATCAGCGGTCTATTCCAAAAGCTTCTGGTTTCGCAGGAAAATTATCCCACCTACTGTTCAAATAAGGTAGTGCAGGAGCTGGTGGAAAAGCGCCTGAAAGAGGACAAAACACTCAAGAAACTGCTGTATGCGTATAACTACTATGACAAATGGTACCACATAGATTACAAAGGCGTCATTTTAAGTGACCTGCTTTTCTTTAGCGGAGAACGATTGTCGCAGGATATGACAGCGTCTGCTCTTACAGAAAAGCTGCTTGCAGCGGCATCAAATCAGAGAGAGACAAACAATACCGTTGTTTTCTATAACAGTGTGCTGAAAAATTATACAGAAAAAGAGATGATGGATTTCCTTGGGGATCTGTCCTATAGCATCGCAGGATACGACACTCCCAGCGACTGGTTTGCAGATAATTTTGACGGAATTCTCACAGAGCAGAAAGCGTACAATGCTTCCGCTGCAATCAAATACCGTATCTGGGATATCTTAAGCGGGCTGGACGATGGAAGAAAGAGGATCGTGCTCCCGGTTCTGACCGCGCCTCAGGAGGACATGTACCTGATCTCCTTACCAACGCAGCTGATGATCGGGAGCATGAACCGCTATCAGACTTATCTGAATAAAGACGGAAACGAGCGCGAAAGGATGCAGCAGATTACACAAGCCTATGCAGAAAAGATGGGTATCTTTTATGGTGTATCCTCAAAGTGGATGAGCAATTCCACAGAAATTCTTAACAGCTTTGTAAATATCCAGTATGACACAAGGATGAATTTCCCGCAAAGCGACAAGGCAGATGCAGGTGAACAGAAAAAGGGTGAAACAAAAGATCCGGTCCTCAAATGGGTATATGAGGCCATCGGTTCCTTTAGCGGAATCAACGGAAGCGCCGCCTACGCAGACGGAACAAATGTGTTCTGGATGTGGGATGCCGGACTTGGCACGAGCGATTATATTTTCTTTACCTTCAGCCATGAAACAGCCCATAACCAGGATGGAAGATATTTCTACGGCGGTGCGGGAAGACGGGAAGGCACAGGTGGGGAAGCCCACGCGGACGGAAATATTGCGCAGGAGATGCGGGACGGATGTATGGTGTTCAATATTTCTAAAATCAATGACATTGGAACCGAGATGACCAATAACTTTAGTTATGAACGGATCGACTCTCCAGAGAAAATTCACAGCTATTATGCGCAAATGTTTGAAACCGGATATGTACTGGATTATCTGGCGGCACAGGCGTTCCTTGCGCTTACGCCGGAACAGCAGGCCAAAGTGGCCGTGCAGGCAGAGCATACGCCTGCTGGAAATGCGTCCATGCGCACGGTATATAGCAGACTGACAGCAGACGAAATTAAAAAAATGAACCTTAAAGATATGGACGATCTGTGGGATTACAAAATCTCTATACGAAACCCGAACGCGCTTCCGGAGGTGGTGGGCACTGCCACAGACGGCAGCTATGGGTTTGAGTCATTCTACTATATGAACTGGTACCAGTCCCATAATGACAACGGCTCGCCCGATACCCATTCCTTCAAACGCCTGGGGCAGGAGATGCTCGGGCTTGCAGGATATGAAGAAGGGTATATAACCTATATATCTGCACGCAGTGAAAATGATCTGGATGCTCTCAGAAAGATCACAGGCAATGACAATATCACCTGGAGAGAATATAAACTGGGCCGCTACAGCCAGGTGGAGCAGAAACTCGATCAGATTCCCTATTTTGATAAAGAAACGGTGATCGAACAGTTTAAAAAGGCGTTCGAGGCAGATGCCCAAAACGGCAATGCAGATCAGAGCATTGAAACAAAACGCATGCTCTATGGCATGATAAAGCGGGTAACAGGAGATTTTAGCGACGGAGGAATTTATGAAAGCCCAAAGGTAATCTCCATTACTTCGGCAGAACAGCTGATCGAGCTTGCAGGCCAGAATCCTTATGGGTATTACAGGCTTAGTCAGGATATTGATTTTAGCAGTATCCATACAACCGGGGGAAGCTATATCCAAAGCCGTTTTATTGGGGTCCTTGACGGAAACGGTTATAAACTGACCGGAATGCAGTACCCGCTGTTTGCAGATCTGCAGTATGCGCAGGTAAAG
Organism: uncultured Oscillospiraceae bacterium; assembly: GCA_900541565.1. Classification (GTDB taxonomy): domain Bacteria; phylum Bacillota; class Clostridia; order Oscillospirales; family Acutalibacteraceae; genus Scatavimonas; species Scatavimonas merdipullorum. The sequence continues at coordinate 67,031 of UQKB01000009.1, forward strand.
AATCTGACCATCTCCGCCCCGTCTTATCAAGGGGACGCACAGGCCATGCTGGTTGTGAAGAGCAAGAAGGTAACAATCGGAAATGTGAAGGTGGAAGATGCGGACATGCAGCTCCCGCTTGTAAAGACGAAAAATGAAGGCTATTATGAATATGGAAATATGAGCGTCACAATCGGGGATAAAAAGATCACCAGCACAGATGATTTTCTTGCAATTGGCAATTCCGCTGCATCTCTCAAGAAAAAATATGTTCTTGATAGCAATCTGGATTTTTCCGGCATATCCCATTCCGGTTATCTGGTCAGCGGCACTTTTGCGGGAAGTCTGGACGGAAACGGGCATACCATTACCGGCCTGGACGCTGTACTGTTTGAAAAGATAAGCGGTGCCGAAATAAAGAACCTGACCATCGAAGAAGGCAACCTTACCGCGGATATCCAGAAAGGAATCCTCGCCAACGAGGTTAAAAACTCTACTGTGGAAGGTATAAAGGTGAAGGATATCGTTATATCGAATAACGCCAATCAGGTCGGCGGGCTTGCCGGAGTAATCAGTACAAGCACTATAAAGCGAATTTCTCTTGAAAATGTAAATATTCAGGCAAACAATACAATCGGTGGCTTGGCAGGTCAGTTTGACGGAACAATTGTGGAGGACTGCCTTGTAACAGGGCGGATCGAAGGAACCATCCGTCACCCAATGGGCACCCGCATCGGAGGGATAACCGGATGGCTCGGCGGAGGCATGCTTAACAACTGCTTTACAAAAGTCGATATAGCCGCACCCGACAGAACCGGAAACGGCGGGCTCATCGGCGGGCCGCAAAACGGCAGTGTTACGATAGAAAACTCTGTGAGCTTAAGCACCGGGGTAAATGCAGGCCGAATTGCAGGATGGGATGTGCTGGACGGCAGCAAAAATGTGTATGAACTGGAAAGCTCCGATAGTCAGACAAACATTCATACAGGAAATCATACAAAGATATTCCCGTTGACAGAGCTCGAAGCCGCCGACAGCCGGTTCTATATGGATACGCTCGGATGGAGCGGAAAAGTGTGGAACTTTGAAGGCCTTGCAGCGGGCAGAACGCCAGCGCTCAGATAGAGCATATCAGAAATAGTGGACAGAAAGGCTTCTGTTCACAAATAAAGCAAAGAGAATCCCCCGGCAGAAAAATGCAGGCAAAACTGTATTAGACTGCCGGGGGATGTTTTTTTATGAGATTTTCTTTGCTTTTTTAAACAGCAAAGCTGTGTTGCTTATGTTTATTTGAGAAAAGCAGGAAAATATGTTATAATTATAAAAATACGCCCTTTTAAAATAAAAAAAACAGAAAATTTGCTTTTGTGCAAATGTACATGGGAAAGCATAAAAGTTGCGCGGCTTGCGCAAAAAAGGAGATAAAACCATGCAGATTTCCAGAGAGCTTGAGCAGATTTTGCTAAAGGTGCAAAAGCCTGCGCGCTATATCGGCGGCGAAACAAACACCATTTTGAAAGACCGTTCGAAGGTAGACGTTCGTTTTGCTTTCTGTTTTCCGGATACATATGAGGTGGGCATGTCCCATCTGGGAATGAAAATTCTTTATAGCCTGTTTAACAGTGTAGAATATATTTGGTGCGAACGCGTTTTTGCGCCGTGGATTGATATGGAAGCGCAAATGCGTAAACGCAGCATACCGCTGTATGCGCTTGAAAGCGGCGACAGCCTTTCCGCCTTTGATTTTATTGGCTTTACGCTGCAATATGAACTAAGCTATTCCAATGTGCTTAACATGCTCCAGCTTGCGGGTATCCCGCTGAAAGCGAAAGACCGGCATGATCTGTTCAACATTGTGGTTGCAGGCGGTCCGTGTGCCTGCAATCCGGAACCTATGGCAGAATTTATCGACCTCTTTTTTATCGGCGAGGGCGAGCAGGTAGACCTGGAGGTTATAGAGCTTTACCGGCAGTGCAAAAAAGAGCAATGCAGCAAAGCGGAATTTTTACAGAAGGCTTCACAAATTCAGGGCGTATATGTGCCCTCACTTTACGACGTTACCTATAACCCGGACGGGACAATCCAAAGGATTGCAGCCAAAGACGGTGCGCCCTCTACTGTGAAAAAGCGCTTAATATTAGATATGGACCATCTGTATTACCCGGAAAAATTTGTGGTTCCTATGATAGAAATTGTACATGACAGAGCAGTTTGTGAAATTTTTCGTGGCTGCATACGCGGCTGCCGCTTTTGCCAGGCAGGGTTCTTATATCGGCCGGTCAGGGAAAAATCACCCGATGTGATTGACAGGCAGTGCCATACCCTGTGCCAAAATACAGGATATGACGAGGTATCTTTGTCGTCGTTGAGCTCCAGCGACTACAGCCAGATTGCACCGCTGCTTACCAGGCTTTCCGATTGGTCGGAAAAAGAAAAGGTCAGTCTTTCCCTGCCTTCACTGCGCGTGGACGGTTTTTCAGATGCGATTCTTTCCAAATTAAAAACCGTGCGGAAAAGCGGGCTTACCTTTGCCCCGGAAGCCGGCACCCAGCGCCTTCGCGACGCCATTAACAAAAATGTAGAAGAGCAGCAGCTGCTCGATACCTGCTCGGTGGCATTTGCCGGCGGATGGACCTCGGTAAAGCTGTATTTTATGATTGGACTTCCTACGGAAACCCTTGCGGATATAGAAGGGATCGCGCTGCTTGGACAAAAAATTGTGGACGCATACTATCACACGCAGGAACGTGCAAAGGGAAAAAGCGTGCGTGTTACGCTCAGTACATCCAGCTTTGTCCCCAAACCTTTTACACCCTTTCAGTGGGAACCGCAGGATACAATTGCGCAGCTGCGCGAAAAGCAGCAGTATTTAAAATCACTTATTACAACAAAAAAAATTACCTATCATTATCATGATTCGGACACAAGCTTTTTAGAGGCCGTTTTTGCCCGCGGCGACAGAAGGCTGTGTGCAGTTTTGGAAAAGGCTGCGCAAAACGGGTTTCATTTTGACGGGTGGAACGAGTGCTTTTCGCTGCAAAAATGGCTTGCTTTATTTGAAGAAAGCGGAATCGACCCTGCCTTTTATGCTAACCGCCGCAGAAGCTTTGATGAAGTGCTGCCGTGGGATCATATTGATTATGGCATAGAAAAGCGCTTTTTGATAGAAGAATGTAAAAAAGCCTACCAGTCGAAAATAACGCCGCACTGTCGTTTGCAATGCGCAGGCTGTGGTGCCGCACAATGGAAAGGAGGCGTCTGCTATGAAAAGCGTTAGGGTTTGGTTTACAAAGGAGGGGCAGGCGCGCTATATTTCGCATTTGGATCTAAACCGCGTCATGCTTCGCGCGATCCATCAGTCCAAGCTGCCTGTCTGGTATACGGAGGGATATAACCAGCATCCTTTTATCACCTTTGCGCTGCCCTTATCTTTGGGCTTTATTGGAAAAAGAGAAAGCATGGATCTGCGTCTGCTGGATGATTCTTTTTCAGCCGATCGCATGATCGTTGTTTTAAACAATGTATTGCCGGAAGGCATTCATGTTTTTGCAGTAACACAACCGGTTATGAAGCCCGGCGACATTGCCTTTGCCGATTTTACTGTTTTTATTGCAGGCACAGGCTTTTCTTCACAGGCGCTTGTTGAAAAATTTCATCAGTTTCTTGCTTTGCCAGAAATTTTAGTAAATAAAAAAACAAAGTCTGGGATAAAAGAAATTGATTTAAAGCCTTTTCTTACACAGTATACGGCCGCACCGTTCGAAGAGGGCATACACCTACAGATAAGGCTGCCTGCAGGCAGCACCGGCAATCTGAACCCGGCGCTAATGCTTGGCGCCTTTGAAAATCATTGTAAAACGGAGCTTTTTTACCGCATTACAAGGCAGGATTTATATAATAGGGATGGTGAGCGTTTTGTGTAGGCACAGAAAAGCAAAATACCATACGGTTCTTTTGGATGCAGATCAAACACTATTTGATTTTAATAAATCGCAGCGCCTTTCGCTAAAGGCGGCGCTGGAAAAAAACGGATACCCATGGAATGAAGAGATCAATGCGCTTTACAGTAAGGAAAACTTAAAGGTATGGAAAAAATTTGAACGTGGGGAGATCACAAAAGAAAGGCTGAAAATACAACGCTTTGAAAACTTTTTTCATAAACTGGGGTATAAAAATGCGGATATTGCAGCTGTGAATGCGCACTATATATCCAATCTTTCGCAGTGCGGCTTTACAATCGACGGTGCAGATACGCTGTGCCGCACACTGCACGGCATCTGTAAGCTTTATATTGCAACAAACGGCATTCAAAGCGTGCAGGAAGGAAGATTGAAAAGAAGCAATATAAAGCCATATATAGATGGAATGTTTATTTCGGATGTGCTGGGCTGTCAAAAACCCGCAAAGGAATATTTTGCTTCTGTTTTCCGCACTTTGCAGATCACAGACAAAAGCGGTGTGATTATTTTAGGGGATTCCCTGTCCTCAGACATGCAGGGCGGAAAAAACGCTGGGATCACAACCTGCCTGTTTGATCCCGAAAACACTGTGCGCATGCCGCACCCGCTTTGCGATTTTAAAATAACAAAATTATTGGACTTTGTTCCAATTGTATTGGGCTAATCAATTTTTTTATTTATGTAGGAGTTACAATGATGTGTGACAAATAAGAAAAAAAGATAGCGAATAGAAAG
>UQKB01000010.1 GCA_900541565.1 uncultured Oscillospiraceae bacterium
AGCTTCACTTGCTCCGATTTTTTTATTTCATAAAAAAATCAATCGCCCGTTTTGCTGCTCCTCCTTTCCGAAAAAGGTCACGCTTGGCAGCGTCTGTTCGCTTGCAAGCGCACTCACGACGCCTTCGCGGCGCTACCAACCTTTTTCGGTTTCCAGCTGTTTATCTGCCTGCGGGAATCTTTTTTTGTTAACGCATTCTACACAGGAGCAAGCTTCACTTGCTCCGATTTTTTTATTTCATAAAAAAATCAATCGCCCGTTTTGCGGTTTTCTTCATATAAAAGAAAGGGCAGCGGTAAAATATCGCATAATATGTGAACAGAATATGATTTTTCTGTTAATTTTAGCACTCTCCTCTTGAGAGTGCTAAAAACTTGTGCTATACTATAATTGTTCCAAAAGGGAGAGTGTCTAAAAGGGATTCTCCCGCAGGGCAAGAAATAAGAAGAACGAATGGAGGAATGACTTATGTTGCCCAGCATTTTTGGTGAAAACTTGTTTGATGATTTCTTTCATGATGATTTTGCGATGCTTCCCATGTGGAACGGCCGCAATCCGCTATATGGCAAGCATGCAAAAAACATGATGAAGACCGACGTACGGGAAATGGAAAACACCTACGAGTTAGATGTGGACCTGCCCGGCTTCAAGAAGGACGAAATCAACGTGGAGTTGAAGGACGGCTATTTAACCATCAGCGCGGCAAAAGGCCTGGATAAGGATGAAAAGGATAAGGAAGGCAAGTATATCCGGAAGGAGCGCTATGCCGGAGCCTGCAGCCGCAGCTTTTATGTAGGCGATGTTCAACAGAAGGATGTGTCCGCTAAATATGAGGACGGTATCCTCAAGGTTACCCTGCCAAAGCAGGCAAAAAAGGAGCTGCCCAAGAGCACTTCCATCACGATTGATTAAACGCCGCAGGGCGCCCAATGGGCGCCCTTTTTTATTTAAGAGAGAAGTTTTCTTTATAAATTGACCGACTTTCTGTAATTTATCGACGATGCCAGTGCTTTGCACAGCAAGCCCGCATGCCATTTGCGTGCGGGCTTGCTGTGTATTAAAACGTAGTATCTTTTATAGTTCCTTTATACACAGATGCGGCGGCATTTTGGTATGCAAAAGGTAAACGGCGCTGCATGGGCAGAAAACAGCGGCTTGCGCGGGAGCGCGGGAGTGTGAATTTCTTTCTTTTATATTGGAAGGTTTTGTGGTATACTAATGTACAAACAGAATTTTCCACTTATTTGAAAGGAATGTACCGGCCATGAATACAGTTACCAGAAAACAAATTGCAAACGGCGTGTACTTTAACGCGGTGGACGACACGCGTTTTAAAACGGGACGCATCAGCGTAACCATGTTTGTGCCGCTTTTGGAAGATGTGGCTTCGGCCAATGCTTTGCTGCCGCAGGTGCTTACACGCAGCTGTGAAAAATATCCGGATTTTATCAGCCTGAATTCCCGCTTAAACGCTTTATATGGCGCATCTGTTGCGGCATTTTGCAGAAAAATGGGCGAAACCCAGGCGCTTACCATATCGGCCGCAGGTTTGGACGACCGCTTTACAATGGGCGGGGAAAGCGTTTCTGTTGAACTGACCGCGCTTTTATGCGAAATGCTTTTCAGGCCCAAGCTGGAAAACGGCGCCTTTTGCCGGGAGGACGTAGAGCAGGAGCGCCGCCAGATGGTCGACATGATCGATGCAGAATACAACGACAAGCGTACCTATGCACTTGGCCGCTGCATAGAGGTTATGTGTGCAAACGAAACGTTTGGAATCAAACGTTACGGCACAAAGCAGCAGGTGCAGGCGCTTTCTGCAAAGGATGTATACAGCGCCTGGGAGCGTGTGCTGCAAACGGCAAGGGTAGAAATTATGGCCATTGGGTCTTTTGATAAACAGGCAGCCTGCACCGTGTTTGAAAAGGCGTTTGCTGGGGTGGACAGAGCGCCCGTGCAGATGCAGACGCAGATCATCCGCACGGTAAAAGAAGTAAAGACGGAAACAGAAAAAATGGACGTTGCCCAGTCCAAGCTTGTGATGGCCTTTAGAAGCGGTATTGCAGAGCCTGATTTAGACGTAATGGCCGCACGCATGATGTGCGCCGTGTTGGGCGGTACACCGCATTCCAAATTTTTTCTGAACGTGCGGGAAAAATACAGCCTGTGCTATTACTGTGCCGCACGCTTTGACCGCAATAAAGGGATTATTACCGTAGAGTCCGGCGTAGAAAATGAAAATATTGAAAAAGCAAGAAAAGAGATAGAAAACCAGATCTGCCTTTTACAAAACGGCGAGCTTTCTGATTTTGAAATGCAGGCCACAAAAATGAGCGTTGCCAACAGCTTTCAGACCATGGCGGATTCTGTAAGCGGGACAGAAGCCTGGTATATTTCGCAAATGCTGGACCGCCAGGTGCTGACGCCGCAGCAGGCCGCAGAAAAGATCAATGCGGTCACCCGGCAGCAGGTGATAGACGCGGCAAAGAAGATGACGCTTGACACCGTGTATATTCTTACAGGCGGTAAGGATTAAGCGCGGCGTTTTGAAAAAGAAAGGAGAATTTGCCATGCCCTTTAAACAAATACAAAGTAAAACGCTGCATGACAGCTATTATAAATTACAGCATAAAACGGGGCTTACCATTTATGTTTATCCAAAGGAAGGGTACAGCTCCGCCTATGCGATCTTCGGCACAAAGTACGGCTCTGTAAATCGGATTTTTTCTGTGGACGGTCAGGAAAAAATCACCGTGCCAGACGGAATTGCCCATTATCTGGAGCACAAGCTTTTTGAAAGCGAGGACGGCGACGCTTTTTCCCGTTATGCAAAAACGGGTGCTTCGGCAAACGCGTATACTTCATTTGACAAAACGTGTTATCTGTTTTCCTGTACACAAAATTTTGAACAGTCGCTGGAGATTCTGCTGGACTTTGTTCAAACGCCGTATTTTACGCCCCAGACGGTCCAAAAGGAGCAGGGGATCATCGGGCAGGAGATCAAAATGTACGACGATTCGCCCGACTGGCGCGTTATGTTCAATCTGCTGGAGGCCATGTACCACAACCATCCCGTTAAAATCGATATTGCCGGTACGGTCGAATCCATTGCAAACATTACGGCAGACACGCTTTACACCTGCTACAACAGCTTTTATAATTTAAACAACATGGTTTTGTGCGTGGCGGGCAATGTGTTGCCGCAAACGGTGGAAGAAATTGCAGACCGCCTTTTAAAGCCCTGCAGAAAGCAGACGGTGCAGACGTTTTTCCCGGAGGAGCCCTATGGAGTCGTGCGCGATTATGTAGAGCAAACGTTTCCCGTGCGCGTTCCGCTGTTCCAGCTGGGATTTAAAGGAAAAGCAGGCGATGCGCGCTGCACGGCAAAGGAGCTGGCGCAGACCGATATTCTGCTGTTTGCGCTGGCTTCCAATTCCTCTGCGCTGTACAGGGAGCTGATGGAGGAAAACCTGATCAACGCTACCTTCAGCTATGAGTTTTTTGAAGGTCCTTCCTACAGCAGCATCATTTTCAGCGGCGAGTCGCGCGACCCGCAGAAAACGGCACAGATTATCAAAAAGCATGTTGACCGCATTTGTGAAGAAGGGTTTGATCAGCAGGCCTTTGAAACGGCAAAAAAGGCCGTTTACGGCGAAAGCGTCAGCATGCTCAACAGCACCGACGCCATTGCCAATACGCTGACAGAGTTTGCGTTTACAGACCGGGAGCTTTTCAATTATATAGAAGAAATTGCACATGCGAAAAAGGAAGAGGTCGAACAGCGCTTTAAAGCGCAGCTCAACAGCAAAAATTCTGCTCTGTCGGTGGTCAGGGCAGAGGTATGACAGCAGCCGTGCGCCCGGCGTTTATCCTTTGCAGCCGGGCGCTGCTTTAGGAAAGGAAGAGGATAGATATGGATTATCATGTGAGCTTTCCCGAACTGGGGCTTTCCTTTACAGTCAACCCTGTGGCGTTTACCATTGGTGACCTTTCCGTGCGCTGGTATGGAATCCTGATCGCGCTGGGCCTTTGCCTTGCCGTGGTGTATGCGCTGTTTGCCTGCAAGCGTGTGGGTATTAAACAGGACAAGCTGCTCGACTGCGTGCTTGTTGGTATTGTTACAGCGATCATTGGCGCGCGGCTGTATTATGTGGCCTTTAAATGGGACGTGTACAGCCAGGACCCAATCAGCATCCTCTACATAAACGAGGGTGGGCTTGCCATCTATGGCGGATTGATCGGCGGGTTGATCGGCGGGTTGATTGTCGCAAAAATTTTAAAAGTCAATATACCCGGCCTGCTCGATATTGCCTGCCTGGGCTTTTTGATCGGGCAGGGGATTGGACGATGGGGAAATTTTATGAACCAGGAGGCCTTTGGCACGCCCACAGATCTGCCGTGGGGGATGCTCAGCGAAAATACCGGCGGCGTTGCGGTGCACCCGTGCTTTTTATACGAGTCTCTGTGGTGCCTTTTGGGGTTTGTGCTGCTGCACTTTTTCAGCGTAAGGTGCAAAAAGTACGACGGACAGATTTTCCTTTTGTACCTTGTGTGGTATGGCTTTGAACGGATGATCGTGGAGGGTCTGCGTACAGACAGCCTTTACACGCCGCTTTTTGGCCTGCGCGTTTCGCAGGTGCTCTCGCTGGTGATTATGCTGGCCGGGCTGGTGTGCCTGCTTGTAAATTGTATAAGAAAAAAGGACACCATGGCGGTGCCTTTAAAAAGAAAGGTAAAAGGGTGATGCGGTATGGCAAAGATTATAGACGGCAAAGCCGTTGCACAAAACGTAAAGGACGATGTGGCTGCGCAGACGCGCCAATTAAAGGAGCAGGGGATCACCCCCGGGCTTGCGGTTGTGATCGTCGGCGACGACAGCGCCTCAAGAGTATATGTGAACAATAAAAAGAAAGCCTGCGCGCAGGTGGGCTTTTATTCGGAGGAATACGCCCTGCCCGCGCAGACAACACAGCAGGAGCTGCTGGAGCTTGTAGATACCCTGAACCGGAAAAAGGATATCAACGGTATTCTGGTCCAACTGCCGCTGCCAAAGCATCTGGATGAAAAGGCCGTGATCGAAGCGATCGACCCGCAAAAGGACGTCGACGCGTTCCATGCGTCCAATGTTGGAAAGATCATGATCGGCGATTACCACTTTCTGCCCTGTACGCCCGCAGGTGTTATGGAGCTTTTAAAGTCGCAGCAGATCGACGTATGCGGCAAAAGCTGCGTCGTTATTGGCAGAAGCAACATTGTAGGCAAGCCCATGGCCATGCTTTTACTGCATCAAAACGGTACGGTCACCATCTGCCACAGCCGCACGCAAAACCTCAAAGAGGTTTGCAGGGGTGCAGATATTCTGGTGGCGGCGGTCGGCATTGCAAAATTTGTGAAGGCGGACATGGTTAAAAAGGGCGCGGTTGTGATCGACGTTGGCATGGACAGGGACGAAAACGGCAAGCTGTGCGGCGATGTGGACTTTGCACAGGTGGAGCCCGTGGCTTCTTATATTACCCCGGTTCCCGGCGGCGTGGGGCCTATGACGATCGCCATGCTGATGAAAAACACGCTGATGGCGGCAAAACTGCAAAACGGTCTGAAATAACAAGGCAAAAAGCGGCAGGGTGTAAAGTTTTCTTTACACCCTGCCGCGCGCTTGTGTACATTTGTATATACTGGTTTAGCTGTGTTCAGGCAAGCACGCCCAGCCATTTTAAAATTGCAACGCTGTCGCAAATGCCCTTGCGGTAAATATAGCAGGCCTCCTGCTCGTCTGCCTGTAGGAGCAGTTCAAAGCAGTCTGTGACAAAATCCATTTGCTCTTCGGTGAGCATACAGTCGCAGGCAAGCTCCATCTGCTTTCGTTTCTCTTGCCACAGGCGGCCTTCCTCCGTTTCGCGGAACGAAAGCACGGCATTTTCATAAAGCTGGTCCAGAAAAAATGCAAAATTTGCTTGATTTGTCATAGAGGTTTCATCCTTTCCTGTAAATCTTCGGCAACGCCTTACAGTAAGCCGCGGCTTATGGTACAATATTTAAACCGGGCTTGTCCTTTCAAGGTAATGCCGGTATAAGGAAGCGGTAGTGTTGCATGGAGGGCACGCCGCTTCCGTTATTTTTTGTTTTTTAGGTTGCGGATTGCGTCCCGTACACCGTTGGCCCTCTTGATGTTTTTGCGCGCGCAATAGCTGTCTAAAATGCTTGCTTCTTCAGTGTCTATGTGCACAGTCAGCTTTGCGGACTTTGGGTTTTGGAAAAACGGCCGACCTGATTTTTTGCATGGCATACGCTCACCTTCCTTTCTCTTATTGTAATTTTAAATAGTGCAGATTTGTTGCGGTAAGTTGTATGATTTTATTTGCTTTTTCGCAATCTGCACTAAAATATTACTATGGGCTTTATTATAAATACAAAAAATTGGTTTGTCAATTTGTTTTACTAAAAAAATAGTAAAATCATATTGATAAGGCATGCGGGAGAAAAGGGCTTTGGAGGTTAACATGAACAGGATAAGAGCTTTACGTGAAGACAGGGATCTTCGGCAGATCGATGTATCGATCGCTACAGGGATTGACCAAAAAACATTATCAAATTATGAAACGGGAAAAACCAGGCCGGACAGCTATGCCATTGTTAAGCTGGCAAACTTTTTTGGCGTTACAACAGATTATTTATTGGGTTGCAGTGAAAAAAATTATGGAGACCTTACAGCGGTCATTCAGGAGTTGGAAAATATGCAAAAAAGCATGGATGAAATAAAAAAGTATTTATCAAGCTTATAATGAAAATAGTATAGAAAAATAGAAGTTGTATGTATGGTATGTTTTCTATAATTTTATACAGAAACCAGCCTTTAACAAAAAGGGGAAATTTTGCATTGACAACCCGTTTTCCGTATGCTACAATGTTATAGCCGCTTATTGCGGGCATGTAAAGTGAGCGCAGCTCCGCCCGGTCAGTAGCGAGTCTGAACAAAAGGAATGGTACAAAGAGCTATGTACGCAATTATTGAAACAGGCGGCAAGCAGTACAAGGTAGAAAGCGGCGACGTAATCTACGTGGAAAAGCTTGCGGCAAAAGAAGAGGATACGGTCGATTTTAAAGTGGTCGCCCTTGCAACGGAAAACGGCCTGCAGACCGGCAACCCCTATGTAGAAGGGGCAAAGGTTACGGGCAAGGTTGTAAAAAACGGCAAGGGAAAGAAAATTGTTGTTTTCACTTATAAGCCCAAAAAGGGTCAGAAAAGAAAGATGGGCCACAGGCAGCCTTATACAAAGGTTGAAATCCAGAGCCTTTCCTAACGTTTATGGTCCGCGCGGTTTTTTATACGGCAGACAACGGCGCGCTTCTGGGCTTTCGGGTGCAGGGGCATTCGGGCTATGCGGAAAGCGGCAGGGACATTGTCTGCGCGGCGGTAAGCTCCGCGGCGCTGATGGCGGCAAACACCGTTACAGAGGTGCTGCATGTGCCGGCCCAGGCGTCTGTAAAAGACGGCGATCTGCGTTTTATGGTGCTGCCAAAGGACGCGCAGCAGTGCAGGGACGTTTTTTTAGGCTTTAAGCTGCATATGCTCTCTTTAGAAGAGCAATATCCGGATTATATCAGTGTAAATTATACGGAGGTGTAAGGTCATGATTAAAATCAACATTCAGTTGTTCGCACATAAAAAGGGGATGGGTTCGACCAAAAACGGGCGTGATTCAGAATCCAAGCGTCTTGGCGTAAAGCGCGCAGACGGGCAGTTTGTGCTTGCCGGCAATATTCTTGTTAAGCAGCGCGGCACGCATATCCATCCCGGCAACAACGTCGGCAGAGGCTCTGACGACACATTGTTTGCACTGGTGGACGGTACGGTCCGCTTTGAACGTGTAGGACGCGACCGCAAACGTGTAAGCGTATATAACGAGCAGTAAGCTGCTTGCGCAATACGTTTTCCAATAGCGATCAAAGGGCGGGTTTCCGCCCTTGTTTTTTTACAGGGCAAACAGGCAGGAGGCATGCCTGCTTTGGCCGCGCGCTGCCCAAAACGGCAAACGCCCACGGCTGCCCTTTTAGAAGGTGAGGCATATGTTTCAAAACGACTGGATGATGCGCCAGGTTGAAGAGCTTGGCCGCTTTCTTGCAAAACTGTTTTTTCATAAAGAAACAACCATTTATGAGGTTATCACAGACGAAAACGGCAATATTACCGATGAAGGGCTTTTATATCTGGAGCTGAAAACGCTGCTCCGGCAGGGCAAGCTCAACCAGGCGGAAAACCTGCTGTTTGAACGTATAGGCCATGGGGAAAACCTGGAATATCTGGAAATTGCCATTGACTTTTACAGCCAGCTCAACGATCTGACGGACGAATATCTGGAAGAACACGGCTTTTCACGCGAAGAGGTAAAGGAAGGGCTTATGGAGGTTCGCACGCTTTACGGAATTGCGGATATTTAAAAGAAAAAGGGAAGGAATGCTATGTTTGTAGACGCGGCAAAGATTTATATAAAAGCAGGCGACGGCGGCGACGGCCACGTTTCGTTCCACAGGGAAAAGTATGTGGCCGCCGGCGGGCCCGACGGCGGCGACGGCGGCAGGGGAGGCAACGTTGTTTTTGTAGCCGACGACAACCTTTCCACGCTGGCTGATTTCCGCTATAAAAGAAAATATCTTGCGCAAAAGGGCGAAAACGGCAGGGCTGCCCGCCGCAGCGGGAAGAGTGCGCCGGATCTTGTAATCCGGGTTCCCCGGGGAACGGTTGTCAAGGAAGTGCAAACCGGGCGGATTATGGCGGACATTTCCGGCGACGAGCCTGTAATCGTGGCGCGCGGCGGCAACGGCGGCTGGGGGAATATCCATTTTGCCACCCCGACAAGGCAGGTGCCGCGTTTTGCAAAGCCCGGACTGCCCGGCGAAGAATTTGACGTGCAGCTGGAGCTTAAGCTTTTAGCGGACGTGGGGCTGGTCGGGTTTCCAAATGTGGGCAAAAGCACGCTGATTTCGGTGGTCAGCGAAGCAAAGCCGGTGATTGCAGATTACCATTTTACGACCATTACGCCGGTGCTGGGCGTGGTCAGGATGGGGGACGGCGCATCTTTTGTAATGGCCGACATCCCCGGGCTGATTCAAGACGCAAGCCAGGGCGTGGGTTTGGGACACCAGTTTTTGCGCCATGTGGAGCGCTGCAGGCTGCTGGTGCATATTGTGGATATTGCAGGCAGCGAGGGCCGCGACCCAAAGGAGGATTTTGCAATCATCAACAAAGAGCTTGCAGCCTTCAACCCGGAGCTTGCAAAGCGCCCGATGCTGGTGGCAGGCAATAAATGCGACCTTGCAACCGACGAGCAGATTGAAGAATTCAGGCATTTTGTAGAAGAAAAGGGCTATGCCTTTTTCCCGATTATGGCGCCGATCCACCACGGTGTAGACGAGCTTTTAAATAAAATCTACGAAAGCTTAAGCAAGCTGCCGCCGATCATCCGTTATGAGGCCGAGCCCGCACCTGTGGAGCAGGCCGAGGAAATAGGCAGGCGCGAAGTGACCGTCCGTGTTGTTGACGGTATTTATGTCGTAGAGGGAAAGTGGCTGTTAAACGTAATGCGCAGCGTAAATTTTGACGATTACGAATCCCTGCAGTATTTTCAGCGCGTGCTGATCAACGCAGGCGTGATCGACGCGCTGCGCCGGGCCGGCGTTCAGGAGGGCGATACGGTTTCCATTTACGACCTGGATTTTGATTTTGTCGAATAGATCCTGCAATGCGGAGGGACAAAAATGGAAAGACTTTTAAACATGGCGTGCGATCCCAGCCAGTACAGCCCCTTGACGCTTGCATTTATTGGCGACGGGGTGTTTGACCTGATGGTGCGGGAAGCGCTTGTCTGCCGGGCAAACAGCCCGGTAGGTATTTTAAATGCGGAAAAGGTAAAGGCGGTTTGCTGCCAAACGCAGGCCAAAAACGCAGAAAAGCTTTTGCCTGTGCTGACAGAAGAGGAAACGGCGGTTTATAAGCGGGGCAGAAACGCCCACAGCCGCCCGCCCAAAAGCGCAAGCAGCGCGGATTACCACACTGCAACGGGTCTGGAAGCGCTTTGGGGCTATTTATACCTGAAGGGGCAGATCGAACGCTTAAGGGAGCTTTTCTCCTTGCTGTCAATTTGATAAGGATGTACATAAATGCCGTTATACGCTGTAAAATATAGGTAGGGAGTATGGAAGCACGCAGAAAGCGCGCCGCTTTTCTATGCGGCGCGCTTTTTATATGTTTTTCTAAAATCAGACGGGAGGTTATTGCATGAATATAACGGCGCTTAACAGAAAATCCCTGCTGCTTGACGGCATTTTCTTTTTGGCAGGCAGCATTTTATATGCACTGTCGGTGGATATTTTTACCGCGCCTAACGATATTGCACCCGGCGGGCTGACAGGCATTGGCACGCTGTTAAACTTTCTGTTCGGCATGCCCATCGGTACGGCGGTGCTTATTTTGAATATTCCGCTTTTCATTTGGGGTGCAATTGAGTTCGGCTGGAAATTTCTTGGGAAAACGGTTGTTTCCACCGTTTTGGTATCTGTTATGATCGACCTGCTGGCGCCCTTTGTACCGGCCTATACGGGCGATAAAATGCTTGCAAGCATTTTTGGCGGTATTTTTTCCGGCGCAGGGCTGGCGCTTGTTTTTATACGAGGCGGTACAACAGGCGGCACAGACGTTATTGCAAGGCTTTTAAACAGGCGGTACCCTGCACTTTCAATGGGCAAGCTGATTTTATTGACCGACATGCTTGTCATTGTAGCGGCGGCGCTGGTTTATGGAAATCTGGAAAGCCCGCTGTATGCCGTGATCAGTATTTTTGTCAGCACAAGGCTGATCGACATGCTCATTTACGGCACCAGCCTGGGAGCCGGAAAGATGATGTTTATCATTTCCGGTAAAAATGAAGAAATTGCAAAGGCCATTTTAACGGGGATCAGCCGCGGACTGACCAAAATCAGGGCCACAGGCGGCTACAGCAATGAAGAGGGCCAAATTTTGCTCTGCGCGCTGCGCCGCAATGAAGTCTATAAAACGTACGATTTGGTAAGGAAAATAGACCCCAATGCCTTTATTATTGTGGGCGAGGCCGGGGAAATCACCGGCGAGGGCTTTGCACATTTAAAAAAGTCTTGACAGGAATCTGCACCATTGCTATAATTAACCTGTTATGTCTGTAAGTATATTACAGGCAGGGTGTATGGCCGGGGCGCAGCCCTCGGACCTGAACATCAGATCCTTGCTCCGCTTAGCGGGGCCAAAGTCCAAAAGGAGGTGCAGAAAGATGGCAATAACGCATTCTTATGAATCTGTGATGGTGATTTCTACAAAGCTTAGCGAGGAAGAAATCCAGGCGCTGATTGAAAAATTTAAAGCGCTCATTGAAAAGCATGCCACTCTTGAAAGTGTTGACGAATGGGGCAAGCGCAGGCTTGCATACCTGATCAACAAAGAGGCGGAAGGCTATTATGTGCTTTTTAATTTTACATGCGAAGCACAGTTCCCCGCAGAGCTTGACAGGCGCTATAAGATCACAGACGGCATTCTGCGTAGCCTGATCGTAAGAAAAGAAGAAAATTGATCGAGTAGATGACACCGGGAAAGAAGGATGACAGGAAATGAATAAGGTAATTTTAATGGGCAGGTTAACTGCGGATCCTGAGCTTAAAACAACGCCGTCGGGCATATCTGTAACCAGCTTCAGCATTGCGGTGGACCGCAATTACGTAAAGCAGGGCGAAGAACGCCAGGCGGACTTCATCAATATTGTCTGCTGGAGGCAGCGGGCAGAATTTGTTTGCAGGTATTTTACCAAAGGACAGCTTATTGCATTGGATGGTTCGATCCAGACGCGCCAGTATCAGGACAAAAACGGCAACAACCGCACAGCGTTTGAGGTAGTGGCCGATAATGTCTATTTTACCGGCGACCGCCGCAATAGCGGCGCTGCCCAGGGCGGCGGTTTTGCACAGCCTTCTGCTCCGGCAGAGGCGCCTGCGCCTGCATATACAAGTGGAACGACCGGCGACTTTGAAGAAATGCCTTTGGATGACGATTTACCGTTTTAAGTCGATATATTTCCCAACACAATTTTGTATAAAGGAGCGATAAAAATGGCTGAAAAACCGGAAAGAGATAACCGCCGGGGCGGACGCAAGGGCCGCAGGAAGGTTTGCGCTTTTTGCGTAGATAAGGTTGAAACAATTGACTATAAAGATATAGCGAGGCTTCGCCGTTTTCTTTCAGAAAGGGCAAAAATTCTTCCCAGAAGGGTAACCGGCACATGTGCACACCATCAGCGTGCGCTTACAGTTGCAATTAAAAGAGCAAGGCATTTAGCGTTGCTTCCCTACATCAGTGACTGATTATTTTTCATAAAATATGCGCAAGGCCCGTCGGTCATCATCCGGCGGGCCTTGCGTCTGTTTTTACAAGATATGATCCTTTTGAGCAGGCTGCTTTGCAGAAAGCTGCCTTTCTTTTTTATAAGATAAAAAAGAAAACATTGCAGAAAGGCCCAGCGCAACCAGGCCAATATAATATCCTGCGCCGCAGTAGGCATAGACATTTAGCGTCAGTACGCCGCTGCCGTCCCATCCCAGAAAATAAAAGATTCCTTTCAGGTTTGGGGCATATTCTGAAAGCAAAGTATCTAAAAACTGTCGCGCGCCATCTGTAAAAGAAGAAAGGCTGCCGTTTACAATGGCGTTTATAACAAGCAAAGCCACGCCAAACAGAACAAAAACAGAAAATAAGATGGTAATTATAATGGCGGCGGGCTTTGCCGAAAGCTTTTTCACAAGCAGCAGGCAAATACCCAAGGGTAATAAAAGGCACAGGGCTGTAAAAGCAGTTTCCATAATGGCTTTTCCCGTTAATAGCTGTTGCATGCCCGTGCGGAAACTGCCAAAGGTCTGGCGTAAGCTGTCGACAATTTCACTGGCGGTTTCTACAAGGTCTTTCGTTTCGTCCACCATACTGCTAAGCGTATCCATAAACGGAACAAGCGCCGTGCCGAATTGCCCTAAATGCTCGGTACAAAAGTTGCGGATCTTTTCATCTGTAAGCAGGTTTGTCAAATCAGAATTAAAAAATTCGTCAGCTACCTGTAAAACACCATAATCCGGTAAACCGTTCAGCAGAAGATCGTATATGTTGACGCCAAATAAATCATAAGAACCAATTTCCGTACCAAATAGCTTATACTCCCTGAGATCCTTCCGAGAAAGCAGATCCCATCCGGAAAATTCTGTGACCGGCTGCTCGGGGCTTAAGAATTCCAGTTTATTGCCTTTTGCACCTGTTATGGATATTTCAGATGCTACCCCGGCAAACGGCAGAAAAAGAGAAAAAGCGGCAACCAAAAGCAAACAGCAAGCGGTAATACGAAGCTTTTTTTCTGATTGAAAGATCTGTGTAACGCGCTGCACAGTTTTTTTTATGTCCGGCAAAGCCATATTTGTACCTCCTTTTCCATATTTGGTCAGTTTTATAATATACACAGCAGGATTTAACATAAAAGCTCTGCCACGTAAAAAAGCCCTTGCAAGCGTCACCTGCAAAAGCTTTTGCGTTTATTGTGCGTTTTTCTCTTTCAACGCTCTGTTTAACCAGATTTCTCCAATATCCATAGCAAGGTACAATCCGTTTTTTTCACTGGATTTTACAACCTGCTTGCGGGGGCTGATGTCCGGATCAGTACACATCAGCTGCACGGCAACCTTGTCGGCAACCTCCAGATCGTTGACCATTTTTTTTGTTTTTATTTGAAGTCGTATCACATAGCGCTCATCCATGTTGCCGTAAAAAAGAACGTCCCCGCAGCGCACAAGCGGTTTACCTTTATAGGTGGGAAATGCTTCCTTTTTTGTCATATGCAAACCCTCCTTGTTTATAAAATTTCCCACTTATTATAGCATAATATATGCCTTTAGTAAAGACTTTTTTGTACTTATCACAATTTTCTATAGAAATGGGACCCTTTGGTTTTAGCAATTATCAACAATATTTAAGAAAGAAATTTTCAATTCAAGATACATATTATTCCCTTTTGGAATTTCTATATAGGGTTGAAATGTTAAAATAATACAACGGAATATGTAAGCTTATCTATACCCAAAAACCTGTATGTTTTCTCTTGCAGACGGGATGAACTCAGGCCTGTTCTATAAGTATTTTTTGTTTTAGGAGGGTTTCCGGTGCTAAAAAAACTGATTGCGGGGGCGGTGGCTTTTATGTTGACTTTTTCTGCAGTTGGCGTAACGCGTGAGGCACATGCACAGGAGGATTACACTTCGCAGGCGCGCCAGCTGGACAAGCTTGCTTACGAAGGCGACGATCTCGGCGCTGTTTACAGCCCTGAAAACACAGTGTTCAAAGTATGGGCGCCTACGGCTTCAAAGGTAGAACTTAAGCTGTATAAAACCGGCAGTGATCAGGAGAAAAATGCCGGGCTGATCGCGCAGTCGCCTATGGAGTACAATCCGGAAAACGGCGTATGGACTGTAACAAAACAGGGAGACCTGAACGGTGTTTATTATACGTATCTTGTAACAGTGGAAGGAAAGACCAACGAAACGGCGGATATTTACGCGAAGGCGGCGGGTGTTAACGGGGAGCGCAGTATGGTGGTTGATCTGGACGCGACCGATCCGGACAATTGGGAAAACGACAGGCATATTTTGTTTGACCACCAGACACAGGCCACGGTATGGGAGGTGCATATTAAGGATTTCTCCAGCAGTCCTTCCTCCGGCGTATCGCAAGCCAACAGGGGCAAATATCTGGCTTTTACAGAAGAAGGAACAACGCTCAACGGGGAGGGCAAGATTCCAACTTGTGTGGATTATTTAAAAGCCCTGGGCATCAATTGCGTACAAATCAATCCTTTTTATGATTACGGCTC
This sequence comes from uncultured Oscillospiraceae bacterium, assembly GCA_900541565.1. Lineage (GTDB taxonomy): Bacteria > Bacillota > Clostridia > Oscillospirales > Acutalibacteraceae > Scatavimonas > Scatavimonas merdipullorum. The sequence continues at coordinate 14,922 of UQKB01000010.1, forward strand.
TGTGGATGAAAGCAAAACAGACGATCAGGAAGCATTTAACTGGGGCTACGACCCTAAAAATTATAATCTTCCGGAGGGCAGCTACAGCTCCAATCCATATGATGGCGCCGTACGTATTCGCGAAGCAAAGCAGATGATTCAGGCGCTGCATAACGCGGGGATTGCCGTAGTGATGGATGTGGTGTACAATCATACCTATACGGGGGAGGATTCTTTCTTTAACAAAACTGTGCCCAATTATTACTACCGCTTTCATGAGGACGGTTCCTGGGCCAATGGTTCCGGCTGCGGGAACGATACCGCTTCCGAACGTGCCATGTACCGAAAGTTTATGGTCGATTCTGTTGCCTATTGGGTAGAAGAGTACCATATTGACGGCTTCCGGTTTGACCTGATGGGCCTGCACGATGTGGAAACGATGAACGCCATACGCGAAAGGCTTGACAGCTTTGAAAACGGCGAAAAGCTGATCATGTACGGTGAAGCATGGGAAATGGCACAGGCTACAGACGCGACCATGGCCTGCCAGGACAATATGCATCTTTTAAGCGAGCGCATCGGCGCGTTTAACGACGGTATGCGCGATATTTTAAAGGGCGACAATTTTCAGGCTGCAGATATTGGCTTTATTCAGGGCAGGGGAGCGCCAAGTCTTGTGAAAAAAGGGATTAAAGCAGCCACGGATGAATGGGCGCGACAGCCATCTCAGACTGTCTCCTATATGTCCTGCCATGACAATATGACCTTATACGATAAACTGGTGGCCTCGGTATTGGGGGAAAAAGAAGATTACAGAGCGCGCAATGAGCAGCTTGTGCAGATGAACAAGCTGGGGGCGTGTGCCTTGCTGACAAGCCAGGGGATTGCTTTTATGCTGGCTGGCGAAGAAATGGCCCGTTCCAAAGATGGCGACCATAACAGCTATCAGTCCAGTGTGCAGCTCAACCAAATAGATTGGAACAACCTGGCGCTTTACGGAGATCTTGCCGCCTATTATATGGGGCTGCTGGCAATTCGAAATAATTTTGCGCCGTTTACACAAGACGACAATACTTCTGTTGCGCATATGGTATTCTATGAAAATACGGACAAGCATGTTGTTGCTTATACATTGGAAAATACCGTCACCAACGCAACGCAGTGGGATGCAGTGACCGTGCTGCTGAACTCTAATACAGATAAAGACGTCACGGTTCAATTAGAAGGCGCAGCCGCAAATAAAGACTGGGTGATCGTGGCTGACGGGCAGAGCGCCGGGCTTACAAGCCTGGGAGAAATTACCGACGGGAAGGCAGTGCTTCCCAGAAGCAGCGCCATGGTTTTGGTGGACAAAGAAAGCTTTGCACGCGTAAAATTGGACGCAGACCTTTCTTTACAGCAGGTGTTGCAAAATGCTGCCGGCACGGTAGAGGAAGACGCTTCACAAGCGCAGGCCTCTTCCACTGCACAGCAGCAAACGGGTGCCGGCGCGCAATTCTTTACAGGTCATGGCGTTCTGTGGCTGCTGGGAGCCGCGGCTGCGGCGGTTGTTGCCATTGCGGGCTTTGTCTTTTATAAAAAACGGAAAAATAAAAAATAGAAACATTTCCAGGATAATTTTTTCTGCCTTGCAGAAATGATTATAAACAAAACATTATTTTAAGGAGGAATTGAAGTGAAAATCAGGAGAGTTATGGCAGTCATGCTTTCATTGCTTATGATTGCCGGCGTTTTCTGTATGCCTACTGCATTTGCGGCCACCGGCAATTTCTTTGAAGAAGAAGCTGCGGCCCTTGATCAGCGGGCATATGATGGAGCTGATCTGGGCGCGGTATACACACCGGAATCTACAACTTTTAAGGTGTGGGCGCCAACAGCAAGTGATGTAAAGCTGAACCTTTACACAACAGGCAGCGACAGTGAAGAGGGCGCTGCAAAGATTTCCACAACCGACATGACCTATACGGAAGAAAACGGCATATGGGCCGCAACCGTAGAAGGAGATCAGAAAAACGTTTATTACACATACTCTGTTACAAACGACGGTACCACGCGCGAAGTAGTAGACGTTTATGCGAAGGCTGTAGGTGTAAACGGGGACAGAGGCATGGTTGTCGACCTGGATTCTACAGACCCGGAAGGCTGGGAAGACGACAATTATGTGCTTGTACAGAACCAGACAGACGCTTCTGTTTGGGAGGTACATGTAAAAGACTTTTCTTATGATCCTGAATCCGGAATTTCTGAAGCAAACAGGGGTAAATATCTTGCCTTTACAGAAACGGGCACAACCTATAAAAGCGAAGGCAAATACAAAACCGGTATTGATTATTTAAAAGAGCTTGGCGTAAAGTATGTACATATCAACCCGTTTTATGATTTTGGCTCTATAGATGAAACCGGCGATGATACACAGTTCAACTGGGGCTACGATCCGAAAAACTATAATGTACCGGAAGGTTCCTATTCTACGAACCCGTATGACGGCAATGTAAGAATAAACGAAGTCAAGCAAATGGTTAAAGCCCTGCATGACAACGGGATCGGTATTATCATGGACGTTGTTTACAACCATACCTATGTGACCGATTCCTGGTTCCAGCAGACAGTGCCGTACTATTATTATCGCTTTGGCGCAGACGCAAATACATGGTCCAGCGCATCCGGCTGCGGCAACGATACTGCCTCCGAGCGTGAAATGTACAGAAAGTATATGGTCGAATCTGTGAAGTACTGGGCAGATGAATACCATATCGACGGCTTCCGTTTTGACCTCATGGGCCTGCACGACTCACAAACAATGAACGAGATCCGCGCGGCTCTGGACGAAATTGACACAAGACTGCTTATGTATGGTGAAGGCTGGGATATGAGCTCCACCTCAACAGATGCAGATTGTCCTCCGCTTGCATCCCAGAAGAACTCTGCTTCTTTAAGTGAAAGAATCGGCTTCTTTAATGACGAAATCAGGGACGGCATCAAGGGCAGCGTATTTAACGCAACAGAAAAAGGCTATATCCAGGGCAACAACAGTAAGGTTAGCGCAGTAAAGAATGGCATTAAGGCAAATGTCGGCGGCGGTGCATGGACGTCTAAAGCACCTACACAAACTGTCACATATGCGTCTGCGCATGATAACCATACGTTGTATGACAGGCTGGTAAATTCTGTTAAGGGCGAAGTAGCGGAGAATTATCCACAGAGATATGAAGACTTGGTTGCAATGAACAAGCTGAATGCAGCCATTGTTTATTCTTCGCAGGGTATTCCGTTTATTCTTGCCGGTGAAGAATTTGCTAGGACAAAATATGGCGACCATAACAGCTATATGTCTTCTGCTGATATCAATATGCTGGATTGGAGCAGGGTTGTAGAGTATAAAGATTTGGTTGCTTATTATTCCGGCATGATTGAACTTAGAAACAATTATGCACCGTTCAGGGATCCTACCACCAATACAGTTAAGAACAATATGAAAGATATAACAGGCGTCCCAACAGGTGTAATTGCTTATACGATTTATGACGAAACACAACCGTGGAAAACCGTTGCTGTCTGCTTTAACAACAATGCAGAAGCTCAGGAGGTTACCCTGCAGAGCAACGGCGCACTGCCCACAGATTGGGTTATTGTTGCAAATGACCAGTCAGCGGGCGTAAAGAATTTGGGCGAGGTATCCGGCAGCACAGTGACAGTGCCTGCTTCCAGCGCACTGATCCTTGTTGATAAGGAATCCTTTGATACAGCGGCAATTCCCTCAACAAAGGGACAGGTAACAATCAACCATGTAGAAGCACAGTCCGGCGACGTACTCAGCACAGATGTACTGACGGGGACAATCGGAACTTACTTTGAAGCAACACCGGATTCTTCCCTGGCGCTGCGTTACGATGTAGTTTCTGCACCGGAAGAAACATCCGGTACGTTTACGGAGGAAGATCAGACGCTGACCTATACCTACGAGCTCTATACGCTCAAAGCACAGGATATCACCGGCGATGGCGATGTATCTACAGAGGATGTTCTTCTGCTGCAAAAAGCGATTGCGCGTCAGGAGCAGCTTACAGAGGAGCAGCAGACAGTTGCAGATGTAAACTGTGACGGCGAGCTTTCTGTAGAGGATGTGCTGATTTACCAGAAGACAATTGCAAAAGTGTTTGTCAATGGTATTGGGACAGTAACCGTAAACTATCTTGATTCTGAAACCGGTGAAAAAGTTGCAGATCCAACGGTTCTGGAAGGCCGTACGGGCCAAAGCTACCAGACAGAAGCAAAGTCTGTACCGTATTATGATCTGGACGAAACCAATCTTCCTGAAAATGAAGCAGGCCTGTTTACAAACGGTGATACGCAAGTTAACTATTATTACAATGAGGCCAAAATCAGCAGAACTGTTTATGTGAAGCTGCAGGAAGGCGCAACCTGGACGCCCACGCTGCATGCATGGGATGATTACAACGGCTTCCTGCTGGGAGACTGGCCCGGTACAGAAATGACGTTGCAGGACGATGGATGGTATGCAATTACAGTTGAATGCGGCGGCGTTTTTAGCTGCGTTTTGAGCATTGGCGGAGCAAACGCCAATACGGCGCAGACGAACGATATTACAGATGTTGACAGCGATATCTGGATTGTTATGAACGTGGAACGTCCAAACAAGCAGAGCAGCGATTATACACTTTACACAAGCAAGCCGGAATAAGCTTATTTGTATAGATCCAAAATATGAAAAGAAAAGGGCCGTAAAGCAAAATTGGCCTGGCGCACCCGGTGCGGCGTTTGCCGTACCGGGTGCGCTGCATACAGCGGTGTTTATTGCATAAACAACGGTGCCTGCTTATGCGTCTGTGGAAAGATAATTTTATAAGCGGGCGCCGGGAAGTCTTTTTGCAGAAGGGTGGAGTTTTTGCATAGACCTGCTTGCTTTTTATTTTGCGGCGTATTACAATTATTATAAAAATAATATAAAAAGGAGTGCGTGATATGAATTTTACATATTTTATCCCTACAAGAATTGTCTTTGGCAGCGGCGTACTCAGGCGTTTACACGAACAGCAGCTGCCTGGGAAGAGGGCGCTGCTTGTAACCACCAACGGAACTTCCGTAAAAAAGTACGGTTATTTGGAAACATTACAAAATGAGTTGAAACTGAGCGGCGTAGAATATGTCTTATATGACAAGATTTTACCGAATCCTGTAAAAGAGCATGTCATGGAGGGCGCTGCAGTTGCCAAAGCGCAGAAAGCGGATTTTATTATTGGGATTGGCGGCGGAAGTGCTATAGATTCCGCCAAGGCAATTGCCATCATGGCAACAAACGATGGGGATTATTGGGATTATATCTCTGGCGGCAGCGGGAAAGACCTGCCGGTTTTAAACGATCCACTGCCGGTCGTTGCAATTACAACGACTGCGGGAACAGGCACAGAGGCGGACCCCTGGACCGTTATCACAAAGGCAGAAACGAACGAAAAAATAGGCGGAGGGTATGATAAAACCTTCCCGGTCCTTTCCATTGTAGATCCGGAAATCATGCGTACAGTGCCGCCAAAACTTACGGCTTACCAGGGCTTTGACGCACTGTTCCATAGCACGGAAGGGTATCTAAATAAAAAAGCCAGCCCAATCAGCGATCTGTATGCGCTTAAAGCAATAGAATATATTGGTAAAAGCCTTTCAAAAGCGGTGCGCGATGGCAACGATTTGCATGCAAGGGAAGAGGTTGCGCTTGCAAACACGCTTTCCGGTATGGTGGAATCTTTGTCCGGCTGCACTTCGGAGCATAGCCTGGCGCATGCAATCAGCGCATATCACCCCGATTTTGTACATGGCGCAGCCTTGCTTGCAATCAGCCGGGCGTATTATGCCCATTTTGCATCCACGGGCGCTGTGGATATGCGCATGATCCAGATGGCAAAGGCGTTGGGTGCCGAAAATGCATCTTCACCAGAAGATTTTGTAACGGCGCTTGTAAAGCTGCAAAAGGATTGCGGCGTGGATGCGATTAAAATGAGCGAATATGGTATGCGGGAAGATACGCTTGCACAGTATGTTTATAACGCTAGAGATACCATGGGCTGTCTGTTTGCCTATGACCGTGTACCTTTAAGCGACGCAGATGCATTGCGCATTCTGCAAAATTCTTACAGATAACGTGTGCGCCGCATGAATAGGTAAAACGATAAGAAGTAGACGGATATTGCGACTAAAACCGCAATGCCGTTATGTGGAAGTCATATAAACCAGACAAAAAATTGCGCTGCTTATAAAGCAGCGCAATTTTAAAAAAAGCGGTTTTCCTTGTTTGTTGTGTCCCATTTTCCAAGCTTTTCCAGACGCGTACAGTCCTGTATGGCGTTTAATCTGCTGTGCAGTTGTGCCGCCGAATGGATGTACGCGTTATGCTTATGCAGCCTGTATTGCGTTTCAATTGGAAGTGAAAGAAAAAATTTTCGGCTGCTTAAACTTTTTTGAATCAGTTCGTGCAAATCCTTGTAATGCATAGCATTCCTCCCGCTTCTAGCGTTTACGGTTCAAAGCCGAATATTCTCTAAAATCTGCGGAAAAATGCTGGCAGCTCCTTGAGCATGCTTTTGCCTCTATCGCCGTTGTCATGTGGGTAGAGGCGCTTTGTTCAGGCATAAAAACACTTGCAAGGGATAAAAGCCGTCCATTTACAACTGTGCTGTAAAGTTAAAAGGCATTGCAGCTTAAGAAGCGTACCGCATGCAAGAGAGGCCATATCGTATATATTTGGTGATAAACGGCGGTAGGATCGTTTAAAGGCAAGCCAGGTGTTACAGCGCTGGAAAGATGTTTTTGGAGAATCATAAAATGCATAATACTGGTATAAGGATTGCAAAAAAGTAGTGCTTTGCTTTATAATTTGCATAAAAATAAAAAATATGGAAAAATTTCTTTGTAAATCTTGCAAATAAAAGAATTCTATGGTATTCTTTTTTTAAAGAAAATGCAAAAAATACGGCATTTGAAAAAAAACATAGCTGAAGGCCGCTTGTGTGCGTTTTCTGTGATTTTTTTAAAAGGGGGATTTTTCTATGGCAGATATGTTGAGCAAACCATTACTGTTGCTGGATAACAGCAATATGATGTCCGTTTTGAACGAAGGGGAGTTCAAATGTGAAAACCTATCGTTTGAAGAAGCGCGGGCGATTATCGATGTGCACGACGAAGAAGACGTGCTGCGCTGCTTTTCAAACAACGACATTGAAACAGTTATTTTCGACTACCTGAACGTTTCAAAAAGAAATTTTCCTTATAAACATATACGCAATATGCGTGTTGGGCAGGATGCCATTGTATTTAAGCTTTATATCACGCCATCTGAAACGCAGCCTGTCATTACAGCGGACGATGGGGTGGAAGCGAAAAAAATCCAGAACGTATACGTATACTGCCAGTATCTTGCGCGCCTTAAATAGAATGGGAAAAACAATACCCGGCGGCTTTTGTAAAGCTCGCCGGGTTATTTGTATCACATTTTTAGAAATGGATATTTACAGGAAATTCGTTTTTACATTTTGGGCATATGGCCGTGTGCTTACCTTTCTTTTTGGGAAGACGGAGGGTCGCTTTGCACGCAGGGCATTTGCGATACCGGTGCGTTTTTATGTCGCGCAGCCGCAAATAGGGTGTTTTGCATGCGTTTTTTACAATTTTCCATATATAATCAAACTTTTCGCATTCCAGGGAGCGGCGGTACACGTTTTTGGAAAGAATCCGAAAAACCAGGTACACCAGAACAAGCAGCATCAAAATCTGCAAAACCGGCGTTCTGAAAAACAGGTTGACAGCTCCCAGGATCAGGTAAAGGATCAGCAGCGCAAAGCACAGCCGGTCAACCCCATTTCTGCCGGACATAAAGGTCAATAATTTTTGCCGAAGCGTATACAGCATAGAAGTAATCCCTCTTTCAAAATCAATATAGCACCTATGCCTATTATATAAGCCGTACACGCAAAATCAAGCGAAAAACAGGAAATTCAAAATTTATTTACGTTTCCTTAAAATACACATTGCACTATTCGAATAATGGCAAAAAGTAAGCGATTAAGCATACGGCAAAAAGCAGCACAAGCATGCATTTTTCGGGAAAAATGTTTTGACTTATGTGTGCATATCATATAAAATAAAAATCAAGCTATAGTGATTTAAATTCACAAAATCATGAACAACAACGGTGGTTTTATCCGTGCTTATAAAGCATTTAAGGCGGCGGTAAGGTGAGAAATGTGGTGAGCTTGCAACATGCCTGATACATTGGTTCGAAAAAATTTCTTTCGTATGCTGGTGCCGACAATCCTGACCAATTTGCTCTCTGCCGTTGGCGCTTTTTCCGACACGGTTATAGTAGGCAATATTATGGGGGAAGCGGCGCTTTCGGCAGTGACCTTTACATCCCCCGTCTTTATGTTTATCAATACCATTGCCATTATTTTTGCAGTCGGCGGCGCCACCGCTATGAATATCGATATGGGGCGTGGTGACCGCGATTCTGTCAATAAAATTTTTACAACGGCTATTTCTACGGTCACGCTGCTTGGCTTTTTGCTGGGGATCGTATGCGTTGTTTTTATTGATGGTATTGTCAAGATTTTGGGTGCAAATGCAGAAACCTACCAATATGTAAAAGAATACGCGGTGGTCATTTTAGGTGGCTTTCCGGTTGTACTGTATAATACGTGCATTGCTTTTTATGTGCGAAGCGATGGAAGGGCACGGCTTTCTATGTTTGGCATGTTGATTGCCATACTTGCAAATATTGTTTTAGATCTTGTACTTGTCCCGATCATAGGGATTGCAGGCGCTGCGTGGGCGCTGGTCATTGCCCAGGGATTAAGCGCCGTAATTATATCCATGCATTTTTTCTCTGAAAAAAATACGCTGTCCTTTGTACCGAAAGGAATTTCCCCCGGGCAGGTTCTGCGTGTGCTCAAAAGCGGAGCGAGCACCTCTTTGACCTTTAGCTGCCAGTTTTTTGTTATTTTAATATTCAACAATCTGATTGTCTCAATTTCCGGCACGGAAGGAATGGTTGTATATACCGTAATATATAATATTTCTGTAGTTGCCTTGGCCATTTTTGAAGGAATGAGCCAAACCATCCAGCCTATGGTCAGTGTGTACCATGGGGAAAAAAACGGCAGCCTAATGCGCCAAACCATGTGCATTGCCTATAAAACGGCAGCGGTAATCTGCGGCACGGTAATTTTGTTGTTAGAATTTTTTCCACAGCCGTTTGCACGGCTGTTTGGCGTGACCGATCCTGCAATTTTAGAGGGCGCCGTGGTGGCCACGCGCATTTACGCGCCGGCTATTTTACTGATGACCTACAATGTTTTAATGAGCTATTTTTACCAGTCGACAGAAAAGCGCGTTCTTTCAGCCATGATCGTTTTATGCCGTTGTCTGGTGGCGTTGCTTGCCTGTGCGCTTTTGTTTACTGTTTTTTGGGGGCTCAACGGTGTGTGGCTTGGGTATCTGACGGCGGAAATTTTAACACTGTTGCTTTGGCTTTCTATGTCGGCGCTGCAGGCCGGAAAAAAGGGCCTAAGTAGGTTTTTGTTGCTCAAAAAACAGGGCCCTGTGTTTATACGTTCTTTTACGGGGACTTTACAGAACCTTTCTCACACACATTTGCAGGCAAAGGCGTATTTGCAGAAAAACGGCGTGGATGCAAACAAGGCGAACAAAGCGCTTTTGGCGGTGGACAAGCTTGTGACAAATATAATGGAGCATGGCGGCAATAAAAAGCGCTGCAGCATAGAGGTGTACATTGCACAGGAACCAGAAACACTGCGCGTGATTATCCGCGATGACGGAAAAAGCTTTGATCCGACCGTTTTTGAATCGAATGGAGCAAAGCAAGAAGAAAAGGATTTATGCCTTGTAAAAGAGCACGCTGTGTTTTTTGAATACCGCCCTACGCTTGGCTTTAACCGCACAATGCTGAAATATTAAATGTGTGCTGGCAGCTTACAGGTTTTGGCGGTAAGGCGCTGCGTTTTTGCTTTGTGTACAAAAAACGCTGACGTGCACATACTGGGTGCATATAAAACAAGGCTCGCATTTTCTTCCTGTGAAAACATTGGTTTTACTGTACTTTTTCATATTTTATGAAAAGCCAGAAAAAACGACATATTTTTTACAACATAATTTATATTTATTTAATATTTATACTTGATTATTCTTGTAGTTAGTAGTATTATGAAATTGAAAATATATGATTTGTTTTTTCATGCGAAAGGATGGGTATTATGCTAATCAGGGCGATTCGTTCGATACTGCGAGCCTTTATGCCTTCGGGTGTGGATATACAGAAAATGCATAAGCTGTATTGCTCGTTTGAACAGACGGATGCTTCGTTGTCCTCCAAACAGGTTTTGTGCGAAGTATGGGGGCAAAGAGTTGTAAGCGACGGGCGGAACGTTCAGGTCCATGTATATACCCCTGTAAAGCAAAAAGGCAGAAAAATTCTTTTGTTTTTTCATAGCAGCCGGTGGACGGAGGAAAGTGCAGAGGCTTATCGCTTTATGTGCGCAAATTTGGCGGTTTATAATTTTTGCAGGGTATTTTCGGTGGAATACAGCCCAACGCCGGAAAATCCTTTTCCAAAAGGATTGGACGACTGCTATGCAGCGGCGCGGGAGCTTTATGCACACGCCGAACAGTTGGGTGTGGATCCTGCAGATATTGCGTTAATTGGCGACAGCTTTGGCGGAAACCTGGCCGCGGCAGTGTCTCTGCGTGCGCAGGAGGAGGGACTTTTCTCAGTGCAAAAGCAGATTTTATTATACCCTGTGACCAACAACGATCATACGGAAAACGCGCCGTTTTCTTCTGTTGTCGAAAATGGTACGGATTATATTCTGACTTCTGCACAGATCTGTGAGGATATGGAACGTTATAAAAGAAGCGACCAAGACCTGCATAATCCTTACTTTGCGCCGTTGCTTGCAAAAAATTTAAAAAAACAGCCCAATACGCTGATTATAACAGCAGAATACGACCCTCTGCGCGACGAAGGGGAGGCGTATGGGCAACGCTTGGAAAAGGCAGGGACAAAGGTAACCGTGTTCCGTATGCCGGATGTATTACATGGCTTTTTTTCATTGGAGCCATTATATACGCATGTCAAGGTTGCATACGCTTTGATCCATGAGTTTTTGTATGAAAAGGATGAACCTGCACGTCGCCGGCTGTGGGCATGATTATTTTGTGCCGGTAAGCGCAGGTGTGTTGGATGATGTATAAAAACAGCGCCGTATGGGGAGTTCATACGGCGCTGTTTTTTATGCGAAAAAGTTAAAATTGTATTGTAAAAACACTATATATATGGTAAAATAAACTGTATTTTGAGGGAATTACCGTATAAAAGGGAGAAGGATTATGATACCGTTTAACGTCCCGCCGTATGTGGGAACAGAACTTACGTATATGCAGCAGGCGCTTTCGAACCAAAAAATTTGTGGAGACGGTCCTTTTACCCAAAAGGCGTCCAAGCTGTTGGGCCAATTGACCGGCGCAAATAAAATTTTGTTGACAACGTCGTGCACGCATGCGCTGGAAATGGCGGCGATCCTGCTGGATATCCGGCCGGGCGACGAGGTGATCATGCCTTCCTACACGTTTGTTACAACAGCCAATGCCTTTGTTCTGCGCGGCGCAAAGATTGTTTTTATCGATATCCGCCCCGATACGATGAATATGGACGAAAGCCTGATCGAACAGGCAATTACAGAAAAAACCCGGGCGATCGTGCCGGTGCATTATGCGGGTGTTGCCTGTAATATGGACGTAATTTTGCAGATTGCGCAAAAGCACAATCTGCGGGTTGTGGAGGATGCAGCGCAGGGCGTAATGGCTTTTTATAAGGGACAGGCGCTGGGCACGTTGGGGAATGTGGGCTGCTTTAGCTTTCATGAAACAAAAAATTACAGCATGGGCGAAGGCGGCGCGGTGCTGCTTGGCGATGAAAGCCTGTATGAGCGTGCGGAAATCATCCGTGAAAAAGGGACAAACCGGAACCGTTTTTTGCGCGGCCAGGTCGATAAATATACATGGGTCGATATAGGCTCCTCTTATTTACCAAGCGACTTAAATGCCGCGTTTTTGACAGCGCAGCTTGAACAGGCGGAGCAGATAAACCAGGACCGTTTAAAAAGCTGGTCGCTCTATTATGCGCAGCTAAAGCCTCTTTCAGACAGCGGTGCAATTCAATTGCCGTATATCCCGCAGGACTGTATGCATAATGCCCATATGTTTTATATCAAGGTCAAAGACCTTCAGGAACGTACACGGCTTACGGCGTATTTAAAAAGCAAGGGAGTTGCATGTGCGTTCCATTATGTACCTTTGCATACTTCGCCGGCCGGACAGCAGTACGGCCGCTTTTGCGGGGAAGACCGCTACACCACCAAAGAGAGTGAACGCCTGCTGCGTCTGCCCATGTATTATGGGCTAAAGGAAGATACAATTGCGTATGTTGCAGAGCATATCCATGCATTTTACAGGCAGGGTGGCACAGCGACGCCGGGAAGGGCGGTGGGCATATGAAAAAGCTTGTCATTATCGGTGCAAACGATTTTCAAAACCGCCTGATTTTAAAAGCCAGGGAGTTGGGGTTTGAAACGCATGTTTTTGCTTGGGAGGATGGAGCGGTCGGAAAAAAGACGGCAAATTTCTTTTATCCGATCAGCATTACCGAAAAGGAAGAGATTTTGCGCATCTGTAAAACAATACGCCCGTCCGGTGTTGCAACCATTGCTTCCGACCTTGCAGTTCCTACGGTAAACTACGTGGCACAGGCGCTTTCTCTTAATGGGAACCCCTATGCCGTTTCCCTGAAATGCACCAATAAATTTGAAATGCGTCAAGCGTTTTTAAACAATGAAATTCCTACGCCCAGGTTTATCAGGTCGGGGGCATCCGTTGATTTTTGTGCGCTTGCAGATTTTCGTTACCCGTTGATTGTCAAGCCAACCGACCGCAGCGGCAGCAGGGGAATTTACAAAGTGCTTTCACCTGAAAATTTGCAGGCGGCGGTTGATCTGTCTATACAGAGCGCGTTTGAAAAACGGGTGATTATCGAAGAGTTTATTGAAGGGCAAGAATACAGCTGTGAATGCATTTCCTATCATGGAGCCCATACCTTTCTTGCCTTTACAAAAAAGTTTACAACCGGTGCGCCGCATTATATAGAAACAGGTCATAGACAGCCTTCAGACATACCGCAGAGAATACAACAGAAGGCCAAAGCGATTGTTTTTAAGGCTCTTGATGCGCTTGGGATACAAAACGGGGCGAGCCATAGCGAATTTAAAATTGACAAAGAGGGAAATATAGGGTTAATTGAAGTCGGTGCGCGTATGGGCGGCGATTGTATTGGGTCGGATCTGGTCTTTCTTTCCACAGGCTATGATTTTTTAAAAATGGTTATAGATGTTGCCTGCGGCAAAGCGCCTGATTTAAGGCCGACAGGCAAAAGCGCGGGCAAGGCGGAAATTCGTTTTCTCTTTTCAGAAGAAGATATCCGCGCGCTGGAAAAAATAAAAGCAGAGAATCCTGCATCCATTTACCGGATCAGCGCAATCGATTTATCTAATCTTGGCAAAACAAAGGACAGTGCGACAAGGCTGGGATATTATATTTTAGCAAATTAAAAATAAACGCGGGGGATTGTATTTATGGGAAAGAAACTTATGATCTTAGGTGCCGGCAGAGGGCAGGTTGGACTGATCCAAACTGCAAAGAGACTGGGATATACCACAGTTGTTACAAGTATTGCGGGCAATTACCCGGGGTTTGCATATGCCGACGAGGTTTGCTATGCAGATATTTCCGACCCGCAGCAGGTGTCGCAGGCGGCCATGCAGCATGGCGTTTCGGGTATAGCAACCGCTTGTCTTGACACAGGTGTTCCGGCGCTCGGCTACGCGTGCGAGCAAAACCATTTGACCGGCTTGTCTGAACGGTCTGCTAAATTGTGTGGGGATAAGCTGCTGATGAAAACTGCGTTTATGGAAAAAGGTGTCAATACAGCGCGGTTTAAGAAGGTATCGTCCTTAGAAGACGTGGAACATGTTTTAGAAACCCTGAATCTTCCCTTAATTGTTAAAGCCGTGGACTTACAGGGCAGCAGAGGGATTTTTATAGCAAGGACCAGAGAGGAACTTTTTGGTGGCTATGAAAAGGCTATGCGTGAAACAAACAAGGATTTTTGTATTATTGAAGAGTTTATAGAAGGGTATGAGTTTGGCGCACAGGCATTTGTTGTGGACCGCAAGGTTTTATTTATTTTGCCGTGCGGCGATGAAACGTATATGGCGGGCACCGCCATCCCCGTAGGACACTATGCGCCTTTACAATTGGAAGAAGACGTTTTACAGCAAGTGTATCAACAGGTTTCCCTGGCTATAAGCGCAGTTGAACTGAATGATTGCGCTGTGAATATCGATATGATCTTAAAAGACGGAAAGGTATATATGATTGAGCTTACTGGCAGAATTGGCGCCAACTGTTTGCCGGAGCTTACGTCTATCTATTATGGCGTTGATATTTATAAAATGATTATTGCTACGGCGATGGGGGAGAATCCCGAAGCATATTTTCATACAACAAAAAAGAAGCCTACCCCTTGTTATGCAAAAATGCTGTTATCTGAAAAAAGCGGGACCATTAAGAAGATTATCAATCAAAACGGTGACCACAGCGATATTGTCGAAATTACTTTTTTTGTGCACGAAGGCGACCGAATCAACCGTTTTTCAAATTCGCGCGATTGCCTGGGGCAGGTCATTGTAAAAGGGGACACGTTAGAGGAATGTGAAAAGTTGATCGAAGAAGTTGTTTCAAATATTGAATTTGTGTTGGAGTAATCAATGGATACAAAAAAGGTTTTTATTCACAATACGTCCATAGTGTTGGATAGCTGTTGTGAAGATAACGTAAAAATATATCAAAACTGCAATGTACAGCGTTGCCGTTTGGGTATACATACCAGTATTGGCGATTTTTCAAGGATTGACGATTCCAGCTTTTCAGAGCATGTTGCAATCCAAAGAAACGCAATGATTTATTCTTCCTGTATAGGAAGATACACTTATACAGGAAGAAATTTTACGGCCTGGCACTGCACAGTGGGCGCTTTTTGTTCTGTTTCCTGGAATGTGAGCATTGGGGGAGCCAACCATGACTATACAAAAACGACAACGCACGCTTTTCTTTATTCGCCTGATTTTGGGATGCTCCCGGAAGGCCATGCGCCTGGCTATAATCGGTTTGACGCAAAGTGTGTGATAGGGAACGACGTTTGGATCGCAGCCAATGCCTGCATCTGCAGAGGTGTTACGGTAGGCGACGGCGCGGTCATTGCCGCCGGCGCAGTCGTTACGAAAGATGTGGCTCCATATACCATTGTTGCCGGGGTCCCTGCAAAGCCTATCAAGAAAAGGTTTTCAGAGGATATTATTGCTGTTTTACAAAAAAGTAAGTGGTGGGATTACCCGGAGCAGGTTATAAAAGAACATTTTGATTTGTTTAACTGTACACCTGATATGTGCACCGCCCAAAAAATACTACAGCTTCGTGAAAAATTTGATCCGGAGATGATAAAATGATAATTTCCATAGCCATACCCTGCTACAATTCGTCCAAAACGCTCAGGCAGGTTGTGAATGAAATAAAGTCGGTTATCCAGACAAGGGAAAATACTGACTATCAGATTATTCTCGTCAATGATACTTCCCCTGATAATACATTTGAGGTCATAACGCAATTGTGCAGTGAAGACAGCAAAATTATTGGGGTGGATTTGTCCAAAAACTATGGGCAGGCATCTGCACAAATGGCTGCTGTCAGGTATATAAAAGGGGATGTGGCCGTTTTTATGGACGATGACGGGCAACATCCTCCTGCAGAGTTATTTAAACTGGTGGATAAAATTTCAGATGGTTATGATGTGGTCTATGCGCAGTTTATTTCCAAAAAGCATTCTTTGTTTAAAAGGGTGAGCAGTAACATCAATTCGAAAATATTGGAGTTTACAAACAGAAAGCCAAAGGGCATACAGCTGTCAAGCTATTTTGCCTTAAGCAAGTTTGCCGTGCGGGCGCTTAAAAATTACAAAAGCCCTTTTCCGTCGCTGGGTGGTTATTTACTGCAGGTCACAAGAAGAATCACAAATGTTCAAGTGGAACACAGGGCAAGGATCTGCGGGCGCAGCAATTACAGCTTTAAAAAATTGCTTAAGCTTTGGCTGCAGGGATTTACCAATTTTTCTATTGCACCCCTGCGCTTTGCGTCCATTGTTGGTTCGTTGTGCGCTGCGGTAGGCATTATTGCCGGGATTGTTCTGGTTATAAGAAAGCTGATTTTCCCCAACATTGCAGTAGGGTATACCTCCATTGTTTCAGTCCTCCTGTTTATAGGCGGGCTTATTATGCTTATGCTGGGCATACTTGGGGAATACCTTGGGAGAATTTACATATTGTTGAGCAATATGCCGCAGTATGAAGTCAGAAATGCATTAAATTATACAGAAAAGAATGAGGATATCGATGAGTCATAAACCAGAAGTAAAAGATTACATATTTTTGCATGCCATCCTGCTTCAATTTTCTTTGTGTGGACTTTTGTCAAAATTTGCCGCGTCCTATGATTTTTTATCGTTTGAATTTTGTCTCTTTTACGGCCTGATGATTGTTAACCTGGGAATTTATGCAATCCTTTGGCAGCAGGTTTTAAAACGGATTCCTCTGACGACGGCGTTTTGTAACAAAGCGGTTACGATCATATGGGGGATGCTGTGGGGCTTTTTTATTTTTCATGAGCAAATTACTGTTAATATGATGATTGGTGCCGTTATAGTTCTGGCCGGCGTTTGTTTGGTGGTGACGGCCAATGAATGATTTATTGCTATATACGCTTTTGTATCTTTCAGGCGTATTTATTTCGTCTGTTTCACAGATTATCCTTAAAAAAAGTGCGGGAATTCATTACCAAAACCGGATTAGGGAGTATTTAAACCTGCGCGTAATCCTTGCGTATACGATCTTTTTTCTGGCAACCCTATGTACTGTTTTTGCATATAAATATGTGCCGCTTTCCATGGGACCAATTTTAGGCGCGACGGAGTATGTTTTTGTTGCCCTTTTAAGCTTTTTTATTTTAAAAGAAAAAATCAGCAAAAAAAAGCTGGCGGGTCTTCTTGTGATTATTGCGGGGGTTATAATATTTTCCCTTTAAAAGCTACAAAATAAGCATAAAAATACTGCAATGCGCAAAGCAGTTTTAAAATGATAAAAGATAGTTTGACAATGCTTGTCAAAGGAGAGGGGAAACATGAAAGGAATTATTCTTGCTGGCGGCAAGGGTACGCGTTTGTATCCAATGACACAGGTGGTGTCCAAACAGCTTCTGCCGATTTATGATAAGCCAATGATTTATTACCCGCTTTCTGTTTTGCTTTTGGCAGACATACGGGAGGTACTGGTGATCTCTACCCCGGACGATCTTCCGCTTTATGAAAAGCTGTTGGGGGATGGCCGGCGCTTTGGCATATCGCTTTCCTATAAAGCGCAGGAAAAACCGCAGGGATTGGCGCAGGCGTTTATTATAGGCGAAGATTTTATTAACGGGGACAGTGTATGCCTGATCCTGGGCGACAATATTTTCTATGGACAGGACTTTACGCGGGTGCTCAATGCGGCGAAAAAAAGAAAGGAAGGCGCCACGATTTTTGGATATCCCGTTAAGAACCCGTCTGCGTTTGGCGTTGTGGAGTTTGATCAAAACCAACGTGTGGTTTCTATAGAGGAAAAACCGGAAAAACCAAAATCCAGTTACGCGGTACCCGGCCTGTATTTTTATGACAACAGCGTTGTGCATATAGCAAAAGACATACGTCCTTCCGCGCGCGGTGAGCTGGAAATTACGTCTGTAAACGAGCGCTACCTTGCAATGGGGCGGCTGCATGTTTCGCTGCTTGGGCGCGGGATGGCATGGCTGGATACAGGTACGCCTGAAGGCATGCTCAAGGCGGCGGAATACGTAGAAGCAGTCCAGTCCCGCCAGGGGTTTTACATATCCTGCCCAGAAGAAATTGCATGGCGGCGCGGCTTTATCAACACAAAGCAGCTTAAAGAAATTGGGCGGCAGCTGCAAATGACAGACTATGGCCGGTATCTTCTTTCCCTTGCAGAGGAGGCGGTAAAATGAAAATTCTGGTAACAGGCGGCGCCGGCTTTATCGGCAGCAATTTTATTTATTATATGCTGCAAGCGCACCCAGACGATCAAATTGTCTGTCTGGACAGCCTTACCTATGCAGGAAATATGCGGACACTCAAGGGTGCGCTGCAAAATAAGAACTTTCGTTTTGTCAAAGGCGATATAACAGACCGCAAGGCTGTTTTTGACTTGTTTGCGCATGAGCAGTTTGACGTGGTGGTCAATTTTGCGGCGGAAAGCCATGTGGACCGTTCTATACTGGACCCAGGCGTGTTTCTTAAAACCAATGTTTTGGGTACGCAGGTACTGCTGGATGCTTCCAGAGCCTGCGGCGTTTCCCGCTATCATCAGATTTCTACAGACGAGGTATACGGTGATTTACCGCTGGACAGGCCGGATCTCTTTTTTACAGAGGAAACGCCGCTGCATACTTCAAGCCCGTATTCTGCAAGCAAAGCTTCGGCAGACCTGCTTGTGCTGGCGTATTACAGGACCTATGGGCTTCCTGTGACCGTTTCGCGCTGCTCTAACAATTACGGGCCGTACCACTTTCCGGAAAAGCTGATCCCGCTTATGATCATCAATGCGCTGCATAACAAGCCGCTGCCTGTATATGGCAAAGGAGAAAATGTAAGGGACTGGCTGTATGTGGAGGACCACTGCAGCGCGGTGGACCTGATTGTGCGAAAAGGCCGGGCCGGAGAGGTTTATAACATAGGCGGTCACAACGAAAGAAAAAATATTGACGTTGTCAAGCAGATCCTGCATATTCTGGGGAAAGATACTTCTTTAATTACGTTTGTAAAAGACAGGGCGGGGCATGACAGGCGTTATGCAATTGATCCTGAAAAGATCCATCATGAATTGGGGTGGCTGCCCAAAACAAACTTTGACGACGGCCTTGAAAAAACGGTACGGTGGTATCTGGACCATAAGGACTGGTGGGAAGAAATTATCAACGGCGCCTACCAAACCTATTATGAAAAAATGTATGAAAAAAAATAAATCTTTTCAAACGATTCTTTTTTACGTATATTGACAATATATATTTTAGTATGATAAACTGTATGTAACAGCATGAGGGGTACTCATCTTGTTATTTTACTTTTGAGGAGGCATTAAAATGGATAACAACAATAACAACAACATTCCCCAGCAGGATCCCATGAACAACCAGCCGCAGCAGCCGCAGGAGCAGCAGCCTGTTTATCAGCAGCCGCCGATGAATACGCAGCCACCAATGGGACCCATGAAGGATCCCAACAAGGGTAAAGCGGTTGCCTCGCTTGTTTTGGGTATTGTCAGTATTGCAATCTCATGGTTTATTAGCGTTGGCGCAATTGTAACGCTGGCTCTTGGTATTGTTGGGATTATTCTTGCCAATAATTACAAAAAGAGCATGAATGAATATTCTACCAGCGGCGGATTGGCAACAGCCGGTATGGTTCTTTCCATTATTGGCGTAGCATGCTCCGGTATTGCGCTTGTAGGCTCCATTTGTGTAATTTGCAGTGTTGCAGGCATTGCGGGGTCTGGACTTTCCTATTCTTCTTTTTCTTCTTTATACTAATCTTTAATAATTGTCAAACGCGGGGCAGCGTGTTCTGTATTGCAGGGCACCTGCCTTGTTTTTTGGATGGAGGTTTTCATGTTTCCACTGATTCATCTTTTTGGAAGAGAAATATCTACCTACAGTATTATGGCAGGGCTGGGAATCCTTGCTTGCTATCTGGCGGTTGTCCGGCCCGGGCTCAAACGTTGTAAAGATTTAAAAGGTACAACGGTTGTGACGCTTAGCCTTTGGGCGGCGCTGGGGCTTTTTCTTGGCGCACATCTGCTTTATGGCCTTACCCATGCCTGGAAGATCGGTTATGCGTTTACACACTTGGACAAGGTGTTCCAAAGCTGGGATTCCTTTATAGCCTATGGGATGGATATTTTTGGCGGCATGGTTTTTTACGGCGGCTTGATTGGGGCGGTGATTGCCGCGGCCATTTATTTAAAAGCCTCCAAACAGGATATAGCCGGTTATGCAGACCTATTAAGCCCGGCAATACCGCTGTTTCACGCTTTTGGCAGGATCGGCTGTTTTTTGGGTGGATGCTGCTATGGTGTGGAATCACCGTTTGGGTTTGTCTATACAAATTCACTGGCGCCAGAAGCAAACGGCGTTTCCCGTTTTCCTGTTCAGCTGGTGGAAGCGGCCGCAAATTTCTTGCTGGCAATTTGTATGCTTTGGCTTTTTCATAAGAAAAAGCTTAAAAAAGGCCGCTTGATTTTGGTTTATGGGCTGTCTTACCCGGTTATACGGTTTATCCTAGAATTCTGGCGCGGCGACCAGATCCGCGGGATTTTTTTCGGGCTTTCCACATCACAATGGATCAGCCTTGCTGTGTTTGCAATATCGGCAGTCATTGCTCTGTGGGACTTTACCCGGAACAGAAAAATTAAAAAAGCTGTGCAGCAGTAAAAAAACAAAAGCGTTATGCCGTTTTGCTCTTACTATGCGCAGGAAAGGAAGAACCCCGCAATACAACAAGCAAAATGCCTGTTGTATTGCGGGGTTTTAGGTAAGAGGTTTTTTATTTACGCTGGCTATCCAAATGCGCGGTTAGCCTGCGTGCCTGGAGGCAAAGAAAATAATCTTGCGCAGGCAGTGGTCGCACCAGTAATCCGGTTTTTGCGTACGAACGACGTCTACACCCGGCAAGCCTCCCTGGCAGCAGGACCATACGCCGTTGTAGGCTTCACCGTTTGGGTCTTCCGTTATATGGTGAAACACCCCAAAATTGTGGGTAAATTCGTGCGCAATTACACCCACGTTGGAATACAGACCCTGGCACTGTTGGATGTTCATAATAAAAGCATTTCCTCCTGTACCAGTGTAGGCAAGTCCGCCGCGGGATCCATTTTCATAAACAGTTCCGGTATGCAAAGCCGCAAAGCTGCCGGGATGTAATTCCTGGTTATAGCTGGAAATCCAGCCCAGTAAAGTACCCCAGTCCTTATGATGTGTTTCATGTCCACAGGCGCTGCTGTTGCCGGAAGCGCACTGGTCTACCGGGGAAAACACCTTTGTATAGCTTTTAACAAGATGAACAGAGGTTTTTTCATAAACTGCCTCCGACAGCTCCTCCCAGTACGATTTTAAATGATTGACGATATGTATTTCAGGGTTTTCCTCCAGTACGGTCAGATCGGTACTCTGAACGATAGGTTCTAAGTACCATTCGTCGTTTCCGGTTCCAATATAAGTGTACTGAATAATTTCATCGCCAGGCTCCTTGCCGTCATAGTAGACGTTTAAGCCTTTTGTAAAATTGCTGCATTCCGACACAATGCGGTAAGAAAGGCTGTCGCTGTTGCGAAGTACTTTAAAGCGCATGCCGCTGCTGTTGTCATAGGTTTTCAGTTCAATATCGGCATTATTGCTGTTGCCCGCCGGGTTTACAGACAGTCCTCTGGTGCTGTTCCCCAGCATGGTCATAATTTTATACGTTCCATCGCCGGCAGGGACAAATTTCCATTGCTGTCCCTTTCCGCCATTTCCTGTCCATTGGATGATATTGGTTCCGTCCTCATCATAGCCCCAATATACATCCAAATACAGGCCGCTGCTTTTGCTTTTAATATAGTACACACCGTCTGTTAAGGAGTTTTCTGCTACATAGTGGTTGTCATAATACACGTTTGTTTCAATCGCAGGCTCCAAAATCCAAGCGTCGTTCCAGCCGTCGTTGTAATTATATTGGATAATACTGGCCCCAGAGAAATATGAAGCGGACTGAACGGTTACGCATTTTTCAAAACTGCTGTTCTTTGTAAGCAGGCGGTAGGAATAGCCGTCGCTGTTTTTTATAATTTTAAAATGCATGCCGTCATTTTGCGTGTTATATTCATTTAACAAAATAGCGGCGTCGTTGCTGTTTTGCGCGCCTTCTACAGATAAAACCAAGTCTTGCCCGGAACTTGCATCCGATTGAATTTTAATTCCATTGGCAGTGTTTACAATTTTCCATCTTTGCGTGACCGCCTCTGGATCAAGCGTTTGCTGAATGACCTGTGTGCCGGCAGTTGTTGCACCGTTTGCAGTGTCAAGGTACAGGCCGCTGCGCCTGTTTTTAATATAGTAAGTTTTGTTGTCCTCAATTTGCATAACGGGCCGATCTTTTTCCAGAACCCAGCAGTCGTTTTGGCCGGCGTTATAGGTGTATTGAATAATATTAGCCCCATGCATTCCCCCGGCGCCATAAACGGTCATACACTTCTGGTAATTGGAAAGCTTGGTAAGAATACGGTAAGATTGCCCATCTGCATTTCTTACAAGCTTAAATTTCATGGCGTCGCTGTCTGTGTCGGCCTGCACCAGGATATTTGCATTGTTGGAAGTAGAAGCATTTTCAACAGCCAGCGTGTTTTGGCTGCTTAAAGCGGCGTTGGACAGCTTATAGGTTCCGTCGCTTTGCAGCGAAAACTTCCACTTTTGATTTTCTGTACCGCCAAAGCGGGACTGTTGCACATTGGTATTGTTTTCCCCCAGGCTTAAATATAAGCCGCTGTTGAGATTTTTCAGATAATATGTATCACCATCAATCGGTGTAGGTGTATGCTGTGGATCAAAGACAGAATAATCGTCGATGGGCGATTCAAAAAACCATTCGTCATTACAAATTGCACTATTATCATAGTCGTACTGTATGATTTTGGCACCATTCTGCTGGCTGGCACCCAGTACCGCCAACACTTTGCTGTAAGCGCTGCACTTGGTAAGAATCTTATAGCTTGTACCGTCCGACGTTGGCGCAATTTTAAATAAAATACTGCCTGCCGTGGTGGAAAGCGGCTGAACGTCTGCAACCGTGTTGTTTACGTTTATTGCCGGTGTTACGGAAATTGCCAAGGTATTGCCGCTTGCAAGCGACAACAGATGGTAGGTTCCGTCTCCCTCCGGATCACTGAGCGTCCATTTCTGGTCGGCATTTCCGGTGTAGGCCTGTTGTGTGATAATGGTAACTTCTTCTTCTGTATCTTCGGTAAGGGTGATGTACTTTCCGCTGTTTTTTGACCGGATAAAATATGTGCGCCCCTCTATCGGCTTTTCCGGATCGGTATATCCGTAAGGCCGGTAGTCGTCTGCTGTTTCAGTTTCTGCTGTGCTGTCTGTCGTTGCACCAATGGGAATAACGGCTGTTAAAAACAGTATGACAGATAAAAGCGTGGCCAATGATATTTTTCCCATTTTTTTGATTTGCATCCTAATATCCTCCTCTTTTTTACCTTGTCAGCCATACAAACAGAAAAAGCAGGCAGCAAAAAGCAATGAACATTTTTATGTACTGCCATGTGCACGTTTGATGGACTGATCCGTCCCAATACCAGCTTTTGTGTTGCTTCCCTCCTTCTCCCTTTCTTTTTAGTAATTGTGTGAAAATTTTACACAATTTAAGCCAAAATAAAGCGACAAAAGCAGGTTGTCAATATGCGTATAAAAAGCCAAATATAATCGCATTTGTTGCTTTATTTCGTTTGTATTATAACATAGTACTAAAAAACATGCAACATTTATTTTATGTTTTTTCTATTTTGTCTAAACATGTGGGCGTGTTGTATTTATATACTCTGAAAATAAGCGGGTAAAGGCTTATAACTGCAGGGGGAAAGAGGTATTGATAAACAAGTATATAGAACGAAATGTAAATAATATTTGTTATAAAATGCTTCAAAAAACCATAGTAGCTGCCTTTCTGAAGCAGTGCGAACGCTTGCAAGCAATAAAAAGCCAAAGGAAAGAAAAAGCACAAAAGATTTTATTTAAAATTCCTTATAATTCTATTAAGTAATTTTGCCTTTACGGGTTATACGCTATAATGGCAAAGGATACCAATACGTTATGGGAAAGGGTTATGCAGAATGATTACAGAGGAAAGAGTACTTGAAATTTTAAAAGAGGCCGGTGTGTTGCTGGAAGGGCACTTTCGCCTGACCTCCGGCAGGCATTCCAACCGTTATTTGCAGTGTGCAAAAATTTTTAGAAATACAAAATACAGTGAAGAGCTTTGCATGGCGCTTGCACAGCAATTTGCCGGCGAGGGCGTGCAGGTTGTGATCGGCCCGGCGATGGGCGCTGTACAAATGGCGTATGAGGTAAGCCGGCATCTGCAATGTGAAAACTTTTTTGCAGAGCGCAACGACAAAGGGGCAATGGAGCTTAGAAGAGGTTTTGCTGTTACGCCCGGCATGAAGGTGCTGCTGGTGGAGGACGTGGTAACAACCGGCGGTTCTGTCAAAGAGGTGCTGGATCTTGTGCAGAATGCAGGCGGCATTGTTGTGGGTATAGGCTCGATCGTCAACCGCACCGGCGGCAAGGTCGATTTTGGCGTCCCGTTCAAGTCGGTCATTACGGTTGATGTAGAATCCTGGGAGCCGGAAGCCTGTCCGCTTTGTAAAGAGGGGAAGCTGCCGGTTGTCAAGCCCGGTTCCAGAAAGGTCTGAGCATCCGGCGTATGGCCGGGTTTACTGCCATCATGCTGTTTGGGCATGGTGGCAGTACTAGTAGGGATAAAAATAGAAGCAATCACGGTGTATCTGGCAGCGTGGAGGTTTAAGGGCAGGTGAGGGCTTTGGCCAAAAACGACGACATGCATAAGGGGCATAGGGACAGAATGCGCAAGAAATTTCTTGCAAACAGTTTAGACGGGTTTGAACCGCATGAAGCGCTTGAGCTTTTACTGTATTATGCCGTACCCAGAAAGGACACCAACCCGCTGGCACACCGTTTGCTGGATATGTTCGGGTCCATATCGGCCGTATTTGACGCGCCGGTCGATGCACTGATGCAAGCAGGCCTTACGCAGAGTGCCGCTGTGCTGATCAAGCTTTTCCCGCAAATGAGCCGCCTGTACCTGGACGACAAGCACAACAGCCAGAAAAAGGTGATTCGTGAAGAGGCAATAGGGGAAATCTTGCTCAATAAGTTTATTGGGCGCGATTATGAAGCGGTCGTACTCTTGCTGCTGGATGCCAAATTGAAAGAAGTTTTCTGTGGGGTTATCAGCAAGGGCTCGGTTTCCGCCTGTGCGCTTTATGTTAGGAAAATTGTAGAAAATGCGCTGCTGTATAATGCAACCTACGCGGTGTTGGCGCACAATCATCCAAGCGGGGTGGCGTTGCCCTCACAAGAGGATTTAAACGCGACCATACAGGTGGCGGACGCCCTTGGATTGATCCACGTTACGTTGCTCGATCATATTGTGGTTGCTGACAACGACTATGTGTCCATTGCCCAGTCCGGCATTTTAAAGGAAGTCTTTGAAAGCTAAGCAAGAGCGCGCAGGTTTAACCAAGGCGTGGTAATAAAGAAACGATATAAAAATGGCGCTGTAGCCAAGAGGTTACAGCGCCATTTTTTGTCTGTTTTATGGGACCTATTTAAGCAAACTGGCTGTTATAAAGCTCTGCGTAAGCACCGCCTGCTTGCAAGAGTTCCATATGGTTGCCCTGTTCGATAATATTGCCGTGTTCCATGAACAGGATGGTATCTGCGTCCCGGATGGTGGACAGCCGATGAGCGATTACAAAACTGGTTCTTCCGTGCATAAGCTTGTTCATGGCCTTACCAATTTCTACTTCCGTGCGGGTATCCACGCTGGAGGTTGCCTCGTCCAAGATAATAATCGGCGGATTGCAGAGGAAAACACGTGCAATGGTCAGAAGCTGGCGCTGCCCGGCAGACAGGTTAGAGGCCTCATTATCCAGCATTGTGTCGTAGCCGTGCGGCATTGTGCGGATAAAGTAATCCACCTTGGCTGCTTTTGCCGCCGCAATAATCTCTTCCCGTGTTGCGTCCGGCTTGCTGTAGGCGATGTTTTCTGCTACCGTACCGCTGAACAGCCAGGTGTCCTGCAGCACCATGCCAAAATTTTTGCGCAGACCGCTGCGGGTCATTTCGGCGGCGTTAATGCCGTCCACTGTAATTTTACCACCGTTTACCTCGTAGAAGCGCATCAGCAGGTTGACCAGTGTGGTTTTGCCTGCGCCGGTGCTGCCTACTACGGCAATTTTCTGTCCAGGCTTTGCCTCAAAGCTGATATCCCTCATCAGCGGTTGTTCCGGGCTGTATCCAAAGCTTACATGTTCAAATGCAATATGCCCTTCCGCCCGCTCCAGAAGGGCCGGTTTAATAGGATCAGGGATTTCTTCTTCGTCGTCCAGCAGCTCAAAAGTACGCTTTGCAGATGCCAACGCCGACTGCAGAGAGTTGATCATAAAGGAGGCTTCCGTCAAAGGCTCCGCTGTTTGGTTAATATATTGAAAGAACGCCTGGACAATGCCTACCGTCATGGTGCCGTTGAGCATGGCGTGACCCGCAATAATGGCAATGACCACGTGTGCCAGCCGGGTCAGCAGACGAATCAGCGGATTGACGCAGTTTGTTAAAAAGTCTGCTTTTTGGTTGGCAATACGGTTTTTCTCTGCAGCGGCAGTTACTTGCTCCAGGCTTTCCGCCTCATGATTATAGGCTTTGATAACGTTCCGACCATTGTAATATTCCTCTACGATGCCGGTCAGTTCGCCAATGGTTTCCTGCCGCTGTACCGCACAGCGCAGGTTTTTCTTAGCCACAACCTTTGTAATCCACATGCTGGCAAGCATAAAGAGCAGGAAGATACAAGTCAGCAACACGCTGTAATAGAACATCACAACAAGGGAACCAATTACCGTACCAATGGCCACCAACAGCTTTAACAAGCCGGTTTGAAGCACTTCTGCAATTTTATCCAGGTCGCTGGTAACGCGGCTTAAAATCTCGCCGGCTTTATTCTGGTCAAAAAAGCGTAGAGGCAGCCGGTTTAATTTTCGGGCGATCTGGTTGCGCAGCTCCAGGTTCAGGCTTTCCGCCACATTGGCCATCAGGTAGGACTGCAGATGGTAAAAAATCCAGGTAAAAAAGTATTGGATACTCAACTGCATCAGTTCCTGCCCCATGTTTGTCCATGTGATGGAAAAAGGAGTTCCGCTGTTCCAGGCCGCCTGAATGCTCTGCCACAGATGGTCGATCACCTGCGCGCTGTACATGGGGTTCCAGATGCTAAGACCGATATAAATTATAATAGAGACAGCAACAACAGTAAGCCGGATACGTTGACCTTTTAGCTGGCTGAACAGCCGCACCACAGTGCTTTGGCTCTTTTGTTTTTTCATTGTCTGGTTCATGCTTTCTGTGCCTCCTTGGTTTGCGATTCGTAAATTTCTCGATACACCGGGCAGGTTTTAAGCAGTTTATCATGCTTGCCGATTCCCGCCATGCGGCCTTCGTGCAGGACGATGATCTGATCTGCGTTTTGGATGGTGCTGACACGCTGGGCAATAATCAATACGGCGGCATCTTTGGTTTCTGTTACCAGCGCTTTGCGCAGTGCCGCGTCGGTTTTGAAATCCAGGGCGGAAAAACTATCGTCAAAGATATAGAGCTCCGGTTTTTTGACCAACGCCCGGGCAATGGAAAGCCGCTGCTTTTGTCCGCCGGAAAAGTTGGTGCCGCCCTGTGCAACAAAAGAATGCAGACCATCCGGCAGAGAACGGATAAAATCGCCCGCCTGGGCTACATCTGCGGCATGCATCAGCTCTTCTTCACTGGCATTTTTATTGCTGTAACGAAGGTTATCGGCAATAGTTCCGGAAAACAGCCATGCTTTTTGCTGTACATAGGCCAGGTGGTCCCGCAGGTAGCGCTGGGGCATCTGTCGGATGTCTGTACCGTTGAGGCAAACAGAGCCCTGGGTTACGTCATGAAACCGCAGGATCAGGGAGGCAACCGTCGATTTTCCGCTGCCGGTACCACCAATCACTGCGGTGGTTTCTCCACGCCTGCAAACAAAATCTAAATGATGCAGGGTATTTTCCTCCGCATCGGCAAAGCGGAAAGAAACGTCGCGGAAAGCCAGTACTTCAGAATTTTGTTCATCAAAGTTTCGGGGATCTTCGGTAACTATATCCTGAATTTCAGGCGTGTGCTCCAAAACAGCCCGCACACGATCGCAGCATTCCAAAGCACGGGGCATGGTCAGGATAACGATTTGCGCCATCATCAAAAAGAACAGCACCATCATTGCATATTCAATAACAGCAGTAATGTCTCCGATTTGAAAACTTCCTGCATGGATTCGCCCGCCGCTGAGCCAGTAGACGATGACGACAAAAAGATTCATGCAGAAAAAAGACAGACCATCCAGATTGGCAAACCGGCGGTTTGCTTTGATAGAGGTTTTGGCATAATTGAGAAAGGTCTTTCCCATACGCAACTCTTCCCGGCTTTCGTTGTTAAAAGCACGGACTACACGGACGCCGGTGATATTTTCCAGCAAAACGGTGGTCATACGATCCAGCAGCTTTTGCAGCTTTTTAAACAGAGGGGCTGCGCTTCGCATAATAAAAAACGCTAGAATCAAAACAATTACGACTACGGCCAGCAGAATAAAGCCCATTTCCACATCCAGGCTGAACGACAGCGCCAATGCAATAGCAAAGATAACAGGAACCGGCAGCACCATCTGAATAAAGCTGGTTAATGCAAACTGGATGGTGGTAATGTCCGACACTGTTCGGGTGGTGATGGAGGCTGTTCCAAAATGGCGAAAATCGTAAATGGACAGCTTTAGGGATTTGTTGTAGACAGCCACGCGCATATCTTTGCCCACCCGTGCAGCCAAAGTGGCGCAGGTGTAACCGCCAAGGATGGCGCAGCCTCCGGACAGAACAGAAACCGCCGCCATTTGCAGACCGGTATAGACGAGCGCTTCAAAAGAAGCGCCGGAAGTGCCCTGGTTGAGCATCTGTGCGGCCAAAGTGGGAATAAACAAAGCCCCGGCCACGTCGATGATCAAAAGCAAAATGGTGAGGGCACACAATTTCCGGTGTGGCTTAATAAATTGCAAAATGAGTTTCATAGGTGTATCAAATCCTTTCTTTAATAAATAAAAGGCGCCTGGTTACTTTTTTAAATAACCGGGCGCACCCGACATCTTATCGACTATGGCTGAGGATTTGCTCAGCCGGCCATTGCGATGGCCAGTCCTCCGATGAACGATAGCTTCTATAACGTTATTCAATTGTGCTTTTGTCCGCATGTGGTTTTAGCAGATCCCAAATGCACTTTGTATATTTTTGGGTAAGTGTTATAAGTGCAGCGCGTTCGTCCTTTTTTAACATAGTCCATGCTTTTTCTTCAATCTGATGCATTTGAACAACATGCTTTTCCACGATTGACCTCCCGGCGGCTGTCAGAAACGCCTGCTTGGAGCGCTGGTTTTTTTCGTATGGCTCCAACCGGATCAACCCCTTTTTTCGCAACTGCTTGAAAGCGGAATTGAGTGTCTGGCGGCTAAGCGAAAGCTGATTGCTGATCTGGCTTTGAGTTACCACACCCTCATATATGAAAAGCAGGGACCAATACTCGGCATCCGACAGTCCGCAGGATTTCGGAAATAGAGAATAGGTATTGTCCAGTTCCATCATTGCTTCCCGGAAGGATGCTAAGCTGATAGAGTGCAGTATATCCTTTTTCATTTGCAGGCCCCCAATCAATCCGAAATCATATTGTACGAAATCGGACGATTGACAGTATATACGGCTTAATCCTTTTTGTCAAGTCTTTTTTTAAATATATTACAGGCAATTAAAAACGACAGGTTGCCTCTTCCGCAAGAAGGACAGTGTGGCAGCTATAATTGCTTTCCAGAAAAGCGGCGGCAGATTTTTCATTTTCTTTGCATTCAATTCCCTCCTCTTGACTGGCTGCGGTTTCTTAGTATAATATGTATAGATACTATACAGTCAAGAGGGGAAATGGATATTTGTGCATAAAAGTGAGCGGCCGCGTTACCTTACCATCAGCGAGTTTTCTAAAATTGCTGAAGTCAGCAGAAAAGCCCTGATTTTTTACGATAATATTGGGCTCTTTTCGCCGGAATTTACCGCCGAAAACGGATATCGCTATTATTCGCATGAACAGATTTACAGGATCGCCGTGATCAATACTTTAAAGGAACTGGGGATGCCGCTGAATCAAATTAAGGATTACATGCAAAGGGCTACTCCCCATGATGCGCTTGCGTTGTTAAAAACACAGGGAAAGGTTCTGACACAAAGAATTATGCGGTTGCAGGGTATACAAGATATGCTCAATGTTAAAAAACAAGATTTGGAAAACGGTATTCAGACAAATATTTCTCAGATAAAAATGATTCACCAAGAAGAAAGGCCTATCTTTATCAGTGATCCCATCGAATTGAGAAAGACGGAGCTTCCCGATGCGGTATGGCTTAATTTCTATTTAAAATGCAAGGAAAAGGGCGTTGCTTTTGGATACCCGGAAGGTTTTTTGGTAGAAAAAGAGAACCTGCTTTCCGGCAGAACATGCCTTGCAAACCGCATTATATGCTATGTGGGAAAGCGGGCGTATGCCAACAGCTGCATGCCGAAGGGAACCTACCTTTCCGCTTGCGGTCGGGGAAGTTTTGACGATACACAGCCAATTTACAGCAGACTGCTGCGGCATATCAGGGAACAGCAGCTTACCATTGTCGGCTGCGCCTATGAGGAACGTCTGATCGACGAAATTGCGACAATGAACACAGACTCCCAAATCATACGGGTCAGTATTCAAATTCTTGAGGATAATTGAAAAAGCAGTACACATGCTCATTATAGAATTCCAAGCATATGATGAAAGATTATGAAAAAATGTCTTCAAAAGCTGGCAGAGATGACACGGGCACTTTTGCTGTCAAAGGAGAGCGGCAAAACCCTAGTGCCATATTTAACGGCATACCGATTTAAGTGCAGGACAATACAAATGCCAACGGTTGGGTTGCCGTATTTATATTTGATTGTCGATGGCTCCATGCGGCTGCATACCCCTTCGGGAATATTGGATTATAGCGCCGGGCAGTATTCGGTATCGGCAATTGATACTCCAATATCCGGCCAGGTATTAACCTTTTCCGAAAGCATGGATTTTTTGGCTTTGTCTGTTGCATTCACAGCAGATGATGTGATCTCTGTCGTCTTAGACATGGACGGCGATCTGGTCGAACGGGTATTAAATGAAAAAATAGCGGGCAGAACGATGGAAATATCTGACGACAATGTAATAGAGGCTATTGTAAAGTTATACTCTTTAATTGATGAACCGGACCGGATTTCTTTTTTAGGGAAACATATCAAGCGGGAAATTATATTCAATGTTTTATGCGGCTCCTGCGGGAAACAATTTATCCAAAGTATGATCCATATTGGGCAGGCGGAAGAAATCTATGCGGCCAATAGCTGGATTAAGCAAAACTTTAAAAAATCCTTTACAGTAGAAGAACTAGCGGAACAGAGAAACATGAGTATTTCCAACTTTCACCAAAAGTTTAAATGCGCCGTGGGGATGGGGCCGTTGCAATGCCAGAAACGGTTGCGCCTTACCGAAGCCAGAAGGATGATGCTGGACGAGAATGCCACAGTTACAGCCGCTTCTTTTGAGGTGGGGTATGAAAGTGTTTCACAGTTTATCAGAGATTACAGGAAAACATTTGGATCAGCGCCAAAGGAAGATATTTTGCATCTTCGTGATCATTTAAAGAAATAGGCAAGTTTTTTGCAGAAATGGGCAAGCAAAGCATAGCTTCCTACTGTTAAGCTATAAGCAGCATGAAAATAGAGGTTAATCCGTTTTCATGCCAATTTTTCAAAACAGGGGGAGTATTCACATGATTTTAACGGATGCGTTATGCGACGAACTGTGTGCTGCTGCACGGGAAAAAAGCAGAGAAATAGGAATTGATATCAGCTTTGCAATCAGCGATGAAAATGGATTGTCCAGAGCATATCGCCGTTATGGAGAAGCACTGGTACTAAGCATTACACTTGTACCGGGAAAAGCCTATACAGCGGCTGTTACACAGTGCAAAACAAAAGATGTTGCGGCCTGTGCTGCGGAGGGTGCTTCCCTGATGGCAATTCAGGCCAATGACCCAAAGATTACACTGGTGGCCGGTGGATATCCACTGTTTGTCAACGGAAAGATTGCGGGCGGTATTGGTGTTGGAGGCGGCACAGAAGAACAGGATTGTGCCATAGCCGAGTATGTGGTTTCCATTTTTGAAAGGCTGGTAAAGTGAGCTTTTCAAGTCAAATTTGTACTTGCACAAATTTGGATTGCTTACTGCATCCTTTAAAGCACGGCAAGAGATGTATGCCCAATATTTCTGAAACTCTCAAGCTACATCAAATGCCGAACTGCTTTTTATACTGATCAGCCCTTCCAAATCAAGAGCAGGCGATACTTTTTAGGATTTTGTCCATTTAATCTTGAAAAGTCATTCTTAAATTAGGCAGCATATAACTTTCGATTAATGACAAAAAAGTAAAACGGGCTGTCAGCAGTAGGCTGACTGCCCGTTTTACATAAATAATGTATTCGTTGCAATTTCCTCCAGATTTGTTTTTGTTAAACTGGCTTTTACTTAAGTTATAAGATTTGCGTTATAAAAGCGTATTATTTGCCTGTATATCCTTTTTGTATGGTTTATCCAAGCGCAATGTCCAGGATCATCATAATTAAAAAACCGCCCATTACGCTTAGCGTTCCAATATGAGAATGTTCGCCCAGATGTGCTTCCGGGATCAGCTCTTCCACAACAACGTACAGCATTGCGCCTGCGGCAAATGATAAAAGCCAGGGCATAAGCGGTTGTATGTTTCCTGCCACAAGTACGGCCAGAATACCAAAAATCGGCTCAACAATGCCGGAAAGGCTGCCATACAAAAAGCTGCGTATTGCAGAAAGCCCCTCCCGGCGCAACGGCAGAGAAATTGCCGCGCCTTCCGGAAAGTTTTGTATACCCATACCAAGCGCCAGCGCCAGTGCCGCCGCATAAAAGCCCGGATCGTTCCCTTTTTGGGCGGCTAAGGCAAAGGAAAGCCCCACAGCCATGCCCTCGGGAATATTATGCAGGGTAACGGCAGACACCAGCAGGGTTGTGCGTTTAAAAGAGGCGTGTAGCCCTTCTGGCTGTGCAGCCTGTGCATGTAAATGCGGCAAAAGGCCGTCCAGCAGCATCAAAAAGACAATACCCAGGATGAACCCCCCCGCTGCTGGCAGCCAGCCGATCTGCCCGGCTTCTTCGGCCGTTTGGATCGCCGGGATCAGCAGGCTCCATATAGATGCGGCAATCATAACGCCGGCGGCAAAGCCTAAAAATACGCGCTGCATATTTGGATGAATTTTCTTTTTAAAGAAAAAAACGAGCGAAGCGCCCAATGCGGTCATCAAAAAAGTAAAGCCGGTGCCGGCGGCTGCCAATAAAACCGGATGCATAAAATCCCTCCTGTTATATGCGTATTGTTTCCCCGTTGTGAAAAAGGATGCGGGATATGTTCAATTGAATCTTATACTTTATACTATAAAATAGAACGGAATGCAAGTCAATATCAAAGCACTGTGTAAAAAAATTTTCAGAAAACAGTTGACAAATATGAATCTATATCTTATCATATGAATAGATGTTCATATGAAAGGACGTGAAAGAATGGAAAGAGAAACACAGGAGCAAACGGGAGCCTTTTTATGTGTGCACAGCGACGTTGTGAAAAAAGTGGTTTCCAAAATGCCGCCGGATGAAACCCTGTACGATTTATCGGAGCTTTTTAAGGTTTTTGGGGACTCGACAAGAATTAAAATCCTTTATGCGCTGTTTGAAGCGGAGCTTTGCGTGTTTGATATTGCGCAGCTTTTAAACCTTACGCAGACAGCGGTGTCTCATCAGCTGCGCATATTAAAAGCCAACAAGCTGGTTAAATTCCGCCGGGAGGGGAAAATTGTTTTTTACTCCTTAGCGGATGACCATGTACGCAGCATTATCAATCAGGGTATGGAGCATGTAGAAGAATAAACTGGGTGACAGCATTCTATGGAAAGGTGGATTCATTATGAAAAAAACATATAAGCTGGTGGACTTGGATTGTGCCAATTGCGCTCGAAAAATGGAGGAAGCGATCAGAAAAATTAACGGCGTACAAGATGTAAGCGTTAGCTTTTTGTCGCAAAAATTGACCCTTACAGCCGATGACGCACAGTATGAAAGCGTTTTACAGGAGGCCGTTAAAGCCTGCAAGCGGGTGGAGCCGGACTGTAAAATCAAACTTTAATGCCAGTTTAAAACAGAGCGGATAGAAAAGAGGAGGCTTTATGACAAGAAAGCAGAAAAAAATGTTGCTTCGCATTCTTTTCAGTTTGGTTTTATGGGTTTGCACATTCTTTTTGCCGCTGGAAGGGACTTGGAGGCTTTTGGCCTTTCTGGTTCCTTATCTGGTGATTGGTTGGGATATTCTTTGGAAGGCCATACGCAATATCCTCCATGGGCAAGTGTTTGATGAAAATTTTTTAATGGCAATAGCAACGGTGGGGGCATTTTGTATAGGGGAATATCCAGAGGCCGTAGCCGTTATGCTTTTTTATCAGGTTGGCGAGCTTTTTCAGAGCTATGCGGTGGGCCGGTCGCGGCGCTCCATTGCGGCGCTGATGGATATCCGGCCGGATTATGCCAATATAGAACGCGACGGAAAACTGGTGCAGGTGGATCCTGAACAGATTGCCGTGGGGGAACAGATCGTTGTAAAAGCCGGCGAAAAAGTACCGCTTGACGGCGTGGTGCTTGACGGAAGCTCTTTTATAGATACAGCGGCGCTCACGGGCGAGTCCCTTCCGCGCAGTGTAGAACCGGGCGACGATGTGGTCAGCGGCTGTATCAACCAGACGGGGCTTTTGCATATACAGGTGACAAAGCCCTTTGGAGAATCGACCGTTTCCAAAATTTTGGACCTGGTGGAAAACGCGGGCAGCAATAAGGCGCGTGCGGAAAATTTTATTACAAAATTTGCAAAGTATTATACACCCTGCGTTGTAATCGGCGCGCTGTTGCTGGCGCTTATACCGCCTCTGTTTGATATGCAGTGGAGCCGTTGGATCGGCCAGGCGCTGATTTTCCTTGTCATTTCCTGTCCATGCGCGTTGGTCATCTCTGTACCGTTGAGCTTTTTTGGTGGGATCGGAGGCGCTTCAAAATGCGGGATTCTTGTCAAAGGCGGCAATTATATGGAAGTGCTCGCCAAGACGGAAGTAGTTGTTTTTGACAAAACCGGCACACTGACAAAGGGAGTGTTTAACGTAACGGTTATACATCCCGATAAAATATCGCAATCGCAGCTTTTGGAGCTTGCGGCAATTGCGGAAAGCTATTCTGAACATCCCGTTGCACGATCCATTCGCGAAGCCTACGGGCAGGAAATAGATATGTCACGCTTGTCCGATGTGCATGAGCTTTCCGGGCGCGGCGTGTGCGCGGTCATAGACGGCAGAAAGATATGTGTGGGCAACGACAAGCTTATGGAAGAAAACGGCGTGACCTGGCACCCCTGCCACCATGTGGGAACGACCGTCCATGTTGAAATAGACGGAACATATGCCGGGCACATTGTGATTTCGGACGAAATAAAAGAAGACGCAGCGCAGGCTGTAAGGGAGCTTAAGAAACAGGGTGTGCAGAAAACGGTTATGCTTACCGGAGATGCACAGGCGGTAGGTGAAAGCGTAGGAAAACAGTTGGGGCTTGATGAGGTATATACGCAGCTGCTGCCTGCCGGAAAAGTCGAACGCGTGGAAGTGCTTCTGCAGCAGAAGAGCGCAAAGGGAAAGCTTGCGTTTGTTGGCGACGGAATCAACGATGCGCCAGTCCTTTC
Source organism: uncultured Oscillospiraceae bacterium (assembly GCA_900541565.1). GTDB lineage: Bacteria > Bacillota > Clostridia > Oscillospirales > Acutalibacteraceae > Scatavimonas > Scatavimonas merdipullorum. The sequence continues at coordinate 50,933 of UQKB01000010.1, forward strand.
CCGTGCGGATGTAGGAATTGCCATGGGCGCAATGGGGTCCGATGCGGCGATCGAAGCGGCAGATATTGTGCTGATGGACGACCGTCCGTCCCAAATTGCAAAGGCTGTGCAGATTTCCAGAAAAACGCTGCGCATTGTACGGCAGAATATTATTTTTGCCCTGACGGTAAAAGCGGTGTTCCTGGTTTTGGGTGCGATCGGCCTTGCCAATATGTGGGAGGCGGTCATCGCCGACGTCGGCGTTTCCGTGCTTGCGATTATTAACGCTATGCGCGCTTTAAAGGTGCAGAAAATAAAATAGAGTAAGATGAAAAAAGAATATCGTTGAGGATACAAAGGAGGAATGAGGATGCTCGAACTCAGCCATATAGCATGGAATTCACCAGACGGAGAGGAAATTATAAAAGAAATGGATCTTACTGTTTCCAAGGGAAAGCTGGTGGTTGTAACAGGCCCGAACGGCGGAGGAAAAACAACGCTTGCAAAGCTGATTGCCGGCATAGAAACACCTGCAAAAGGAACAATCCTTTTTAACGGGGAGGATATTACAAAATACAGCATTACACAGCGTGCGAAAAAGGGGATAGCGTATGCTTTTCAGCAGCCTGTCCGATTTAAAGGACTTACCGTGCGCAACTTGTTGGAAATGGCAAGCGGTGCAACCCTTGACGAAGAAGGGCTTTGCAGCCTGCTTGGTAAGGTTGGCTTATGTGCAAACGAATATATTGACCGGGAGCTGAGCGCAGGCTTGTCCGGCGGGGAAATGAAACGTATAGAGATTGCGTCTGTTGTAGCGCGGCGCGCACCGTTGTCTATTTTTGACGAACCGGAGGCGGGTATTGACCTTTGGAGCTTTTCACGTCTGGTAGAAACTTTTGAGGAGCTGCGCCGTCAAAACAGTGGTACGCTGCTTGTTATTTCACACCAGGAGCGTATTTTGTCCATTGCAGATGAAATTGTTGTCGTAGCGCAGGGGCGTGTGCGCGATTCGGGCCCGCGGGAAGAAATTTTACCCACCCTTTTATCCGACGAGCGTAAACCGCGCTGCCCACTGGGAAAGGAGGAAGCGCGTATATGAAAAAAATTACAGATGAGCTTTTGCGTATGGTGTCTGAATTTAAAGGAACGTTTCATGGTGCGTTCAATATCCGGGAGGACGGGCGCTGCGCCGGCAGGCAGTCCACGGAGCATATTCGTATTGAACCCAAGGAAGGCGGCCTGCCCGGAATTGTTGTGCGCGTGAAACCCGGGACAAGGGGCGAAACCGTTTATATCCCAGCCTGTGTAACGCATAGCGGGATAGACGACCTTGTGTATAACGATTTTTACATCGGGGAAAATGCAGACGTTACTATCATAGCGGGCTGCGGCGTGCATACGGACGGGGAAGAAGAGGCCCGTCATAACGGAATCCACCGCTTTGTTTTAGAAAAGGGCGCGCATGTGCTGTATAAGGAAAAGCATATAGGAACGGGAGGCGGTACCGGTATACGCCGTATTGACCCTGTAACACAGGCAGTTTTATGGGAAGACGCCGTGTTGGAAATGGACACGGTACAGATCCGCGGTGTAGATACCACCGAACGCAAAACGACGGCAACGCTGCATGCGCGCGCAAGAATGGTGGTACGCGAACGGATTATGACCGATGGGCAGGAGACAGCCAAATCAGACTTTGAAGTCACGCTGCAGGGGGAAGATTCCGGTGTGGATCTGGTTTCCCGCTCGGTTGCAAAGGGTCATTCACGCCAGTCGTTTTATTCTAACATCCATGGCAATAACCGCTGCACCGGTCATTCAGAATGCGACGCGATCCTGGCAGACCAGGGTATGGTCACAGCGTTGCCCGCATTGGAGGCAGCGCATGCAGACGCTTCGCTGATTCATGAGGCGGCAATTGGGAAAATAGCAGGGGAGCAGATTTTAAAGCTGTGCACGCTCGGACTTACAGAAGAAGAGGCGGAAAGAAAAATTATAGAAGGGTTCCTTAAATAAAGCCGGAAAAGCATCGTGCAAAAATAAAAAACAAATCCGGATTTTTCAAGTTTCATTCCGTGTGTGCGGCAAATTTTTTGCCGTTTGCTCTTTAAAACAACGGGCAGTTCCTGTAAACAGGAACTGCCCGCTGGTTTTTGCAGCGTTTACTGTACAAGGCCGTTATCAGAAAGGTAGGAATCAATTGTTTCGGTGTCTGAAGGCCTTGCAAACAATCCGTCGTAAACTGTTGCGTGATTGGCGTTTTCACGCACGAATGCAATGGAGTTGTCAAATTGTTCTGTATCCATAGAAGCAGACTGGGTAAAAGGATACACCTCCTTGCCGGCCAGATCATAGCTTTCTAAAAAGGTTCCGATAATCATGGGGGCTGTGTGCCACCAGATGGGGTAGCCGATCAGAATGGTATCATATTCGTCAATGGATTCCGGCAGGTTTGCAATGATCGGGCGTTCGTCGTTGTCCCGCTCTGCCAGAGCTACATCACCGCATTCGTTATAATCGGTAGGATATGGGGTTTCCGGCTGGATTTCCAGCAGATCACCGCCGGTTTGCTCTGCGATATACGAGGCCATTTCTTCCGTATTTCCCGACCAAGAGAAATAGGCAACTAAAACCTTTCCGTCTGCTGCCTCTACAGGGCTCTCTGAATCCGATGCAGATTCTGCTTCTGAAGGGGCAGAAGAGTCGGTCGTTTCGCTTTCCGAAGAGGCACTGGAGTCGACTGATGCGCTTCCGCTTCCTGTGCCCTGTCCACAGGCTGACAAGGATAAGAGCAATACCATAGCCATTACAATACTCAAAAATTTTTTCATTATGACAACTTCCTTTCTTTGGGTTTTCTTATAAGCACTCACAGAGGATTTCATAAATTTCCTCCCGGCTAAGCTTTCTGGGATTGCATTTAATAATATTACAGGTGTCGGCCACCTGACGGAGCACCTTGGGCGTGATCTCTGCTTTGGATTTCAATTCGCCAAGTTTTGTGGGAAGTCCGCACTCTTTAATAAAAGCGGTTAGAGAATCCAGCCCTTTTTCCGCGGTATCCTCACCAAAAACCTCTTTTGCAAACCGGCTGAATTTTTCTTCCGCATCTTTTAGAATATGGCGGTAATAGGCCGGATGAATGACAGCCAATCCTTGCCCGTGGTTGCAATCGGTATAAGCGCCAAGCTGGTGTTCGATCTGATGGGCCTGAAAATCCGTTAAGCGGCCTACCTTCAAAATACCGTTTTCCGCCATGGCAGAGTCCCACATGAGATTGCCGCGAGCCTGCATATCATTGATATTTTTAAGCAGACGGCGCATATTTGCGACCGTATTGCGCATGATTGCCAGTGCCACATCATCGGACACATTATCCGGATCGGAATTGCCAAGGTATGTTTCCATCGCGTGGCTTAATGTGTCAAAAGCACCGGAGAGCACCTGCATAGGCGGAACCGTTGCGGTATAGGTGGGATCAAGAACGGCAAATGCTGCAGCAGTGCCTACAATCGGACTTTCCACAGCTTTTCTTCATAAGTAATAACTGCGCCGGAGTTCATTTCTGCTCCGGTGCCGGAAGCAGTGACAACCGCGCCTATTGGAATTCCAGCAGTCGGAAATTTTCCGGACTGGTATTCCATATTCCAGATGTCTTCCTCTGTCATCGCTTGTACGGAAACTACCTTGCAGCAGTCAATAACGCTGCCGCCGCCCACTGCCAAGATAAAATCCACCTGACGTTCTTTTGCCAGTTTAGCGCCTTCCTGCACTTTCGCGTAGGTTGGGTTCGGCATAATGCCGGAGAAATCCACGACTTCTTTATCTGCCTGAATGAGCAGATTTTTCAATGCATCATAGATGCCGCTTTTTTTTACCGAGCCGGTGCCATAGGCAAGCATGACCGTTTTTCCAATCTTGGGAAGCTCTTGCTTTAAAGCCTCCTCTGCAATTTTCTCTCCAAAATAGACCTTTGTGGGATAAGAAAAAGTAAATTTATTCATTGTGATTGCCTCCTTATAATTGATCAGGCTCTAGAATTTGTCCGGATGATTTCCTGCAAGGAAATGTGCTCGTTGCGATAGCGTGCCTGCGGGTTCTTCTCTGGGATCGTCAGGCGGATCGCCTTGTGAGGGCAGGCGTGGGTACAAGCCAGGCAGGTCTGGCAGCGGCCTGGTGTATGTACCGCCTTGCCATCCACCACACGGATCGAGCCGGAGGGGCACACCTTTTCACAGATGCCACAGCCAACACAAGCATTCGTAATCCGTAAAAGATGCTGCCACGCATCCGCAGGCATCTGGCTCATGCGGTCAAGAAATTGCTTATGAATTGTGCGGTCGTTTGCTGTGACTTTTGAAATCATCTGTTTACGGACCTTTAAATCGGCAAGAATAGCGGCCAACTGTCCTTCCACATTTTTATCAAGTTTCTTTTGCTCTTCCATGTCAAAGCCGGGCAACCAGTTATCCACCATCAGAATGACATTGATATAATCCACTGCAATACCACATTCCTCACATAACTGTTTTGCCAGTTCTGCGGCGCCGCCGTGCCGATTTCCATAGGTAAGAATCATATAAAAGTAGCCGGTATGAAAAACTGCTTTTTTCAAAAAGTCCTTGACCATAGGCGGGACTTCATGTCCGTAAACGGGAGCAGCAATCCCAATGGTGTCTGCCGTAAATTCCATGTGCTTTCGGTGAATGACCTGCGCGATGCTGACCGGCTCTTTTTCAATTTGCTTTGCAACATAAAGGCTGTTGCCTGTACCGGTGAAATAGAATATCATGTTATTTCTCCTTTCTGATTTTTCTTGCATCATGGGTGAAATCATGTTATAATCCAATTCAGTTAATCGTTTGCTACTATCGATTATAAATTCCGGTTGTAACAATCGGTCAAGACTTTTTTGAAAAAAATTTTAAAATTTTTTCAAATATAGCAGGAGGCGGCCATGATCTATACCATGATGCAGGTATGCAAAGAGGCAGATTTAACCTATCAGACATTAAAGTTTTACTGTAACGAGGGATTGATTCCCAATGTAAAACGGGACAAAAATAATCGCCGTATTTTTGAAGAACGGGATTTGAAGTGGATCAAAGACCTTGTGTGTCTGAAAAAATGCGGCATGAGCATTCAGGAAATGAAAGAATATTTGGCGTTGTGCCTTCAGGGAGAATCCACCATCCCAAAACGAAAAGAAATGCTGACCCAAAAACAGGAAGCGCTGCGAAGTTCTATTCAGCAGCTGGAAGCCAGCGTTGCCTATATTGACTGGAAGCAAAATTTTTATGACGAAGTGCTTTCAGGAAAGCGTCCGTATGTCAGCAATCTCATCCGCGTGGAAGAATAAACAATGATTGGTTTTATATGCAAAAGGTGCCATCCAGTTTAGCTGGATGGCACCTTTTGCATTATTAAAACAGCATAGCTCCTGTGCCGACCAGAATAAGCAGCAGGCCAATGACAGCTTTCCGACCCAGCCTTTCTTTTAAGATCAAACCGGAAAATACGATTGTAACCAGGATGCTGAGCTTATCAATGGGAACAACGACACTTGCCGGCCCGTCCTGCAATGCACGATAGTAACACAGCCAGGACAGGCCAGTGGTGATACCTGAGAGAAATAGGAAGATCCAGCTTTTTCGATCGATATTTTTGATGCCTTTGTGCTCTTTGGTGATAAAGACCATCAGCCAGGCCATTGCCAGCACAATCACCGTGCGAATGGCCGTTCCCAGATTAGACTCTACATTTTCCACGCCAATCTTCCCGAAAATAGAGGTGAGGCTTGCAAACACAGCTGAGAACACCGCAAAAACAAGCCAGGTTTTGTTTTGAGGCCGGCTTTCAGCCGTCTCTTTTTTGGTAATCATAAGCAACGTCCCAATGGCGATCCCCAGTATACCGATGATTTTAGCGACAGAAAGCGGTTCGCCCAGCAGCAGAAAGGCCAGCAAAATTGTAAGTACATTGCTGGACTTATCAATGGGGGCAACTTTATTGACATCACCTAGCTGTAACGCCTTAAAATAGCACAGCCAGGAAGCACCAGTAGAAAGTCCCGATAAAATTAAAAAGCAAAGCGTATTGCCTGAAATCTGCCCGATTCCGTTTTGCGATCCCACTATAAAAACCATTAGCCAGGAAAAAACCAAAATCACAACGGTACGCAGCGCTGTCGCCAAGGTTGAATTAACCTTTTCGATCCCGATCTTTGCCAGCACTGCCGTAATCCCGGCAAAGAAAGCGGATCCCAAAGCAAAAACCGGCCAAAGCATCGCCTTTACGCCTCCTTTTACGGCTTAAATCGATATCCGACTCCCCAAACGGTTTGAATATAACGGGGCTGTGCAGGGTTCTTTTCTATTTTTTCCCGCAGACGATTGATATGCACGGCTACCGTTGCGTTGTCTCCCAGCGCATCATAGCCCCAAATTCGCTCGTATAAGGTTTCTTTACTGAAAACAATATCTGCGTTAGACATCAGGAACAGCAGCAGCTCATACTCCTTATTTTTCAGTTCAACGTCTGCTCCATCCACAAAGACCCGCCTAAAAGCCTCCTGTATCAGAATATTTCCCATCTGTATCTGTGCCCCGTTCGGGCCGCCCGTATTCTTTAGACGGGCATATTGGGCAAGGTTGGCCTTAATCCGCGCCACCAGCACATTTGGAGAAAAGGGTTTGGTGATATAGTCGTCCGCACCTATGCCAAGCCCTTTGATCTTGTCAATATCCTCCTGCCGCGCCGTTACCATCAAAATGGGAATGTCCAGTGTTTCCCGCAGGGTACGGCATACGGTGAAGCCGTCAATACCGGGCAGCATCAGATCCAACAGGATCAGGTCATACCGGCCGGAGCGCCCCTTGGCGATTCCCTCGTTACCGGTAGAAGCAATGTCAACCTCAAATTCGCTGAGTACCAGATAATCTCGCTCGATCGCGGCAATTGTTTCATCATCTTCAATGATAAGAATTCGTTTCATTTTTTATGCTCCCCTTCCGCCAATGGGATTTTAAGCGCCATCCGCAGTCCTCCCTGCGGCAGGTTTTCCGCATGGATGGAACCGTCCATCCTTTCAACGGTTTTAAATACAATGGCAAGTCCCAGCCCACTGCCCTGGTTTGGATTTTTGCGGGACGGGTCGTTTCGGTAAAACACATCAAACAATTTGGGCAAGGCTTCGGTTGGAACTCCGGGGCCGTCGTCATCTATATACAAGAGAAAATGCTGTCCGGAAATCTTGCCTGTAATGGCTACGGTTCCCGTTTCTTTTCCCTTATATTTCGCACTATTGTCCAGAAGGTTCAACAAAATGCTGCGAAAGTAGGTGGGGTCTGCCTCGATGAAAACGTTCTGCGGCATGGGGCCTACCGCAATTTTAAGCCCCCGGCGCTGATACTCCTCGGAAGATGCTAAGACAAAATCAGCTATTTCCTTTGAAGCGTTTAGTGTTTCTGGGCTGTACGGGTACTCTCCCATATCCATTTTGGAAAACAGAAACAGTTTTCTTACCATTTGGTCAATCTCCACTGTCTTTTTTTGAATAGTCGATAAATAAACCGTTTGCTTTTCCGGGGTGTCTGCCACGCCATCCAGCAGCCCTTCCACATAAGCGCGGATTGAGGTCAAGGGAGAACGAATATCGTGGGAAATACTTGCCAGCAGCTCCTTGCGGCTTTCTTCCTCCTTCTGCGATTGTACGACGGATATACGCAGCTTTTCGGCCATATCATTAAAGGCCTGGCAAACCGGCTGAAATTCATCCTGCTCAGTATAGGTAATCCGATGCGTGAGATTGTTATCCCGTATCTGGTGGACGCCTTCCGCCAATGTCTGTAACGGTTCCGAAATCCTTCTAAATACAAACTTAATCAAAAAACGGTTGGTAAGAAAAATAATAAAAAACAGGATAGCAATCATAAAAAATCCGATCCCGACTGCCCAAGCCTTTAGATTTTCATGGGATATTGTAATAACCGGATTATAAAGGTTGACTTGATATTCTTTCCCGTTGAGAGAAAGCTGTGCCCCAAACAAATCAAAGGCCCCATTGGATACCGTTCCGTTCCCATTTAACGCAGCCAGCGATTGTTCCAGTTGTTTTTGCGATGAAACGGTATCGGTCCCAAACTGTAACACGGTGTTTCGCCCGTCCTTGATCTGAATCATTAGCTGGTTTTCTTCCGACAGCTGCGATAGTTCGGCTTCCAAATCATTTTTTTGCGTTAAATCGGTTGCGTCCAGCCAATCTGCCGCAAGCTCCACAGCTTTATAGCGTATTTCCGTCAATTCTTCCTGAAGCCCTAACTTGTATTCAGCATCAGGAAACGTAGAGACGAGAAAGAGAAACAGGCAGCCTGCCAGCATAATAACGGCAAGCAGCGCCGGAATAATAATCATCAGAATATTGGAAATGAACAGCCTCTTTTTTATGGTCATAGCTATCCCTCCTTTTTTAGGATACACCCCAATTATAAAATAAAATTAAACTGGAAAGCAAATGTGCGAACAATCCGGCATAAAAAACATCCGTCTGTCATCAGGCGGATGCTTCTTTATCTACAAATATCAAATTAATTGTCTTTATATTTAGTTTGATATGACTTTGGGATATTGTAACCGCCGGATGATTGCCGTTCCTCCACGCTCAATCAGAAAGCTCAGCAGGACAAAGCCGACAAATAGCAACAGGGTCGGCGCTGCCGGCAGCGCTACTTGAAGTATGGAATGGAGCAGAAATACCGCCGCATAAAACCCGGCTGTCATGCTTGCGCAGAGAAAAATTCTCAGCTTGTTAAAAGGATAGCTTGCTTTCAATACCGCCTGAATTCCTACGGTTCCCACCAACAAATAGAGTAGTATGCTTACCTGCTCCGCTGGAATTTGCACCAGCAAAGACAGGCAGAGCAATACAAGAAAACAGATTAAGATTGAGACAGCATTGGGTATGGCCCTTTGCATAACAGAGGGGAGGAAGCGGCCTGTCACTTTTCTTTTGTCCGGTTCAAATGACATGAAAAAGGCAGGATAAGCTTCAATTATTAAATCGATCAGCGTGATCTGAATCGGAACAAAGGGGAACGGGATATTTAAAAGAAGGCACACAACAGATAGCAAAACAGAATAAATTGTTTTTACAAAAAATACACCGGCAACGCGGGTAATGTTATTTACTACCCGGCGCCCTTCGCCCAGTACAGCAGGGAGGGAAGAAAAGTCCGAATCCAGCAAAACCACCTGGGACACCTGCCGGGCAGCATCGCTGCCTTCCGCCACGGCAATGCTGCAATCTGCTTCCCGAAGCGCCAGCAGGTCATTTACTCCATCGCCTGTCATTGCCACAGAATGACCGTTTTTTTGCAATGCCTGTACCAACTGTTTCTTCTGAAGAGGTGAAACACGCCCAAAGACAGAGTGTGTAAGAGCTGCTTTTTCTATTTCGGATTCTTCTGTGATGCCGCTCATATCAATATACTGTTCTGCTTCCGGAAATCCGGCCTGTGCTGCCAGTGCAGACACTGTAATCGGATTATCACCGGAGATCAGCTTTAAAGCCACACCTTCCTTTTGAAAAAAAGCCAGCGTTTCAGCAGCATTTGGTCGAATTGGGTCGGTAATAACAATGGAGGCAAGGACTTGTATGGGTGGTAATGGTTTGTCTGCAGATACTGTGTTTTGGGCAATTCCCGCCAAAAGAATACGCTTTCCCTTGCAACCTTCCTTTTGCAGGCTTTCGTCTGCCTTATCTGCTGCAAGTTGTTCCGGTGCGCCAATTACAAAAGTCCCGACCTGTTCAAATTCAATAGCGCTCCATTTCCGTTGAGAAGAAAAAGGGATTTTGCGCACTGGCAAAAAGGTAGTATTTCCTTTAAAGCAGGCTTTTAAAGCCTGAAATGTTGCATTGTTGTCGTCCGTATGGCTAAGGAAGGAGCCCATTATTTCTTTAAAGGGCATGCAGCGGCCCAAATCTGTCAGGAGTACCCTTTCTACCTGCATTTTACCTTGCGTCAGAGTACCGGTTTTGTCTAGGCACAGGGTGTCCACATGCGCCAGCGTTTCCAGTGCGAAAAGTTCCTGCACCAAAACCTTTTTCTTGGAAAGCGCAATAATCCCCACCGCCAGACTGATGCTGATCAGCAGCACCAGACCTTTGGGCAGCATTCCCAATAAACCGGCGGCCGTCGTCATTACGGCATGATTTAAAGTATCGCTGCGCAGAAAGAAGGCTTCGAGAAACAGTAAGATCCCCAGTGGGGGAATCAGATAACCAGTAAACCGGGTGACCTTCCGCATAGAAGAAAGCAATTCGGAATGAACGCCGCGTAATTTTTTTGCTTCACGGGCAATTTTAGATGCATAGTTTTCAGCCCCAACATGTTCTATACAGGCCCGACATTTACCGCTGATGATGAAACTTCCGGAAAGAAGATGGCCGCCTGTCGATTTTGGAATAGGGTCGGATTCTCCCGTCAGAAGAGATTCGTTTACTTCAACCTCACCTGCCAGAATCACAGAATCGGAACAAACCTGTCTACCGGCGTCCAGTTCGATGACATCTTCCTCCACCAGTTCCGAAATAGGGAGGTCTATAACGTTTCCGTTGCGTACAGCCCGCGCTGTAGGCATCGACAGAAGTGAAAGTTGATCCACCAGTTTTTTTGCATGAAACTCCTGTACAATCCCGATCAGCGTATTGAGGGCGATAATCAAGATAAACAACATATTTGACCATGCGCCTACAAGCGCCAACGCGATAGCGATTAGCATATTGAACAGATTGAACAGCGTGCATATGTTATCCTTGAGAATTTTTCCGGCCGATTTGGTGATCTTTTCCGGCTGGGTATTCTGCCGCCCGCTCTCCTTTTTCGCCTGAACCTGCCCGGAGGTAAGGCCGGACAAAGGGGTTGGCTTATCAAAAGCATCCATAAAACACATCCCCGTATCATTTCTATTTTTGAAACCGGTATTAGTGTAACGGCTACTGTTAAAAACCCAATAAATTATTTTTAAACTGATTTTAAACGAACGCGCGGGAGAATGCGCCAATTTGGATTTGTAGAATGCTCCTATTACCGGTCGTTTGCATGGTCGGGCACTTAATGGCTGAAAATTTTATAATGGCCTACCGAGTGGCCATTTAGAAAATTAAAAAAAGCCGCTTGGTAATAAAAAAGAAAAACAGAGCTTAAAAACCCTGTTTTTCAGCATGTTTTATCCTTCTTTTGCAATTAAAAAAATTTTTATTCATCCGCCAATATTCTTCATTTGCCTAATCTATTCCATTTTTAATCTTTTCCGCGCGGCAACACTTTTGTTTCTAGCTATTTGTTCTATCAATTCAAAGAACATATCCTCTGCGTGTTTATCAATGGAAGAAAAATTCATTCAGCTTTTTGTCGGCTGACAAATTGGTGTAGAGCATCTGCCTGTGGCTGCGGATATACCGTAAGTGACGTTGCCACCAGACACTGATCGGCGGTTATTCTTTACACGCCCTCTTTTCTGAATTTTTCAGTTTTTATGGTTGTGCAGTTTGGTTTCTTTGCTTTACGGCATCTAAAAAACGTAAGATTGCTTCGGGCGGGTCCAGAGAATATAACAGGCCATAGGGGATGCTGTATTCCCAATCTACAGGAATTGTCACCAGGGAAGGATGAATGTCCTTCCAGCATGCGATTGTGGAGAGTACGCAGTTTGCCTGCTCGCAGCGGTTAAAGACGTCTATATCATAAAAGTTGGGGGTATCTTCAATGTGAATTTGGGGATGGTTTTGTTCAATTTCGTCCCGAATGCGGTCGTTGATGGGGGAATCTCCCCGCTTGACCATCAGCAGCGTTTCCCCGTACAGGTCCGTGATATGCAAAAGCTTTTTTGAAGCAAGCCGGTGTTTGACCGGTACGGCACAGCACCGTTTGTATTTACCCAATGGGTAAAAATTGCACCGGCTCAACCACTGCGCAGAATCACAAACGCCTACAAGAAAATCAAACCGCTTTCCAATGGAATCTATCACAGATAATATTTCCTTATGGTCGTCCTCAAAAGGAACGATTGAAATTTTAAATTGCGGGAACTGATGGTTGACCTGGCTCCATAAATCCATAAAAACCTTGCAGGGATTCAGCATAGAAGTGCCTACCCGGATTGTCACCATTTCGGACTGTTCCATACGTTTGGCATTTTCTACAGCCTTTTTGGAATAAGCGATCATAAATTTTGCATCTTTATACACCGACTTCCCGGCCTGTGTTAAATAAACGCCGTGGTTTGTGCGCGTCAGCAGCTTCATGCCAAGCCGCTTTTCCAAAAGGTTCATTTGTTTCATGATCGCGGTGGAAGAAAGAAAAAGCCTGTCTGCCGCTTTTGTAAAGCTGCCGCAATCCGCAACGCTGATAAAAATATCCAGTTGTGGGTGGTACACGCTGTACACCTCCTTCACAATTGCATAAACTTCTAGTTTATACAATCGTATCATGGAGGTGTATTCCTGTCAAGAAAAGGAAAGCTTGCCTTTAAAATAAAGTGCTGTTCCCCTGCGGTTTAAAAGCTATTTGTATATCATGCGTTACGAGGGGCATTTATACGCCGGGGACTACTTTCAGATAGACTTTGAACATGACCGTTGTCATGATTATGGTGTTATAGTAAAAAAAGTGTTACCATGAAACGCATCCGGCTAAAACATAAAAATATAGAAAAAAACATATTTGCTGTACTGTTTCAAGCAAAAAATTGTTTTGGAAAAGCTGTACGGACGTATGTATGGCATACGTGTTAAGATGGATTTTCTAACAAATCGCGCAGGCAATCTAAAAATCTTCCTGCCGCTTTAGAAAATATCTGATACTTTTTCCAGACAATACAGGCAGAGGCTTCAAGTTGGGGGGAAAAAGGCCGAAAACATAACCTGCTCCCCTGGGTGTTGATGAGCTTATCAAAACACAGCGCATACCCCAATCCCTCATCCACCAGCAATGAAGCATTGAACACCAGATTATAGGTTGCTACCACATTCAACTTGGATAGTTCTTTTTTTAACCACTGTGACAAGTACTGGTCGTCGCCTCGTTGGTGTGAAACAATCAGCGGTTTATCCCACAAATCTTCGGGACAAATAACTTCTTTTTGAGCCAGCGGGGAATCCTGCCGCATCAACACGCCCCAAATATCCTTGATTGGAATGGGAATAGATTCATATTTCTGTGGATCAATATTACTAAACAGAAGCCCAAAATCAATGAGCCCTTTATCCAGGTATTCAAGCACATATTCCGCATTGCCGCTGGAAATGTGATAGTGAATATCTGGATTTTGCTTTTGTATTTTTTTTGCGGCTTCGGCAAAAAAACGAATAATATCGGTTTCGCCGGTGCCAATATATACGTCGCCAACAATTGCATCATCGCAACGGGTGATTTCATCCTCTGTCCTTTTTACAAGTGAGAGGATTTCCTCTGCCCGCTTGCGCAGGATCATCCCTTCCTCTGTCAAAATTACCTTCCGGGATCCTTTCGTGCCGCGGATTAAAAGCTGTTTGCCAAGTTCCTCTTCCATGGCTTTCAGCTGGGTAGAAAGGGTAGGCTGGGAAAGGTGCAGAGACTTTGCCGCCGCTGAAATACTTTGTTCCCTTGCTACAGCTAAAAAATAATGCAAGACACGCAGTTCCATCGATACCGCCTCCCTGCGTTCAGTATAACAGAATATTCCATAAAATTCAACTATACATTTGAATTGTAAATAGGTATTTGCTATTTTTAAATTTGGGCGCTATACTTATATTAGAACAAAAAAGAACCTTTCAAATGAAGATAAGGAGTGAACCAGTATAAAAAGGCAATTCAAAGTAATTTTCCGTTTTGCACTGGTGCTTGTCATAGTCATGACAGGCTGTAATAGCCCTCGGAGCTTTCCTTATCCTCCGCTGGAGAGAGCAATTCGGCACCTTCCTCTTAAACCTCCTGGGTATTGGAAGAAAGCCATGCGGATATGTAAGAACGACGCAGCGGAGACTTGCCGGTATACGGCTATGACAAATCCTATGGTGATGGGGTATTAACGATATTCCTGGCCGATACGAAATTCCTGACAACAGCGATACGGTAACACAGGCCCATGCAGGGGATGTCTTCTATTCTGACCCCAACCGCATTGTCCTGTATTACCACGACGCGCAGCTCTATAAGGAATATACGAAAATCGGTACATTTGAAGCAACGGAGGAATTTGTAGCCGCCATAGAATGGAAGGATGGGGAATCAGATCGTAATTACCGACGATGAAGAATAAGAACAAAATTTGAAATAGAACGAAGGGAACAAAAATGTCAAACAGAAAATCTATGCAATCTGTCATTCAAAACCTAAAGGATGCAGGATGTGATACGCAGTGTGTAGAGCAATTTCTTTCTTTAGAGGAAGAAGGAAAGACACAGGAGCAGTTAAAATTGCTTTCCGCCCACCGGCAGCAGCTTCTGGCCAGGGTCCACAAGGAAGAAAAGCGGATCGACTGCCTGGATTACCTGGTTTATCAAATACAAAAAGAGAAATCGGCAGGATAATACTATACGCTTTATGGAGGTTTTTTATATGAGAACGATTCGGAATCAGACATTTGATGAAGAACGCGCCCTTTACGGCAGCGCGGACATTTTGGTAAAAGATTGCGCTTTCGACGGCCCGGCGGACGGGGAGAGTGCATTTAAAGAATGCAGAAACATACAGGTGGAACATGGCTTTTTTAATCTGCGTTACCCCTTTTGGCATGACCACGGGCTGAAAATTTGCAATTCCGAAATGACCGGCCTTTGTCGGGCCGCGCTTTGGTATTCTAATCACATTCAAATTACAAATACCAGGCTCTATGGCATTAAGGCCCTGCTGGAGTGCAGCAAAGTGAAAATGTGTGGCTGCGACGTTGTTTCCCCGGAATTTGGATGGTCGGTGCATGGTATAAAGATGAAGGATTGCACCGCAGAGAGCGAATATTTTATGATGCGTTCTACAAATCTGCTTTTCAGCAATGTGCGGATGAAAGGCAAATACTCCTTCCAGTACATTGAGGACGCTGTCTTTGAAAACTGTGTCTTTGATACCAAGGATGCCTTTTGGCACGCCAAAAATATTGTGATCCGTGACAGCGTAGTGAAAGGTGAATATCTGGCGTGGTACTGCGAAAACGTCACCTTTGAAAACTGCAAAATTATTGGCACACAGCCCTTGTGTTACTGTAAAGCTCTAAAGCTTGTAAACTGTGAAATGATTGATACAGATTTAGCCTTTGAACGCTCTGATGTGCAGGCTGTTATCACCACGCCGGTACGCAGCATTAAGAACCCGTATGCGGGCCGTATTATGGTTCCTGCTGTGGAGGAGATCATTATGGACGATAAAAACGCCAAGGGGGAAATCATCATGCAAAAAAAGAATCTGAAAGCGGGGTAAAAACAGCTTATGCCCGCGCATAGCAGTCATGAAAGAGGGGGCTACAAACGCAACCGGCATTATCAAGAAAAAGAACGCACTTCAGCTTCCGGTACATGAACCAGATTTTCGCAAGCATCCTCTGCCTGTTTGGAGCGGTTGTATTTGTCCGATTGATACTGTAAAGCAAAAATGAAAATTTGAAAAGCGGTGTAATCTATGAAAAGAAAACGATTTTGGATATTGTGCTGCATACTGGCTTTAACAGTACTGCTGGCCGGCTGCGCAAATGGGCAACAAGCCGCAGAGCAGATTGAAAGCCTCACAGGTAAAACACAAACGGAAAAGAACCAGGGCGACGCTTCCGCAGCGCTTAAATCCACAAGCGATTCTTCTGCCCAGTCGGAACGGTTCCCTACAGAAAATACCCGGGCGCAACCAGAAGCGCCTGAAACGGAAAGCAGCGCTTCCAATCAGATAGTGCAACAGCCCTCTGCGGAAAGCGCACGGCCACAGTCTTCGAACCCTTCCTCTGGTCAAACATCAGCCGGGCAGAAAGCGGAAAGCAAAGCAGACGGAGAGGAGAATACAGCGACAAAAATGAACGTACAGGTAGGAAACAGCACTTTTACAGCAAGCCTGGAAGACAATGCGGCGGTTGACGCTTTTATGGAAATGATGGAGAACGCGCCGGTAGTCGTTCAGATGCGCGATTATGCCGGCTTTGAAAAAGTAGGGTCTCTTGGAACGAGCTTACCCACCAGCGACGTACAAACCACAACACATGCGGGCGACATTATGTTGTACAACGGCAATCAGATTGTAATTTTCTATGGCTCCAATTCGTGGAGCTATACCCGTCTGGGAAAAATGGATGATTTATCCGGCTGGGAGAAAGCCCTGGGAAGCGGGGATGTAACGGTGACTTTTTCAATAGGAAAATAATTGTATGTTTGGGGTCCCAAAGTTCGTTTTTTCCATCCGCTTTGCTTAAAAAAGCTACAGGTTATAGTGAATTGTCAAACTAAGTGCAACAGGAATTGAGCTCAAGTTCCCATAATTCCT
>UQKB01000011.1 GCA_900541565.1 uncultured Oscillospiraceae bacterium
GTGCGGGCCCCCGTCAATTCCTTTGAGTTTCAACCTTGCGGCCGTACTCCCCAGGTGGATTACTTATTGTGTTAACTGCGGCACGGAGGGGGTCAGACCCCCCACACCTAGTAATCATCGTTTACAGCGTGGACTACCAGGGTATCTAATCCTGTTTGCTACCCACGCTTTCGTGCCTCAGCGTCAGTTAAAGCCCAGCAGGCCGCCTTCGCCACTGGTGTTCCTCCCGATCTCTACGCATTTCACCGCTACACCGGGAATTCCGCCTGCCTCTGCTTCACTCAAGCTGAACAGTTTCAAATGCAGCCCACGGGTTAAGCCCGTGTATTTCACATCTGACTTGCTCTGCCGCCTACGCACCCTTTACACCCAGTAATTCCGGACAACGCTCGCTCCCTACGTATTACCGCGGCTGCTGGCACGTAGTTAGCCGGAGCTTATTCGTCAGGTACCGTCATCTATTCGTCCCTGACAAAAGAAGTTTACAATCCGAAAACCTTCTTCCTTCACGCGGCGTTGCTGCGTCAGGGTTTCCCCCATTGCGCAATATCCCCCACTGCTGCCTCCCGTAGGAGTCTGGGCCGTGTCTCAGTCCCAATGTGGCCGTTCAACCTCTCAGTCCGGCTACTGATCGTCGACTTGGTAGGCCGTTACCCCACCAACTATCTAATCAGACGCGAGTCCATCTCTCAGCGGATTGCTCCTTTGATATAGCTGCCATGCGACCTCTATATGTTATGCGGTATTAGCGTCCTTTTCAGAACGTTATCCCCCTCTGAAAGGCAGGTTACTCACGCGTTACTCACCCGTCCGCCACTAGCCTTGTTCTCCGTCCTTCCGAAAAATTCTGGATAACAAGCCCCGTTCGACTTGCATGTGTTAGGCACGCCGCCAGCGTTCGTCCTGAGCCAGGATCAAACTCTCTAAAATTTGTATCTAAACGCCTTTCGCGTCTAAACCAATTCCAGAGCTTGCTTGCTCATATCCAATACGCTTGCGTATTGCTGCGTTTTTTCGTGTTCCCTCACGGCGCCTCTTTTTTTCCGTGTCGCGCTTCACGTCCTTTTTTTGTATCTCTACTCAAAAGTCTTTCCGGGTTTCTCTGTTTGCGTTGTTTAATTTTCAAGGTCCTCTGCGCTGCCAGCCGGTCTGCACCACAAGATCTTGCGGTTTCTTACACTTTTTTACATCCTGTCTAAATGGATAAAAAAAGTACGTCCCTTCCAGGCGGCGTATATATTATTATATATCGCTTCCTGTGTTTTGTCAACCTGTTTCTTCCCTTTTTTTATCCTTTTTTTCGCCTGCGTGCTTCCCTTTTGCGCAGCCTCCCTATTATATCTTTCCCTTCCCCCTTTGTCAAGTCCCTTTTTCGGGATTTCTCCAGCAAATGGGTACAGTCAAAAGCTGGAAAAATGCTTGCAGCCTTTTATTTTTATTTTAGCGATATTGCAACTGTGCAATGATCAGGTTGTTATAACCCGGCATGCTGTAGGTAAAGGTAGAGGTATCGTCCAGTTGGTTTTCCCCACCCATTTGATTGACCGCGTTTGCATAGGAAAAGAAAAGATACGGCTCCTGTTCAAATAAAGCGTCGTCTGCCTGCTGCATGGAAATGCCCTGATCAAGCAGCAGATAAATTTCAGGCGCTTCTTTCTCTTCCGCCAGCTCCGCCATTTTCCCCAGCGGCTGTTCTTCCAGCGTGCCGTCCAGCCTTGTAATAAACGCACCGTTTTGATAAAAGAAATTCTGTTGTAAAGATTCACACCGGGGTACAAATAAATTGAACAGCGCAATATATTCCTCATCGGCATTGCACACATCTTCTTCTGTCATACTGCTGTACAACGGCGCAATAGTATGGTCGTTGCTTTCAATAACGGCATCGCTTATATTAAAATACAAGTGGTCATCTGCCTCTGATACATCCTGGTCCATGTCGTTCCATGTTGCATCCAGATGATACCATTCACCGTTGATCTTAACAAGATTCCATTCGTGTGCTTCGTTTTCGTATTCGCCAAACAGCACGCACGATTCAATGCCCACGCAGCTGAAAAGAAGCTGAAGCGCTTCACTGTAGCCTTCGCACACAGCCTGCTTGTTCACAATCGCGCCGTAAGGAGAGTAACGCGACCATTCTCCGTCGTCGACATACGTGCAGGAATCTATGATATAGTCGTGCAGGAAAAGCTCCCGTTCGTATTCGCTCAAGCCCTGCGGCACCAGCTCCACGATATTTCTTAGCTGGCGATGAAAACGTGCCTGTGCCTGGTTACAGGCCTCTGCCGACAGATGCGAATACATTTGAAAAGAGCGCCCCTGGGCATAATCCTGACAGACGTAAACCCCATCCAGCCAAAATACCTGCGGATGATCTATTTCAAAAGCGGCCGCCACCTTATAAAAACGTGCTTCGCTGAAAGAGGCATCCGTTTGGATTGTTTGGATCGGGTAGCTGCCATATAGGCTGTCTGCTCTCTCAGAAATTTGGTAAACCGCCTTTTCAAGTTGTTGATAAACCTGTTGCTCCTGGCTGTCCAAAGCGCTGTAGCCAAAGGTAGCGGGCTTATAGCTATAGCCTTCCCGTGCAACGTAATCATACTGCTCTATCTGCGTATAAGAAGAGAACGTATCTTGCACCAGACGCTCATACAGGGGCGCAAAAGAGGCGCACGAGGAGCAAATGCAGATGATGACAAGCGCAAGTACCGCCAAAAGCCACTTTTTATACATAAACGAACGCCCCGCCTTTCCGCTATCTTCCTGCATTTGCACGGTGTACATTACAAATCAGCCGGTCCAGATCCTCTAAAGAGCAAAGTCGTCCGGCCTCTTCCCGAAAGCGTGCCGCGCCGTTAAATCCCTTTAAATACCATGCTACATGCTTTCTTGCTTCCTTCATGCCATGCGCCTGCCCTTTATACGCACAAATTGCTTTTATATGCCTGCGCATGACCGTCAGCTTTTCCTCCACAGAAGGCGGCGGTAATAAGCGCATATCGGAAAGCCATGCATGAATTTGTGCAAAAATCCATGGGTTCCCCAGCGCTCCCCTACCGATCATGAGCATATCGCAGCCGGTTTCTTCCAGCATTTGCGCCGCCGCCTGCGGCGATGTAATATCCCCGTTGCCAATCACCGGCACGCTCAGCGCCTGTTTGACCTTCCAAATAATTTCCAGGTCTGCACAGCCCGCATAAAACTGCTGCCGAGTCCTTCCATGCACGGTAACGGCGTCTGCGCCCGCTTCTTCACAGCGTAAAGCCACCTCTACGGCGTTTGTGTGCAGGTCGTCCCAGCCTTTGCGTATTTTAACGGTAACGGGTATATCCACCGCCTCTTTTACAGCCCTGACAATTTGCGCGCAGAGCTTTGGCGTCTTCATCAAAGCGCAACCGCTGCCGTTTCCACTGATTTTAGGCGCGGGGCAGCCCATATTAATATCTATAACATCCGGTGAAAAACGCATTGCTGTCTTTGCCGCCGATGCAATCGCCTGCGGCTCACTGCCAAAAAGCTGCACAGCGGCCGGGCGTTCTTTGGCTGTAACTTGCATGAGCTCTATAGATTTTTCGCTGTGAAAAGACACCCCCTTGGCGCTGACCATTTCACTTACCACGTAAGAAGCGCCAAAGTCCTTGCAGAGCTCTCTGAAGGCCCTGTCTGCAACCCCGGCCATAGGCGCCAGCGCCGCATAGCCGTTTATTATAACATTCCCTATGTTCATGTTCTTCCCTGTCTTTTCCCTCAGAATTGCTTTTTCATCCCCTTACCCTGCAACGGATGCTTCCGTCTTTTCAGTTGCAGGCTCCGTTGCTGAATCTGAAGCAGGCTCGTCTGCTTTCAGCTTAGCGTCCGTCTGCGTCCCGTCAGAATACGCCATATGTGTATAGATCTGCGTTAAAAATTCATCGGGATATGTTTCGTCCAGAAACACATCAAACGCGCTCCTGGCCTCTACACCCTCATGACGGGCAGACATACGGTTGACCGCAGCGGCAGAGATCAAGCAATTAAAGGCCATAAATATAGCAAGCACCCATGTTAACGCCTTTCCTATCCGATTGGGGATTTTTTCAATCATTCTGGATAAGAAAGGATAAATCAGCTTGATCCAGGCAATGGCAAGCGCGCCCCAAAACAGCGCATATAGCAGGCTTGTTCTTCCGCCTATATTCCCGATCATGTCGCTGTAATCCCATGAGACCGTACCCAGAAACGTTTCCTGATACCAGCTGCATATATACTCAAACGCCGCACCGAGCACGGCGCCACACACAAATATCCAAACGCTGTTTTTTTTGCGCAGCCAGTAAAGCGCCATTGTCATGAGTACCGCGCCAAAACCGTAAACCGGATTAA
This sequence comes from uncultured Oscillospiraceae bacterium, assembly GCA_900541565.1. GTDB lineage: Bacteria > Bacillota > Clostridia > Oscillospirales > Acutalibacteraceae > Scatavimonas > Scatavimonas merdipullorum. Next base: position 4,366 of record UQKB01000011.1, read on the forward strand.
ACGGTCCATAAATTACGCCCTTGCGCGACTCATAATGGTGGTCTACGATCAGGCAGAAAATCACTTCCAATACTACGCCAATAAACGCGCCAATAAAAAACACCCAAAACAGCTTATAAAAATTCAGCCCCTTTGCAAAGCTTTCTTTTTTTTCTGGCTGCACCGGCTCTTTTTTACCGGGATGCCGTTTGCTTTTGAGCCTGATATACCGTTTTCCGCCGATCCATACGCCTATGCGGCGCTGCAATTTTTCCTCCTGTGCAGTCTTTGAGGTATTTGTACCGGTTTGTTCTGCCATGCTTTCCGGCTGCCTGTCAGGCTGCAAAGACGTTGCCTCTTCTTTTTGTATGTCCTTTTCTTTCTGTTCAGCTATAAAATCTATCCCGTTTTGCTTTTTTTCCACAAGCTCACCTCTTATCTGCTTTGTTTATCCATCCGGGTCTGCATATGCGATTATTATAGCATAATTCAGGGGCTTGTCAATTTAGCAGGAGCATTGGCAAACATTACAAGTAACCGTCCTTTTTTGCGGCAAAACACAAAGGTACACGGAGGCATTGCAACAAAAGGCATACCGTTTTTGCCGCACCAAAGCTTAAGGCTGCACATAACCTGTAAAAAAGCACAATGGAGGGATTACTTCCATGACCATTCATACGGTCCAACGGGGCGATACGCTTACAGGCATCGCCCAAAGATACGGTACTTCTGTACAGCGCATTTTAACCGACAATGGACTTACGCCGGAACAGAGGCTTGTAACCGGCCAGGCTCTGCTGATTCTTATTCCGTCGGAAACCTATACGGTCCTCCCTGACGATACGCTGTATACGATTGCAAGCCGCTATGGTATTTCTGTTATAACGCTTGTGCAAAACAACCCGGACCTTGCAAACGCGCCGCTGTATCCGGGGCAGACGCTTACTATACGCTTTGACAACGACAGAATACGCGGGCTATATATAAACGGATACGCATACCCCTATATCCGTATGCCGGTACTGCGGCGTGCGCTGCCGTCTATGACCTATCTGACCATTTTCGGATATGGCTTTACCGAAGACGGTACGCTGATCCCCATTGATGACCAACCCCTGATCAATGCTGCCTATACATTTAATACGGCGCCCGTTATGCTGCTTTCTTCCATGACAGAAAACGGCAATTTCAGTACAGAACGTGCAAGCCTTTTATTTCGTGATATTGAATTGCAGAACAAAGTGCTTGACAATATTATCAGCGTTATGCTGGAAAAGGGATATGTCGGCCTGGATTCTGATTTTGAATACATTGACCCGCAGGATGTGGCCGCTTATGTAGCCTTTCTTGAAAATGCGGCGGCACGCTTGCATGTGTATGGCTTCTTTCTGAACACCGACCTTGCCCCTAAAACTTCTGCAACACAGGAGGGCCTGTTATATGAAGCACATGATTACGGCCGTATTGGCGCAATAGCCGATACCGTTTTGCTGATGACCTATGAATGGGGCTATACCTATGGGCCGCCTATGGCGATTGCGCCGATCAACCGTGTGCGTGAAGTTGTAAGCTACGCTGTGACAGAAATCCCGCCGCAGAAAATTATGATGGGAGTTCCAACCTATGGCTACGACTGGCCGCTGCCGTTTGTGCAGGGTGTTACACAGGCTACCGTTTTAGGTGCGCAGGAAGCCGTTGCACTTGCCGCGCGTTACAACGCCTCGATACAATTTGACCAGACTGCGCAGTCCCCTTATTTCAATTACCGGGACAGCAACGGGCAGGCGCACGTCGTTTGGTTTGAAGATGTACGCAGCATCCGGCAAAAGTTTAATTTAATTGATGAGTTTTCTTTGCGGGGCGCAGGATATTGGAATATTATGCGGCCATTTGCGCAAAACTGGTCGTATATCAGCGCGGCTTATACGATCAATCGGACGACACAATAGAATAGCCGCCTTACTTAAAGCCAAGCTATGCACTGCATGTTAAGCCACCATAGCCACTGGGGAAGCTTGGCAGGCTGGCGACATTTAAAAAGCGCATCGGCGTATACTTGCACAAAATTTAAAAAAGCGTATCCCAATATTGGGGATACGCTTTCCCTTGTTTGCGGTACCTGGCAAATACCATTGCTAAAACCTGAAATAGGGCAATCATACTCCCGCACGGGCAATAGACTACAGATGCTTTAAAACAAGGTGATGCTACGCATCTGCAAAATAATTTTTGTCGTTAGAATATACAGCCCTATTGTTTTTTGCTTATACTGCCTGCAGCATAATGCTTTGGATACCATTGTTGAAACCACACGGTAAACACCCCCATTAAAACAGGAAAGGCTGCGTTAAAGATGCCGGTAAAATCAGATAACGGTGTCTGCAACAAAAAGAATGTGCATACAGCCGTAATGAAATACAAAACGCCCCAGCAAGCGGTCAAAATGCGATTTGTCCGCAAAAACAACAAATTGCTGAATGCCGCTTTTCCTCCGTAATTTTTCATGGAATACCATGCAGAAAGTGGAATTTTCATAAAAACCGTTAGGAACCACATCAACCCAAATGCAAAGTAAGACAACGGGATGAGCAGAATAATCGGAACCCCCAGGACAGCAAGCAGACTGATAAGCGACACAGCAAATATTGTAACAGATTCAAATGCGGTCAGTTTAAATTTTAAGAAAAAAAACGGCAAAGCCGAACATAGCAGAATACCTGTAATCCCTCCCCAAAAATTGCTAATGGGAATAAAAATCCATAGAGCAATCCATGGCAGCAGCATAACGGTCATGTTTGTATTCTTTTCCGCCGAACAGGCTGTATGCTTTTTTTCCGGCTTCCGGTTGTTCCCGCTAAAGTACTCGTCCCATTTAAGCATGATATTAAAATCGCCCGTTACTTTATAGAGATGCTCCATCAAAGCCTGTTCTCCGCTTATTTCCCCCCGGCTTATTTTTTGCCACACTGAAAAAGGCGTTTCTATTTTTGTTGTGTATGGCAGAAAATTTTCCGTAAGCACTGTGTGGCCGTCTTTTTTAAGGACAATCTGATAAGTCTTTTCGATGTCGATATAATAAAACTCCAGCACCACATCATGATTTTCCCATGCAGCTGGATTATATAATGCAGCCATCTGCCGGGTAAAAAGCAAAGAAGGTTCAACCTTCTGTTTCTTCTGCGTATCTTTTTCAATACCCCAGCTTGCATCTGCCATTTGTTCAAATACATTTCTTGGAAATAAAAGCTGCCCAAGCTTTTCTTTTGTTTTTGTTGTAATTGCGCCACCAGCAAACTCTGCACCAGCCGCCTTTACCGTTAGAAGATACTCCTCTGTTCGTCCCTTTAATTCAGGGACCCGAAACAATTCGCCTTGCCCGCAATACAAGGTTGTATAATTTCCTTTTCCATATATTTTATCAAATTGTGCATTGACAGAAGTATAATTGCCCTCTGCCGTGTAAAAACCGCATGTGGAAATGATGACGTATTGCTTACCGCTTATATCATATCGGCACAAATGCCCGCCCGTATCTGCTTGACTGTCCATAAAAGGAAGATACATTGGCAGCAGCCTGTCAATTAACATTTTCAACTGTGACGGCAAGCTGAAATGGTAAAGTGGAAAACTATATATTATTATATCTGCCTGCAGTATTTTTTTCAGAACACCGGACATATCGTCATGCATCACACATTTTCCGGGTGTTTTTTCCCAGCAGGCAAAGCATCCCTTACATGGATGAATCTGTAATTTGTTGATATCTATTCTATCAATATTTGCAGCGCCTCTTTGTGTATAGCCATCTATAAAAGCATTTGTTAATTTTAATGTATTGCTATGCTCTCCCTTCGGACTGCCATTTAATATTAAAATATTCATAAAAATTCCTCCAATTGGTGCATGCACCTTTCAGCCCATTCCATACACATTCTGACATAGCTATAGCCAAAATCTGCCGTAAATTGCCAATGCAACGCTTCATATGGAGATACCTCCCTGCTGTATTGCTTTATGCTGCCGGGGATCGTATGCATACTGTCTAAAAACAAACGGCAATCTGCTGCAAAATTTTTGAGGATAGTTAAACTTTGTACAGGCGTGATATTGCCTGAAAAGAAAACCTTCATTAAAAACGCACTTTTAAAGTCGTTTGTGGTATTTTCGCTTCCATCGGCAAGCCAACGGATAAATTCCTTCCTGCCTGCATCGGTAATAGAATAAAGCTTTTTGTTTGGTTTACCGTTTTGAATAATACGTTCGTGTGTTGCAAACCCCTTTTTTTCAAGCTTATCCAGCGCAAGGTAAATATGGCTGTTTTGCGCGTGCCAAAAAAACTGTACAGATTCGTTAAAAACCTTTGCCAAATCATAACCGCTCATTTTTCCGTAATTTAAAAACCCTAAAATACCGTGGGAAAGCGACAAGGCCTGCCCCTCCTTTCAATAGTATAATTTTATTATAGTATAAAATTATACTATAAGTACGTATTTATTATAATTTTCTTTTCCTCGTTTGTCAAGCAATAAAAATTTTTTTGACAGGATTTTCCTGGTATGTATACGCTTGCGATTGTGAAGTATTTTTGTTTGAACACAATTGATTTACCACAGAAAAAAATAAATGACGATATATATTTGATCCGTGACTACAGACACAGGGGCAACTTGGCAAGCTTTTTTGCGCGCGTTTACAACCGAGCAGATAAGCTGAGCATGACCTTTTGCGGAAAAAAGATGCAGCGAAACGAGCGCGCCGGCAACTTTTCTATAAAAAGTCGCCGCAAGCGATATGACGCTTGCGGCGACGTGGTCGGGATGACAGGATTTGAACCTGCGGCTTCTTCGTCCCGAACGAAGCGCGCTACCAAACTGCGCTACATCCCGTCTTTTATGTAATTTGGAAAAATAAGCTCCGATAGACCCAATCGGAGCTTATCCACTGGCTGCGGAACTAGGATTTGAACCCAGACAAACAGAGTCAGAGTCTGCCGTGCTACCATTACACAATTCCGCATTACTGATTACTGAAACAGCAATAATTATTATATCTGATTTATTTGGATTGTCAATACCTTTCATGATTTTTTTTGACATTTTCAATGGTTGTCCGGCTTGCGAAAGCTATAACAAAAGTATATAATAAACGCACACCCATTATACATGGAATTTATATTTTTTATAAAGCAGGTGATAAAATGAAATATGCAGTTGTGCTATGCGACGGGATGGCAGATTATCCAATTGAATCCCTGCACGGAAAAACACCCATGGCCGTAGCGAACAAACCGTGTATGAACGCGCTTGCCGCAAAAGCGGAGGTGGGACTTGTAAAAACAGTGCCAGACGGCTTAAAGCCCGGCAGCGACGTTGCAAACCTTTCTGTCATGGGATATGACCCCGCGGTGTATTATACCGGCCGTTCCCCGCTTGAGGCCGCCAGTATTGGCATCTGCTTAAAAAGCGACGATGTAACGTTCCGCTGCAATCTGGTTACACTTTCTGAAGAAGAAAATTATGCCGATAAAACCATGCTTGACTATTGCGCCGACGATATTTCCAGTGAAGAAGCCAAAGTTCTGATCGAGTACATCCAGAAAAACCTGGGAACAGACATTTTTTGCTTTTATAACGGCGTCAGCTACCGCCACTGCCTTGTCTGGTCAAAGGGAGATCCTCATCCCGGCGAGCTTACACCCCCGCACGATATTACAGGCAAAAAAATCGCCGCATATATTCCAAAAGGGGAAAATACCGCCGGTTTGTATCAATTGATGGTAAAAAGCTACGCTTTGTTGGAAAATCACCCAATTAACCAAAAAAGGCGGGCGTGTGGAAAACGCCCGGCAAATTCCATTTGGCTTTGGGGCGAGGGCCAAAAGCCCGCATTGGACAGCTTTGAAAGCAAGTTTGGCCTGAAAGGCTCTGTTATTTCGGCGGTCGACCTGCTCAAAGGGATTGGCATTTGCGCCGGGATGCGCACATGCAACGTGCCGGGCGCAACCGGATACATAGACACAAACTTTGCAGGTAAGCTGCAGGCGGCCGTACAAGAGCTGCAAGACGGACAGGATTTTGTATACATCCATATAGAAGCGCCCGACGAATGCGGACACCGCGGAGAGCTTGCAAATAAAGTCCACGCAATTGAACAGATTGACCAGCTGATTTTATCGGATTTGGTCCGGGCTATGCAGAAAATGGGTGACTATTCCATTTTAGTCCTGCCCGATCACCCCACGCCGCTGGCGATCAAGACACATTGCGCCGACCCTGTCCCCTATCTTTTATATCGCAGTACCGTGCAAACAGACAGCGGCGTTTCTGTATTTGACGAAGCAAGCGCCAAAGCTACCGGTATCTTTATTGAAAAGGGCGATACGTTAATGAAGCACTTCTTAAAAAAATAACCTGTGCAAAAACAGACCGTAAGTTTCTTACGGTCTGTTTTTATTTTGCAGATCACATACCATGGATTTGGTCTGCAGTCAGCAAATCAATCCCTTTTTCGCTTAAAATTTCAATCGCCTTATCCTCGTCGTCCACTCTTAAGATTACAAATGCTTTTCCCTTTTCTCTGCTGATAAAAGCATACAGGTATTCCACATTGATTCCATGATCAGACAAAATACGCACGGCCTTTGAAAATTCACCGGGGCGGTCGTGTACGCCAATTGCAATGACACTTGTCAAAGATACCGTCATACCGGCCTCTTTAAACGCGGCAACCGCCTCCTGCGGCTTATCTACAATCAAACGCAAAATACCAAAATCACTCGTATCTGCAACAGACATTGCACGAATATCAATTCCGGACTTTGCCAGAGCTTCGGTAATTTCTGCAAGCCTGCCCGATTTATTTTCTACAAAAATAGACAACTGCTGTATTTTCATCGTATTAGCCCCTCTTTTCTGTTCATTAAAATTTTAACAGGATCTGCCTTGTTATGGATTGCGGTTATCAATTACCCGGACTGCCTTGCCCTGGGAACGCGGCAGGCTTTTGGGCTCAACCAGCCTGATCTTTGCGCTGATGTTCAAAGTAGAATGCATTGCCTCTGCAATTTTCCGTTCAATACTTTCCAGGTGCTTGACGGTATCAGAGAACATCTCCGGCGTCATTTCAACCTGGATCTCCATACTATCCAGGTTATTCTTTCTATCTACTACAATTAAATAGTTCGGTGCCATTCCAAGGGAAAGCAGCACATGCTCCACCTGTGACGGAAAGACGTTAATGCCCCTGATAATCAGCATATCATCCGTTCTGCCCCTTGTTTTGGACATTTTGACAAGCGTTCTGCCACAAGTACATTTTTGCCTTGAAAGTTTGCAGATATCCCTTGTGCGGTAGCGTAAAAGCGGCAACGCTTCTTTTCCAATACAGGTAAACACCAGCTCTCCATATTCTCCGTCGGGAAGAGGCTTTCCTGTGTCCGGATCAATGATTTCCGGATAGAAAAAGTCTTCGCACACATGCATGCCCGTTTGCTCGCAGCATTCATAAGCAACACCAGGCCCTGCAATTTCAGACAAGCCGTAAATGTCATATGCTTTAATATCCAAAATGGCCTCTATTTCCCTGCGCATGCGGTCGGTCCATGCCTCCGCACCAAATACGCCGGCCCTGAGCTTAAGCGTTTTGGGATCAATCCCCATATCCCTTACTGTTTCCCCTATATACATCGCATACGACGGTGTACAGCAAAGGATGTCTGAACCGTAGTCCTGCAAAATCGTAACCTGGCGCGCCGTGTTCCCTGCAGACACCGGGATTGCAGTTGCACCCAGCTTTTCCGCACCATAATGCAGCCCCAAGCCGCCTGTAAAAAGGCCGTACCCGTAAGAAACATGTACAAAGTCGGACTTGCTTCCGCCTGCAGCGACAAGCGCCCTTGCGCAGCCCTGTGCCCATACGTCTATATCATTTCTGGTATATCCAACAACCGTTTGCTTGCCTGTAGTACCGGAAGAAGCATGTATGCGGATTAAATCGTCAAACGGTACGGCAATCAGGCCAAAAGGGTAATTGTCGCGCAAATCCGTTTTATAGGTAAACGGGAGCTTTGTAACGTCGTCTATACTACGAATATCGCCCGGCTGCAGCCCCATTTCATCAAACCGTTTTTTATAAAGCGGCACATGGTTATAGCAATGCTCCACCATTGTAACCAGTCGCTTGGACTGCAGGGCGCGCATGGTTTCCCTGTCTGCGCATTCCATTTTGGGGTCATAGAATTGATCTGCCATTGGTATCACTCCTAAAACTTATAAACTTAATTATACAAACGGTATAATTAAATATAAAATTAACAACTGTAAAACGGTTACCGTACGTTTTGCTTACGAATATCTGTATGATTACCTGTATTATTATATAATATTTTCATGTTCTGTACAATCCAAATTTCTCTTTTCATTTCTTTGCATTTTAAACAAAAAAATGCGTATTTACCCTTTATTTGCCGCCTTATATCCCACAAAAACACCCCTGCTGTGCTTACACGTATATGTAAGCACAGCAGGGGTGTTTTTACCTTATATGTATATCTGGAAAACCAACGCCAAAGCCTGTCCCCATTGTAATACATACTGCGTCCTTATAATCTGCAAAATAAAGTGCTACCGCCGTACCGTCGTGCACAAGCGTTACCCTTACTTTATGCTTAAGCCTGCCCGAGAGCTCCTCAGAAAGGCACTCCGCATAATTTTGACAAAGTGCAGATAGCTTTGCATAGCCGCCGCGCCGATCGTTTAACCGTCCACCGACCGTATAGCTTGCAATGCTTATAATAATTTCGTCCCCTACTTCTCCATACTGCTGGGCTTCCCGGTAGGTATTCAATATGATTTTCAGCAAATATTTATGCAAACATTTTGCTTGTTGCATTCTCTCTTGTGGATCGTGCGCATCACAGGACATATACTTTGATTCAAAGGAAGGAAGCGTTGTGATCCCAATGAAATCTCCATTTGATTTCTTCACGATGCTGCGCTTGATATTGGTTTGTCCAAAATCGAACACCGTGCTGATTCCTTCTGGTTTTTGAATCAGGGACGCGCACCCCATTATACCTACAAATGAGGCATTGTCAAACAAAACAAAGTTATACGGCTTGACCTGCGCCGTTTTAAAAAGCGCGTATGCATAATGCTTTAAACGCCTGCCCAAAAGCCCGTTTGCCAAGCCGCCGACCAATATAACCGTTTCCAGGCCGGCCCAATATTCCCAATGGGCGTCGTTCCAGTCGGGGCGCGCGCGCCGATTTTCCTCTTCCCCTTTTTTCAGTGTCAGAAAAATCATCCCCAGCCGATAGCCAAACTTTTTGACCAACGCATCTGCCGCCGCGGCAATCTCCTTCCGGCTGTCGGTCAGGCGCTGTTCCAGCACCAGTGGGAGCTGGCGCTGCGGCGTATTTGCAAGATCAACCTCTAAACGGCAAGCGTTTTCCTCCATTTCGCGGATCAACACAGGTGTACTGAAAACCTGATCGGCTGTTTTTCCCTGCAGGCTGTCCTCTATCCCCTGCACCGGTAATTTTGCCAACACCAGCCTGTTCAACGAACAGTTTTCCGCAAGGTATTGTCCATCTTTTTCATCTATATGGATAAACGGATTTTTCATTTTTCTTCGCATCCTATCCAAAAGGTCAGTTTTCTTCGTTTTTCCGGACAGACATGACCGTACTGAGCATAATGGTGACACATACAATGCTCGTTACAATCGTTAAAATACAAACGGCTTTTGCAAAGACGCCTACAGGAACAATATCGCCAAACCCAACGGTTGCAAACGTGACGCACGTATAGTAAAACATATCAAAATAAGAATACGCTGCTGTACCGGCAAACGCATCCGCACGATGCAGCGATCCCGTATAGGAAAGCCCCGCCAAAATCACTAAAAACAGCAAAATGATCAAAATGGTAGATTTCCAAAGATTCTTAAACGTAAGCGTTCTGTTTTTTTCCCCGGCCTCTTTTAAAAGCAGAAGCAGCAGAATAAAAGTCAGAAAATAGCAAAACAGTAAATTGTATATGGCTAAAACAAACGTAGCTGCTCGTTTCATATGCGAATGAAACGAAAGGTTAATAAAATAGAAAAGCAGCATAACGATATTAATGGAAAACAACGTATTCATTCTGGCGTTTTCAATAGCCAACAGCTTTCTGATAAAATAAGCTAAAAACCAGACCAGCTCATTAAAAAAAACAGCTGTCAGCGCAGCGCAGGGCAGGCACAGAAACGCTGCTGCCACCGCTCCCCACTGCATATACAGCCACAGAAAAAAGGCAACTGCAAAAACCAGTAAAAGAAAAAGCAAAAACAGCTTATGCGCGCCGAGCTTCCCTTGGATAGATCTGCGCACCTGCCGGTACGGCATGTGCATCAGCGTGCGTAATTTCCCGCTGCTTTCCGCCAGCTGTAAGCTGTTTTTCTTGACCCGCCAGAACAGCAGCATGGTCATCAACGACAGCACGGCGCCAATAATTAAAAGCATATCGCCTTCAAGCAAACCAAAAAGCATGTTTTCCCCCTTATTCATAAAGCACCAGGACAACCCTATCCCATGCGGAGGCAGGCGCTCACCTTTTGCACAAGACCGACACGTAAAACAACCGATACAAGGCTTTCAGTACAGCCAATCCGGACCGCCGGAAACAAGGGCATGAAACGGCCGGCTGTAAGCCATGTAGCTTGTATAGATACAAATTTCATTCTTTTTTCTATTTTTTAACTTATTTATTATAACATTTTTGAAGGTTTTTGAAAACAGTTTTTCACAATTTTATGCATATTAAACATACATATCATACAAGGTGCTGTTCTTACACTTTTGTTTCTAAACACACCTTACCTGTTGTCACAAAAAACGTATTTTTCGAAAAGCCGGCATCGTAATCCCCACTGCAATACCCGTAACCGCCCCTGCGGCAAGGGAAGCCAGTAAAAGCACCGGGTAATAAATAAAAACAGAAGAATCCGTAAGGAGCGCAGCCACGCCAAGCTGCGCCGTGTTATGCACTACCGCGCAACTGATCCCGATTCCCACATAGCCAAAGCAATTGCTTTTCACGCAAACAAACAGGTAAAATACCAGCGTGCTGAGCACACCGCCTGCCAAGCTCATAATAAAAGCGACGCCGCCCCTGGTAAGCCCTGCGAAAACCGCTTTAAACAGTGCTGCGGTAAGCCCGGACGCCAGCCCAAGGCTTTGGGTTGCAAACATGGTTGCTATATTGGAAAGGCCCAGCTTAACCCCTGGTAAAGGTATAGGAAAATCCGGAAGCATGGATTCCAACGCAGCCAGTATGACAGCTACGGCGCTAAACAGCGCCGTCTGCGTAAGCCATAAAAACTTCGGCATCATTTTGGCTGTATATTTTTGTTCCATTTTTTCACCCCGTTATTGCGTCAGGCGCATCCTCTGTGCCCTCCACACTTTGCAGTTCAAGCGTGACCCTCGCAGGTAAACAGATTGCCATTTGTCCGGCCTTGGTAAGCTTTCCGGTATTGACACAAATTTTATCCCTGCATTCGGAACTTTTTACACAGGCTCCGTCATTTTCAAATAAAATAATCAGCGGTATATCACCTTTTACAGGAAAAAGATAGGGTGACTGCACGGTTTGCAGCTCCACCTCTTTTATAATCTTTCCGTCCTGTCGAACCACAGCCTTTAAGTCGCCGGATTCCCGAAAAAACATTGCCAGCATGCAAACGGCGGCAACCGCAAAAACCGCCAGCGCTACCAGCGCATCCAGCGGCTTAAAAACAGAAATCTTTTTTTCTTTATACGCACGTTTCATACCAAATACACCTTCCACAGCGCATTTTTACCCGACACGCATAACGCTGCCCTCTTTATACTTTGAACGGAAAACGACGGACGGGATATCCCGTCCGTCGATAATCATGATCTTTCAACCCCAGGGGTCAATATCCGGTATGGACTCCGGCGGATCAGAAATGCCGGGATCGTATATACTTCCTACCTCAGGGTCATTAGGGTCAAGCATGATCCGTTCAAATGTAAAAAGGATTTTCTCAACCTCTGGTTCCATATACTTTTTTTTCATGTTCAGAACCTCCCGTCCATCTTTGATGAAAATTCCCATCTATAGAATACTTTAAACAAATCAATTTGAAATTCCTGGAATATTCACCGGTGAACCGACCTCAATATTACTATATGCCCTCTGCGTTGTACCACCCTCGTCTGTGTATTCCACATAAGCGCGTAAATAATACTTGGTTGTGCTTACCGTGCCGCTGTCATCATAGATATTGGCCCGGATCAACACATTGCCGCGATTTTCTTTGTTCAGACTTGCCGTAATATCCACAGGTGCAGACCAATCCTGCTCGGTGGGTGTCTGGCTGCCGTCTATAATCGCTCTTTGTACAAACAACCTTGCATTAAACTGCCCAAGCGGATTAATCATACGTGTGGAATATACAATTTTTACTTTATCCACAGAGTTTTCCACATAGGTCTCATAAATAACCTGATCAATAGATGCACCCGGCGTTTGTGTATTCAGCGTCGTATTGTCGCTGTATACAGGCATAAGCACCGTATCCTGCGTTATGATCGTAGTAAACTTCTCCCTGTAAGAAACAATCTGCTGGGATTGGACGTCATACCATCCAAAGAAGGTACACGCTTCACCATTTGCATCTGTGGATTCCTTTGGTGCTTCAACTGTTATACCGTAAAGATATTCCACCTGCGTAGAAGTTTTGTTCGGATCTGTATACTGAACATAGGGGATCGTGGTTTCATCCTCTACTTCAATTGGCGCCGAACTGATATTTTTAATCTCTGGCATACTGTTGAGCGTACCCACCGATACTTCAACGCCGCCGGCTTCCTCAGGCGCATTGACAAGCGTTACGGAATATTGCCTGGTTTCTACTTTTTGCGGAATAATATTAACCGTGTTGCTTTCCCTGAACTTGAGCTGATCTGCTGTAGGTGTAGGCCAGAAATATTCATTTACGCGGCTGTCAACTCTTGGGAATATTTTTGTAAGATCTGCAGATACATATACCTCAAGCGGCTTTACAACTGTATTGACATTTTGCAGCTGCGTATGTGTCAGTACATCGCCTTCTTGATAGAAGCGCTCTGTTTCCACCGGATACTCAAACGTAGCCATATAGGTAAGATTATACCATCCATGGACAGAATCCGCAATACCAATTGATGAATGGTAATCATTATAACTTGTTATATAATATACCTTATTATTTCGTATACCATCTGCAACATTGAGCAGAGCTGTTGCCTGCTTTGTTTCGGTAGACGTGTCTACGCCATCCTCATAGAAACGGATCGTTGCAATGTTGCTGTGATAGCTTACCCTGAAAATGTAGCCGTCAATATCATAGCTGATTCCGTTGACCATGGTAATCGGCTCAATATCAACCGGTTTTCCGTCGCCGATGGCAGACGTATCTTCTACCCCGGCGGCGTTAAAGGCTTGCCATCTAAGCCCTTCTACCGTCCACGGATGCTCCTCGCTTGCCAGCATATCCTTGGTCAAAATAAAGTAAGAGGTGTACGTATCTGCACCTGTTCTTACCCTAAAGCGGGCTGTAAAGTTCACCCTGTCCGTGCTGACCGGCGTATACAGATACGTATATTGCTCGTTGCCCAGCGTATCGAACGGTTCCTGCACCAGCGTTTGACCTCTGAACCACCCTTCAAAGCGATATGCGTCTTTCTGCTCCTCCGTCTGCGTTGCAGTTGCCTGTACAGAAATATTCAGTGGCTCTGCAATTGTTTCATCCGGGAAAGCATATTGCAGGGTGTAGTAACCGTCGGAATAATAGCCAATACCTGACCGCACGACGACGTCGTCGTTATAATGGATATTGGCAGAGAAAGAATTGAGCGAACCGCCCGTTGTAACATTGTACACGGTAGTACTATGCCTGTATGCAATAATGTCGGCTCTGTTTTCAGATATATTCAGCGCCGGTACTCTGCTGGGCAGATCAATCCAAACTTCGCTTGTATCAAGCGCTGTTGCAGCCGGTACAATACCGCCCGTTGCAATATCGCCGTTTTCATCAAGCGTTGCACCGTACGTTACGCCGTCTATGGTTACCGCATACTTGGCTATAATCTCGTTTTGCAAGGTTTCTGTATCTACCGTATACGGCACGGCAAAGGTAACGCTGTAAACGGTACTTTGGTCAACGGTTCTATATGCTTCGATCGAATTGGGAATATAACTGTAAAGACCGCTGTCGGTTGACGTTCTGTTGATTACGATTGTATCTGCCGTACTGGTGTGCGCATCCACATAGAATGTAACGTTTCTCGTCTGCACATTGTGATAGAAATAGTCGGTCATCATCTGGATATACGCACGGTATCTGTACGCGGTGTCATCCGTGCTGTCCGCCTGATTGATCCTTGCATACTGGCTGGCCTGGAAGTATGGGTAAATGATATGCCCATCTATAAAGTCTTCTGCAAAGTGGAATTCGTTTTCCGCAATAATCTCTCCAGCTGAATTCTTAATGCCGCCGGTCCAGTTTTTAATATCGATAGACTGCATGTACTGGTAACCAAACATTCTGCCGGAGCGGTCAACAAACATGAAGCCCTGTGTATCTGCGTCTGGATTTGCAGAAGGAACATTCGCGTTGGCCCACGATTCCAAAGAACCTTCCGGAAGCTCCAGATAATAAATATCTCTTCCTTCCGTATTTTCGAGCTTTTGCATCTGTACAACCGTTTCTTCTGTGCCTGTATCAAAGCCGCCCCATGTATAGAGCCATACTTCCTTCCACTTGGTAACAGAGTTGTCAAAGAACAGATATTTTACTTTGCTCTGATCCGCCGTATTGACATATTCAGGATCTGTAAAGTCTGTACCTTCCGGGTAGTACGTTCTGTAGTCCGTGTCAAAATCAATAGACCCGCTGCCTGCTGTGTTTGTATCGTAGGAGCCCCACACATTACCGACTGTAGACATGGTATAGATATAGCCTGCATGCATGGGTGCAGCTTCTGTTACAACTGCCTGCGTTGACCCGTTTGCGGTGTCACCGCCGAACGTCATAATTCCCTGCAGTTCCTGCTCTGTTACATACCCTACAAATACGTACTTTCTTTCTGCGTTTTCATCCTCCGGGTCAAGGATCATAGATACTTTTCTACCGGTGGAAGTGGTTAATGTAACGGTTTGATCCGTATTGACAAACGGGTTGCTTGTATCCAGCCCCGACCAAGACGGGTCAAAATAGATCTTATGGACGTCATCCCTTGTCACGGTAATCTCCTGGATAATCTCCAGCGGATTATCCCTTGTACCGGCCGAACCGTCGTTCGGTGTTTCCGGATCGATAGAATAGGCAACAACCCTGACCTTATAGTTCTTAACGGCTACCTCCTGCTGCGGTGCTGTAACGGTAACGCTTGCCTGATAGCTGTTTGTCGTATCTGTCGAGCCTACAAGCGCTTCTGATTCCAGATTGCCGTTTTCATCCAGATACTGCATATAGAAATCAAAATGCAGCTTACTGGTGCCGCCGGAAGCGCGTGCGATCAGATTGATTGTCTCCATATGCTTGGCCGTTGTATCGCCTATATAGCTTAAATCGGTCGGCGCTGCTGTGGAGGGTTCTCCCACATGAATGGTCATGCTGTCCGTAGCCGGCGTACCGTCGGAGTTTTTCCCGGTAATGGTAAACACATATTCACCGTCGGCGCTTGCATCTTCCGGCGCAGTCCAGGTATATACAAGCTTGTTGTTGTCATCGGTGTCATAGGTAAAATCTGTAATACTTACCGGATCCCCGCCGTCCTTTACATAAGAAAGCGTATATTCCATATGCGACGTTGCATCGTCATTGTCGCTGTTTGCACGGTCAATACCGTAAATTTGGACGGATTCTCCGCGCATAATATCATAATCTGTGGCCGCTACGCCCGCACCCGAGGGAACCTGAATCTCTGCGGGAACTTCGACCGTACCCAGAATGGTAACCAGCCCATTGACAGAAGCCGGATTTCCACCCGTATACGTTATATTATTTCCGTACCGCAAATTCTGGGCCGGCGGTGCGCTCAACACAGTCGCTCCAGAAGCGCCTGTGCCGGAGCTGTTTTTACTAAACTGCACACGCAGGTCGGTGACAGTTTGCAGCGCAGAATCCGGGTTATCCTGCAAATACTTTGTAAAGTCAAAGTACCATAAATATCCATAGTCCCCTTCCAGCTCTGTACGTTCCATCGGCTGCCAGCCGGTACTCTGTGACGAATTTGCAGCGTTATAAATCTGGACGTAGGGTGTTCCTGTTTTGCCAACATAAGCGCCCTGATATCTGTCATCCATCCATAAAATGCTGTTTGTCTGCGCCACATTGACCTCGGTCGTAGTTGTACCTGTTTCCGTCTTAGACGTACCCTTGGAATAAATACGTGTCAAAATAAGCGTATTGTCCGCATCATACACCTGGACGATCTTGGACTGACCTTCTCTGAGGTTGGCTATTCGGATCTCGTTTTCCGTGTCGTTTAAGAACTGGTTTAAATACGACTCACTGCCGTCGTTTTCAATGACCCTGTAACCGCCCTGGGTCAGGTTTCTACCAATAATCTTGACCGCAAGATAATCGCCTGAGAAAACCTGTGATTTTGTCATGGAGGTAACACTTGCCTGCGGTGTTGAAACGGCTATTGTTACCACATTCGGATACGTAATACTGTAATGCCCGTCTGTTACAACTGCACTGACATTATAGCTTTGCCCAACAACAAAATCAAAGTCAGAAGGATCATCCGGCGTATTGGTCAAAAGCAAATCTGCCGTTACGGTTGTAGAGGAAGCATCCTCTGTGCTTGCAATCATATGATCGCCAATATAATATTCCACCTTTACAGGCGTTTGATAAGAAGCATACTGGCTTGAAAGCACATTTTTAAACGTAATGGTTTCATTTAATGCAGCGGTAGCCTGGTCGGTTTCTTCAATAGGCGCGCCTGCAACTGCAGAAATTTTAAAGTCTGTAATGGTTGTGGCCTCGCACTGTGAAGTAACGTTTGTGGGCTCCCCATACACATAATACAGCCTTCCTTCCTCTGCCTGGAAATAACTCGGAGCAGTCCTGTTAGGTGCTTCGTAAGCTGTGCCGCTGTGACCAATTGTAAACCACTGCTCTGCAGGAAGCACCGCCTTGTAAACAACAATCGTGCCGCTGTACATGCCGTTATTTGGTCTGGCTGTAGCAATAGAGGTAGCCGTAGATCCAGTTCCATAAATGGAAATTTCCCCACCTGTAGAAGAAATGTTTGTAATCCATCCATTGGAATTTGTCACACCGTCAACAACCTCCGGCGTATAGACGTCGCCTTCTTTTGTATAAAGCCTGATATCGTCAATGCCCCAGGTCGCTGCCGGTGCACCAAAGAATATGGTGACCAAATCGCCCGTATTTTTGACTGTAAATTTATAGGTCTTTGTGCTAGTCTGCAGAATGCCTGCCGATTCGTACTGGGCTATGGCCGTAAGCTCATACGTATTGCCCGCCGTACAATTTTCGTTGATGTTAAACGTAAGCGTGCTGTCATCTGTATCTTCGTCTGTAATTGCAACGGCTTCTCCGTTGTTTTCTTTAAGAGTATAGCTGTATACAACATCCTGCGGATCGGGCACAGGCTGTGTAACAGAAGCCGATGCCGCAAAGGTGAAATTCCCCTTTGTATCATCGTCTGCCGGGAAGTTTTTCAGGTCGTAAATCCCTTCTGCTAAAGTATCTACCGGTTCGCTGTCCAGCGTAGCCGCCAGGTCTATGTCAGAAAGCTGATTGGCCTGTACATTCACCAAATACGTGATAGGCAGCGTATATTGATAGGTAAGTATACCGTCGGTAGCTTCGACCTCTACCGAAAGCGTATAGCTTCCTGCCTGCGGGACATAGTTTGTGTTGTCCTCCAAAGTCTGCGCCTCGCCGTCCTCCGGCGTTAACGTATAAGTATAAGACACGGTTGCGTCTGCACCGCGTATTGTTGCGCCTATCCCCGAAGCTACTACAGAATATGCACCGTTGTTTGCATAAACGCTGTTTGTCGTCTGTACTTTGCCGTCTGCAGTTTCTTCTGTTGTCTTTTCAACGGCAATGCCGCCTTTTAAAACTTCCAGTGCGGCGTTTGCATCGTCCCATACAATAGAAGATTGTGCAGTCTTTGCAATCGGGTCGCTGTCTTTTGTAGTTCCCTCTGCACCTTCAGAGGGCGTTGCGTATGCACGAACATAGAAATTGTGTTCGCTGCCCGGTTCAAATGTATTGGCCGCAATTGTATAGCTGACACTTGCGCCAGCTATGCCGGTCGTTGTGTGCAGCAGCACATCTCCGTCGTAAAACTCGTAGGTATAGGTTGCGCCTGCAAGCTCGTCAAAGCTTTCGGCAGAAGACTGTGTTTCTGTGGAAAGCCAATAGGTCGCACCAGAAGCTGCCGCCGTAAGGATCAGACTGTCATCAGCATAATACACATCCTGGTTAAGCGAAAGCGTCACCGTTGCCGGTGCGGAATACACAAAGGATGTAAGCTCGTCGGTCATCCATGCAGCGCGCGTCTGCAACCAGTTTTTCATATAGGCCGTCATTCCCTCATAGGTTTCCGCATAGCCTTCCGGCCTTGCGTCCGGAATCCATGTAAAGCCGTTGCCATATGTGGGAACAGGCCATTTCATATAATTCATTTCAGCAGAAGCAGACAGATTGCTGTCATAAGACACAATACTCATCAGCCTGCCGTTTTCCCCTGTTGCCTGTCCAGCATTGAGGATAATATTGTTGATTGCCGGCATAAATTCCTTTGCCCATGCGTTTTTTACAATATCCTCATACGTTTGGCCGTTTACCGTGCCGGAAAGGTTAAACGCCTGTGCAAGTGAATTGATATAATTGGTACCGCTGATCTTTACGTTCTTTGTAAACCAGCCTGTTTTGTCCGCTGTTTGCAAGCCTTCCCTTTCCGTACTTGTCAGGTTGCCCAGCGCACAGTCAAAGTCCCATACGGGCGCGGCGTAGAATATGCCCTCCTGCGCGTTGTACGTAAAGTATGTGCTGCGCAGGCCGCCGTCAATATTTCTGCCCAGCTCGTTGATCAGATATGCCTTTGCAAGGGAATCCAAATCCACGATCGCTGCCAGCTGTTCAAGTGTACCGCCATTGTACAGCGCGTTTTCCAATTCACTGAATTTCTGCTGCATAAACGAAAGCTGTCCCGCAGAAATCGCAGCGTCTTCTGAAAGGTCCGGACCTTTTAAGATCGCCCGGTTAATGGTGGTGGAGATCACAACATCTTCCGGATCTGGCGTTTGGCTGTCCAGATTATCCAGCTCCAAAATAAAGTTAAAATCGCTTGTAACTCCCTCTGAATTGTCGGGAAGATTTACCACATGCTCTTCGCCAAGCTCAATCTTCTGGCTTATCTGGTAAGAGCCCTGGTAGATACCATTGACATAAAAATCCACAAAACGGGAATCCGGCGCATAAGGCATACCCACTTCGTTGGACAGGTCATACAAAATTCTGTTGCGCATCAATGTGGCGTCTTGATAATTTGCAAGAAGCGAAAACTTTGTGTCGGTCAGGCCGTCTACCGTTACTGCATCTGAAAAAGTTATGTTAAACGGCTTTTTGGGCTGATCCCATGTTGTATTGCCCCTGCCCTTGATCTTCTTTACGTTTTCGTTTATGAGCGTTGTGCCGGAGGCAATGGCCGCAGTACCCTTTGCAGAATTTTCTTTTGACTGGGACAGATAGCCGATCAGGTCGTCATATTCCGTACTGTTAATGTACAGCGCGCCTTCTGCATTGGAGTGCATGACGGTAATGGATGTAATTCCGTCTGCGCCGCTGATGGAAAGCGGCGTACCCGCCGTATAGGACACCGTACCCTTTTGACCGGGCGCAATAGACGTTCCGTTGATTGTAACGTCTGTCCCAAAAGTATTGAATATTTCAATTTCCGTATCGCTGGCTGTGGACGGCAGGAAGAAATAATACCCGCCGTTTATATTTTCAACCTTAGACCAGCCGTCCTTATCCGTATCGTTGCCTACAACCGCATGCACATACAGGGAATTGGATTTTGCAAACGGTATATCGTAGGTAATGCCCTCGAGCAAATAACGGCCCGTATTGTCTGTCAGGAAAATAATTGTCAGTTTTCCTGATTCCGCCGCGGTAACTTGGAAATCCCCGGTCGCACTTATGCCGGTTGTACATTCGACCCCGCCGGCGTTGGGTGTTGCGTTCCAGTTGTGGTTTTCCCAGCTGGTCTCGGTCTTTGTAATTTTATAAATATACTGTGTACCTTGGGACGCAGTCAGATCATAATAATAATATTTATTTTGCGCATCCCACTGCATGGGAACCGTGGTAATATTATCGTCGCCGGTATGATAGCGCAGATATAATTCCTTTAAGAAGCTCGCATACAGCTTTACGTTGTCTTCCCCAGCCGGCAAGGTGTAGGTTGCCTGGTCAGAAACAAGGTCTGTAAGCGTTTCGTCGCTGTACCAGCCCTTAAACTGGTACTCTGCATTTGCCGTTGCCGTAAAAGTAACTTCCTCGCCGGGCAATACACTGGCGGCAGACACCTGTACCGTACCGCCTGTTGTGCTTTCTTCCCCTTCCGTATATGCAACTGCTTCCATTGTACGGAGGGTGGGATCCGGCAGTACATACGGCTCAGAAACAGCCGTTACGCCTTCGTAGGTAATTTCGGCCGTAATGGGATGCTCCCCGGCAGTCGTGATCTTAGGGAACGTGAGCGCAACAGAAAGCGCGCCGTTTAAAGCCTGCGCTGCAAGCTCTTCCTGCGTATAGGTTTGCTGCGCAATCTGCGTTTCTCCGTCTTTTATTGTCACCACTGCGCTGCCATACCCCGTATACGTATAAATGCCCGCAAAGGCAACGCCGATTTCGCTTGTCGATTCGTCTTTTTCCGCAATCGTAGAGATCGTACCGGTTATATTGACGCACTTTGTATAAAACACTACCGATACCGCAGTGGAGGTTTCGCCGTCTGTGTTCGTCCTTGCATACAGGTAGCGATGCGTTGCGCCAACTGTGTTGTCGCCGGATATGCTGTTAAACACCAGCGACGGGTCTTTTACATATTCTGTCTGCGCACCCGACTGATTGCCGATTGCATATTCCACATACGTGGTTTCGCTTTCGGTAAGCCCTTCGGGCAGGGACGCAGACGCCGTGATTTTAGCCGTTTTTCCGGAATAATACTGCAAGGGGGACGCCGCTGAAGTACCATCTCCGGTCACAATGTTGTCGGCAGGGGTAAAGGTAAGGCCCGTTGGTACAGCAGGGCCTGACGAAACCGTTTTTACATATACTGTCTCTGTTTCAGACGCAGCAGAATATGTACCGCCATAATAACCCCTTGCACCCACCGTATACTGCGTTACAGTATCTGGGTCTGAAACTGCCGTAAACGCAAACGTATTATCTGGGCTTGTTATGGAAGAAGCTTCCACAGAGGTTCCCTGTGCAAATCCATAACGCGCATCCATAGCGCTGTCTTCGGGTGAAAACGTTACATTCGCTTCTATAGTAAAAGATTCACCCGCATTGACCATATATGGATCTTCAGATGTACCGGAACCTGAAATAGCATTTGTTACCTGTGCCGTTACGGCAGACGGATTCAGCGCATAATTGCCCCATGTAGCACTGGTACCTCCGTCAAACGCAGCTATACAGTTCCCTGTTGCACCAAGTGGAATACTGTCTGTTTGGTTATAGGCATTCCAGTCAGCGGCATCCGTACTGTTTCTTACCAAAATAACATGGGTCCATGTTCCCGCCGGAACCTTTGTAAAATAATAAGAGCCATTAGCGGATGCAGAGCTGTTGTGGTTATTCATGGAACAAAGCTTTGCCCATGCACTGCCAGTACCAAAAAAGTAAGCGTAATGGTAACACCCGGAATCGTTCCACCAGCCACCCCGATGTCCGGCCATGTTAAAATACATGACCTCCGTACCGTCATACGTTCTGGTCGCACCAACAGCTTCTGTATTGTCTATTGCCGCGCTGGATGTAATTGTGCCGACAGAAAAAACCGACACCAGCATAAGCAATGACAGCAAAATGCTGACCGAACGTCTTGCCATTTTCTTCATATTGTTTTCCTCCTTGAGAATTTCACCGCAAATAAAAAGAATTGTTCATTCTTTTTGTGCAAGGCGCACGAATTCCAATGAATCTTAGTTAATATTATAGAGTATAACAGCAAAAAACACAAGAGAAATGACAGAAAAATACAATTTTTAGCCGCTTTTTGTGCAATACATACAAATTTTAAAAAGTTTCTCTTCACAGAATAATTGTATGAATTTGTTTTTTATTGTTCAGTAGAATTATACATCCTTCTGGATTTTTTTCCTGCTTTTTCCTTTTTCTATTATTTTTAGTTTTTATTCTGCTGCTTTATTCGTCATAGCCGCTGAGCACCAGAATATCGCCGCTATAAATTTTTGTTGTACCATTGGGTACAATTGTCTTTCCGTTTTCTTTTTTTTATAAGGATAATAAGGGCATGCTCCGGCAAGGAAATATCCCTGATCGCCTTGCCGTCCCACGGATCGCCCCGATCTACCGTTATTTCCGTAAGGCGCGATATTTTGTCATCTCTGTAAACCGCTCCACTGATAATAAGCGTATCGCCGGCTTCAATCACCGTATTTCCGTTTGGCACAATCCGCTCTTCCCCGCGCTTGATCATAACGACCAGCGTATCTGCCACCAAATTGAGTTGTCCAATGGTTTTCCCTTCCCAGGGATGTCCCTGCGGCACCTTTGTTTTAATCAGCTGTACATCGACCTCCTCCTGATAGTCGTTGAAGGTCTTGAAAACATTGGATTCGGCATCAACCATAGAAAGCTTTTTTGCAACAAAAGGCAGCAGCGTTCCCTGAAAAGCAACGGACAGCAGCGCCACGCAAAACGCAATATGAAAAACGTCTGTTTTGGTATAGGCCTCGCTGACTGTCGCCATAATTGCAAAAACAATAGCCGCAGCGCCGCGCAGTCCCGACCAAGACACAAGCAGCTGTTGGCGCAGCGGCGCCCGAACCGGTGTTAGGATGGCAAAAACAGCCGCCGGCCTTGCTATAAAGGTAAGGAAAAGCGCAATAAGTATGGAGGGCAATAAAATTTGCGGGATTTGTGAAGGAAATGCAAGCAGACCCAGCAAAAAAAAAGATTACAATCTGTGAAAGTCCCGTTACACCGTCAAAAAAATGCACAAGAGGGACTTTATTTTTAATTTTACTGTTACCCAGAATAATACCTGCAATATAAGCAGAAAGATAACCGTTTCCGCCTATAAGCGAAGGCAACGCATAGGATAAAACAGCTATTGCAAGAACAAACATGGCGTCAAGGCCGTCGGATGAAAACCAGGAACGGCACAGCACAAAAACAGAAAGCAGCGCTATACCCACGCCAAACAACGTACCAAATATAACTTGGGCAAACACCATATACAATATAGTATCCACACCTTTGCCCTCCATAAGGGTAAGGACAATAATGGTCAGCATATAGGCCGCCGGATCGTTGCTGCCGCTTTCTACTTCCAGCAAAGACGCGGTATTATTTTTTAAATTGAGTTTTTTTGAACGTAAAACAGAAAACACTGAAGCCGCGTCGGTAGAACTGATTACAGCGCCGATAAGCATACTTTCCAGAAAAGAAAAACCTACTACATAATAGCAAAACAGTCCGGTAAGCAAAGCTGTTATAACAACCCCAAGCGTGGAAAGTGCAACCGCTTTGCCAATGACAGGCTTTGCCATTTTCCAGTTTGTTCCAAAGCCGCCGTAAAACATAATAAAAATCAGCGCAACCGAACATATCTGCTCTGCAAAATTATAATTGTCAAACGGAATTTTAAAAACCCCGTCGGAGCCAAACAGCATGCCTAAAACAATAAAAATTAATAAAGCAGGCACGCCCAGTTTTCCGGACAGCCTGCTTGAAGCAATACACACTATAATAATTACCGCCGCCAGCAGCAAGCCTACTGTCATATATATCTGCCCCCTTGCAGTTTAATTTATTTCCAGTATAGCATTTTTCAGCGCTTTAGTAAATAGAAGCGGTAAAATTTTAAAATATAAAAGCTTTTGCCCTTATATTTTTCTTTTTTGCTGCCTGTAAGATATTTTTAACATGGTTTTTTCGCTGACAAAACGCAGAAAAAATTTTGCAAGCTTCATCTGCACCCCTGGTATGATCATAAGCTTCCCGTTTATCGCCTTTTCTATGGCATATTGCGCAACTGCATAGCTGTTGAGGCCTTTTAAGCTAAATTTAACATGCGCAACCTTGTCAAATTCCGTTTTAACCGGCCCCGGGCACAGAACGCTTACGCGCACGCTGCTGCCGGTATGGCGCAGTTCTTCATACAGCGCCTGCGTCAGGCGCACCACATAGCTTTTGGTCGCATAATAGCTTGTGAGCATTGGCCCTGCCATAAACCCTGCAAAAGATGCCGTATTTAAAAGAATGCCGCTTCCCCTCTTTTCAAAATCGCGTACAAAAAGCTTTGTTAAAATATGTACGGCAATCACATTTGTGCCGATCATCCGCAGCTCTTCTTCCAGATCATTTTTTAAAAATGTGCCGCAAACGCCAAAACCTGCATTATTGATCAGCATATCGATTTCTTCGCCTTTGGTATCATTATATAGCTCTATGCAGCCTTCTTTTGTAGAAATATCTGCGCCTATGCAGCGCACATGTACGTTTGCAAGCTCCTTTTTTAACGCAAACAACCGGTCTTCTCTTCTTGCAACCAAAATTAAATCCCATCCTTTTTTGGCAAGTACTCTTGCCATGTCCCTGCCAATACCGGAACTGGCCCCCGTAATCAATGCTTTCATACTGCAACACCTCTTCCATAAATTGGTTCTGTTATAGTATACGCTTTGATACACGGCTTAAATTTCTTCAAAAGTATTTTTATTGTATTGCAATTTAAAAACCGCAAAGGGGGGAGATCCCCTCTTGCGGTTTTTAAAGAACCCTTATGTACAGGCGCCTGCTTAAAGCCCCGGCACCAGGTGAAAAAAATACAAAATCGCCCGAATTAGCTCTGACCCTGCCAATATGATCCCCATATAAGCGAACACATGCGTAAGGTATTTTTTCCGGGATACATGCAACACTTTTAAAATCGCACAAAAATAAAGAATGTTAATGATCACAAAGGTAACAACCAGCAGCACAAGCCCCACGTTTAAATTATTAAACAGAAATTTACCGGCGGTCAGGCTTAACGCAATGGCACAGGACAGCGCCACGGAAGACAACATGGAATACTGCTGCTTTTCAATCGTAATGGTAATCCCCTGCATGGTGGTCATTAAAAACATAAAAAAGCACTGCAGGGCCAAAATCCGCAGCATACTGCCGGCCTCAAGCCATTGCTCGCCAAGGAAAAACGTCAGTACCACATCGCCTACAGACATTAGCAGAATAATCGGCACCGCCGCTACCTTCATGACGCTTGTCAGCGTTTTATAGACAAACGCGCCCAGCTGCTCCCCTCTTCTTTTCATATCTGTCGTGGTCTGATAAAACACTCTGCCCATGGCGTTTGCAAGAAGCGTAATAGGGATCTGCAGCACACGCACCGTAATGGAATAATATCCCAAAATCGTCGTGCCAAAAAAAGCCCGGATCAACATCACCGGAAGCTGGTCTTTGAAGACCGTAATCATATTGGTCGGCATCTGGTAAAGTACAAAACGTTTTTTCTCCTTGAAAACAGCTTTATACGTCTTAATACGGAATAAAAACATTTTTTTGGGCAAAAAACGCTTCATATGAACCAGTGTTAAAAGCTGACCGATCATCCATCCAATAAAAT
This sequence comes from uncultured Oscillospiraceae bacterium, assembly GCA_900541565.1. GTDB lineage: Bacteria > Bacillota > Clostridia > Oscillospirales > Acutalibacteraceae > Scatavimonas > Scatavimonas merdipullorum. Next base: position 30,272 of record UQKB01000011.1, read on the forward strand.
ATCCATACTCTTTAAAGCCAAGCACCCCAAGTAAAATACCGACAACCCCGAACGAGGCGTTGTTGATAATCGGGTTTTTCATCAGGACTTTATATTCGCTCATCCTGTTGAGCCACGAATAGCACACCTGGGTCTGCTGCAATGTAAAAACAGCCACCAATATAAACACGCCAAGGAACCACGGGCTGACGATCATATCGTCAGAAGGAAACAGCGTATAATAACCAAAGATCGCAAGTCCGCTTAAAATACTGACACCAAGGCCGATCGTACTGATTACGCGGTAAACCTGAAGCATCCCTTCTTCGGTGTCCTCCATCATAATCGAGCGGATCAGCCCGGCATCTGAAAAAGAGTTAACAACTGTAGCAATGGTGTTGAGGATGGCCCATACTCCGATCACCTCCGCCCCATAAAGGCGTGTAAAAACCGGAAGCGTAATAAAAGACACCGCCTGGCCGATCAGCGTTCCCGACGAAATCCTGAACACATTTTTCAGCCCGCTGGAGCCTTGCAGCTTCTTTTTAATTTGATCTATACGCATGCCGGCCTTCCCTCCTGCCTGTTCTGCTTTTTATCTTTTCAATAATCTCGCAGCGCTTCTTTTTAAGGAATAATACGCCTTTTTATAAAACGGTTTACGAACATATCTTTTCATTGCGTAATCATACCCGTTTTGCACATAGTCCCTGTAAAACGCATCGCGCTTTGGAGATTTTTGCGGCGGTGCCTTTAAATTGGGGCGGACCGCCGTTTCCAGCGGCATTTGTACAGCTAAAAAGGCGTCGCTAATCTGCTGCCATATGGCTTTTCCTTTGTCGCTGTTGATCAAAACCTTTGATATACCATGACTTTTTACAAGCGGCGGGGGAAAATCGTCAACGCCCCAATAATCGCCTGCAGTAAAATCAGAATACCTTTGCAAATGCGTGTACAGACAGTTATGGCAGGACTGCCTGGTTGCCATATGCGACAAAAACAAGGTAAAATATTCGTCTTTATAAGAAGGAAAAACTGCATTTTTTGCCGTGTCTGCAAAAGAATGGCTAACATAAAACTCTCCCCATCCCCTGCTTTTATCGCGCAGATCTATCTGTGTCAACACATCTGCGTTTTTATCTTGTATGCTTGCAACATAATCGGCAAAAATGCGCGGGGAGGGAACGCCATAGCACACCACATCTACTGTGATCAAATGCTCGTAATCTTTATTTAAAAACTGGTACAGCCCCCCGATCTGACAGGGGGTCCCCGTAAACAGGACGGTTGTCCCCTTTTTCAGAAAGCGCGCCGCCTCTTTATAAGAATCGCCTATTTCGCTTTGTACATACTTGGATTTTTGAAACGCCATACATTCCGCAAGCGTTTGCGCACAGGTATGGCGGACCTTCATATTTTCATCGTAACCGGCGCCAAATACAACGCCGCCGTTTTGAATCACATATTCTGTAAGCGTCTGGCAAAAACCGCCCGAGGTGCTCCCCGCACATCGCCTTGCGTTTTTACTCTGTACGGCATATACCTGCGGCTGTGCATAGGTTTGCTTGATTTTCTTTTCCTGCAAATACTGGCAGGCCCGTATACATAGCCCGCAGCGGATACAGGCCTCTCGATCGACCTGCGGATGCAGAAAGCCTTCCTTGTCTGGCTTCATTTCAATACAATTATGTGGGCAAATATTTGCACAGGCACCGCAGCCGCAGCACTTGCTTTTATCTTTTATTTCAATCATATCCATACTTCCTCTCAAAACATATCCAGAGCCTTTATTAGCACCGTTACATTTCACGGAAAAGCTTTACACGAAACTTGCGCGCCACTTTTTTTGCAAACGGCAGATAAATATATTTGTCTGCTAAATATGCAAACGAACGTCCGTTGTGAAATTCCTTAAAAAACCTTTCCCTATAATGGTTTTTTAAAGGCGCGCTGTGGGTGCAGCGGCTTTTTTTCATAACAACTTCCTTTGAAACAGGCTCATATATGAGCTTTGAACGGATCTGCTCAAAAAGAAAATTTCCCTTTTCCGAAGATGTGATCACAATAGAAAGGCCCCTGTTTTTGTTTCCCTCCAGCAGCTTGCCCTGATAACCCCAGAAGTCTGCAAGCGCAATGTCGGAAACACGCGGGAGCCTGGCATCTTTACAGGCATAGCAGGAAGGGCGCAGGTATAAATCGTCTAAAAATCCGGTCTGATATGGATTTTCCCGGGAGGTTGTTATTACCTCTTTTCCGCTTGCAAAGCGGATTGAAATATGGTTTGGCCCCCACCCGTTCCTTTTGTCGCGCCAGCAGATAGACGTTGCGCGGTCGTTTTCCTTTTTATTGAGCTCTGCAATAAAACGGTCAAACACGGCTTTGGAGGGCACGCCATGGCAGATTACATCGCAGGTGTACAGGTTTTCGTGATCTGCCCCCAAATACCGGTACAGCGCCGCAACCTGGCACGGCACGCCGGAAAAGAGCACCTTTCTGCCGGACTTTAAATCCTTCTTGACTAGGGTAAGGGTATCCCCCAGATCGCTTTGCAGATATTTGGAACGGCGAAACCTTTCACACGCCTTTAACGTTTCTGCACGGCTATGCACCACCTGAAAATCTTTCTGCAGCTGTGCTCCGTACACTACGCCGCCCTGACCGATTATATATTCTGCAAGCGGCCAAAATATTCCGCCGGAAGAACTTGTCTGCAGCACCGCATCGTCGGCCTTGTTATATGCGGCATAAAAAGAACAGGAAAAGCCAATATTTTTCTTGTCGTCATGCAACAGGTGACATACACGCTCGCAGGCGCCGCATGCAATGCATTCTTCCTTTCGGACCTGCGGATACAGAAAGCCTTCCTTGTCCGCTACCATATCAATGCATGATGTTGGGCAAGCATTTTTACATGCGCTGCATCCGCAGCACTTTTCCTTGTCTTTGATCTCTATCATGAATAGACTACGCTCCTTAAATTCTTATAAAAGCTTTTGAATCAGCCCCGCTGTAGCGGCTGCTTTTTCTTTATAGGCAGGAATGCTTGCTTCCAAGCGCGCTTTTATAGACGTGCTGTTCTCGTAAAGATAGCAAAATTCATTTTTTAATGCGTCCACATGCTGTAGCTTGGAAACGGGTAAAACAAAATGCTCGTCGGTTTTAAACAGGTCCCGGGCAATCCCAATGGATTTAACGGAATACCCCACGACCAGCGTTGGGACACAGCTGGAATATGCTGCAATCGTGGCGTGTGTACGCGCGCCGACAAACAGGCCGCACTTTGCAATGATAGATTTGATCTGCGGTGCGGACAGCTGTTCGTTCCTGATATATACAACGCGGTCATTGTTTGTATAATGGGCATAAATTCTGTCAAGTGCGCAAATATCCGCACCATTCATTACATGCGGGATCAGCGCTACACCCATAGACGTATTGCGTAAAATGTGGTCGATCATATTGGTATACGACTGCAAAATCAGTTCTTCGCTGCCGCCGTAAGCAGGCTGCAGCACAAGGCCGCTCAAATTGACGCCTACCATATTGCCCTCTTGAAAGCCCTGTGGCAGTGAGACCTCTTCCGGGTCCATTAAAAAGGCCGGATCCGGAAAGTAATACAGCTTATCCGGCGGAAGAACACAACGGAAATTTTCAAGCGTTACGCATTCGCGCACCGTTACCGCGTCAAACATCCCAATGTCCTCCATAACGGCACTTGTCATATGCGCTTTTTCCAACGAGCAGTCATACAGCAGTTTTTTGCAGTCGGTCCGTTTTGCAATTGCCAGGTTCAGCTCATGCATGGAGGCAACGCCGTTATAGTGGGCGTCGTAATTGTCCGCGCCGACAACAATCACCAGATCTGCACTGGATACACTGTGCAAAAGCTCATGGTATGCAATCTGAACAGAAAGCTTTTGCATACGCAAAATACGCCCAAAGCCGGCCGCAAGGCACTTTATTGCTATATTGGGATCTATACGGCTGATATATTTGTCCACCTGTGGCAGATTTGCCCTTTTTTTAAAGCCCTTGTCATTGGAAGCAAGCGTAATGGAGCATGTGCTGTCCGCCTGCTTGCAAATTTGAATCAGCCCCCGCGCAAGCGCTTCGGAGCCACGGTTATATAAAATTGCATTTAACACCACTACAATATTTTTACCCATTTTCTTCCCTCCAAATTTCCTGTAGACAGCGCAGCGACGCATCGCGCAGCACAGCCTTTTTCTGATCTGCCGTGCGCCAGTCTATAACATCGTCAATTTTGCAGCCCTGCGCAAGCGTGCGCTGTTGCAGACCCAACGCCTGCAGCAGATCCTGCGCGCGGCCGTTTTTTCCAATCGTGCCGTTTTTGTATACTTCTATCTCCGAAAGAAACGGACGCTTAAAAATAATCGAAAACACCGTGCCGTGGAAGGAGTTGGTCAGTACATAGTCGGCGTTCTTATACAGCGCCAGAAAGCCTTCCGGTGAAAGCGCACGCACATGTTTTAGATCAAAGTTCTGGTATGTTTCGTCATTTATATATAAAATCTCCAGCCCCTTTTCCCTTGCAAGGCGCCGGGCATAATCAAGCATTTGCACTGGTTTTAATACATTGTAAACCAGGATATACCCTTTTTTCCGTTTGGGCAGCGCGGGCGTAATGCTTTGCCAGTCCTCACTATCCAAAAGCAGCGTCGGGTCAAGCACCACTGGCACATCGTATCCGAGCAGAGACTTTATAATTTTTGCGCCGCTTGCTTCTCTGACAGAAATGCAATGAAACCCGTCAAGACGCCGTTTATATTCGTCTGTATAGGATGACGGCAAGTCAGAAAATCCAAAGCTTGCGGCATATGCGTTTTTCTTGATTCCGTCCGGAACAAAGGAAAGAAAATAAGCAGGATCAAACCCGGCGCAATCCGTATTCCATACCTGGTCGCTTCCGGTAATCAGCCTGTCATAATCTTTTTGCGCATTGACCAGCTGCCGCATGGTGCTATAAGGCGCGCTTAATTTTAGATGCTTGTCAATAAACTGTTCAAAAGCCGCAAGCTTCTTTTTTCTGATAGAATATTGCAAAGGCAGCTTGATCAGTGCTTTTACTTTATTTCCCACCATTTGTGAGGCAGATGAACTTCTGCGTATGGTTTCACAATCATAATCAATAATCTGCGCGTCGCATCCCAATTTTCTAATTGTTTTTTGCAATGCATAAGCCTGAAACAACGCACCGTAATTGGCTGCGCGGTGAAAAGTCATAATTCCAATTTTCATCTGATCGCCTCAATCTTTTTTTGTTAAACCTGCTTTTATGGATATTTCCACATTATTGTATCAACCTATATCATAAATCTTTCTAAACTGGATTTACTCTCAAATAGTAAAAGGCTGATTTGCCCAAGATAAATTCCTTTAATTTGCGCATTGTAATTCTTTTCTCCGTTTTTTATCAAATATATGAAAAGCAAGCGTATATAGCGGTGGGCAATACCGCAAAAGCATCAGCTGGCAACGCCTGCTTTTCGAAAGCCGAAATTTCTGTACAATCCTCTTATAATGCTTACAGATAATTTTATACAGCTGCTTTCTACCGGCCTTATCTTTTTTATTATAAAGAATCAGATTGTCATATACGCCCACGCAGGCAAACACATACGAAAACAACGCATCCTCCCGGATGCTTGGATAATGCTCCGTGACAAAATCCAAAACTTCCTTGCTTGCAAGCATATTATCTCGGCTTACCAGCTTATCATGCGTATAGCTGCCCGGACGCTGTCGGTAATAATAAAACGGCCTTGCGTCATATACAATCTTCTGCGCACGGTCAAGCAGCTTATAAACCACAAACCAGTCTTCCGCAAGCCGCCCTACAGGGAATTCTATCCCTTCAAACAGCTCCTTTTTAAACACCTTGTCCCACACAGCTATGCCAAAATAATCAAAAGAGGTAGACATTTGAATCGCCTGCTCGCTGTTTAAAACGGCATAAAAGGCGTCCTGCCTTTTAGGGACCATCTTTTGTGGATGATAGTAGCTGTAATACCCACATATGGAAATCTGCGCACCTGTTTTTTGCAGATTCTCCATATGGGTCCTGTATGCATCCGGCGCCAGAAAATCATCGCTGTCCACAAACGTGACATATTCACCGGCAGCATGCCGCAGCCCTGTATTTCTTGTATCTGCAACACCGCCGTTTTCCTTATGGATAACGCGCACCCGCCTGTCTTTTTCCGCATATGCATCACAAATTGCTCCAGAGCTGTCTTTTGACCCGTCGTCGACCAAGATCAGGTCTATGTCGCGGTAGCTTTGGGATAAAATACTCTCAATACATTGCCGCAGATAGCCTTCCACATTATAAACAGGGACAATAATACTCAGCAGTTGATTCATAACATTCACCGTCGGTCGTTTATAATCTCTACAAAATTATGATAATAATGATCCAAGTTCAGTTCCTGGGCCTTGGCGCGCCCGGCAGCCGACATTTTTTTACGCAAGCCGTCGTCCTGTAAAAGCTTTTGCATCGCCTGGTATAAACGCTCCGGCAAATGCTCATCCCTAGGCAGCAAAATCGCCGCCTCCTGGTCTGCGTATTCCGGTATACCGCCGGAATACGTCGTAATCAGCGGCAAGCCAGACACCATGGACTCTATTACCGTAAGCGGAGCCGGATCGTTCCAGACAGAAGGAATGACCGCAATATCGGCCATTGCATACAATGCGGGCATTTGCGTATATGGAACAAACCCCGTAAAAACAATCCGATCGCCCGCCTGCTTGGCAAGCGTTTTGAGCTCTTCTTCAAACGAGCCCTGCATACCGCTTCCAAAAAAATAGCCGCCCGCAACCACCAGCCTTACCTTTGGATCAGAGAGCATATGAAAAGCCAGCAGCAGCTCGCGAATTCCTTTTTCCCGCGTTAAACGTCCGGTAAATAAAAGCACCTTTTCGTCGTCCTGAATACCGTATTGGCGCCTCAGCTGTGGGACCAGCGCCCGGTTATCCTCCTTGGAAAATCGTTCCGTATCCACGCAGTTGCGCAGAACCGTCATCTTTTCTTTTGGAAACCCTCCAAGAAAATCAGACAATGTCCGGTTGATATAATCGCTTACCGCTATGACCCTTTTTGTTCCAAGCATTACTTTTTTACAGCCGAACGTACTTTTTACCTCATTATGTATATGGTAGTAGTAGCGGCCTTCATATTTTTTTGCGTTCTTTCTTTTCTGTATAACCTTAAAAAGGGTAGAATGGTTTTCAAGCATCACCTTGTCATACGTATTTTTTTGCAAAATACGACTTACTTTTCCAATATAATTCAGTCTTTGCAAAATATAGCGGTAGGACATATGGTTAGCTTTTTTCAGCACGTTTTTTGCCAAAAAATAAATGATACGGTCGAGCGGCAGCACCAGAGGATTGGGCTTGACAAAGGTAAAATGACTTTGCCGGAAGGCTTTTGCCATTTCCTGCGCCTTTGGGTCATAAATGCTGATAATTTCAAGCTCCAGCGCCGCATATTTTTCATTCATCTGAATCAGATAATCGTCCAGCGCTTCCACAGCGCCGCCTTTGGCTGCCGGAACCGGCAAAAAGCCACTGGTTACAACTGCTAATTTCATTTGGCACCCTCCGTTTTATCCAATTGCAGGGCGGTAGCCCCGCTTGCCTATGATATCTGTATGTCGCATATACAAGCCCGACAGAAAGAAATAATTGATCAAATACGGCGGATAATTGAACGACCTGTCCACTAAAAATGCGATAAAGACAAGGATCAGGCCCACCGACAAAAATTTGTTTCTTTTAAATACGGAAACGATCGGGTAAAGTAACAGGAAAAGAAAAGAAGCAAACGACAAAAAGCCATAATAGGAAAGCATATACAATACGCCTTCTGATATCCTTGCCTTATTCCATGGCATGCCAAAAAAGAAAAAGCGAAGAAAGTCAGGCGCATTGAGACTGTAGATCATCGAAAACACATTGCTAAACTGTTGTGTTCTTCCAGAAGCCGTTGGATCAGCCAGCGTTTGCATAATATAGCGGTCTATAAAATATTGGATAAACTGGCTGTCCGCTATAAAAACATATAAAACCAAGCCGATGAGCACAAGGATCAGCCCACCAAGATAAAGCGTCTGCACTCTTTCCGGGAGCTTTCTTTTAATATATATAAGCAGCGAAGGAATTGCAATAACGGCAAATGGAATCAAAATGGTTCTAGATCCAGAAAGCATAACGCCGGCAACAGCAGCCAGGATCGCCGCAACCCGTATTACCTGGAAACACTTACTTTTTGCCTTCCAAAAAAACATCAGCGGCAGGCACATAACATAAAAAAGCCCCGCACCGTTTCCGTTTTGGTAAGTGGACGGCATTTTCAGCGCATCCATGCCCTGGCCCGACATCCCATACCCAATTGTCTTTTGGGAAAATGAATCGCCGTATGCAATATTTAACCCTGGGATAGCCGTTCTTTCTATACCAAAAAAATACTGTACGACCGCATAAAGCCCCACAATAATCAGCGATACAGCTATGATTTTAACCGTTTTTTCAAAATCCGCCTGCGTACCAATCAAAATCGCCAAAGGTGACGCCAGCATAACAAGTGCTACGGTGATATTGCCGCTGTTTGTGTCTGTAATATTTAATAGAAGCGGCATAAGTACAAAAAAAGCATAAACGACATACCCTATGGAAAAACCCTTATACTGGTCTGCCATAAAGCCAATGCCTTTTGTACTGAAAAGCAGCGCAAGCAAAAAAAGAAGCGTTGCCACCGTAACCGGCACGCTGCCAAAAAGAATGCCTGCTTTTGGAAATGCAAAAGTAAAAAACTCAAAAATATATAACATGAAGCATCCTCTCAAAATACAGGGGCAGTTCCGCCCCTTTTTTTGTTCTGCCAATTACAAGGGAAAAATCTGTTAATTACAAAGTAAACCGGCTCCCTGCAAAAACAAATAGGGGATTCAACCACTCTTGCATTTTCTGATAATATACTTCTGTTTTGGGAAGAAAAAACAGAAACAAAGAAAAACAACGGCATACGAAAGGCGTACAGAAACGTATTGAGCGGCTGTATCATGGAAACATGCCCTACAATCACAAAAATAATCCCTATCCCTTTCATTGCGTCAACAAAATTCAAACGTCTTGTTTCCACAGTATATTATCCCCTATTTCTTCTCTTTTTAAGCACCGGTACAGCCGTTGCATGCAAAAAGCCGGAAAAGGCAACCGCCCATTTACGCGGTACACATCGATAAATTTTTACATACGCTTTTTTCAGCCCGCTGGTATTGTCCTTCCACAGCGGCATGTCCTTCCACGGGGAAAGGGACCGATAGTATAAAAATTGCTCCTTATAGCGGTGCCGGGAATTTTCCACCCATGGGCGCAAGGATAAAAACGACGTGGTGAAATGTATAATCACAGGGGAGTTGACCGCTTGCTCTATCTGTCGGCGCGTATAATAGGCTTCCGGTTTTCTGTACTTGCACATGGCATCATAGGAAAAATCATAAAAAAGTGTCAGCGTATTATATTGTGGCGGAAGTGTATAGATTTTCCCCTCAAAGACCGCATTGATCACATCCTGGTCAGGATAGCGGATCACACCGGCGTATGCCTTGATAAAGCGTTGGACCCTTTCTTTTACATGATATTCCCTGTACTGGTCTAAATCAATCAAAAGCACACCGCTGTTGATATATGGACTTTTTCTGTCCATGCCCAGGTTTTCCAGATAGCGGAAGCTAAGGCAATCCCTGACGCCCGCAATGATATTGCCATCCAGACGGGTCCTCCACAGCTCTGCCAAAGGCGCCTGTATGATCGTATCACAGTCCAGATAAAGAAGACGGTGCACGCTGCTGTCAAGAATGTCAGAGATAAACAGGCGTATAAACGCGACCTTCGGCCATCTGTTCGATATAAAAGCGTCTGGGATTTCTATATCGTTTACCCGTAAAAAAGCACTCTTTCTTCCGTAAGTTGAAAATATTTCGTTTAGCCTTTCGCGGTTTTCCGGCGAAATCCCATCGTCCAGAATAAACACCTGGAGTTCCTCTTCCTGCTTGTTATTTTCAAACAAAGAAACAAGGGAAGCTGCCAGTATGCCTGCAAATTTATCGTCACTTGCATATAAGACATTCACGGCATAAGCCTCCCTCTTTTTTATTTTGCACCCTTACCGCCCAAGACAACGGCAATCGTCATAAAAATCAACTTTATATCCAGCCACACGCTTCTGTTTCTTATGTATTCCAGATCCATTTCAACCCATTCGTCAAAGGTTGTATCCTCTCCCTTTTTAATCTGCCATATACAGGTAAGCCCGGGCGTTACAGAAAGCCTTTGCATTTGATAATCATTATATTGCGTTACTTCCGTTACCAGCGGCGGTCTTGGCCCTACAATGCTCATATCTCCATTTAAAATGTTTACAAGCTGCGGCAGCTCGTCAATACAGGTCTTCCGCAGAAAAGCACCCACTTTTGTCACGCGTGGGTCATTTTCTATTTTAAACGCCGGACCGTCCCTTTCGTTGAGCTCGCAAAGATCGTCTAACATATCCTCTGCATTTTCACACATGCTGCGAAATTTATAAATATAAAACTGCCTTCCGTTTTTTCCTACGCGTGCTTGCTTAAAGATAACGGCGCCTTTTGGGTCTTCCACCTTTATCGCAATTGCACTGATCAAGAAGACAGGGGACAAAACCACCAATCCCAGCAGAGAACAGATCAGGTCAAATATTCTTTTTATAGCGGCGTAAACTCTTTTCTCGCCTACACACAGGTTTTTCTTTTCTCGCGCGCTTTTTCTGCTGGTTAAATTTTTTGCCATATGATCTATAAGTTCCTTTTCTCTGATATTATCCAAGAATAACACCCCTCTTTTACCAAGCCGACTTGCCTTTTTCCTATAAAAATACACCTATATATGCGTCTATAAAAACTGTGGTACACAGATTGGCGTTTACTTATTCGTATCTGTAAAAATAACCACCCTTCCCATTTTTGGAATCAACGCCATTGATAATCAGTCCCAAAACTTTTGCGTCAACCCTTTTGATTGCTTCCACCGTTTTATGCAACTCCGGGTAAGTGGAAGTCCCTTCTCTGACAACAATCAAAACGCCGTCGCTTTCTGTTATCAGCGGCAAAGCGTCCACCACCACATTTACCGGCGGGGTATCCAAAATAATGTAATCGTACTCGTCAGAAAAAGAAGCAAGCAGCTGTTTCATGCTTTCACTGGACAGCAGTTCCGATGGGTTTGGAGGAACAACGCCCGCGCACAGGACATCCAGATTTTCCATTTTTGTATGGTGAACGGCTTCATCGACCGTATGAATCTTTCCCAGTACGTTTGTAAGGCCGGGCGCTGCGGAAAGATTGAAAAAGCGATCGACCTTTGGCTTGCGCAGATCGCAGTCAATAATCAGCACCCTGGTATCCACCTGCTGTGCAAGCGCTATAGCAAGATTGACCGCGGTAGTTGTTTTTCCTTCCGATTTCAACGAGCTTGTAACGACAATCTTCTTACAACCTTCTTTAATTACAGAAAAAACCAAATTGGTCCGCGCTGTTTTATAGGCTTCTTTAATTTGAAAGTTCAGCGTCGCAGAATGATCCACTGTATTTAACGGTTTGCGGTTTGTCTTTTTAAACATGACTTTTCTACTCCTAAAAACAAAATATCTGTTTTATTTGCCACGCCTGCCGTGTTTATAGTTGCCGCTTGGCAGACAACTTGTTCTTTCTTTTACGTATTTTGCTTTGCAACGCTTTCAAAGTTAGGAATATATGCCAGCACCGGCAGCCCAAGCTTTGCTGTAATATCGTCGGACGCTTTGATCCGGATATCAAAGTAATTTCTGATAAAAACAAACGCAATGCACAAAAGCATCCCCAGCACAAAGCCGATTGCCGTATTTACAACCGGGTTTGGCGCGACCGGACTTTGCGGAACCGTAGCCGGGTCCACAACCTTTAGTTCTGCGTCTTCGTTATAATTGGCAATCACGCCGGGTGCAAGCTGCGCGACCGTATCTGCAATCAATTTTGCTTCTGTCTGGCTTTTGGCAATCACCTGCGCCTGAAAAACTTCTGTGTCGTTTAAGCTGGAAAAGGTGACCATCTGCTTTAGTTGGCCTGCCGAATAACGATCGCCAAGCTCTTTTGCAACATTTGTAAAAAAGCTGTTTGTCTGCAGCAATTCAATATAGGTATTCACAAGCCTCTGCGCATATGCAAAGGCAGTTACATCGTCAGAAATGGAACCTGACCCCCTGTCCGACGTAGATACGCAAAACTTTACGGTGCTTTGGTACGTATTATCGATAAATATTTTCGTAAAACCAAATGCTGCGCCGGCAAAAAGGATAGAAATGGCAAGAATCAAAATTAAATTTTTTTTCAAAAGATTTAAAATCTGTCCTGCGTTTACACCCATAGATACAGTCACCTTCCTAAATAAAAATCAGGTTACAAATTATTTTTGTAATACTACCAAATTATGCATAATATACAAAACTATGATCTATAATTTATCTATATGTGCCTATTATAAATTTTCTGCTGGATAATGTCAACTAATCTGAAAGTAGGCGCGCTTGATTTTCATGATATCACATATAACTTCCTAAAAAGCAAGTCTTTTTTATCAAATTAAACAATATATTCTGTAGTTTTTTCCTTCCTTCAATTTACTTGCTACAAGAAACACACGGCAACAGGAATACCCTATTGCCGTGTGCTTTTATCAGACATTGATAGTATAATCCAATATTTGTTTTTTATTCACGCATGCTGTTTTTCTTTCTTCTTTTGATCAGCAGCACCGCTATTGCCAGTATTGCCGCCGTTGCTGCTGCTGCCGCTGCCAGCACTGGAACTGTGTATATGTCGCCGGTCGTTACAATATCCGGTGCCTTTGGCGGATTTGTCGGTTGTGTTGCCGGTTCCGTCATTGGTTCTGTAGACGGTTGTGTTGCCGGTTCTGTCATTGGTTCTGTGGGTGGTTGTGTCGGTTGTTCCACAGGAGGGTCTTCCTGTGAGCAGGTAAAGATCCACTTAATCTTGCCTACAGCGTCTGCATAACGGTTGTTTAGCTCTGTTGGAACCTGCAATTCTACCGTTAGGTCAGCACTTTCACCTTGTGCAAAACCGCCCAGGCAAATTGCCTGTGCTTCCCCATACATACTGAAGCTTCCCTCTTCACCGTACAGCTTTCCGCTGTAGATTACAGAATCATCTTTTTCATTGGTAATCGTTACCGTCAAAAGCTGCATGAGCTCATCAGAAATTGCCTTTTGTTCCGCACTTTCAAACGCGTCCTCATCCGCCTGCAGCGCATAAAGGTATATGAACGACGTTTTTTCATCCTCATTGCCAATGTGGATTACCTGCGTTCTTGTATCCCCCGGCATCAGGCCTTTAAAGCCCTTGAAAAGGTCTTCATCCGGTAAAGTTACAAATTTTTCCGCTCCAAGCTGGTAAATCACGCTTGTGCCGGTATCTCCCTGGATTTCCTCCTGCTGCGGGAGACGGTCGACTGCGTTTTCTATGACAATATCGTTCCAGCCAACAATTTGCCCCTGTGCATTGAGCTGCGGTTTAAAATTTTCATACTGCACAGCCTCTGCAAAGGCATCAATATGGCCGTCAAGCTCCGTATAGCCTTTCATATCCCAAGCTTTTGGCAGCGAAAAGGATTCTATAAGGTTTTCTGCCGTTTGGCCGGCAGCCAGTGGTAATTGATAATAGTAATAGCCGTCCTCGCCCAAAATCCATTTATCGGGATTTACAAAATTCAGTTCAATATAGGAAGGATCCAGGTCCTTGCGTTCCTGACCATCCTCCCACCAGCTTTTTGTAAGCTTCAGGCGCACATACTGCATATTGGAGCCTGTGTTTTGCGCAGAAACAATTTTTTCCACCGTTTGCCCGGGCACAACGCCTTTTTCAGGTTTGGTGTACACGTCTACCAAATCCACATGCACATTGCCGAAGGTTAACGTATTTGTGGTTTCCACACTAGCCTTGAACGCCGCCAGGGTGACGCCCACCGAAAGCACTGCAACGAGCGCCAGGGTTGCGGCAATACATATAATTTTTTTCTTGATCAAAAGCAATCACCCCGTTTTTCAATAATTCAGTTCAATCAACAGTCCTAATTTCTTTTATCAAATACCTATCAGCTGATTGAGGTCTGTAATATCTGTGTCGGTCGTCTGTACTGCATAAGCATTTATAAGGATCTGTACATCGGGAGCCTTTGCATTGACTACCGTTGCAATATTTTCATTAAACTGCACCTTTGTAAAGAGCTCTTCTGTAGATATGCCTGTAGCAACTGCCTTGAGCATGTCTTCGGCATTGTCACCTTTGTAATAATATACAAGCTTTGTGGACGTATCCGCATTATTGGCATTTGCAAACCATTGCCCGTTGACTGTGTCTGCAACAAAATTGCCGCCGCTCATAATGCCAAAATGCGCATAATCTTTAAATTCGCCATATGTTTTCTGTACATAATCTTCCGTGCCGTCCTTGACCTTAAATTCGACCGTCATAGCAATATAAGATTCTTCCTTGAGGTTTTCTACAGAGGGATCCTTATCCTGTATATCACCGGGCTTATAGGTGTGATCAGTGATCAACTCATAGTTGGGCTCGTTAATGATAATATCTACATTGTCACCTGCTGTAAAGACGTTTGTCTTATCGTTGGACCTTGCCGTAAGGAATGCCATGGTGATGCCGTATGTAACAGCCGCTACAAGTACCAAAGCAACGACTGAGAGGGTTACTTTTAAAAGCTTATTTGTTCTTTTTGTGTTTTCCATTGAAATATCCTCCGTTTTATTTCTTTAAGTTTCATCGTGTCGCTTTATGGTTGTTTTATTGCTTAGCTGAACAAAGCCTGCAGCGCAGCTGTATTGTTTGCATAAGTGTCTGTATTGTTATCCGCCTGGATTGCAGAACCGTATACTAAAATTTTAAATTGCGGAAGCGTATTGGCATCCCATGTAATGGTTTTTCCGCCGCCCAGGTCATAGGTTGTTTCGTCGGTAGAGCTCATAACAAATTCGCTGTTTTTTGTCACGGTTACCTCTGTAAACAGCGGCGTTGTCGTTGCGCCTTTGGCAACATTTGTCAGCGTGTTTGCCGTACCGTAGCAATAATAATCCGCACCGCTTGCATCGGTTGCGGTTTTTGTCCATGCGCTCGTGTTAAAATTGATAGATGCAAGCCTTGCAAACTGCTGGGCGGTAATCGTTACAAATTCTCCGCCTGTAGATTCCTGCACCTGGTATTCCACCTTCATGGCCATATACTCGTTTTCTACCGTCGCGTTATCAGACGTATTGGTAAGCGCCGGGTTTTTGGGGATGACAGAACCAGGCTGATAATTACCTGCAATGGTAAGACCAAGATCCTCTTTATTCTGTGCGGCGGGATTGACCGTAGTACCGTCGCCCTGACCGTTTGTATACCCATCCCACAACGGTTCGTTAAGCTGCAGCTTGATTGCCGGACTGCCGGGAAACGTATTTGTTTTGCTGTCTGTGTCGGACAGGATGGCGACCGTCAACCCTGCGGTGACCGAAGCGACTGCCAACACGGACGTTGCCGCAAGAACAACCTTCTTAAGCCTGCTGTTTTTTGTTTTTTCCATCGTTTTTTCCTCCTAAAAAGTTTGTAATGATGTGCATTCTATATTAACCCCCTGAATATCTGGTGTGAAATCGGGTTAATGAACTTGCAAAAATAAATATGTACTCAGTCCTGCGGGACTGTTGCTGCTTCAAAGCCGTCAAATCCCCAAGCCTCTTTTGCAAAGGCTGTTGTAATGCTCTCTTTTTCCCCGGGCTTGTTGCTGATTGCCTGCACGCTGTCTGCAATGACCGACAAATCGACTGTTTGCCCTTCCTGCAGATCGCAGATCAGCTTTACCGTGCTTTCTTTAAACAGTTCGGTTGTACTCTGGCCGGGCATAACAACCCTTTTATAATAGTAATAGCCGCTGTCATAGAGCCAATCTTCGCTTATTTGGGTAGCCGTCTGGTCAATTTCAACCTGCCCGTCTGTAAAAGCGCCCTGTGCATTTTTGACCGATGGTACAACCTTTACGCGTATAAATACAGGCTTTTTTGCCTCGCCGGCCGGGTTATTTATCATCACCTGTTTTGTCTTAACGGTATCGTTGTGATCCATCACATAATCAGTACCGGAAGGCTCTTCGATCTGGATATCCGTAATGGTCATCGGGGCAAAAGGGTTTTCCTTGTCGTTACTTTTTCCCGACAGCTGCGCCATGGTGGCAAATACCGCAATACCGCTTACCGTAACTACCGTTGCTGCAATAAGTACACGTTTTTTTGTGATAAGCTTTTTTATGCCGTGCCCCATGTTATTTTTTTTCATACATTTCACCTCTGAAAAAAGCGTTTCTTTCCCGGTCCTTTTTGTTTTTACCGTTTGGCAAAAGCTTCTGGACAACCATGAGCAGAAGCATTCCCCCAACTGCGCACAACAAAAGGATTTTTCCTGCTGTCGAGCTTAAAAAGTTTAAATAATAACCCGCATACGGGATAGAAAAATCGCTTGCCTTTCCTATGATCTGGTTATAGGGGAACGGACCCTCCGTCGTTGTCGTATTGGCAAGGCCCTGTGTTTTGAACGTATTGTTTTCCCTGTCCGCTTCAATAACCGCGTGCGTAATTACGGTCTGCCCCATCTTGAACGTAACCGCATCGCCCACCTGAATATCCTGTGCCGGGGTTTCCTTTACATAAATCAGGCTGCCCACGCCGTATTTTGGCTCCATGCTCCCGCTGATAACCGCATATGGCATGTATCCGAAAATTTGCGGCAGATAAACCGTGGCAACGGTAAGCAGCAGCACACCAACAAGTAAGGCGGTCAGGACTTTATCAATGATTTTCAGCGCTTTCACAAATTCGCCTCTTTTATGTTCCTGCCGGCGACAGCCTGTTTACAACAAGGGCTGTGTCGCCTTCAATATTGTTCTTTGTCTGGGATTTTCTGTTTTCAAATTCCGCAACCGGGTTTTGTACCGTTGCATATAAATACGCCGCGTTTTGATCTTTATAGGAATTCCCTGTATCATCATTGCTTACCGAAATGCCGTAAAGGTCATATTTCCACGCAAGCTGCGTGTCTTCCGTAATTTTATAATATTTGCCCGGTGTGACGTCGATCGTTTCCGATTTTACAAGGCTTTCGCTGTCTGTCTTATCAAAACTGATGACTACATAAAAGGTCTTTTCCGGCTTCCCTGTACACGTGCGGTCTGCAAACTGTTCCACCGTAAAGACAAACGATTGCTCTGCACCGGTGTAATTTTCATAGCCGTGTGCATCACCGGGAATGTCTGTATCTGCAATGTTTACACCTTCGGCAAGCCCTGCCGGGTTATCGTTCGGCCCATAATAAAGCTCGTTGATTCTTTTTGAAATGGTGATCTGTGCATCGCTTAAATCGTTGACAAACGTCCCCTGTGCAGCAGTCATAGCGTTTTGCGTTACGGTACCTGCAAGCACGGTTTTTGCGCTGTCGCCGCCAACGGAGTCAACCCGAAACCCTTCGGGGATGTTTACCTCTGTCACCTTATACACCGTGCCCACCGGAACACCGCTGATGGTGGCCGTCTGCCCGGCTTTCAGCTTGATAATGCCGTCGTTTAAGGCTGTATGTGCAACGCCGTCGACCGTATAGTCTACAGGATACGTTTTCCATGTATCGTCCTTTCCGCCGAAAAGGTTGCGTATCTGCACCTGAAACGAAAATTCCGCATCTGCACCTAAATCTGCCGCCGCCTGCGTTAATTCCTTTTTAAAGACGATGTCGCCCGTTTTTACGGTATTCTGAAATACCACCCTTTGCGCAGTGCTGCGTACGATATCTTCCGTATCAAGATTGGAATATGCAAATGTATCTGTTCTGCCTGCTGCAAGCAGGTTATCTGTAACATAGGAATTGCTTTCCCCAACGCCCAGAACATTTTCATCGACATCGCTGAGCACCCAGACCGTATCATAATATTCAGAAAGCGTTTTATGGCTTTGATTTAAAACGACCGCCTGCCCCTGTACACGGGTCGGCCTTTGCAGCATATCCTCCTGCCGCAGCTGGAACAGGCTTCCTCTTGTAAACTGGTTCAGGTATGTCGCCGTCTGGCCGTAAAACAGCGTCTGGCCGCCGGAAACATACGTTTTTGGGCTCGCATAGGCATCATATTTTTCTGTAAGCACCTGGCTTCCTACCTCTGTCCAGTTGTTTCCATCAGGAACAAAATTATTGCCGTCCTGCGGCTGTGCTCCGCCTGTGCTATACACGCTCCAGGAGCCGCCCGTCCCCGCAGCATTGAGCGTAAACAGATTTTGGCCGCCCGGTGCCGTATCGTTTGTCTTCGTTACTCCGCCAAAACCCGGACCATTTTTAAATAAAAGGTTTTCCGGCGCAGACGGGAAGTTATAAGAATAATACCCGCTTTCACTGTCATATGCCATCTGGTGGTCCTGGCCGTCTCCCCCCGTATCCCATGCCCATATATACGGTGTGGTCCAACCGGCGGCCTGTGCATTTAGGTATACGGTATAACCCGTTGCGGGTGTCGGCTCTACGCCGGTTCCTTTATAAAGCAGGGTGCTTTGCCCCTCTACCGTCCTTGTAACGTCGTAGGAGGAAGCATACAGCCCGGAATCCCCCGCCTGCGTTGATCCCTGGTTTTGAAAATCGTAGGCAACAACATCGTTGTCCGCTTCCTTGATGGTATCTGCCAGCAGCGCATTGTTGATGCCTTCAAAGCTTGTGCGGTTGTCAATTGTAAAGGTATTGGTTTGCGGAAAGTTAAACCGCAGCTTCATGTTAGATTCCCACATGCCTCTTTCCAAATAGAACATGGTCAGCGTATGCGTTTGCGTGGGGTTTGAAAAATCAATCAGCTCTGAAAAATCAATTACAGACGCGCTGGTCGCAGACGACTGATTTGTGGTCTTACCATCAAACGCTCCCGTTGTGACAGTCGCTTTTTTGGTGTTGAAATTAATGCTGCCGCTGCTTTTTGCATGCGCGCCTCCCATATCCAATACAAGCTTGCCGTCAATAAAAACCCAAACGTCGTCGTCGCCTGTAAATTCAAATACAATATCCTGCCCATTGACCTTACCGTCGTTTGTCATGGAAAATGGGATTTCAAATTTTGCGCCAAAGCCGTAATTCAGTTTTCCCTTATCACCGGGGTTTCCATTATTAAACGGGAAAAAGCCTGGCTTGCACTGGCTCATATTCATCATCGTATCGTAAACGGCGTTGTCTGTATAAGTAAACGTGCTGCCGTTAAAATACAAATTTCTTTGTTCGGAGTCAAATTCATAATAGGTTACGCCGTTATCCACCGTCTGATAAAATGGGAACTCTATATTTTCGTAAACATCTGCATAGCTCTGTCCCTGGGCAGTATAAATTGAATTGTTTTCCAATACAAAGGTCGCACGGCGCTGCGTACCGTTTACAGTAATATTTATCTCCTGTACAGATGTCTGCCCTGAAACAGAGGTAATGTATAGCCTTACCCTCTCTGGCTTGCTGGCCCACCCGTTAGAAGCGTCCAAATTTATAATAAAAGTAGTAGCATTGGTCGCCTGGCCTTTTTCTGTTTGTGTAAATGTTCTGGATTGATTATTGTGTACCGTATATGTATACGTATTACCTTGTATAAACGTCCGCTTTACACTGTCTGCCGCATCTTCCCACCAGCTGCCGTTTGAATAAAATTCAAACGATACAGTGTTAACAGCCTCTGTACCTGTTGAGCGGTTTTGGTTAAACCAGTCTTTGCTGAAGTACGGCAGCTCCTTACCGTCTTGGGTAAGCTTTCCGTCTGTCAGAGTGTCGTCCACCAGCCCCTGGGCGGCTGCATTGGTAGCGTTTTGATTTGCGATATTGGCACCCCAGTAAAAATTGCGCAGCCCCGATGGGGTTTGGCTCCAGTTGCCGCTGTCCGGGTAAAAGTCGCCAAAATACAGGGGAACTGTATAACCGGAGTCTGAAATAGCGGTATTTAATTCGTTATACGGCGTTTTAATTGGATACCCGCCGGATCTTGTTCCTGCATCCGGCGCCGCTCCCGGCGTATTAATTTGATTATCATACTTATAGTCATACAGGGAAACCGGTATATAAAGAAAGTCATCCGCAGCCTGTGCATGTAACGTGCTAACGTTGGACAAAACCACTGTAAAAACGGAAAAAAGCAAAAGCACCGCCAGTAAAAGCGACACAGACCTTTTTCCTTTACAGCAGGCTGCTTTCAAAAAAACTTTCATATTGCTTCCGCCTTTCATTATTTATAATAGTAAATCAATATCCAAATAACATTTTAAAGTAAAAAAACATAATAAAAAGCGAGGGCTGGGCGCCGCATCACTCTTCCCCATTTTATTTGAAATTTTTCTTATGCAATTCTGTTAGCAGCGTCTGCATGCCACAAACAGAAAACGTTTACATTATAAACAAAAAACTATATCTAATACATAAATTACCTGATTTAAATCATCTATTTAAAATTATTTTATTTTTAAAAAAATTATAATACCCAAATTTTACCATAATAACGTAATTTGTCAACTATTATTTTTTGTAGAAATTTGTGCAACACTATCTTTTAAATTACATAAATACTTAAAAAATCCCATTACAGTGGAAATCTTAAAATAATTTCATGTCAAATTATGTCGAAAGATTTTTTTGAAAAATAAAAATACATTACTTATAAAACATCTATATCTGTGCAATTTTGATGTTTTTGCACGTTTTACAGCCTTTTCCAATTTTTATTTTTTCATAAATTTCTTGTCTTACAGACTGCGCTTATAGTATACTGTTTTTAACATTTTCACGTAAAGAGAAGGGAACAGAACTATGAAACGGTACGGAGCTTTTTTTCTTGCGCTGCTTTTAAGTGTGGCGACGCTTGCAGGCGGAGGTCTTTTCCCCGCTTCTTCAGCACAGACAGAAACATCCCCTGAAATTTCCCAACTGCTTACAGGCAATTATGTACAGGGACAGGCACTTATCCTTTACAAAAGCAATCCGCATCTTCGCGCGGCATCGCCGCTTGCAGGGCTGCAGATCGAGCAGCAATGGGACTTCAATGAGCCTGTAAAGCTGCGGAGCAACAATCTGCAAAGCAATGCCTTTTATAAAACTGAAAAGATCGCAAATGAAACAGAAAAGGTTGCCCTTGTTTCAAAAGAAGGTATTACCACCGAACAACTGCTGACAGAACTTGCGCAAAACAGCGCAGTATTGCTTGCACAACCTAATTATATAGACAAACCTTTGACCAATGATACGTATTATGGCAGTCAATGGAGTTTGCATGACACTGCAAGTGGTATCGATACGCCGGCCGTATGGGAAGGTTCCCATACATATGAAGAAAATGTCGTGGCGGTTGTGGATACCGGCGTGGACTATACACACCCGGACCTGCGTGACAAAATGTGGATAAACCCTGGTAATATTGGCCTTCCCGGCACTTACGGGTATGACTTTGCCTCCAACGACGACGATCCCATGCCTGACGATGCGCCGTACAGTTATTCTAATTCGCATGGGACGCACTGTGCCGGAGAAATTGCCGCACAGATCGACAATGCGCAGGGAATAGCCGGAATTTCCCCCAACACAAAAATTATGGCGCTGAAGGTAGCCTTGCCAAACGGGGGATTTCTAACTTCCGCCTGCATAGGCGCGTATGAATATATTTACCAGGCCAAAAAGGCCGGTGTAAATATTGTTGCCGTGAACAATTCCTGGGGCGGCAACGAGCTGATGCCCGTATTCAATTACGTGCTCGACAAAGTCGGGCAAGCCGGCGTGCTGTCTGTCATTGCCGCAGGAAACGATGGCAAGAACAACGACGAAAACCTCTATATTCCGGCAAACAGTCAAAGCCCATATGCGATTACAGTTGCCGCCGGCACAAAAGAGAATACACTGGCCGGATTTACCTGCTATGGAAAAACAAGCGTAGATCTGGCAGCACCGGGCACTACCATGCTCTCGACCGTTGCCAAGGATATGTATATTCCCGTGCTTTCCGAACAGGCCGGGCTTGAGAAAAATGTGTATTACGAAACGTTTGCACAGCCTCCTGTTTATGAAGAAGGTGCCTTGCAAATTGGGGAAACCCTGTCGATTATCGACCCTGTTCTCTTCACATTTTCTGGCGGTGAATACATACAAAAACCATATGATGGGGAATTTTCCCTGACAGAAAACGGATATGACGGTACTGCCCTTTCGCTGGACCTTTCCAGCGCCCGTGACTCGCAAGCGGCAGTAAAATTTCAAATGCGCATAAAAAACCCCTATTACCAAAGCGCCGTGCCAGATCAAACGGTTTACGCAAGCTTTCTGACCAGCAGCCTTGCAAAAGATAAGGGCGGCCGCAACAACGTGGTTGTGCAGCAGATCGATCAAAACGGGGAATATATTGAATTAGGCGATTTTGTATCCAGCGGTTCATACCAGGATGCCTGGAACGCCCCCATGACAGCGCTTTCGATTGATCCTACTGACATGTATATTCGTCTGGAAGTCTCCATTTCCCCGTGTGCAGACGCGCAGCGTATTTCTTTTGATTGCCTTGGCATTGGATTTACCACAGGAAAATATGGCTTGATGAGCGGCACCTCTATGGCTGCGCCGATTACCTGTGGCGCCGTGGCACTGCTAAGCTCCATCTACCCGGAGGAAAGCCCGCTTGAAATTCGCGCGCGCATCTTGGGCGGTACGCAGCCGCTGACAGATGAAGATACACAAAAAGTAGCAAGCGGCGGACGGCTTGACCTTGCAAAAGCCATCAGCGACCCAAACCCGGTTCCCGATTTTATTACCCTACAGGGCAATACCGCAGTTCTTTCCGGTCATTTTATGGACGGTGCATCCCTGTATATAGACGGTACTTTGGTCACGCCGCAATCAGCGGATGCAAACGAAATTGTTTTTGACGCGTCTCCTTTTGCAGACGATACCTACCATATAATCTGCCTTTCTAAAAACGGGCGCGCCTTTTATCTTAAGCAATTTTTTGCGTCGTCTCCTGAGAAATTTCAGGCAGAAACAGCTATGCCCCAAACATCTGCCGACGGCACCCTGCTCAGCGGCGGGACAGATCTGTTTTATATAGGCCTGCAGGGCGAGTTTTTGTACCGTATGACAAAAGACGGATGGGACGAACTTCCCCCCTGCCCCCTGCCCGCAACAGACAATATGCAGTTTGTTTATACAGACGGCGGGATTTGGGGTATCAGCGGTTTTACGTATGGTGCAGAGGAAAGCACAACCCTTGTGCGGTATGACATTGCCGCAAATAAATGGGAATATCAGGATACGCTTATTTTTACATGGCGTTCTTCTGATTATTCTTACTGCTCTGCTTATAACGGCAAGTTGTACTTTTTTAACGCAGGCCTGAAAGACGGGGATGTCAGCAGGCAATTCTCCGTATACGATCCTGTAACTAAAATGCTGGAGAATGCGGCTGATTTCCCAGCAGACGCCCCTTACAGCAAAATTGTCATGCAGCAGATAGCAGACAAGCTGGTTGTGATTATGCCAGAGTTTGCAGCAAATATGGAAGACGTTTATCTGCAGCCGTATATTTTTGACGGCTCCTCCTGGACAGAAGGCAAACGCACAGAGGTTTTATCTTATGAAACGGCACACAGACTTTTAAATACCGCGTGTGCAGCCAGCGGGGATAAGCTGATTTTTACAGGCGTAGCTTTAGAGGGCTATGGAAGCACAGTCGCTTACGATCCATCGGCATCCGTTTGGGAAGGTATAGGGTATGAACCCCTTACCTCTGACAGTATTTTCAGCGCCGCTGTGCTTGGGGACCGCTATTACGTTATGCAACCGGGTAGCAACGGGGAAAATTACCTTTCCTCCATGCCGGTTACAAGCAACCTGCGCACCATTACGGTTATAGCCGGGCAGGGCGGCACTGTACAGGGCGGCGCCACCGTGTATAACGGTGACAGTGTTACCGTGACGGCTGTACCGGAAAGCGGAAACACCTTTGCCGGATGGAGCGAAAACGGCGTCTTGGCCAGCACGGCTGCAAGCTACACCTTTTGTGCAACGGCTAATAAAGAACTGACCGCTGCTTTTTCGGCAGAAACTGCTCCAACCAATCCCACTACTCCCACCGAACCTTCCCAACCAACCATACCGGTTGCACCGACCAACCCAGCGGGCGGGCAGGCAGATAATACAGAGCCAGGTACGGCAAGCGGAACAGCAATCAATGGAACAGCAACCAATGGGGCAGCAACCAATGGGGCAGCAACCAGCAACGGTAAAACACCCTTTACAGGCGACGTCACGCCGGTTGGCGCAATGGCTTTATTATGCATTGTTTCTGCCGTTACCGTGGCCGCAGTAAGAAACAGAAAAATAAAAAATAAACAATAAATCCATACATGGCGGCGAAAGCTTTAAAGCACTTTTGAGCGATCATACAGGTAATGAACAAACAGCCTGCCTTTTGCGGTTTTTGCAAAGGCGGGCTGTTTGTAGTAAGAGCCGTTTTGCTCTCCCTGGTTTTCAAACATTTTAAAACAAAATGCCGATATAAACTTATAGCCATACACATCAAAATGCTATATGTTAGATATTTTACAAAATATGATCAAAAATTGTGCTAAATCATTGTCTATTGTTGTAATATTAATTGTATCTGTCTCTTATACACATCTGACGCTGCCG
>UQKB01000012.1 GCA_900541565.1 uncultured Oscillospiraceae bacterium
GCACGACCTGGAGCGGTACATGGGATGTGTATACACCTGTAACAACAGATCCGACAGAACCCGAGCCGACAGAGCCCGAGCCGACAGAACCCGAGCCGACAGAGCCCGAGCCGACAGAGCCCGAGCCGACCGAACCCGAGCCGACAGAGCCTGAGCCGACAGAACCTGAGCCGACAGAGCCCGAGCCGACCGAACCTGAGCCGACAGAACCGGAAGATACTATTATAGTATATTATTCTCCAAGTCAAGCCTGGCTGGATGCAGGTTACACAGTAAAGGCTAACGCGCAGGGAAGCATGGAGCTTTGGACACAGGTTGATATGACCAACACAGGCGAGACAATAAACGGCCAACCTGTTTATAAGGCAGAATTTGCAATGGATGCTGCACCTTACGGTGGCTTTGATACATTGCAGTTCCAGGCATATAACGGCAGTCAGTGGATTGAGCAGGTCGTTGCAATCTCTTCGTGGGCAACAACCGACACATTTAACGGGAAATATTATAACGGAGCAGGCTGGGTGGACTATGTGCCGGATTCCGAGATAGATCCGACCGAGCCCGAGCCAACAGAACCCGAACCGACCGAACCCGAGCCAACAGAACCCGAGCCGACCGAGCCCGAGCCAACAGAACCCGAGCCGACAGAGCCTGAGCCGACAGAGCCTCCTGTAGAAACAATTACAGTTTCTTTTGACAACACAGCAACAAATTGGAGTACTGTCAAAGCGTACGCTTACAACAGCGAAACGGAAGAAAACATGGGATGGCCCGGTATAGATGCCTCTACAACAGAAGGCAATGTCAGCCAGTTCCAGATTGAAAAAGGAAAATATGACACCATTATCTTTAATAACGGTGCAGATGAGCAGACGATCTCTGTAGCGCTGGAAGCAGACAAAACGTATGTTGCAACCACCCAGACAGGTACAAGGTGGTATATTGAAGGCATTGAGCCCAATAACATTACCGTGTACTTTACCAATAATAAAAACTGGGATTCTGCCAATATCTACCTTTATGACGGCGGGTTCAACAACACGTGGCCCGGCCAGCCCATGACTTTTGTTCAGCAAAATTCTATGGGGCAGGATGTTTATTCCTATACGTTTGATGCCAACCTGTATACTACGGTGATCTTTACAGACGGCCAGACAAGCGCACAGGAAACCGTCAGCATTACCAATCCTACTGACATGACAGGCTATTATCTGCTGGATGAAATGGAAGGGGCAAAGTTTAAGGTTGGAGAATACGGCGTATTTACCGTACAGTTCTTTGACACGACAGAAGACCCCGCAGAACTGATTTCTGAGCAGATTGTCTTTGAAGGTGAAAGCGCAATAGCACCGACAATGCCGGTTATGAAGGATAAGGAATATGTCGCAGGCTTTGCTCCGCAGGATCTTACCAATATCACAGAAGACAAAACATTTACGTATTCTGCTGTTGTAAAGTCCTTTACGGTCCAGCTGATTGCAAATGATGCGACTGTTTCTATTGAAGGCGGTATAGATGGTACAAACGTATTTAACTACGGTGATGTTGTAACGCTTACCTGCACAGATCCCAATTTTGCATATTGGGAAATCAATGGACAGAGAGTAAGCTACAATAGCGCTTACAAGTTTATTGTTACAGCCGATTATACAGTAGAAGCTGTCAAGACAGAGGGCGGCATGGTTTATCCGGAACCCGACATCTTTATTGACGACGTTATTTATGACACGGCAACAGATCCAAGCAAGATTCTGATGTACTTCGGCATACATACGCTCAACCCAGGTGAAGGCGCAACGTATGGCATTTTCCGCTATGTAGGAGAGGCTCCTGCAGATGCGCAGACGGCTATTCAGGATTATCTTGACAACGGCACCGGTTCGGCGTATAATTCTTATATCAAGGATTATACGGATTCCGGTTATATGAACAGTGACGGCCGCTACAATTATGTTGCCAGCGTGCCTGTTGGTGTTGATGAAAACACAGTTGTAACGGTTTATGCGTTTGTTGTTGTAGGCGAAGAGCTCTTCATCAGCGAAGCCGTTACAGCAATGCCGGCTACACTTTCCTAAGCGGTATTTATTTCATACAAAACGCTTTGCGGTGTTTTCCCCATGGGAAATACTGCCGGGTGTTCCGGGTTTTTATAAAACCTTGAAGGAACGAAAGAGAGGTTTTTACCATGAAGAAGTTATTTTCCATACCTGAGCTTGAAATCGTAAGATTTACGCAGGTGGAGGACATTTTATCAACTTCCACAGAGCCGAAGGATCCCGACGATATTATCAATACGCCGGTTGACGATCTGTTCGGTTAAACGCTCAAACAAATGGACATGTCAAGGCAGGCAGAGCAATCTGTCTGCCTTGATTTCTTTCACAGGAGGAGGGTTAAAGGGGGATGGCTTTTTTTCAGATTGCGGGGCTTACTGTACGTATGGAGCCGCTCTATGCACAGTTGACCGCTACAGCGCAGAAATTTCTGGCAAAGCCGTCTGCGCAGGCAGATATAATCATCCCCTATACCGCGGATGATTACAAAAAATTTGCACGCGCTTATACGTCTATGTCCTTAAGCGATGCGGAAAATATCTGCACCTCTAACTTTTTTGCCTCCGCCATTATTCCGTTTAACGGAATTGTGCTGCATGCGTCCGCGCTTTTGTTTGAAGGCGGAGCCTATCTTTTTTCAGCGGCCAGCGGTGTTGGAAAAAGCACGCATACCAGGCTGTGGCAGCAAAAATATGGGGCGGATAAGGCCATAATCCTCAATGACGATAAGCCGGCCCTGCGTATTTTTAACAATACCATTTACGCCTGTGGAACGCCATGGAGCGGAAACTGTGCTGTTTGTGAAAATATATCGGCTCCTTTGAAAGGCATTGTGTTTTTGCACAGAGGAGAGCGAAACCAAATTAAAAGATTGGAAAAGACGGCTGAAATTTTACCGCTTTTATTGCCGCAGACAATTTATAAAACGGCGCGGCAAAAGCTTTCGATGGTGCTTGCTTTTACAGATAAGCTGATTTTGGAAACGCCGTTTTATAAAATGGACTGTACAATGTCTTTGGAAGCTGTTAAAATAGCAGCAGATGCAATACTTAAATAATGCTGGAAGGATGTCGCGATATGAAAATCAAACCGGATTTTCTTTTAAGAAAAGTGGCGGAAAATTATGTGGTTGTTCCTGTGGGAACCGCCATGGTGGATTTTAACGGTATGATAAATCTAAACGAAACAGGTGCGTTTTTGTGGGAAAAGCTGGAGCATGGCGCAAGCGAGGAAGAATTACTTTCAGAAATGCTTGAAGCGTATGATGTGGATGAACAAACGGCAAAGGCTGGGGTGCAAAAATTTATAAGAGAGCTTAAAGAGGCTGGTCTGCTTGAATAAGCGGGTGAGGATGAAGGAGCTTTATCCGGTTATGCAGGAAGCCCTGTCAAATGGCGCACAGGTTTGTATTACTGTAACCGGGACAAGCATGCAGCCTATGCTGCACAGCCAAAAGGATACCGCTGTGCTGGAAAAGCCGCCGGCCAGGCTGAAAAAATATGATCTTGTGCTGTACAGGCGTACAAATGGGGCGTTTGTACTGCATAGAGTTGTTGCCGTTACCCAAAACGGCTATCTTATGTGTGGCGATAACCAAACGGTGGTGGAGCATGGTATCACAGATGCAAATATTATTGCCGTGGTGAAAAGCTTTACAAGGAACGGAAAAGAATATACGGTGGAAAACCGGCTGTACCGGTTGTACAGCCGTGTATGGACGAACACACGGGTTATACGGCGGCTCTATCGCGGAGGGAAAAGAAGAATCCTTGCCTGCCTTCGCAGGCTGCTATATTAAAGCTGCGGGAATGCGGGTATAAAAATGGGGGGACACGGTGAAAAAACAGGGAACGCAAAAAAAAATATCGCCTTTGCGCTGGATTGCGGGCCATACAAAATCACAAATTGGAAATATACTGTTGATTGTGGTGTTTTATGCTGTGCTGGCCCTGATCGGCGTATATTCGGCGCTGCTCGCACGTGGGGTGATAGACAGCGCTGTGGCGGGGGAGATGCAGGGCGTTGTTTTTTACGGCTGTGTATACGGCGGGCTTTTGCTTTTTCAGCTTTTGCTGCGTGTTGTGACAAAGAATATTTATTTTTATATTGGGGCAAAGCTTACTGTGCATTACCGAAAGACCATTTTTAATACAATTATCCGCAAAGATTATTTTAAAGTATCTTCCTTTCACAGCGGGGAGCTTTTAAACCGGATCACAAATGACGTGGCAGTGGTGGCGGATGCGGTTGTTTCTATTTTACCGTCGTTTTCTTTTATGGTTACGAAGCTGGTGGGCGCGCTGTCTGTGTTAATAGCGATCGACTGGCGGTTTACGCTTATTTTTATTGCGGGCGCGTCTGTGCTGCTGGTTGTTTCCAGAGCCTTCCGAAGTAAAATGAAAAAGCTGCATAAGCAGGTGCAGCAGACAGAAGGAAAAGTGCGTTCTTTTATGCAGGAAATTTTATCCGGCCTTTTGATGGTTAAGGTGTTTGGCGCAGAGGATAAGGTTGACCAGCGGGCTTCTCAATTGCAGGAGGATAACTATAGGATCAAGGTCAAAAGAAACCGGATTTCTGTCATTGCCGGCACCAGCTTTTCCTTTATTTTTTCTGCGGGATATTTATACGGCCTGCTGTGGGGCGCGGTCCATATTGTGGCGGGTACGGTTACGTACGGTACGTTAACGGCCGTTTTATCGTTGATCGGGCAAATCCAAAACCCCATTGCAGAGCTTTCCGGCCTGCTTCCAAAGTATTACGGGGCGCTTGCAAGCGCAGAGCGTTTGATGGAGCTTGAGCGCTTTCCCGACGAAGCGCAGATCAATGACGGTGAAATGGATATGCAGCAGATTTACCGGGATCTGCAGGCAATTGTATTTGAAAATATATCTTTTCAATACGACCGTGACCTTGTGCTGAAAAATGCAAGCCTTACACTGCAAAAGGGAACGTTTGCTGTGATTATGGGGATGTCCGGTATAGGAAAAAGTACGCTCACAAAGCTTCTTATGGGCGTATATCCGCTTTCCGGCGGAAGTATTTATTTTAAGCTGAAAGACGGCAGGCAAATCCCGGTTGACAAAAGTATTCGCCGGCTGTATGCATATGTACCGCAGGGAAACTTTCTGTTATCCGGCACAATACGCGATAATATTGCGTTTGTCTGTCCGCAGGCTTCTGATGAGGATGTGCTCCGGGCGGCAAAAATCAGCTGTGCGCAGGATTTTATTGAAGAGCTGCCAAACGGGCTGGACACGGTGGTTGGGGAGCGCGGACAGGGCCTTTCAGAAGGCCAGATCCAGCGCGTGGCCATTGCAAGGGCAATTTTAACGGACGCACCCATTTTGATTTTGGATGAGGCAACCTCCGCACTGGATGAAGCAACGGAGCAGAAGCTTTTGGAAAATATAAAAACGCTCAATCAAAAAACCTGTATCATTGTGTCGCATAAAAAGGCGGCGCTGTCTGTATGCGACCGGCGTATAGAGATTATCGACGGTAAAATTGTCTGCTCGGAGATGAAGCCATGCCGCAAGTAAGGAATTTTGCTTTTTTTGGGGAATACCGGTATCTGCTGCAACTGGTGGCTGCAGCTGTCAACTGTACCGTGCCGCCAAAGCCTCCAAAGGGGTTAAACTGGCGGGTGTTGCTGCAAATTGCCCAGGAAACGGCGTTTGCTCCGGCTGCATTTTACACTGTGTCAGCCATGAAACCGGAAGACAGGCCGCCGCAGGCGGTTTTTGAAAAACTGTACGGCGCGTTTCTTCGGGAAGCTTCCAATAACCATATCAGAGATATGGTGCTAACACAGCTGACAGATTTCTGCGAACAGCACGCCATACGCAATATGGCGCTTAAAGGCAGCTATATTAAGCGGTTTTATCCCCAGCCGGAAATGCGCTATATGGTAGATATAGATTTTTTGATCCAACAGGACTGCGAAAACGCCGTGCATGCTTTTCTTCTGAAAAACGGTTACAAATGCTCTGCACAGGGTCAGGTACACAATGTATATCAAAACACAAATAAGGTCACGCTGGAGCTGCATAAAAGGCTGGTAGCGAAAAACGGGAAAAATGCACCCTATTTTGAAGGCGTCTGGGACCGTGCCGTTGTGCACAGCGGGAAAAGGTATGCATACGACATGTGCGCGGTGGATTTTTATGTATATATGCTGGCACATTGCGCACACCACTTTTTCTATGGCGGCATAGCGCCGCGCATGCTGCTTGATTTTTATATTTGCCGGCATACGCTCCTTTTGCAGGAAGATAAAAAAACGCTTACCCTTGCGCTTGCACAGACCGGGCTGACCGCCTTTGAGAAAAAGATGCACACGCTTGCCTGCGATTGGTTCTCACCAAACGGCAAAGGCCTGACCGAAAATGCTCTGCCGCTGTATATTGCCCAAAACGGAAAAATGGGCACGGTAAAAAATATTGTTTTGACACAAGCGGCCGTTGTGCTATATAGCGGAAAAAAGGTATCGAAAGGCGGCTATATCCTCAAAAAGCTTTTTCCCCCGCGGGCGGCTTTATGCAGGGAATACGCTGCGCTTCAAAAAGCGCCGTTTTTGTATCCATTTTTTCTCCCCTGCGTATGGTATGTGTATCTTAAACGCGCTTTAAAAGGGGAGAAAGCATTTCGGTCGGCTGTGTTTGTCAAAAATCTGGAGCAGGAACAAAAGCAAATTGAAAGTCTGCGTGATATCATCTGCGAGCTTGAGATCGACCACTATATTTAACTTTCTGATAAAAGCCCATAAGGGGGAAAGCAAGTGGAAAAAACAAAAAAGACAAACCTGTTTTTGCATTACAAATATATGCTGTCTCTTGTCGGGAGCGTTGTAAACGAAGCAAATGTACAGCCGCCGCCGCAGGGGATTTGTTGGGATATTTTATATAAGGTTGCGCGGGAGAACTGCTTTTCTGCCATGCTGTATCCCGTTTTAAAAGACAATCCAAAGCTTCCACAGCCTGTTTTAAACGATTTTTTGCGGGATTATCAGCTGTATGTCGCAAAAGATTTGACACAGCAATTTGAGCTGCAGAAAATGCTTGATTTTTGTGAACGGGAGGCCATTGCAAACCTTCCGCTTAAAGGCTGTGTGTTAAAGCGCCTTTATCCGCAGTCCTATATGCGGTTTATGGGGGATATCGATTTGTGGACAGATGCCTCCGGCGTGAAAAAGCTTAGAGATTTTCTGGTGCAAAGCGGTTACAACCCTGTTTCCAGAACAGGGATTCACGACGAATATGAAAAGCCGCCGCACATGGCGGTGGAGGTGCATAAAAAGCTTGTGATTGATGAAAACAGGGCTGCATCTTTTTTTAACGTGGAAATCCCGCAAAGGCTGATCCGGACAGATGGAAGGAAATATAGCTATGCTATGATGCCGCAGGATTTTTACCTGCATTTGCTTGACCATACGGCCAAACATTTTTATGGAACCGGGATTACGCCCCGCATGATTCTTGATTTTTATATGCTTGAAAAAAAGCAGGCTGTACCGCACGACGGGCAACTGGAGGTACTGCTTAAAAGGTTGCATTTTCAAACCTTTGCGCAGCGCCTTACAATGCTTGCGCACGACTGGTTTTCACCGGACGGAGCGGGTCTTGCAAAGGATCCGTTTTCGCTGTACGTTATTCAAAATGGCAGTTTTGGCAGGCGACGCAATGCGTATGTTGCAAAAACGGCAAGAGAAACAAAGGAAGAAAAGCCGCCGTCTAAAGCGGGTTATGTGCTGCGCCGGCTATTTCCAAGCTATACCATGCTCAAGGGAAAATTCCCCGTACTGGAAAAGGCACCTGCGCTTACGCCCTTTATGTATTTTCCCTGGTGGGCTACATGGTTTGACACTTTATTTATACACAGGCGGTTAGACTATAGGTCATTGAAATATATCAATGACATAAGCGGGGAAAGCACAAAGCAAATGCGTGCGCTTTATAAAGAAATGGAGCTGGATTACCGCAGATAGCGTAGCGTTCCCGCGGAAAAAGAGGTGCTGGTTGTGAAAAAGTCAACAAGGAAATTTGCCGTGCTGGCGGTCTGTACGGCGCTTATATTGTCGTCGGCCTCCTGTTCGGTCGTTCCTCCAGCAGAGTCGGAGGCAGGGACAAGCCCGCAAAGCGCGGCGGTTTTGGAAACAAGGCCGGAGGATGTTGTAACAGAGGAGAGAAAAACGCGCATTAAAAAGCTGGCGGACGATTATATCAGCGAGCAGGATTTCAGCGGAACGGTTCTGGTCGGCGTGGACGACACCGTTTTGTATACGTCGGTAAATGGTCTTGCAAATAAAGAAACGGGCGATCAAAACCAAATAAACACAAAATACGAAATTGGTTCTATAACCAAACAGTTTACAGCGACGGCAATTATGCTTTTGTATGAGCAGGGTAAGCTGGCTGTTACAGATACCATCGAAGAGTATTTTCCGGACTATCTGTATGCAGACCGCATAACGGTTGAAAACCTTTTGAATATGACATCGGGTATACCGGATTACCTCAATGACGTTTTGTATTTATCTGAACAGGGAGAGCTGTCTGCAGACGACACCTTTACCACAGAAGACCTCCTTGCGATCATAAACGGCCATGCGTTGGATTTTGAACCGGGTACGCAATATGCGTATTCCAACTCCAATTACTATCTGCTTGGGAATATTATAGAGCAGGTTTCTGGCATGCCATACAGCCAATTTATCCGTCAGAATATTCTTGATCCTCTAAAAATGCAGGATACAAGCTTTGATCTAAAGGATGCAACGGCAAAAGGGTACTATAAGGACGGGGAAGAAGCCCTTCGGGTCGACACCTCTTATTTTGGTGCGGCGGGGGAAATGGTATCAACCGTGCAGGATTTGTTTCAATGGCAGGATGCTTTTATAAATGGGAAGATCGTCAGCAAGGCCACGGTACATAAAATGCTTACCGACAATGGGTTTGGCTATGGGTATGGATGGTTTTTAGATGAAGATAAGTGCTACCATGAAGGAAATACAATGGCATTTTTTTCGATTGATATGATCAGCTATTTGGAAGGCATCCGCGTGGTGGTTCTGTCTAATGTTGATGATAAGCTGGCATCTGAAATCGGCATGCAGCTGTATACAATTGCAAAGGGCTCGCTTTTTGCATAGGGGGTGGAAAAATGCAAAATCAAACGGCGGCGGTGATCGTTGCGGCAGGCGCTTCCACACGGATGGGCGGCATACCGAAGTTGTTTTTGCCGCTTGCCGGGAAGGAGGCCGTGGTCCATACGCTTATGGCGTTTGAAAGCGCACCGTCTGTAAGCCGGGTGTATGTTGTCTGTCGTGCTGAGGATATGCAGCGCCTTGACAGCCTGCGGGTGGAGTATTGCTTAAATAAGATATGCGGCTTAATCGGCGGCGGCGCAACCAGGCAGCAATCGGTGCAAAACGGCGTTGGGCAAATTGGCAAAGATATAACGCATATTGCAATACACGACGGCGCCCGGCCGCTGATTACGCCGGAGCTGATTGATCAAACGGTGGAGAACGCATACAGGTATGGGGCAAGCGCGCCCGGCGTGCCGGTAAAAGATACGATTAAGGTCGTAGCCGACGGCTTTATAAAAGAAACGCCGGACCGCGACAGTCTGGTTGCAATCCAGACGCCGCAGGTTTTTGCAAAAGAGCTGTATATGCAGGCGCTTTTAGCTGCACAAAAAAACGGGCGGGACTATACGGATGATTGTAAGCTGATAGAAGCGCTTGGAGCGCACGTATTTGTAACGCCGGGTACATATGAAAATTTAAAGCTGACAACACCGGAGGATATAGCGCTAGCGGAAAACCTGCTTTTAAAAAGAGACAAAGGAAAGAGAGGGAACAGCCATGCGGATCGGTCACGGATATGACGTACATAAACTGGCAGGCGGAAGAAAACTGATTCTTGGGGGCGTTTTGATACCGTATGAGAAGGGCCTTTCAGGGCATTCCGATGCAGATGTATTGACACACGCCGTCATGGACAGCCTGCTCGGCGCGGCAGCGCTGGGGGATATTGGCGCTCTTTTTCCCGATACAGACCCTGTATACAGCGGCGCAGACAGCTTAAAACTGCTGCGGCGCGTAACGCAGCTTCTTTCTGAAAACGGCTACAGGATTGGGAATATTGACAGCACGATTGTTGCGCAGGCGCCAAAGCTAAAGCCTTTTATAGAACAGATGCGCAAAAATCTTGCATCTGCCTGCGGCGTTGCACAGGAGGAGGTCAGCGTAAAGGCAACAACGGAAGAGCAGCTGGGCTTTACCGGAAGCGGAGAGGGCATTGCCGCGCACGCGGTTTGCGTGATTCAAAAGATTGTATAAGCAGGCAAAGAGGGTGGCAACAGGCGCACCCTCTTTTTTTCCTTTTAGGCAGCGCATATACGGTTTGCGCCGGACATACACATTATTATCATGTGGGAGGTGCAATCCATGAAAAAGACAAAAATCTGCAAAAAATTTTTGTGCGCCGCCGTTTCTTTTTCGCTTATGTTTTGCCTGCCTGTCTATACGCAGGCGCTGGCAGCGGACGAGATTACGGCCCCGTCTGCGGTTTTAATAGAGCCGCAAACGGGAAAAGTCCTTTTTGACAAAAACTGTCACGAAGTGCGTGCCTGTGCTTCTATTACAAAAATTATGACGCTGCTGCTTGTATTTGAGGCCATAGACGCGGGAAAAATAACCATGACAGACGTTGTTACGGCAAGCGCACATGCCGCTTCTATGGGCGGTTCAGACATTTGGCTGGAGGAAGGCGAAACGATGACGGTGGACGAAATGATTAAAGCCACGGCCGTAGCCAGCGCAAACGATGCAGCCGTGGCTTTGGCAGAGCACGTCAGCGGAACGGAAGATGCGTTTGTGGAAGAAATGAACAAGCGTGCAAAAGAGCTTGGAATGAACGAAACAACGTTTAAAAACTGCAACGGCCTGGATGAAGACGGGCATGTTACCTCTGCATACGACGTAGCCTTGATGTCGCGCCAGCTGACTGAACATGAAGAGATTTTTGCGTATACGTCCATCTGGATGGATTACCTGCGCGACGGCGCAACACAGATTGTTAATACCAACAAGCTTTTAAAGACCTATAACGGTATTACCGGGTTGAAAACGGGTACGACCGGGCAGGCAGGCAGTTGTATATCGGCTACGGCGACAAGGGATAAGCTGTCGCTGATCGCGGTGGTGCTGGGGGCGGAAACGGGCACAGACCGTTTTAAAGACGCTGCAACACTTCTGGATTATGGCTTTGCAAACTTTACTACGGTAACGCCTTCCCTTACCGAAGAGCTGCAGACGGTCACGGTTAAGGACGGTATGCAAAAACAGGTGGCCACCGCAGTTGATTTAAGCGGAAGCTTTTTGATAAAAAAAGGCAGCGAACAATCGTTGGAAAGCAAAATAGAATATGTACAGGAGGTGCAGGCGCCTGTAGAAAAGGGGCAGAAAATCGGCAAAATCACTTATATGCAGGATGGGGAGCAATTGGCTGTTTATGATATTACAGCACAGGACAATGTAGAAGCCGTTTCTTTTTCAGCAGTCCTTGCCTTGCTATTAAAAAGCTTTTTCTTGCTATAACAGGACGATTCCGTAAATTTTTAACAAAAAAGAACAAACCCACC
Organism: uncultured Oscillospiraceae bacterium; assembly: GCA_900541565.1. Lineage (GTDB taxonomy): Bacteria > Bacillota > Clostridia > Oscillospirales > Acutalibacteraceae > Scatavimonas > Scatavimonas merdipullorum. The sequence continues at coordinate 11,700 of UQKB01000012.1, forward strand.
TTGCAAAAGGACGGGAAATATTGTAGAATATTTTCATAGTATACGGGCCATGCGTGTATCCCGGCCTGTAGTAGCAAGGAGGAAATTGAAATATGGCGACAAAATTGAGTGACAAATATCTGTCCGGATTTGTATCGGCCTGCGAGTATGACGCAATTGCCCCGCAGGTGCGTGCGGCGCACCAGGCGCTGCATAACGCCACAGGTTTAGGTAACGACTTTATTGGCTGGCTTACACTTCCTACGGATTATGATAAGGAGGAATTTGCGCGCATCAAGGCCGCGGCGGAAAAAATTAAAAAAAATACCGATATTTTTGTAGTAATTGGTATAGGCGGTTCTTACTTGGGCGCCAGAGCGGCAATAGAGTTTTTGAAGTCGCCCAACTATAATGCAATGGCAAAGGACACGCCCGCAATTTACTATGCGGGGAATTCCATCAGTTCCACCGCGCTGGCGGAGCTTTTGGAGTTGTGCGAGGGCAAAGATGTGTCTATCAATATGATTTCCAAATCCGGAACAACAACGGAACCTGCAATTGCATTCCGCGTGTTCCGTGAACTGCTTATAAAAAAGTATGGACAGGACGGCGCAAGGGAAAGAATTTTCTGCACAACCGACAGGGCAAAGGGTACGTTAAAGCAGCTTGCCGACAAAGAGGGCTATGAAACCTTTGTCGTACCAGACAACGTGGGCGGTCGCTATTCTGTACTGACAGCGGTGGGTTTGCTCCCCATAGCTGTGGCTGGTGCTGATTTGGACGCGCTTATGGAAGGCGCCAGAAAAGCGCAGGACGCGCTTATGCAGGAGGATCTTGCGTTAAACGATTGTTACAAGTATGCCGCATTGCGCAATATCCTTTACAGAAAGGGTAAAAATACGGAAATTCTTGTAAGCTATGAACCTGCATTTACCATGATGGCAGAATGGTATAAGCAATTGTTTGGTGAAAGTGAAGGAAAGGACAATAAAGGGCTTTTCCCTGCTTCTGTCGTTTTTTCGACCGATCTGCATTCCATGGGACAGTATATTCAGGACGGAAGAAGAGATTTATTTGAAACGGTTGTTTTATTTAACAAGCCTAAAAAAGAAATTTTCCTGGAAGCAGACGCAGAAAATGTGGATGGATTGAATTTCCTTGCAGGGAAATCCATGGATTTTGTAAACCGTAAAGCGTTTGAGGGAACTGTTTTGGCACACAATGACGGCGGTGTTCCCAATATTGTATTACATGTGGAAGAAATGAACGAGCGCGAGCTTGGATATTTGATTTATTTCTTTGAAAAGGCCTGTGCAATCAGCGGCTACCTGTTGGGGGTCAACCCCTTTGACCAGCCGGGGGTAGAAAGCTATAAGAAAAATATGTTTGCGCTGCTTGGAAAGCCGGGCTATGAAGAAGAAAAGGCCGCTTTAGAGGCAAGACTGTAATTGTGAAGGACTTAACCGCAGCAGCGGTAAAATATACTAGGAGGCGTTTCAAATGGTATCTTTACTTGTGGGGAAAAAAGGGTCTGGTAAAACAAAAAAGCTGATTTCGCTGGCAAACGAAGCAGTTGCAACATCTTCTGGCAATGTGGTTGTCATTGAAAAAGGCGCTAAGCTTACGTACGATGTAACGCACAAGGCAAGGCTGATTGATACCGACCAGTATGCAATCGTAGGATATGACATGCTGTATGGGTTTATCAGCGGTATTTGCGCAGGCAATTATGATGTTACAGATATTTTGGTGGATTCTACTTTTAAAATTTGCGGAAAGGACTTTGCAGCGCTTGACGAATTTACAAAAAAGCTGAGCGTGCTGGCGGAAAATGCAGAAACCAAAATTACGCTTTTGATCTCTGCCGATGAAAGCGAGCTTCCTGAGGACATGAAGGTAGACTGTGAAACGATTTAACCATATTGCCGGCGCTGCTTTACGAAGAAGAAAGGTTTGTAAAGTGAAAGCTTTGGCAAAATAAAAAACAAAATAAAAGCAATGGACTGGCCGGCAGTGAAACACATCACCTGCCGGCCAGTTTATTGCTTTGTTATTTTCACGCTCTTAATTTAGGGCTGTTTTCAGATTTTCCAGATTGTTTTCCATCAAAGAAAGATAGTTTTCTCCGCGTTCAAATTCCTCGTTTGTCAAATTGTGACAGGAATGAAATAAAAGCTTTTTTGCGCCCGTGTTTTCACACAGGGCATCTGCCACCTTCTGGCTGGACATCTCTATATAAAAAACAACCGGAATGTTTTCTTCTTTGATTTTTTCCGTTAAAAAAGCAAGCGTTGCGGCGCTTGGCTCTGTTTCGGAGCTGCAGCCGGGAAATGCGGCAAAATACTCCAGACCGTAGGCGTCGGTAAAGTAGCGGAACGGGAAGCGGTCGCCAAAAACCATAACGTTGCGCTGCCCCGCCGCGACGGCCTGTTCAAAGCTTTGGTCGAGCGTTTGAAGCTTTGCAAGATACGATGCGCAGTTTTGCGCATAGGTTTGTGTGTTTTCAGGGTCAAGTGTGCACAGCGCATCGCTGATGGCTTGCGTGATCTTTTGCGCATTTTTTGGGGAAGTCCACACATGCTCATCATATGCATAACTGTCGTGGGTGTGGTCCTCCTCATGCGCATCCATGCCTTCCTGGAACTCTTCGTACACCGTATCTACGCAATCCATCAGCTTAAGTGTTGTAATTTTGCTGGTGTCAAGCGTTTCCAGAATATCGTCAATCCATTGATCAGATTCACCGCCTACATAAATAAACAGGTCGCTTTCCTGTATTTGGATCATATCCTTTGGGGAAGGTTCATAGCTGTGGCTTTCTCCGCCGGGGGGGAGCAGCAGGGTAAGCTCTGCCAAGCTGCCGGCAACATTGCGCGCAAAGTCATATTGCGGAAAAATTGTAGCGACGATGTTGATTTTTTCACTCTCTGCACTACTGTCCTCGTTTTCAGACGGCAAACTGCAGCTTGAAAGCACAAGCGTTAAAAATAAACAAAGCCCTATATAAAAAATTTTTTTTCTGTGCATATACGATGGGTCCTTTCTGTATAAATAAAAAATTGCTGCTGCAAAATGCGGCCTAAAACAGGGTAAGCTGTATTTTACAGAGTCTGGAAGGTTATAATAACACAGAAAACGAAAACAGACAAGGATATGGGAGGGAAAGCATGCAAAATCCCAAAAGAAGCTTATATATACTATTTGTATTTTTTATTACTATTTGTATATTTTTTTCGGGGTGCGGCGCAGAAGGTGATAACGCCTATAGCGGCGAACAGGCCGAGCTTGCCGTAGGAAGAATATTTGATAAAATTCAGGAAGCGTATGGCGACGACTATCTGCCCGACACAGATATGGATGCGCAAACACTGCAGGAAGAATTTGCTTTAGACCTTGCGCAAATAGACAAATACAAGGCGCAGGTTTCGGGTGTGAGCACGCATCCGGATTGTCTGCTTGTCATTAAGGCCAAGCAGGGATACGGGGAAGAAGTAGAGGCACAATTAAACAAGGCGCAGCAAAAGCAAATAGAAGACGCAATTGTATACCCGGCAAACAGTGCAAAAATCAACGCTTCCCGGGTTGTCCGCAGGGGCGATTATCTGGCGTTTATTTTGCTGGGGGCAATCAGCAACGACGCAGATATGACAGAGCAGCAGGCGGCTGAATTTGCAGCGGCACAGACGCAAAGGGGCGTTGACGCCTTTGAGGATATGTTCCGATAAATAGCTTTTATGCAAAAAGGACGCGGGTGTGAAAAACATCCGCGTTTCTGTTTTGAAAAAACAAAGGGGTTACATCGGCACAAATGGCAAAAGTCTTAGTTTTTTATAAAAATTTTTTTATAATACGGAAAACATAATAGCCTATCGCATTTATAGAATCTATCCCTATTGACATATGAAAAATAAAGGAATAATATAATTAAGCATATAAAATGTTAATTTGCTTAACATTTTAAAGAGGTGGGTGTATGGAAGAAAATATTACAAATGATTTTATGAACACACTTTTGGCTGTCCGAAAGGAAAGGAGATTTTTCCCCTGCCTTTGTAAATTGCGCTACAGTGAAATGGCAGTGCTTAGCGCAATATGTTTTTTGTCTGAAAGCACACCGCAGACAGAGGCCGTAAAAACGGGCGATATATGCGCCTATTTAAAAATTTCAAAGCCGGCGGCTTCGCAGATACTGAACCATTTGGAAGACAAAGGGGTCATCAGACGGATTCAGTTAAGGACAGACCGGCGCAGCGCTTTTGTGCATATTACGGAAGAAGGCAAAAAAATTTTTGAAAAAGAGCGGTTGCGTTTATGGGAAGCGACAAATAAAATGATGGAAAAAATGGGGGAAGACGACGCCCGAAAATTTGTAGAGCTGCTTAAAAAGTTTCATAGTATCCTTGAATCTATGGACTGGGAAGAAAGCAAAAGCTAATATGCCGCATTTTAAGTGCCGCCCCAATATCCGGAAATAAAAAGGAGAATCTGTATTTATGCGCAAACTTATCAAATATCTGAAAAAATCGGTCTTGCCCATTTTGGCTATATTGGTCTTGCTTGTTGTCCAGGCCTTCTGCGACCTTTCTCTTCCTGAAAAGATATCCGACATTGTGAATGTGGGAATTCAGCAGGGAGGAATTGCGCAAATTGCCCCGATGGAGATCCGAAAAAGCCAGATGGAACGGCTTTTTTATTTTATGGATCAAAATGAAAGGGATACCGTGTTGGCAAACTATACGCTGCATGACAGCGATAAAAAGGAAAATTTGCAGGTCTATACGCTCTATGAAAATACAGATGCACAGACCGTGGAAACGCTCAACGATATTTTTGGGATCCCTATGCTCGCGTTATCCTTTCTGGAAAGCGACGACCCGCAGATCAAGCAGGTTACCCAGTCGCTTCAACAGAAAATGCCGGGCGGCGCAAATCAAAGCGCTTCGCTGCTTGCACTTCTTGACCAGCTACCGCAGGCGCAGCGGCAGCAGGCCATTGCGTCTTTTAAAGAGCAAATGGATCAGTTTGAGGAAATTGACCCAAGCATTGTCCGGCAGATGGCGGTCAGCTTTGTACGCGAAGAATATCGTGCCGTCGGGATAGACGTGGACCGCATGCAGTCGGATTATATTTGGCAATCCGGCATGTGGATGCTGCTGTATGCCTTAATCATAGCGGTGGCGGCGGCGCTCGTAACGCTTTTGGCTTCCAGGGTAGCGGCGCAGTTTGGGCGCGATTTAAGAAGCGCTGTGTTTCAAAAGGTGGTACATTTTTCCAGCAGAGAATTTAATCACTTTTCTACCGCTTCGCTTATTACCAGATGTACAAATGATATACAACAGATCCAAATGCTTGTTGTCATGCTGCTGCGCATTGTAATTTACGCGCCGATCCTCGGTATTGGGGCGTTGGTAAAGGTTTTTGAAACAGGCGACGATATGGCCTGGGTAATCGGTGTTGCCATTGGCCTGATTCTGGCCCTGGTTTTGGTCCTCTATTTTATTGCCATGCCCCGCTTTAAGAAATTGCAAAAGCTGGTTGACAGAGTCAACCTGGTGGCAAGGGAAATTCTTACGGGGCTGCCTGTTATACGTGCCTTCAGCAGGGAACGCCATGAAGAAGAGCGCTTTGATCAGGCAAATGTGGCGCTTACCAAAACCAATTTGTTTGTCAACCGTGTTATGACGTTTATGATGCCGGTTATGATGTTTATTATGAACGGCATCAGTATTTTGATTGTTTGGGTCGGGGCACAGGCCATTGACGGCGGCTCCATGCAGGTAGGGAACCTGATGGCCTTTATCCAGTACACCATGCAGATCATTATGGCATTTTTAATGCTTTCTATGATGAGCGTCATGCTGCCCAGGGCGTTGGTTTCCGCATCGCGCGTGGCGGAGGTTTTACAAACAGAAGAAACCGTCTGCGATCCGCAGCAGCCGGAACCCTTTAAAAAAGAAAAAAGCGGCTTTGTGGAGTTTGAGAATGTCTGTTTCCATTACCCAGGTGCGCAGGAGGATGTTTTAAAAAATATCAGCTTTACAGCAAGGCCCGGGCAGACTACGGCGTTTATAGGCAGCACAGGAAGTGGGAAATCCACCCTTGTAAATTTGATCCCGCGCTTTTTTGACGTGACGGACGGGAGAATTTTGGTAAATGGAACGGATATACGCAAGGTGAAAAAGCAAGCCCTGCGGCAGGATATAGGTTATGTTCCGCAAAAGGGCGTGCTGTTTTCCGGGACGATAGAAAGCAATATTGCCTATGGCCTTGAAAAAGAGGACCGCAAGCGTGTGGAACAAGCGGCGCAGGTTGCGCAGTCTGCGGACTTTATCAGTGAAAAGCCAAACGGCTACGAATCAGAGATCGCGCAGGGCGGGACAAATGTTTCGGGCGGACAGCGCCAAAGACTTTCTATTGCAAGGGCAGTGGCCAAAGACCCCAAAATTTATATATTTGACGACAGCTTTTCTGCACTTGATTATAAAACGGACGCTGCATTGCGCAAGGCGCTGCGCAATGAAACGAAAGACAGTACCATTTTAATTGTCGCGCAGCGTATCAGCACAGTTTTACATGCAGACCAGATTATTGTGCTCGACGATGGAGAAATAGCCGGTATAGGGACGCATCAAAGCCTTATGGATTCCTGCGAAGTGTACCGTCAGATAGCCGAATCCCAGTTGTCAAAGGAGGAATTAAGCAATGAGCAGTAACAGGCCACGGCGCTTTATGCGCGGCCCGGGTGGATACGGGCAGGCAGGTACCGGCGAAAAAGCAAAGGATTTAAAGAAAACGGGGAAAAAGCTGCTTGTCTATATGGGCAGATATAAAATTGCACTGGTGCTTGTACTGCTTTTTGCCATTGCGGGCACCGTGTTTACAATTGTCGGCCCCAAAATTTTGGGGAATGCAACAACGGAGCTTTATAATGGGCTGATCAGCATGATTTCCGGCGGGGAAGGCATAAACTTTGGGAAAATTGCGGAAATATTGCTTTTCCTGCTTGGTCTGTATGTTGTCAGCGCGCTGTTTATGTTTATACAGGGGCTGATCATGACAAATATTACCCAAAAGATCACATACCGTATGCGCAAGGAAATAGCAGAAAAAATCAACCGACTCCCCATGAACTTTTTTGACAGCAGGCAGACAGGCGAAGTGTTGTCCATTATTACAAACGATGTTGACACACTTTCGATGAACCTCAACCAGAGCGCAACGCAGATGATTACGTCTGTGACCACGATTATTGGGATATTGATTATGATGTTCTCTATCAATTGGATCATGACCATTGTTGCGCTCTTGATTTTACCGCTGTCTATGTCCATTATTTCTGTGATTGTAAAAAAATCACAAAGACACTTTAGAAGCCAGCAGGAATACCTGGGACATGTCAACGGACAGGTAGAAGAAACCTTTGGCGGCGTAAATATTGTGCAGGCGTTCAATAATGAAGAAAAAACCATAGACGAATTTGAAAGAAACAATCAGGTGCTTTATAAATCGGCCTGGAAATCACAGTTTTTGTCCGGTCTTATGCAGCCGGTTATGCAGTTTGTAGGCAACCTGGGCTATGTTGCCATTGCGGTGCTCGGCGGGTATTTTGTGATAAACGGTACAATCATGGTGGGCGATATTCAGTCTTTTATCCAGTATGTAAGAAGTTTTACACAGCCCATTATGCAGGTGGCGCAGGTTTCCAATATGTTTCAGTCCATGGCGGCCGCCGCCGAAAGAGTTTTTGCGTTTTTGGAAGAGGAAGAAGAGGAGCAAACTGCCAAAGCGCATGCTACGCTTACAGAAACAACCGTCGACAGCACGGGCGTGGAACACTCGGTACAGCGGAATGTTACGGTTGAGGATATGATTGGAAACGTAGAATTTAAAAATGTGCATTTTGGTTATCATCCTGACAAAATTATTGTTAACGACTTTTCGGCAAAAGTTAAGCAAGGGCAGAAGATTGCCATTGTAGGACCTACAGGCGCCGGAAAGACGACAATGGTAAAGTTGCTGATGCGTTTTTATGACGTCAATTCCGGTGCAATTCTTGTCGACGGCTACAATGTTAAAAGCTTTGACCGCAGCGAGCTGCGCGAGCTTTTTGGTATGGTGCTGCAGGACACGTGGCTGTTTTCTGGAACCATTATGGAAAACATCCGCTACGGTAAGCTGGACGCGACGGATGAAGAGGTCATTGCAGCGGCTAAGGCGGCGCATGTCCACAATTTTGTCCAGACGCTCCCGGACGGTTACGGCATGGTGCTCAATGAAGAGGCGACGAATGTTTCGCAGGGGCAAAAGCAGCTTTTGACCATTGCACGGACCATTTTGGCGGATCCTAAAATTTTGATTCTTGACGAGGCAACCAGCTCGGTCGATACGCGGACAGAGCTGCAGATCCAAAAGGCCATGGATCATCTGATGCAGGGAAGAACCAGCTTTGTGATTGCGCACCGCCTTTCAACAATCAAGGACGCCGATCTGATCCTTGTCATGAAAGACGGCGATATCATCGAGCAGGGAAAGCACGAGCAATTGCTCAAGGCAGGCGGCTTTTATGCCGGGCTGTATAATTCTCAGTTTGAAAGCGCGTCTTAAAAAACCAAAAGGGATCCCTGTGTTCTACAGATGCAAAACTGCAAAACGAAACAGCCAGTTTCCGTAAAAAGAAACTGGCTGCTTTTTTGTTCTTGTCTATGTTTTTTTATCATACAAATAAAAAGGAACGCATACGGTGGCGAAAGGGGGAAGTGGCGTGCCCGTTTTGTATGTGCTGTATTTTATGGCCGGCCTGGCTTTGTTCCTGTTTGGCATGCATCAAATGACAAAATCGCTTTCAGCGTTGTCAAACAGCAGACTGCAAAAAAAGCTGTCTGCCTTAACGAAAAGCAAAATTCGCGGCGTACTTTCGGGTGTATGCATGACGGCGCTTATGCAATCGTCCTCTGCCGTAACGGTTATGTTGGTGGGTCTTGTCAATGCGGGGATCCTTACGCTGTATGAAACCATTGGGGTTATTATGGGCGCCAATATAGGTACAACGGCAACAGCGTGGCTGATAAGCATTGCAGGGCTTGCGGGAACGCCGCTGTCTGCTTGGCTTAACCTGGTAACACTGGCGGGGGCGTCGCTGCTGTTTGCAGCTATTTTTTGCATGAAAAAGAAGCTGCAAATTGCCGCTGCGTTATGCGGGTTTAGCATGCTGATACTGGGTATGCATTTTATGAGCGACGCACTGTCCCCGCTTCGGGCCTTTCCGCTGACGGCACAGTTTTTACTGTATTTTTCCAACCCCTTGTATGGCCTCTTTGCGGGGACGGCCATAACGGCCCTGTTGCAGAGCTCTTCGGCTTCCGTAGGTATTTTGCAGGCATTGTCGCTGACCGGCTCTGTTACGCTTGCAAGCGCAATCCCTATTGTACTGGGCCAAAATATAGGAACCTGTGTTACGGCGTTGCTGGCTTGTATTGGAACAGGGAAAAATGCCAAGCGCACGGCCTTTGTACATTTATATTTCAACATGGTAGGTGCTCTGTTTTTACTGGCGGTGTTTTACGGGCTGGATGCTGTTTTTTCTTTTTCCTTTTTGGAAAAGGCGGCGTCTCCGACAGACATTGCTATGGTACATACTGCGTTTAATCTGCTGTGTACAATCCTGCTTTATCCCTTTTCCGGGTGGCTTGTGCACCTTGCGCACCGGACGGTGCGCTGATCATACGCCGACAATTTCTACATGGTACGTTTTAAACCAGTGGTCAAGCTCAATGATGTACGCCAGAATTTGCGGTGCACGCATGAGCTGCCCATACCAGGGGGAACGGATCTCCTCCGGGTGTTCAATAATTTCCAACACACCTTTTTCGTCTAAAAATTGGTTTAGAACCGATTTTTTATCCCGCAGCACTTTTTTGGCACCTTCCGATACAAGCTGCATATAAAGCGGGTTATGCGTTTTGGGATAGGGGCTCTTTTTGCGCCAGACAATGTCATAGGGCAGTAAATCGCTCATGGCGGTGCGCAAAATGCCTTTTTCTCTTCCATGCAGCGCCTTTAAACTCCATGGCATATTATAGGCGTATTCGACAATCCTGTAATCGCAAAACGGCACTCTTACCTCCAGCCCGCTGTACATGGACATTCGGTCCTTTCTGTCAAGCAGTCCCTGCATAAACCAGTGGAAATTCAACATAAACATTTCTTTCATACGCGCTTCCAAGGGTGAATCTGTGGGGAGCTTGTCGGTTTGCCGGACTGTATCCATATAGCGGTCGTGCACGTATGCCTCGCCGTTTTTTAAAAGGCCCGGCTTTAAGATACTCCTGCGGATATCAAGGCTGCGCGACCATGGGAAGCATTCTTCAAACAGGATTTCCCTGTTATGGTACCACGGGTAACCACCAAACAGCTCGTCGGCGCATTCGCCGGAAAGGGCGACTGTAAAGTTTTCCTTAACAGCTTTGCAAAATAACAGCAGGGAAGAATCCACGTCCACCATAGCGGGCAGGTCTCTTGCCTCCACTGCGGGCAAAAGCGCTTCGAACAGCTTTTGATTATCTAAAACAACTTCCCTATGCTGTGAACCAATATGTTCGCACATCATGCGGATATATACATTGTCTGCATTTGGTTGAAAAAGGCTCTTTGTAAAATACTTTTCATTGTCTATATAATCTACAGAATAGGTGGGAAGCGGCCCTTTTCCTGTTTCCTTGTAGTAATCCGCCGCTGTTTTTGAAATAATGCTGGAATCCAAGCCGCCGGATAAAAAGCAGCAAAGCGGAACGTCTGAAACCAGCTGTCTGCGGATAGAGTCTGTCAGCAAAAACCTTGTCTTTTCAATGGTTTGAGCTTCATTGTCCGTATGCTCGCGCGCCTGCAGGGTAAAGTAACGCCGCTTTTTCAAAATGCCGTTTTTATATACAGCGCATTCGCCGGGGAGCAGTTCCCTGACGTTTTTAAATACACCGAAGCCTCCGCTTCTTCCAGGGCCAATGAAAAAGATTTCGTTTAACCCCTGTTCGTCAATTTGCGGTTTTACAATTGGGTTTGCGAGCAACGCTTTGATTTCAGAGGCAAAAAGAAGCCCGCCCTTATATGCGTAATAAAATAGCGGCTTAACGCCGATGCGGTCTCTTGCAACGAACAACCGATGCAGGGCTTGATCCCAAACGGCAAACGCAAATATTCCGTTGAGCTTTTCCACACAGCTTTCTCCCCAATGGATATACGCGGTCAGAAGGACTTCGGTGTCGCTGTGCCCCTGGAAGGTGTACCCCTGCGCAAGCAGCTCGCGGCGGAGGTCTTCCGTATTATAAAGCTCGCCGTTATAGACAAGCGTATAGCTTTCCTGCCCGTGGTTGATCGTCATAGGCTGTATACCGCCCTTAGGGTCAATTACAATCAACCTGCGGTGGATCAGGCATACGCCGTGGTCCCGGTCTAAAAAAACGCCGTTTTCATCTGGCCCTCTTTTTTCAAGCGTTTGTGACATGCTTTCTATAATAGAGGTCTTTTCGCTTAAATCTTCGTATCTGTCAAGCCATCCTGCAATACCGCACATAATGACAACCACCTTTACCTTTTATGAAAATTACCATGAAAAGCAATGAGAAAACGTTGCGACTATATTATATGTTCTGCCCGTTCTTTTGTTGCTTCTGATAGGAAAATAAAAAGCAAAAGGAAAGTAAGACAAGCGCAATGCTGCCCGCAGCCGTTGTAGAGGAAGTCGGTACCACCGCACTGACGTTTGAAAAAACCGGTTGTGTCTGTGCAGGTGTGTAAACCAAAAAGATCAAATGTGTAAATACGGCGCATAAAATCCCCTGCGCAAAGCGAAAAAGGGTAAATAAGACGCGGTTGATCTTCAGCGTGCCCAGCGTTGCGTATATCTGGAAATGAACGCAAATTCCGCCCCATCCAATGGCAAAGGCCAAAAGCGCAACAGGTGCTCCAGCCTTTATGGCTGCAAAGCATCCGCCGGTTACCTCCAGCAAAATGGGAAGAACGGAGGAGGCCACCGCACTGCTGGCCCCACATGCGGTCAACAGTTTTTCAAAAAAAGACGTGCCTCCTGCATTTTGCAGTATACCCAATAAAGCGGAAAACAATACGACCATACCGCAAAGCTGCAATATTCCAAGCGTGCTGTCGCCACAGGATGTGACAAGTGCGTTTGTAAGCGGCATGGGAGGCTCTTTTGGTGCTGCCTGCTTTAAAGTATCTGGCCGGTCCTTGCATAGAAAGCGCGTAAAAAAGCCTAAAATCAGCTGAGAGAGTACCTGTGCGATGAGCAAAATAATGCCCGTGGCGGTATTGTGCAGCAAAGAAGCACCCACTGCAAAAACCAAAAATGCCGGCCCTGCGCCCACTGTGAAGTACAGCATTCTGGCGGCCTGCTGCTGCGTGATCAGGCGTTGGTCCAGCAGGCTTCGAACGCCGCGCGCACCTACAGGATAACCGCAAAACATGCTTAAAAGAATGGTTACACCGGCACTGCCGGGCAGGCGGAACAGGTGCACGGTAACAGGCGATAATATACGCGATAATGCGGCGGAAATACCGCTGTTTACAACAAAGGAGGACAGTACCATAAAAGGGAAAAGGGAAGGAATTAAAACCTGTGCGCAATACAGCAGCCCGTCGGCCGCGCCCTGTGTCATAAGTACCACCGCCAAAGCATAATTTAAAACAGCCGGCAATCTGGGGGTTATGTTAAGAGTCAGCAGGCGTTTTGCGCCCGTGATTGCAGAAATTGCCGACCGATATATGCTAAAGTTTATGAAACGGCCTGTATTCAATATGCAAAAGCGTGGTGTTAATATGGCAAAACGAAAAGAAAAGGGCCGCCCTGCAAAGCCTTCCATTCTGTCTGGCCCGCAAAGGCGGATGGCCGATCTGCCTTATCTGGAGCTGAAAGGGAACCGGGAAGCGCTCATTGAGGGATGCAAAGGAATCCTGCAATATGACACGCAGATCATCCGCATTAATACAGGCGCTATGATTATTGCCTTTTGCGGAAGAGGGCTGAATATAAAGTGCCTTACAGTCAGCTCTTTGATTGTGGAAGGCTATATTACGTCTGTTGAATTTGTAAGCTAAAGGAGCCCATGTGTGAATGCTGAAGATTTTACGATGGCTTCGGGGGTATGTTACTTTTGAAGCAAAAGGCCCTTTTCCGGAGCGGTTTCTGAACCTGACGCTGCGCGCCGATATTTTACTTTGGGATCCCGTGGGGGAAAAAGGCCGCCTGCGGGCAAAAACAAGCCTTTCTGACTACCGGTCGCTGCATCCGCTTGCAAAACGGTCGGGGGTGCGCCTGCACGCAAAAAAGCGTATGGGGCTGCCGTTTATTATCCACAAAAATAAGAAACGCACGGGCCTTGCGGCAGGTGCGGTCTGTTTTTTTGTTTTGGTGCAGATTTTGTCGATGTTTGTATGGAATATTGAAATATCGGGGCTGAACCATTTAAGCGAAACGCAGGTGCGTACGGCGCTTGCAAACCAGGGGCTGACCACAGGCGTGCTCAAAAGCAGTCTGGATATCCAGCGTTTGGAGCGTGATACCACCTTGGAAATCGGTCAGGTGGGTTGGATGTCTGTCAACCTGATCGGATCAACGGCGTATGTAGAGCTTAGCGAAAGCTATACGCCGCCGGAATTTATCCCAAAAGACATGCCATGTAACATTAAAGCCTCTGCAGACGGACAGATTTTGCGTATGGATATTGCAAAGGGGGCTGCCGCGGTAAAGACAGGCGACGGCGTCATCAAAGGACAATTGCTTGTAAGCGGTGTAGTGGAAAACACACAGGGGGTTGCCTCTTTACAGCATAGCGAGGCCAAGGTATATGCACAGACGTTGCATGAAAAAGAAATTACCGTTCCGTTTCAGCGTACACAGGAGCTTCCCACAGGAAACCAGGTGTCGCGCATGGAAGGGCGGCTTTTTAACATACGCTTTCCGCTTACCATGCTGTTTATACCCAATGAAAACTACATAAAGCAAACACGCCTGGACAATTACCTGTTAAACGGCAATGGCCTGCCTTTCTCTGTCTATACGGAAAACTGGTACGAATATTGTCCGCAGGAGCAGACGCTTACCAAAGAAGAAGCCGAGCGGTCTGCCTATACCCAGCTTGCACTGTTTGAAGCCTTTGAGCTGCTGGATACAGATATTCAAGACCGCAGGACCGCAATAAAAACAACAAAAGACGCATTGATCCTGACCGCAAGCTACACCTGTGTGCAGGACATTGCGGTCAAGTCTGAAATTGGGATTGAAAATTAAAAACGCCGCTGGTAGAACAATAAAGCACACCAGCGGCGTTTAAAAGGAACAAAATATGTGTTTTTACAGTGCGTTTTCCAGAATTCCTCTGTAAGAATCGGCGGGCTTAAAACCAATTTCCTTTGCGATTTCCTGCCCGTTTTTAAAGATAATCACGGTGGGAATGCTCATAATGCCAAAGCGCGAGGCAAGGCCGCTTTGCTCATCCACGTTAATTTTTGCAAAGACAGCCCGCCCGTTGTATTCCTCTGCCAGACTGTCTATTACAGGGGCAAGCATTTTGCACGGGCCGCACCAGTCTGCCCAAAAGTCCACCAAAACTACGTCGTTTTGCTGAAGCATGGTATCAAAGTCGTCTTTTGTCGGGTGAAGAATTGTTCCTGCCATCATGTGTCCTCCTTCTATTTTTCTTTTTATAGCGTTACCAAATGGCATTTTTTTATGATTTATTCCTGATAGGTGGTAACCTCAATACTTTCAATTGTGACCGCTTCTACCGGGGCGCTGTTGGAGTCTACCTCTACTGTGTTGATCTGGTCGACCACGTCCATGCCGTCATATACCTGTGCAAACACGGTGTGTCCTCTGTCAATCGCATTAAAAGCGCCGTCTAAAGTGGGATTGCCGCCGTTTTCGGTATACAGATTTTTGATTTCATCGCTTAAGAGATCTGTGTCAAGGCAGCCAGTATAGTTTATAGAGGCCATAAAGGTTTGCAGCGCGCCGGACGCTATATAATTGGAAAGCTGCTGATGGACAGCTTCCCAGGCGCTTTCGTAATAATCCCAGCCGGGAAAATCGTCCGCCGTGGGAGTATTGATAAAGAACTGGCTTCCGTTTGTGTCTGCGCCGCTGTTGGCCATTGCGACAGACCCGCGGATATTAAACAGCTTGTCGGAAAATTCATCCTCAAACGATGTGCCGTAAATGCTTTCGCCCCCCGTTCCGTTGCCGTTCGGGTCACCGCCCTGAATCACAAAATCCTCCACCACGCGGTGGAAGGTCAGGCCGTCATAATATCCCTCTTGCGCGTGGGTAATAAAGTTTTCAACCGCTTTCGGCGCGGCTTCCGGGAAGAAACGCAGGCTGATATCGCCCATGCTTGTGTGCAGGATCGCAACCTGCTCGCCTGCCTGCGGCTTTTCAAGCTGATAGCCTACCGTGTGCTCTGCATCATGATAAATATCCCGTTCAATTGCAATATCGTCAAACTCCACGAGCGGGGCGTTTTGCGCGCTGGTTGCAGAAGAAGGAGAGGCGCTGTCCGCCGTGGTGTCTTGCCCGGAAGAACAGCCCGTAAGCAGCGCTGCCGTCAAAAGGCTTGCAGCCAGCACAGCACAGATTGTTTTTTTCACATATAGCTTATGCATCATGGGTCTCCTTTCAAATTCCTATTGCTTGCTATTTATTTTAGTATATTCCCCGTCTATATGCAAGCAAAGTTTGTTCATATTTTTCTGTTTGGTTTTTCCTGCACAAAAGCTTGCCGGTCAGCAAAAAGTTTTCAGAAAAGGCGTATAAGAGATACCCTTTCAGATGGAATAATCCTATAACCCGCGCTCATATAATAATTTAGCCGCTATAAAGAATACGGGAGGAAAGAAAATGATAGAATTTTATCCGGAAGGCCGGCTGATCGACACGGCCGAAAATTTACATGCATTAAAATCGCAGGCGCACTTGAACGAGGCGTGCAGTGAAGGAAAAATATTGGAGGCAAGGGCGGTTATCTGTGATTCTGCGCATAATCTGATTGTGGACCTGGGCTGTATGAAGGGGATTATTCCGCGCCAGGAGGGCGCTGTGGGGATAAAAGAGGGGACCGTGCGAGATATTGCGGTTATTTCAAGGGTTAACAGACCGGTCTGCTTTGTTGTTACCGGCTTTGAACGTGATGAAAACGGTACCCTTACAGCCGTTTTATCGCGCGCGCAGGCGCAAAAACGCTGTATTGAGCAGTATATCAGCCATCTTGTACCGGGTGATGTGATCGACGCGCGCATTACACATCTGGAGACGTTTGGCGCATTTGCGGATATCGGCTGCGGGGTTGTATCGCTTATGCCGATCGATACAATCAGCGTTTCGCGTATTGAACATCCGGGTGAACGCTTTTTGGTCGGGATGGATATCAAGGCGGTTGTAAAAATGGTAGAAAACGGCAGGATCAGCCTTTCTCATAAGGAGCTTCTTGGAACATGGGAGGAAAACGCCGCACAATTTCAGGCGGGCGAAACAGTTGCCGGAATCATCCGCTCTGTGGAGGAGTACGGCGCGTTTGTGGAGCTTACGCCGAACCTTGCGGGCTTGGCGGAGGCCCGGGAGGGAATCCACCCCGGGCAGCAGGCCAGCGTGTACATAAAAAATATTATTCCCCAAAGGATGAAGATTAAGCTGATTGTCATTGATACCTTTGAATACGCCTATAAGCCCAAGCAGCCCAACTATTTTTACCACGGAAAGCATATAGACCGTTTTTTGTATTCACCAGCAAGCTCCGAAAAGGTTATAGAAAGCGTGTTTACACCTGAAAAAGCCAGCGTATAAGCAATCGGAAGATACAGCCCTTGTATCTTCCGATTTGCCGAATCAAAAACGGGACATGCATTCGAACAAATTTTCTAAAATAATTGACAGGCAGACAGGCAGGTCTTATAATCAAAATAGATGGTATTTTGTTCGGAGGCGAAAAAATGGAGCTTTATTTACTGGTGTGCGCAGCTGTGTCGGGCGTTTTATCCGTTGTGCTTTTAGCAGTTTTGCTGGTCAGGCAAGCGCGCAGAAAAAACAGCGCGCTGCCGCAGACGCTTGTACAGGAGCTGCAGCACAGCAACAGCCTTTTGCGGCAGGAGCTTTTATCGGTTACGCAGAATTCTGTGATCAATTTGGGCGATATGCTGTCGGAAAACCTGCGTACGTCCGGCGAGCATCAGACGCAGCGGCTTACACAGTTGGAATCCCGTTTTAGGACTTTTTCGCTAGAAAATGCGCAAAAGCTGGAAATGATTCGCGACTCGGTGGAAAAACGACTGGCCTATATACAGGAGGACAACACAAGGCAGCTGGAAAAAATGCGGACAACGGTCGATGAAAAGCTGCAGAAAACGCTGGAAGAAAAAATGAACCGTTCGTTTGCAATTGTCGGGGAAAGGCTTGAGCAGGTATATAAAGGCCTGGGAGAGATGCAAAACCTTGCCTCCGGTGTGGGCGATCTGAAAAAAGTTCTTTCCAATGTAAAAACACGGGGGATTTTAGGCGAAATCCAGCTGGAAGCCATCTTAAAAGAAATTCTTGCGCCGCAGCAGTATGAAAAAAATGTGGTTACAAAGAAGGGAAGCAAGAATTATGTGGAGTTTGCAGTAAGGCTGCCCGCACAGGATGATGGGGTAATCTACCTTCCTGTGGATTCGAAATTCCCCGGAGATGTATATGCAGCCCTTGTCAGCGCTTATGAGCAGGGAAGCAAAGAGGCCGTGCAGGAGGCGGCAAAAGTTTTGCTTGCAACGCTTAAGGCAGAGGCCAGGGATATACGCGATAAATATATAGATCCCCCCAATACCACGGAATTTGCCATTATGTTCCTGCCGTTTGAGGGCTTATACGCAGAGGCGGTCAACAGAGGGCTTGTTGAGGTGCTGCAGCGGGAATATAAGGTTAATATTGCAGGACCCAGCACAATGGCGGCGCTTTTAAACAGTATACAGATGGGCTTTAAAACGCTGGCGGTGCAAAAGCGCAGTGCAGAAGCCTTTCGTATTTTAGAAGAGGTTAAAACGGAGTTTGACAAATTTGCCCAGGGGCTGCTTTTAACGCAGCAGCGTTTGGACCAGGCAAACAGCGAGCTTGACAGGCTGGTGGGCGTGCGCACGCGGCAGATTCAAAAAAGGCTTGCGGGCTTGTCTGTTTTTGACGATAAAGAAAATCCTGCATTGCAGGAATAAAACCATGTATGAACCCCCTTTTAGGCGGCAATACTTTTTATAAAAGTGACGGCCGCCACAAAGGGGGATTATTGTGCAATACAATAAGGTAGAGATATGCGGTGTAAATACTGCAAAGCTCAAGGTGCTCAAAGAATCAGAGAAGCGCGAACTTTTGGAAATTATAAAAAACGGAACGCCAAAAGAACGTATGCAGGCGCGGGAAAAGATGATCAACGGCAATTTAAGGCTGGTCCTCAGTGTGATCCAGCGCTTTACAAACAGGGGAGAAAACCCGGACGACCTCTTTCAGGTAGGCTGTATTGGCCTGATTAAGGCAATTGATAATTTTGACTGTAACCTGAAGGTGCGTTTTTCCACATATGGCGTACCGATGATTATCGGGGAGATACGCCGGTACCTGCGCGACAATAACTCCATACGGGTCAGCCGCAGCATGCGCGACACGGCCTATAAGGCTATGCAGGTCAAGGAGCAGATGACCGCCCAAAATAACCGGGAGCCCACGGTGGAGGAAATTGCAAAAGCACTGGATATTCCAAAAGAAAACGTGGTGCTGGCGCTGGAAGCAATTGTGGAGCCGGTGTCCTTGTATGAGCCGGTCTTTTCAGACGGGAGCGACACCATCTATGTTATGGATCAGGTCGGCGATAAAAACGACGATAAAAACTGGCTGGATGAAATTGCGTTAAAAGAGGCGATCGCGTCGCTTTCCCCGCGTGAAAAAAAGATTTTATCGCTGCGTTTTTTTAAAGGAAAAACGCAAATGGAGGTAGCTTCAGAAATTGGAATATCCCAGGCGCAGGTATCGCGCATAGAGAAGGGCGCGTTGGAGCACATAAAAAAAGACATATAAAAATATAAAAGCCGGGTTTTCTTTAAAAATTCGGCTTTTCCTTTTTCATATATTTACATTTTTACTTTCCTGTGTTAAAATTTTATAGCATTAAATGAATGGATTTCCCCAAAAAAGAAAGAGGTGCGGTTATGAATTCGAAAATTAAAGACGATAGCGTGGATTTCCTATTTCAGGCAATTCTTTCTCTGAAAAATCTGGACGAATGCTACAGCTTTTTTGAAGATCTGTGTACAGTGCCGGAGATAAAGGCGATGTCGCAGCGTTTGCTCGTTGCCCGTATGCTCAGCGAAAAACGCGTATACAGCGACATTGTACATGAAACAGGCGCCAGCACCGCGACGATCAGCCGTGTAAACCGTTCGTTGATCTATGGCTGCGACGGATACGATTTGGTTTTTAAGCGTATAAAGGATGGGGATTTTCGGCAGTGAGCGTAAAGTATACTGCGTTTGCACAATTTTATGATGCATTGACACAAAATGTGGACTATCAAAAGCGCGCGGCATACCTCTGCACACTTTTGGAAAGGCTGGGCCACAAAAGCGGGCTTACGCTGGACCTTGCCTGCGGTACCGGGTCGCTTACAATTGAGCTTTGCAAGCTTGGTTTGGACATATTCGGCGTAGACGCATCGCCCGACATGCTGATGCAGGCGCAGCAAAAGGCGTGTGCGCAGACGCTTGATATTCTGTTTCTTTGTCAGAATATGCAAAATATAGATTTGTATGGAACGATTGACACCTGCTTTTGTACGCTGGACAGTATGAACCATCTGACGAGTATACGGGATGTGCAAAAAACGTTTGACAGGGTGTCTTTGTTTATGAATCCGGGCGGATATTTTATTTTTGACGTCAATACGGTTTTTAAACACCAACGTATATTGGCAAATCATACGTTTGTTTATGACACGCCCGGCGTATTTTGTGTCTGGCAGAATACATTGGACAAGGACGGAAAGACCGTACATATTGCGCTTGACTTTTTTGCCCGCCGCGGCAGCTTGTACAGCCGCAGCAGCGAATGCTTTTCCGAGCGCGCATATACGCAGGAAGAGCTTGAAAAAGCTCTTTTTTCTGCCGGCTTTTCCGTTGAAGGCGTATATGGTGAAATGTCTTTTGACCCGCCTGCTGCTGATTCACAGCGCAATGTATTTGTTGCACGTAAACAGTAGCGTGGGAATATACTGGGAATATGGGAAAAGGAATTTTGTGTTTATGGAAAAGGATAAGATCATCAGATGTATTACCTCTGACGGTGCAATTATGGCCTCCGCACTTGATTCGACCAATATTGTATATACCGCCCGAAAGCTGCACCGCACAAGCCCTGTAGCGACGGCGGCGCTGGGACGCCTTATCACAGCGGCATCTATTATGGGCGCACAGCTCAAGCAAAAAAAGGCGAGCATTACCCTGCGTGTAAACGGCGGCGGACCGCTTGGAGCAGTGATTGCCGTGGCGGACAGCAAAGGCAATTGCCGTGGATATGTGGAAAATCCGGCGTGTGAAACGCAATACTATCCAAATGGCAAAATCAACGTTGCGCAGGCCGTTGGGAAAAACGGCGTTTTAAATGTAATGCGCGATTATGGACAGGGCGATCCCTATATTGGGTATACTCCGCTGGTTAGTGGGGAAATCGCAGAAGATATTACACAGTACTACGCTGCAAGCGAACAGATCCCCACGGTATGCGCGCTTGGCGTTTTGCTTGACAAGGAAGACGGCAACGTACTGCTGGCAGGCGGCTTGCTGATCCAGCTGTTGCCGGCAGCGGACGACGATGTAATTACAAGGCTTGAGCAGAATATTGCAGCGCTTGACCCCATGACGACAATGCTTGCAAAAGGGATGGATGCGCTTGCTATCTGCAAAACGGCGCTTGCTGGGTTTGAAGTAGAGGTTTTGGATGAAATGCCGGTGGACTATGTCTGTACCTGCAGCAGGGAGAAGGTTGTAAATTCGATCCGTCTTTTAAGTGACGATGAAATACGCAGCCTGGCCGATGAAAAAGGGTACGCAAAAGCAAACTGCCATTTCTGCAATAAAAATTATCGTTTTACCAAAGCGCAGCTTGAAGAGATTATACAAAACAAAAATCGAAAAATTTAAAAAAATATATTGACATCCGCAGGTGAATATAGTATTATATTAACCGTCGCTGATGACGCAAAGGTCATGGCGCAGGGTTGTGGGAGCATAGCTCAGCTGGGAGAGCATCTGCCTTACAAGCAGAGGGTCACAGGTTCGAGCCCTGTTGTTCCCACCATATATTTTGGCCCGGTAGTTCAGTTGGTTAGAACGCTAGCCTGTCACGCTAGAGGTCGACGGTTCGAACCCGTTCCGGGTCGCCAAATATGCCTTTGTAGCTCAGTCGGTAGAGCAGAGGACTGAAAATCCTCGTGTCGATGGTTCGATTCCGTCCGAAGGCACCATATTTTTTGCGGATGTAGCTCATCTGGTAGAGCGCCACCTTGCCAAGGTGGAGGTAGCGAGTTCGAGCCTCGTCATCCGCTCCAACTCGGCGCTTAAAGTATTTAAGCGCCCTTTCTGTAAGGCGACATAGCCAAGTGGTAAGGCATGGGTCTGCAAAACCCTGATTCCCCGGTTCAAATCCGGGTGTCGCCTCCATATTACAGCCGACTGTGTTGCACAAAAGCCCCGCTTAACAGCGGGGCTTTTGTGTATGCTTTTATATAGATAAAGAAGATTACATATTTACCTTTTTTATAAAAAAAGAAGGCAATCGACGCCCGGGTTTGGGGGAATTGGTGCTCAAAGCGCGTTGCCATAAAAATTGCATGGCCTTACCAATGAAAATGCAGGGGCAAACGGCACTGTTATGCCATAAAGTATAAAGGGAAAAGTTTATAACAGGGTGGTGATTCTATGGACTGTATGCTTCCAAAAGAAATACAGGACCAGATCGCTCTGCTGGACCGTTCCCAGCAGCTTTTGCTCCCTATATTTTTGGGCCTTTTTTACAGTATAAGGCAATGGACGTGCAACGTGTACAACTGCTTGCGCAAGCACTTCCGGACGGTACATGTTGCACAGACGGATGTCCGGACCCAAAGACACTGCGGCTTACGTCTTCTCTGGCAATTTTATCGTCCCTGCTTGGGTTTCAAAAGCAGACCGAACAGATCAATGCACAGACAGCTGCCTTGGGTGTATGCCCGGATCAAACGGAGACAACGCTTGGCACCATTGTTCTTTTGGTTGCCGTTACCCGTTTCTTTCGTTTGTTGGAAGAGAATCATAACGATCAAGCGGAAAACGCTTCACAGCAAGAAAAAACTGCCAAAGCGGCAGAATAATACAGAATTTTGGAAATCAGGCGAAAATTATTTTCGCCTGATTTTTTTATTTTTATGAAATTATGTGCCAAAGCTTGACAATAGGGGCTGAAATATTTATCATGATAAAGACGAATTCGGTTGCCTTGTTTTAAGGCATGAAAAGGGAACGCAGTGCAAGTCTGCGGCAGTCCCCGCTACTGTAAGAAGGACGAACGCTTCGGGATGTTTGTGCGTCAATCACTGAGTTTATCGGGAAGATGAAGCAAGTAGGATGATTTTAAGCCAGGAGACCTGCCGATATTCGTACCAATACACATTTCGGAGGAAAATGGTGTAGGCAACAAAACAAGGATCCCATATTTGTTGTTTTACTGCGCCGTTTTACGGCGCTTTTTTGTTCCGAAAACATTTTTAAAATTGGAGGAATAAAAAATGAAAATGGTAAGAAAGAAAGCAATTTGCACAGTGCTTGCAATCGCTGTGCTTCTGTCCTTGTGTACTGCGGCAGGCGCAGTACAGGTCCAGCAGGAACAAAGCGCGGTATTTTCTGTAGAGGCCTTTTCAATCGGCAACGGATATGTTGTTGAACCAACGCGGGTTTCTGTTTTACAAAACGAAAATGCGGCACAGGTTTTGGACAGGCTGCTTACGCAAAACGGTATTGCTTATGATTACGCGGGAACCCTGCAGGAAAATTATTATTTAAAAACACTTTACGTAGAGAACAGTGATCATATTCCACAATGCATTGTAGATGAAATCGGGGATTATATTGACGAAGGCTCCGGGACTAAGCTTGGGGAATACGAGTATACCGCGTTGGCCGGATGGTTGATCACCGTAAACGGCGCACCGCTCAATGTAGGCCTTTGTGATTATTACCCGGCACAGGACGACGTGGTGCGTATCCAGTTTTCGCTGTATTACGGTGCAGACATAGGACTGGCTGAGGCAATGGAAATGGATAAATGGATGGGGATTTATGATTTTTACCCCACTGCACAGAAGGAAGATATGACCCGCACGCTTGCGCAGATCCATCAGGATACGAGCGTTTTGGAAGACGACGGGATGTATGCGCTTTATAACCGGGCGGTTGAAACCGTACAAACGGTCGATGCTGCGCAAAACGACGTAAACCAGGCGCTATTTGCACTGGTATGCGCCCTGCACAGCGATATACAAGCAGGGGACGCCAATTTAAACGGCGCCCTGGAGATTGCGGACGTTCTTCTTATTCAAAAATATATTGCCCGCTCAGAAACCATGGCGGTTTTGCAGCAGGCAGTTTGCGACACAGACGGGAACGGAGAGATCAATCTGGAAGATGTGTTGGCCGTCCAGAAAATGATCGCCAAAGTAGCCTGAGCTTATTTTTAGCGGTTCAAAAAAGGGGATGCCGGTATGTGCAAAAGTGTTCGTTTTATAGCCGTGTGGATTGCCGGTATTGTGCTGGCGTCTGTAGCGTTCTTTCCGCCCGCCCAGGCGGCGGGATACAGCAGCCAGTCGGTTGCCCAGGCTGCAGACGCGGTGCTTAAGTGGCGCAAGCTCAAAAATGGCGTAAGCGGCAGCGGATTGCTATTTACGCAGGCCTATGCGCAAAATGCCGGGAATGGCTGCGACTGGTTTGCAATTGCGGCCGGCAGGTACGGCATTGCGGATGATCCCGCAGCTTATCTGGAAAACATAGAAAAGTATATTACACAAAAATACAAAACACAGGATAAGCTTGACGCAGTCAAAGCTACAGAATGGCACAGAATTGCACTGGCTGTGCTCGCCTGCGGCGGGGATCCCACAAAAATTGGCAGCGATCAGCAGGGAAACCCGATTAATCTGATTGCAGACGGCGTTTATAACAGAGGCATCACCGTACCGCTTGCAAAGCAGGGGATTAACGGATATGCATGGGGGCTGATCACCCTTGACTCGAAAAATTACCAGGTGCCTTCTGGAAGCTGTGACACAAGGGAAAGCATGATCCTGGGGCTGTTGGAAGCACAGCTTACAGACGGCGGCTTTGCGCTGGCCGGCATGAAATGCGACCCGGACACGACAGCCGCGGTCATTACAGCGCTTGCACCGTATACACAGCGCAGCAAAATTTATACCTATGTGCAGAAAAGTACAAAAAAACAAGTGTCCAAAACGGTGGGGCAGGTAGTGGAAGAAGCATTGCATGCGCTTTCCGGCGTACAGCAATCCTCAGGCGGCTTTGTGACCTATGGGGAGGAAACCTGCGAAAGCGCCGCACAGGTCATTACAGCGCTTTGTACACTGGGGATTGACCCGCAGACGGACGCACGGTTCCTTAAAAACGGGAATTCTGTGGTAAACGCCCTGTTTTCTTATCAATGTACAGACGGTGGATTTGCCCATACAGTACGCGGTCAGTCAAACAGCATAGCCTCTGAACAAGCGTTTTGCGCGCTGGTATCATTATACAGGTTGTATAATGATTTTGCTGAATTTTATAATTATACAGATGGTATATTTATGAAAGAAAAAAGCCTGCAATCTGCAGGCCCTTCCGGTGCAGGGAGCGCTGTATCTTCCGCACAGCAAAACAGCCGTCCGGGCAGTGCTTTTGAACAAAATGCCGGCGAGGATGAAAGCCCGGCGCTGGAAAGCAGCGGAGGCTCATCCGAACAGCAAAAAAGAAACGAAAACACAACCTCAGCGCAAACGGGCGCGTCTGAACAGTCGGCCGGCACACAAGCGCAGCAGCCCTCTTCTGTAAAGCAGGAGAGCGCTACTGTACCGAACGCTTTGGGGACGAATTCAGCAGGCACGCAAAACACACAGCCCACACAGGCATTGGGCGAACAGGGGGAAGAAAATGGGATCCATCCCCTTGTGTTTATCGGCATTGGCATTGCACTGATTGCGGGAGCAGCCGGATTTTATGCAACCAAAGGCCGCTACCAAAAGCAGGCGGAAGAAGATGGGGACTTCTTTGAAAGCATCCGGGCAGAAAAACAAAGCCAAAAAGAGCAGGCGGTAAAGGAGCCGAAAGCGCATGAAGAGAATCAGGAATAAACGGCTGCATTTTTTGTGTAAAGGTATGTGTATTGTTTGTATGCTCATACTGTTTTGCGGGTTTACAGCCTGTACGGTGCAATCTCCGCAGCAGTATTACAGCCAGGCGCCTGCACAGGAACAGCAGGCAGCCGGAACTGCATACATAGCAATTGACTGCTCGACTGTTTTACAAAATATGGACCTTTTGGATCCGGCGCTGAAGGACAGCGGGCTTATACCGGAAGACGGCACAATTTTGCAGGAAACGGAATATACCTTTGCACAGGGGGATACGGTGTTTGACCTTTTATGCAAAGCGACAAAAGAAAAGCAGATCCAATTGGAATATCAGGGCGCACAGGACAGCAGCGTGGGCGCTTTATATGTGCAGGGGATCGGGTATCTGTATGAGTTTTCCTGTGGAGCGCAAAGCGGGTGGTCGTATTGTGTGAATGGAGAATTTTTATCTGTAGGGTGCGACAGCTATACACTCAAAGACGGGGACAAGGTCCAGTGGCTTTATACCTGCGACATGGGGCAGGATATTGGCAACGCGCTGGCTTCTTAATTGAAGAAAACAAAAGGAAAGGAAGCTTTTATAAATGTACGCCTTGGAAAATTACCATCCTTTTGTTTTGTTTTTCTATTTTATAACCGTGGTATGTTTGACGATGTTTTTTATGCATCCTGTTTTGCTTTTTGTTTCGCTGCTTGCCTCCTTTGTGCTTTTTACCGCAATGCGCGGCCTGCGGGGGGTGGGATTTTCCGCTGTTTTCTTTTTGGTGGTTGCGCTTATCAATCCGTTTTTTTCCCATAATGGAGTGACGCCGCTGCTGTTTATAAACGGAAACCCGATTACCCTGGAAGCACTGGTATACGGTATATTTATGGGGATGCTGCTGCTTTCTACCCTGTATTGGTTGCGCTCTTTTCATACGCTTATGACGGAGGACAAAATCATGGCGCTGTTTTCCGGCGTTTTTCCAAAGCTTGCGCTGCTGCTTTCCATGATCCTGCATTTTGTTCCGCAGCTTGTAAAAAAGGGGAAAGCCATTTATGCGGCGCAAAAGGCGCTGGGCGCATGGGAAAACGCAAAACACTTTAAGGCGCATAAGCTTTGGATTGCCGTGCTGTCGGCCCTGCTTACACAGGCGCTGGAAAGCGCGATTGATACAGCAGACAGCATGCGTGCCCGCGGCTATGCAGCAGGAAGGCGAAGGAGCGCCTATCCATACAAATTTCGTGGGAAAGATATAGCTTTGCTGGTTTTTATTCTTTTGCTTGCAGGTTGTTTTTTGTTCTTTGCATGGACAGGCCGCGCGACGTTTTATTTTTATCCGCAAATTTCGCAGGTCGATTTGTCCCCGGCGTCTGTTTTTATGTATATTGCATATGCGCTGCTTATGTTTATGCCAGTAATCGTATTGGTAAAGGGGGAGATCCGGTGGAAATACTTACGGTCCGGAATCTGAGCTTTACGTATCCTCAGCAGGCAAAAAAGGCATTGGAAGGGATTGACCTTACCGTAAAAGAAGGGGATTTTGTCGTTATATGCGGGCCTTCGGGCAGCGGTAAGACTACGCTTTTGCGGCTTTTAAAGCGGGAGCTTGCGCCGTTTGGGGAAAAAAGCGGGGAAATCAGGTTGTTTTCAAAGCCTATAGAAGACAAAACCATATCGCCGTTTGACATTGGATTTGTCATGCAAAACCCGTATGCGCAGCTTGTTACAGACAAGGTGTGGCATGAGCTTTCGTTTACGCTGGAAAACATGGGAAAAAAAAGCAGCGACATCCGCCGTATTACTGGCGAACTGGCAAGCTTTTTCGGGATAACCGCCTGGTATCACAAACAAACAGATGCGCTGTCGGGCGGACAGGTGCAGCTTTTAAACCTGGCTGCCGTTATGGCGGCTTCTCCAAGGCTTTTACTGCTTGACGAGCCCTTGTCCCAGCTTGACCCGGTCAGTGCCTGTGATTTCATCCAAATGCTCATACGCCTCAACCGTGAGCTTTCCCTTACGGTTGTGATTGCGGAGCACCGGCTTGAAACGCTTTTTTCCGCAGCTGACCAGGTGGTTTTGATGGATCAGGGGAAAATTGTATTGTCCGGCGCGCCAAAGCTGGTGGTTCCCGGGATGCAAACGCTTACCAACAGGCAAAAGCTGATGCCGCTGATGCCCAGTGCCGTACAGGTGTTTACAGAGCTTTCGGGAGAGGGGATAGCGCCGCTCACCGTAAGGCAGGGCAGGGATTTTTTGCAAAGGACGTACAAAACCTCTGTCCGTTCGCTGCCCGAAAAGGCTGTCCGGCAAAAAGGCCGCTGTGCCCTTGCTCTGCGTGATATATGGTTCCGCTATGAAAAAAAAGGAGAGGATATTTTAAAAGGCCTCTGCCTTTCTGTATATGAAAGAGAAACGCTCTGTATTTTAGGCGCAAACGGTGCGGGCAAAAGTACCCTGCTGCAGATAATGGCATCTCAATACAAGCCATACAGCGGAAAGCTTTCCCTTTTACAGGGGAAAACGGCTGCGCTTTTGCCGCAGAATCCTGTCAACCTGTTTTTAAAAGATACGGTCAAAGAAGACTATATGGCTCTTCTGCATCAACACAAAGTGGAAGAGCGGCACAGGGAGGAAAGGATCAGGCAGGTTTGCACGATGCTTGCTATAGCGGATCTGCTTGACCGACATCCGCTGGATTTAAGCGGCGGGCAGCAGCAAAAAGCGGCGCTTGGAAAGCTTTTACTATTGCAGCCGCAGATTCTGTTGCTGGATGAACCGACAAAGGGGATCGACGCTGCCGCAAAACAGGCGCTTGCAGAGCTGTTTTTACACCTTACACAAACCGGGCTGTCTATTGTAGTGGTAACGCACGACGTGGAATTTGCCGCGGTTTGCGCGGACCGCTGCGCGCTTTTGTTTGATGGGCAGATTGTGTCGGAAGATACACCCGCCGCTTTCTTTTGCGGTAACAGCTTCTATACAACTGCGGCAAGCCGCATGTCCCGCACCATATATGACGGTTGTATCACATGTGCGGATGTCGTAGAAATCTGCAGAGCAAACGGAAAGCTTCAGGAGGAAACAGTATGAACCGGACACGCATGAAAAAACGGATGGGGCTATGTCTGTGTCTTGTGTTTATACCGCTTACCGTGCTTGCGGGCGCGCTTTTGCTGGAGCAAAACCGTTATGATATTGTTATGCTTTTGGTGGCAGTGCTTTCAATTGTTCCGTTTTTTCTGCGCTTTGAACATAAACGGCAGAATGTCAGGGAACTGGTGCTGGTGGCGGTCATGACCGCCCTGAGCGTTGCCGGCCGCTTTCTTTTTGCGCCTGTTCCCGGATTTAAGCCCGTTACCGCAATCGTGATAATAACCGGGCTGTATCTGGGGTGGGAGGCAGGCTACCTGTGCGGCAGCCTTACCGCGTTGGTTTCTAATCTTTATTTTGGCCAGGGACCGTGGACGCCGTTCCAGATGGCTATATGGGGGCTGATCGGCCTGTTTGCAGCGCTGCTTGCAAAGCAGCTGTGCGCAAGCCGGATTTTGCTTTGTATATACGGTGTGTTTTCCGGCGTGGCTTACTCTGCGTTTATGGACGTTTGGTCCACTTTGTGGTACGATGGCTACCTGAACATTGCGCGCTATCTGGCGCTGCTTATAACAGCTTTGCCGTTTATGGCGGTTTACGCCGTTTCGAACGTTGTGTTTCTGCTTATGCTGACAGGTCCGATCGGAAGAAAGCTTACGCGGATCAAAACAAAATACGGACTTTTGCAATAAACAGGTTCGGCTCAGGCAGAACCTGTTTTTTATAGAAAGTCCTTTCTTTTACGCAATAAATTTTACAACAAAACCAGTTTACAACGTTTTTGTCTGCATGCTATAATTTATATAAATTTACATAGCCAAAATATAGGAAGGGGCGGGAAAATGAACAGGTTGAAGAAATTTACAAGCTTTGTGCTTGTTTTTGTGATGCTCTGCTCGCTTTTTATTGCGACGGCCGGTACATCTGCGGCCCTGCAGCCATATTGCAAGGGCGACGTTACGGGCGACGGGCAGATTACAACAAAGGATGTGCTGGAAATCCAAAAGTCCATTGCCAATATGCTTGCGTTTACACAGCAGCAGGAGGACGCAGCGGAGGTCACGGGCGACGGGAAGATCAGCATCAGCGACGTATTGAAAATACAAAAATATATTGCAAAGATGATCGATACGCTGGAGCCGGAGGCGCTTACAAAAGCGCGGTGGATAGATATGCTGGTTCAGGCCTGCGGCATAGCGAATGCCGATGAAGCGTCTGACCCATATTATGAAGATGTGCCGCAGGAACACCTGTACTATACGCCTGTTCAGGCAGCGGCTGCGTTTGGTGTGCTTCCGGACGAAGGGATGCTTTATCCGGACAATGCAGCAACCAGGGAATATGCGGCTTATACGGCTGTGCATGCGCTGGGCTTTTATGACAACGGCTATACGCTTTCCTGTGCAGACGCTGCACAAGTAACCTATAAGCCGGAAGCATTTATCGCTTTGCAGCTTTCCCTGCTTTCTTTGCAGGACGGCAGCTTTCATCCGGACGGCGTCCTTACGCTTGCACAGGCGCAGGAAGTGCTTTCTGCGGCAGAGCGGATCAAACAGGGGGAGCAAATAGACCCGGATTATAACAGTACGGTTACATACCAAAGCGGCGTTTTGCAGCTGGATGCATCGGATATCGTTTCCTACGGGGAAAATACGGTAACGCTTGCTGCGGGAAGCCCGCAGCTGCAGGCAGGCGATGTTTTTGTAGAGCCGGAAAGCCAGCTTGCCCGTCAGGTGGTGCGTGTGCAAACGCAAAACGGGCAGACGGTGGTACAGACACAGCAGCCGGACTTTACGCAGATAGCCGATTCTTTTGACGTGCAGCAAACGGCTTATGGGGATGTAGAAGAAGCACAGCCTCTGGAGGAGGGTGTGGAAATCAGCTACGAGCAGGCGGTGGAGAAAAAGGTAAACAGCGCCAAAGCACAGGAAAGCAGCGGGACCGGGATTTCGCAAAAGCTTGTTGTTTCGCTTGCAAATTATCCAATCGGCGAAGGCGTAAATGCGTCTTTTCGGATAGAAATTCCCACCCCGCAGGTCGATTTTAAGTTTAAAGGGCAAATAACGGGCGACAGCCTGTATATTGAAGATATGTACGTGGCATTACAGCAGGAAGCGAATGTAGTTATGGAGGTGGCCGCTTCTACAGAGCATACGGCGCCGCTTGGCACGAACATCAAGCTTCTGCGCGTGCCGGTGCCGTTGGGCTATGGCTTTTTTGTCAATGTCGATTTTGGCTTGAAGGCTACGCTGGAGGGCAAGCTTGCGCTTACTACATCTATTGCAGAAACGGCAGGCGTGCGCATTGTGCATAATATGCCGGCTACGGTTCACGATTTAAAAAGTTCCGTACAGGCGGAGATCAACGCATCTGTCAAAGCGGGTGTGGAAGCCGGACTGGTCTTTTCTTTCCTGAAGTTTGATATTATGGACTTTACTTTATTTTCAGGCGCTGCGGCAGAGCTGTCTGTCCTTGGCAAAATCAGCGAATATGCACAGCTGTGCGGCGATGCCGTTGTTTATGCGTTTGCCGAGCTTTCGCTGGGAGATAAAAGCCTGTGCGGGCAGCTGCTTGGAATTACCTATAAAGTGGAGCTTATGAATAAAGATAACTCCATTTTGCGCTTTGGCACCCACTGGGAAGACGGGCAGTTTATACCAGAATGCACGCGCAACGACGCAACGCGGCCGACTGCGCCGGAGGTTCCCACACAGCCGCCGTTGCCGGATTTGGGTACGCCCAGCGCTTTACAGGAAAGTGAGTTTACAGTCTACAGCAACAGTGAGACCTGGGCAGATCCGGATCCGAAGGAAGGCGCTGTAACGGTGGAGGAAAGCTGCACAAAACAAAACATTATCATCCCTGAAACCGTGCAGGTTCCTAAATATGATCAAGCAGGGGAGCAGGTCGGGCTTGTAAGCGTGCCGGTAACGAGGGTGTCCATATACAGCCCGCATGTGCTGGCCGTGACTTTACCGAAAACCTTGTTTATGTATGCGGAAAGCGACAATCCTCTGAGTGGCAGCGTTTCCCTTACGGAAAATGTAGTCAGCGTAACCTTTGCGCCGGGTACGGAGAAAATTGGAGAGATCGCTTCTTACAGCGGGGGCCATGGCGTGCGCCAGGTACAGCTTCCCGATAGCGTGACGGAGATTGGAGACAATGCTTTCTGCGGTACCGCCCTAGAAACGCTTGCTCTTCCTTCAAGCGTGCAAAAGATTGGAAGCAATGCTTTTAGCGATTGTACATATCTGCGTGAGCTGGAACTGCCCGCAGGGGTGCAGATTGGAGATATGGCTTTCTACGAATGTGAAAGCCTGCGGGAGGTTGTGATCCCGCAGGGCGCAGAGCTTGGGTACCGCAGTTTTTATTATAGCGGTCTTGAAACAGTTACCATAGAAGGAGATGTAACCTTTGGCACAGATGGATATTACAGCAGTGCGTTTGAAGAAAACGAATATCTGTACGAGGTTGTGCTGGAAGACGGTGTAAAAGAGATTGGCGCGCGGGCATTTTACCGCTGTCCTCTGCTTGCGAAGGTTACTTTGGCAGACAGTATAGCAGAAGCCGGGGAAGGTGCGTTTGCATTTTGTGCTTCGCTGAAGTCGGTTACCATACCAAAGGGGCTTGACAAAATTTCTGAACGTATGTTTATGAATTCGGGGCTTACAAGTATTGTGATTCCCTCCAATATTACGGAAATCGGCGCAAATGCGTTTGATGGCTGCAATATGACGACGGTAACGGTGGAGGAAGGGCTTAGGGTGCTCAACGAAGGGGCGCTGCGGCTGAGCTCGCTTGCACAACGCATCACACTGCCTGCAAGCCTGCAGGAGATCCGAACAGATGGGTATATGCAAACTGTTTGCGCAAACACAGTCATTATAAAAAGCCCAAATGTAAAAATAGAACAAGGGGAAGTAGGCGCGATTTGGGCGCAGGAAATTTATGCACCCAGCGGCTCGACCGCGGAGCAATATGCAAAGCAAAACGGAATAGAATTCCATACACTGTAACCCCAAATTTTGAACCCGTCTGTTGGCAGTTTTGCCCGCAGGCGGGTTTTCAGCGACTTTTGCTGTTGACATTGCAAAAAAGCTGCCTTATACTTTAAAGGATAAACCAGCCGTTCTACAGCATAAAGCGATGACGCTGTAAAACTCTGAAAGGATGCGAATCTATGGAAACAAGAATTGTAGAAACAGCCCAGCGCATTAAGGGTCTGCGCGAGCTTTTGGACATTACGCCGCAGGAAATGGCACAGGCTACCGGCATGTCTGTGGAAGCATATCTGTCGCATGAAAACGGCGAGCATGACTTTAGCTTTACCTTTTTATACAATTGCGCCGACAAGCTTGGGGTAGATATTGTAGAGCTGTTAACGGGGGAAAATCCGCGCCTTAGCCACTATTCCATTGTCAGAAAAGGGGAAGGGCTGGACATCAAGCGCAGAAAAAGCTTTAAATACCGACATTTGTGCTACCGGTTTAAAAATAAATATGCAGAAGCGTTTCTTGTCAATGCGCCGTATGTACAGGAGGAGCAGGATATGCCGATCCACCTGTCCACGCATGAAGGGCAGGAATTTGACTATATTTTAAAGGGAAGCCTGAAGGTTGTTATGGAGGACCATGTTGAAATCCTTCATGAGGGCGATTCTATCTATTACGATTCCGGAAGAGGGCACGGCATGATTGCAACAGGCGGGCAGCCGTGTGAATTTTTGGCGATTACCATTCATCCTCCGAAAAATGCGCAAAAGTAAGCTTGTATCGATTTGATTTATACCAAAGCGAAAGGAACAGAAAACGCTATGCTGAATATCCATCAGAAATTTTGCAGGGAAACATTTTATAACGGGCAGCTTGTTGGCTTTGAACCCGTTTATGAGAAGGATTTTAACTTTGCCTATGACGTAATAGATGCCATTGCGAAAGAAGAGCCCAGCCGCCGCGCCATGCTGTGGTGCAATGACAAGGGGGAAGAACATACCTTTACTTTTGCAGATGTTTCCAAATACAGTAATATGGCGGCAAATATGTTTACAAGCCTTGGAATCAAGCGGGGCGACACGGTGGTTTTGATTCTGAAAAGGCATTATCAGTTCTGGTTTGCCCTGCTGGGTTTACATAAAATTGGTGCGGTGAGCATTCCTGCGACAAATCTGCTGACAAAAAAGGACCTGGTGTACCGTTTTAATGCGGCGAAAGTCAAAGCGGTTGTCTGTACGACGGACGGAGAGGTTTTGGAGCATGTGGAAGCGGCGCAGCCGGAATCCCCAACGCTGCAGGTCAAAATCAGTGTCAAGGGCAGCGTGCCCGGATGGGTTGATTTTGATCAGGAGCTTTCACGTTATCCCGACACGCTGGAGCGCGTGGAAACGCTGTGTACAGACCCTATGCTTTTGTACTTTACGTCGGGCACAACCGGCATGCCTAAAATGGTGTGGCATGACCATACCTACCCGCTGGGGCATATCATTACCGCAAAATACTGGCACAATGTTATACCGGACGGCCTGCATTTAACCCTTTCCGATACAGGCTGGATGAAGGCTATGTGGGGAAAGCTGTATGGGCAGTGGTTTATGGAAGCTGGGATCTTTGTCTGTGACTTTGACAAGTTTACGCCAAGCGAGCTTTTGCCGCTTTTTGCAAAATACCAGATCACTACGTTTTGCGCGCCTCCGACCATGTACCGCTTTTTTATTAAAGAAGATTTAAACAAATACGACCTTTCCAGCATCCGGCATGCTACCATTGCCGGCGAGCCGCTGAACCCGGAAGTATTTAACCAGTTTTATAAGGCGACGGGCCTTAAGCTGATGGAAGGCTTTGGACAGACGGAAACAACGCTGACGCTCTTTAATGCAGTTGGAACGACTCCAAAGCCCGGTTCTATGGGAAAACCGTCCCCCGCTTATTCGGTTGATCTGATCGACTGTGAAGGCAATTCTGTCCCGCCCGGAACCGTGGGGGAAATTGTCATTCGAACAGATCATGGAAAGCCCTGTGGTATGTTTGACGGTTATTATCAAAATCCGGATATGACCAAAACAGTTTGGGATCATAATATTTATCATACCGGCGATACGGCCTGGCGCGATGAAGACGGTTATTTTTGGTATGTCGGCAGAACAGACGACATTATCAAATCTTCCGGATACAGAATCGGTCCGTTTGAGATTGAAAGCGTTATTATGGAGCACCCCTGCTGTTTGGAATGTGCAATCACCGGTGTGCCGGATCCGATCCGCGGGCAGGTCGTCAAAGCGACGATTGTTCTGGCAAAGGGCTATACGGCCAGCGAAGAGCTGAAAAAGGAAATCCAAAATTATGTAAAAAAGCAGACGGCACCGTATAAATATCCCAGGGTGGTAGAGTTCGTCGAGGAGCTTCCCAAGACGATCAGCGGGAAGATCCGCAGGACAGAAATCCGTGGAGACCAGAAAAAAGAATGACGGCGTTGCGGCAATATAGGGCAGACAGAGAGATCTGCCCTTTTTTATCATATGCATTCCTTGTTTAAAAACAAACAGAGGGGGAGAATGATGAAAACAGAGGCGGTTTTTCATAAAGCGGAAGGCAACATGTGCTGCCAAATCAATGAAGAGGAGCTTTCTATCAGTATTCTAACGGGGTATGACGTCAAGCGGGTGTTTATCATTTATGGGGACCCATATCAGGCCGGCATTCTGGGGGGCTTGGAAAAATGGGAAGGTACCCGTGCAGAGATGAAAAATAAAATAGAGCTGAAAGACCATATCCGGTGGACGATTACGGTAGCCCCCGCATATAAGCGCTGCAAATACTATTTTGAGCTGACCGACGGCAATGAAACGTATTACCTGTTTGAAGACGGGTTTCAGCCGGAAAAAAAGCAGAAACCACCAGAAAGGCGGCAGCAGTATTTTATTTTTCCATGGATGAACCGCGCGGATCTGAATGTAACGCCCGATTGGGTAAAAGATGCCGTGTGGTACCAGATATTCCCGGACAGGTTCTGTAATGGGGACAGCAAAAACGACCCGCAGGATACCAGACCGTGGAAGAGTGAAACGCCGCGGAACATTTACCGTTATGGCGGAGATCTGCAGGGGATTATAGATAAGCTTCCGTACCTGGAGAAGCTGGGCGTCAACGCCCTCTATTTAAACCCTGTGTTTGTGTCTGCATCTTCTCATAAATACGATATAAACGATTATTTCAAGATTGACCCGTCCTTTGGAACGGACCAGACCATGCATACGTTATGCCAGAAGGCCCATGAAAAAGGAATCAAAATCATGCTGGATTTTGTGTTTAACCACTGTGGGACGAAGTTTGCGCCCTGGCTTGACGTGCTTGAAAACGGGGACAAATCCAAATATAAGGATTGGTTTATGATTAACGACTGGCCGATTGAACGGCCGGGGAAAGACACAAAAGACGGCCGCTTTTACTCATTTGCCTTTTCCCCTAACATGCCAAAGCTTAATACCAATCACCCGGAGGTTATTGCGTATTTTTGCGACGTGTGCAGGCATTGGATCAGGCATTATAAAATTGACGGGCTGCGCTTTGACGTTGCAAATGAGGTTTCTCATGCGTTTTTACGTAAGGTTCGTCAAGTGGCCAAGCAGGAGAATCCCGAAATTTATTTACTGGGAGAAATATGGCACGATGCGTCAGCCTGGCTGCAGGGCGACCAATTTGACGCGGTTATGCATTATCCGCTGCTGGAGGCGTTGTCAGATTTCTGGATGGATGCGTCCATGACAAAACACGATTTTGCCCATGCGCTCAATCGTTGCCGTACCATGTATATGCCGCAGACAAACGCGGTGCTGTTTAACCTGCTGGATTCGCATGATACAGAGCGGCTGTATTACAGGACAAAAGATGCAGATGCCTTTTATCAGCAGCTGGCTGTGCTGTTTACACTGCAGGGCAGTCCATGCATTTATTATGGAACAGAGATTATGCTCGATGGGGGACCGGATCCCGACTGCCGCAGATGTATGCCCTGGAAGGAAATAGAAGACGGGCTGTACGACGACAAAATAAAGACCATGCAGTCTTTGATTGCCCTGCGAAAAAATACGCCGGCGCTGAAAAGCGGCCATATACAGTTTGTAAGCTCGACGGAAGATGCAAGAGTGATTGAGTATATAAAAACGGACAGTGCCGGCAAAAGGGTGCTTGTCATGCTCCATGCAGACAGCATGCCTGTTGCGGTACAGAAAGGCACGCCGCTTTTTGCACGTAAGGTGCAAAACGGTATGCTGCTGCCGGGCGGCGTGTATATATGCAAGCTTCCTTAAACGGAGCTGCAAATGGAAAGTAAAAAGATACGGAGATGAAAGTTTTAAACTGCGGCATGCTTTATACGGGATGTGGCAACAATAAACCCACGGCAGAACCATAGTTCATATGGCTCCGCCGTGGGTTTTTATACCAAATGAAATTTTCATTATTCCAAAATTTTGCCGTCAACTGAAATGGTTACAACCTGCCAGGGGATGCATTTTCCGCTTGCCTGCAAAGCGGCTTTTACTGCATGCTCCAGCCCGCCGCAGCATGGAACCTCCATGCGAACAACCGTTACGCTTTTAATCGAATGGTTCTGTAAAATGGCAGTCAGCTTTTCTGCATAATCTACAGCGTCCAGCTTTGGACAGCCAACCAGCGTAATACGGTTTTTGATAAAACGCTGGTGAAAGTCTGCATAGGCATAGGCCGTACAGTCGGCCGCAATCAAAAGGTCTGCGTCTTGAAAATAGGGCGCGTTTACCGGAACAAGGCGAATTTGTACCGGCCATTGGGAAAGCCTGCTTACAGGCGCCGGGGTAGACGCGTTTTCTGTATCGGCTGTCGCTTCTGCCTTTGGCCGTATGGTCTGTGAATGCGTTCCGGGGCAGCCGCACGGCAGTTTTTTGCCTGTTTTTGCCTTGTTTGCCAGCACAGCGGCTTCGTCGTATGCGGCCGCTTCGCGTTCCACAAATGTGATCGCACCTGTTGGGCACGCAGGCAAACAGTCGCCAAGGCCGTCACAGTAATCGTCGCGTAAAAGCCTTGCCTTACCATTTACCATGCCAATAGCGCCCTCGTGGCAGGCGTCTGCACAGGCGCCGCAGCCGTTGCATTTTTCTTCATTGATTTGAATGATTTTTCTGATCATAACTGTAACCTCCTAAAACTGTAACAATGTCTATACATTTCATACGCCTTATTTTCTGTTTGGTTGACGCTGTAGCCTTATCGTACTACAATAAAAAAAATAAATCGGTTGTTTTTACAACGAAAAGGAGCACTTTTATGAAAAAATTTTTTCCAATATTAGAAAAATCCCCTTTATTTGCCGGAGTAGATAAATCTCAAATAGAAGTTATGCTGGGCTGCATGGATGGCAAAACCGTGCAATATGAAAAAAATGCCTATATCTTTCGTGCGGGAACATGTACAGAAACAGCCGGATTGCTGCTCGACGGCAGCGCCTGCATTTTTCAGGAGGATTTCTGGGGCAACAGAAACATTATTGCAAAAATTGCACCGGGGCAGATTTTTGCAGAAGCCTTTGCCTGTACGCAGGGAGCTGTTCTGAATGTCAGCGTTGTTGCAGACGCGCCTGCCGTCGTTTTGTTTTTGCAGATGAAAAATATGATAGAGGCCTGCGCCGGCGGCAACGTGTTTTACAGCTGCGTGATTTACAACCTGCTTTCAACGCTTGCACAACGAAATTTATATTTAAATGAAAAGCTGACGCATATGGCGCAACGCACCACCAGGGAAAAACTGCTTTCCTACCTGTCTGCAGAATCGGCCCGCCAAAACGCCGCAGCTTTTGCTATCCCTTATAACCGCCAGCAGCTTGCCGATTATTTATCGGTAGACCGCAGCGCTATGTCCAATGCGCTGTGTAAGCTGCGGGATCAGGGCGTTTTGCAGTTTAAAGGAAAGCATTTTGTACTGTGCGAAAAATTTGAGGAAACCCGCCAGATGCAATTATAAATAATAACATGTTTTAAATATAATATCTTCTTTTACCATGCTTATTGCTTGCATAAAGTAGAAGAGTTGCACATAAAAAATTTGTATTCTTTGTCGATAATCCTCCTATACACGATGGTAAGATTTTGCTATAATTTTAAATAGTACCGTCTAAGTCACGGTATGAAAAATGGTAAAACAAAATGAAAGGAAGATTGCAATGTATGTAAGAGCATCACGCGGCAAAAGGCTGCTGACAGCCTTGCTCGTACTGACACTCGTTTTAGGTAGTGTGTTTTGTACGGCAATGCCCGCACAGGCGTATGTACAGGAAGAAGAAGCTGCTTCTGCGCAAAACAATGGCGGCGCTACCTTTTCCTGGGACAACGCCACCGTCTATTTTTTGCTGACAGACCGTTTTTACAACGGCAACGAGGCAAACGACCATTCTTATGGCAGAGGGCTTGACCAAAACGGCAATGTGGTAAACGGGGTAGACCCCAGCGCCACATTCCACGGCGGCGACTTTGCAGGCATTACCCAGAAAATTGAAGAAGGGTATTTTACAGACCTTGGCGTAAACGCAATTTGGCTTAGCGCGCCGTATGAACAAATTCACGGCTATGTGGTAGGCGGGGACAGCACCCCCAGCTTCCCGCATTACGCGTACCATGGGTACTATGCCATGGATTATACGCAGACAGACGCAAATTTTGGAACAGCAGAAGAGTTCCAAACGCTGGTTGATACCGCGCATGAGCATGGTATCCGCATTGTTATGGATATTGTGTTGAACCACAGCGGCTATAATACCATGCTGGATATGGCCGAATATAATTTTGGTACCCTGAAAAGCGGATGGGAAAGCTATTATTATTCCCACCAAAATGTAAACAACACAAACTACCACAGCTATATCGATTATAATTCCGACGCTACGGCGTGGGGCAGATGGTGGGGCAACGACTGGGTAAGGGCAGGCCTTGCCGGTTACAGTGGTTCAGGAAGCGGCGAAGTACAGGGGAGCCTTTCCGGTCTTCCTGATTTTAAAACCGAATCTACCAAGAGCGTTTCCGTGCCGACGTTCCTTCAAGAAAAATGGAGGGAAGAAGGTCGCTATAATACGGAAATGCAAAAGCTCGACGATTATTTTACATCTACAGGGAAATCCAGAACGGTAACCAATTATCTTGCATTTTGGCTTTCAGAATGGGTCAGGCAGTATGGGGTTGACGGGTTCAGGTGCGACACCGCCAAGCATGTCGAAATGGCGTCTTGGGCCAATTTGAAGGAAGAGTGTGTAAAGGCCCTGCGTGAATGGAAGGCGAATAATCCCGATAAAGCGCTGGACGATCTGGATTTCTGGATGACCGGCGAGGTTTGGGGGCATGGCGTCAGCAAGGACCAGTATTACACCCAGGGGAAATTCGACTCGATCATCAACTTTTCCACACAGGGCGGCGGCCTGCTTTCCAGAGGCAATGTCGGAAATATATATAACTCTTATGCAAGCGCGATCAACAATGATCCGGAATTTAATGTATTATCTTATGTTTCTTCGCATGATACAGTTATAGCAACAGGCGATAAAATCCATTTGGGTTCTGCGTTTTTGCTGTTGCCGGGTGCCGTGCAGATCTATTACGGCGATGAAAGCGACCGACCTGTCATGAGTAATTATCAGACAAACGGAGACCACGAAGTGCGCGGCGATATGAACTGGAACTCCATGAACACCGCAACGCTGGAGCATTGGCAAACGGTGGGACGGTTTAGAAACAACCATATTTCCGTTGGCGCAGGTGCAAATACAACGCTTACCTCCACTTCTGGTTATGGCTTTGCCAGAACATACGACAAAAACGGAATCTCTGACCGAATTGCGGCTGTCATTGATGCAAACACCAATACAGATGTAACGCTGACAGTAGCTTCCATTTGGGAAGACGGCCAGGAGCTGGTTAATGCTTACGACGGCTCTTCTGCAACCGTGCAGGGCGGAAAGGTTACCTTTAACAGTGGTAAAAACGGCACGATCCTGATCGAAGAGCCGGACGGTAAGCCGATTATTACCCTCAGCGGTGAAAGCACATTTACGGGAACACAGGACGTTACCGTAACGCTCAACGAGGCCGATTATGCAGTAGCTTCTGTAGACGGCGCAAATAAAATAAAGGTTTACGATGGCAGCACCATCACCATTGGGGAAACGGCATATCCGGGTGATACGGTCAAGGTAACGATCACCGCGCAGAATGCTATAGGAACGACCACAAAAACCTTTAGCTTTACAAAGCAAGACCCCAACCAAAGTGCGCCGGCAGACCACGCCATTGTACATGTTGAGCAACCGGAAGGCTATTCCGGAAATCCATTAAGCCTGTATCTGTGGCAGGATAACGGCACAACGGTTACAGAACCGCTGGGTGCATGGCCCGGTACAAAACTTACGGAAGGTACGCTGGAAGACGGTTGGTATACCTTTGAACTGCCAAATGTAAAAGATGGCTACAGCTTAATTGTGAATGCCTCCGGACAGCCGCAATCGAGCGACGTGACCGGTCTGTCCGGCGAAGTGTGGATAGAGGTGGAGGCTACATCAGCCTCTATTACGGCTTCCCCGGTTGTTGAAGCCCCGGAAGATAACACCCCTATGGGTAAGCTCAAACAAGAAGCCAGGGAAGTCAAAAACCTGATGGCGGAGGAATTTACATCTGAGACAATCAGCCCTGTTTTACAGCTTGTTGCGGAAGCGGATGTTATTATTGCAAAGGGCGAAAACGCAACGGAAAGTGAAATAAACCAAAAGCTTTCCCAACTGCAGACGGCAAAGCAGGAGCTCAGGCTAAAGGCCCCGTATACGGATCAGGTTCAAAACGGTGCGACGACGATTTCCGGCAGTGCAGCGTGCGAATCTGTTGTAACCGTGACAAGCGGCGGGCGTACCTATACAACCCAGGCTGATATGTTTACAGGAAAATGGAGCGTTGCGGTTGCTGCGGTAACAAACGCGGACGCTGTGACCGTTTCCTGCACAAAGGGGGATTATACCTCCGCAACGGTAAGAGCAAACGACAGTACGGTGGATCCGCCAATTATCTATCCGACTGATCCACAACCGACTGACCCCGAACCGACAGAGCCCGAACCGACAGAACCGGAACCGACGGAACCTTCGGCAGGCGAACGCTATATGCTGGGCGACGTTACGTTTGATGATGAAATTACGCTGGAAGACATATTAATCATGCAGC
>UQKB01000013.1 GCA_900541565.1 uncultured Oscillospiraceae bacterium
AGGAATTATGGGAACTTGAGCTCAATTCCTGTTGCACTTAGTTTGACAATTCACTCTGATTCTGTTGTTGTATAGGATTCTGTCGCCGGCTGCATGGCTATGTCCTTTTTGAGAGCAGTGCGCCGTTTGTTCATAGCTTTCATCAGCACATCTGTTGGAAACCCTAATTCTCTTAAGGCACGTATATGCTTTTTATACGTGTCCCCATCTCCTGCTTCAAATGCTTCTGCGGCCATTTGAATTTCCTTGCTGTTTTCTGCCAGGTACTTTGCAAGACCATTTTCAATCTTTTGGTCGGTGTCGGCAACTTCCTCCCCTTTCTTCTCTGCCAAGCTTTTATATCTCTC
This sequence comes from uncultured Oscillospiraceae bacterium, assembly GCA_900541565.1. Taxonomy (GTDB): domain Bacteria; phylum Bacillota; class Clostridia; order Oscillospirales; family Acutalibacteraceae; genus Scatavimonas; species Scatavimonas merdipullorum. The sequence goes on from UQKB01000013.1 coordinate 348, forward strand.
CTCCAAATATTGGTATTTCTCCCGGTACCTGTTTTTGTCGCCCTGTTTTATTGCATTGCACATTTCCTGATAGATTGCATCCTCTTCTGTCCAGGCTATGCCATCCGGCACAATTGCTGTATAGATTGTTTCCAGCTCGCGCAGCAAATTTCCTGCCGGAATCCCTGTAAGCATTGACGCCGCTTTAACAGCTTCAGATACAATGGCATACAGGCTTTTTTCAGATTCTCCTGCAAACCATTCCGTCCAGTCCTCCATGGATCGGATCACGCGGAATATGCCTTCTGTTGCCATATCACTGTTGTACTGATAATAACTGTCATCCCCTGTAAACAAGCCGTAAATCTTGGCATTCATCCAATTTGCCAGATTGTTGACAACTGGCAGCCATCCAACAGGGTTGCTGTTTGCAATAAAGTTTTGCAGTACCTTTTCAGCGTATTTTTCTACCCATGTCTTGTCATTATCATCGTCACGGAACGCATCCACAACAGACTTTGCAAGAGCCGTAGCATAATTTGCTAACAGCACGACCAACGATACACGCACCAGGTTTTTTATTGCTGCAGAATCCTTCTTGTTCTCCGTCCATCTTACAAGCGCGTTGCGCAGCAGGTTATACGTTTTGTTGGGTTCGGATAAAAACGCTGCCGTGGCCTGCATAAACGGGTTTTTATTGCGCATATAGTGGCTTTTGTGCAACACGGTATCCACAACCTGTGTCCTATCCACAACATCGCTGAACCGCTCTGCCGCCGCTTTATAAAATGCGTCTGAATGCACCTTTAAATCCGGCCGCATAGCTTTAAGCTCCTCGCAGCAGGCATTGAATATATAGCCCCATGTAACATCGTCCGCCTTCCCTGCAAGCCACATGGATGCGTCCGTAATTTTTTCCCCTTTCGTCTGTATCCCTGTAACAACAGATTTCAGGGAATTCCCAACCGCTATATCATGAAAGCCCCAGGATTTCCAAAGCGCAATCGGCGCATATTGTTTTGACCGCTGTACAGCCGGCTTGTGCAGCAGCGCTTTTGCCATATATTTTGGGTCAACCATTGCCATAGCCCGTATATAAGCTGTAGGCTGCTGTATAACTACGCTTAAGTTTGCCCCAACCGCTGCAATTTTATATTTTTTCATAACCGATCTTGCAAATGCACTTTCAAACTCCGGTCGATTGGCCGCGCTTATATCCTCAATAAGTTTTACAAAATATGCATGTCCTCCTTTGCCATAAACACGTTCAATTCCTTGTTTTACGCTTTTTCCGGATTTCACATCCATATAATTATACCATTTCATTGCGTCTATGATCGGCACGGCAAAAGAGTTATACATAGACATTTCTGTAACATGCTTAAAATACACGTCGAAAATGTCGCTTAATATAAACGGATTGGCAGCATCTTTTACGGTGTCCTTTGTAAAACCAAAGTTAATTACAGACCACAACGCTACGTTCTGGTTATTTTTGATTGTAGCAACAGAGTTTTTGTCGACGGAAACGGGATAATAATTTTTTTCATGAAATTTTTCATATCCATATAATTTTTTCGAAGTTTCATTGCCCTGCCTTGCGCACGTTGTTGCCATATAGCTTTGTAACGCGTCTGCAAGTGCAATCTGCTGTGGCGTTAATACCGATGTAATCTTCCGAACATTCTGTATGGTAACGCGCACCGGCGTCGCGCTTGCCTCCCCGTTTGCCGCTGCCGGGCGGATCCCTCCATATAAAATATGCGCTGCAGCCTGCGGTCTTTTAATCGCTTCGTACAGCCCCATAATCTGCGTTGTAGACAGTGTCAGGCTTCCTCCGGCCACCTGGAAGGTATGCATCGCATTTTTTCCTGTCCACAGTTCAATCTTTTGGTTTCCCTTGACCCGCTTAAAATATTCCTCTGCTTCTTTCAAATTCAGCACATGTGTGTCAAACCCTTTTCGTAAGGATTTATGTATCGAATACGCCGCTTCGCCCAAATGCTCAAAATAGGAAAAGCTGTCCATTTGTCCCAGCTCCAGAAAATTCTTTGCTGCACGCTTCCAGGCTGCGTTATACAGCTTTTCTTTTTTAATTGCGGTTTGATCGATTGTATCCTTTCCTGCCTGCTCTACATGCTTATACAGCTCGTTGGTATGCAGATCGTTTGCATGGACGACCGCGCTTTTTACACTTCGGACGATGTAAGCCAGCTCTTTTAGTTGCTTCGCGTCCATCTGGTTAATGGTTTTCGACCCACCGTAGGAATCTATAAAGGCGCTGAGCCTATATTTAAATTCCGGATCTATGCTATACAAAAACGCTGCGGAATTCCCACCAACCTCTGTATGATCAAACTGCTGCAAAAAATGGTTAAGCTGCTGAAACGCTTCTGTCCACTGCATAATTCTTGCTCTGCTTCTAATCATAGACGCTTCTCCGTCTGCCTTTAACTTGGGCGTAACAAAATCAAGGCTCAAAAGAAATTCTGCTATTGGTTTTTGTAAATCCTGTATTACATGCCTTTTTTTATCCGGTTTTATAATCCACCTGTACAGTTCCATTGCGGTGCGCTCTATGCTGTCCCTGTATTTTTTCCTCTCCATGCTTTCTCTGGCCGCTGCGCGGGAATTTTGGTACAGCTCCCTATAATATGCCTGCGCCTGTGCTTTTGCCTTTGCAAGCACCTCGGTATTGTTTTGTTTGAGCTTTATCTTTTCCTCCCGCAATTTGTTTTCATACCGCTTTTTATATGCCTGCTTGGTCTGCTGCAGCGCGTCTGCATACTGTGCTTTTAACAACAAAAAACGGTTATTTTGCTTTTGTGCCTGCGTTTTCACCTCTGGAATACCAAAGTATTCCTCATATAGCCTGTATGCCAGATCCTGGGCGGCGGCATCTATATTTTTCCCATATGTATTTACATATTGCGGCTGCAGTGCGTCTAATACCTCAATTAGCCGCAACGGCTGTTCGGCCTCCGGCGTATGCAGGTCAAACAGCTCCGGATAAGTGGCGCTAAGCTCTACCCACATGCTGGTAAGCGCTTCTCCCTCATTTGTTACATTCACTCTGCCAAACAGCCGGTTTCTTCCCGCGCGGTAGCTGCCATACGCGTAAGACAGTTCCTGTTTTTGGCTGTCTGAAAGCGTAATCCTGTTCTTTTTTAATCTGCCAAGCAAATTTGCATACTGCTCCTGCAGCCGTGTGTCAAGCGTGCTGCTTTTTTCAATCACTGCCTTTGCTATATCAGTACACATTTGCATAGCGTCCGTAAAGTTTGCCTGCGGATTGTTTGCGATATAGTGAAATACCTTCTCATAATTTTCCACAAACGTATGCAGATCGTAGCTGCTTGCATATTCCTTGAGTAATTTTCTTCCCACCGTATATAAAGCCTTTACATTTGCCTGCTTTGAGCCGGTATGCTGCACCATGCTTGCCAATATCCGGTTTAAGCGCGCAATTTGCCGGTCGCCTTCCGTTGCATCCGTATATTCTGTTCTGGCGGTCTCGCGCAATGAAAACTTCAGCGCTTCAATCGAATCCTCCTCCTTATTGACAGAATGGTTTTGATCCGATATAATACTGTCGGATTCGGATTTTGCCAGCAGCCCGGAATAGGATTTTCCGGCGCCGGGCAGCAATTTTCCGGATTCATCTGTAAGTTTGATATTTGCCTCCAGCTCGGATGCTTCCGATATTTCGGCGCTGGACAGCAAATGGTCAAACTTATTTTTATTTGCAACAAAAATTGTCGCAGTATTATCCAGATTTTCTAATAAAGCCCCCATATGTTCGCGCGGATATACGCTTGTAACCTTATGCGCAAGCTCACCATACAGGTCCTGGTTCGTTTGCATGCTTATAACAACAGGGTTGCCGGCTTCCAACTTGTCTGTTATAAACACCAGCGCGGTTTTAGCCGGGTTATAAATAACGGCAACTGGATTATACATCGAATCCTGTAGGTTTTCAAAAATCTGCTTAGGCAGCCCATGTGCGGACCTGCTGTTTTCTTTTTTCAACCGCATGCCCTTTGTGATTACGCTGGTAGGTACATATACGGGTGCAGGCTCCACCTGAACTGCTTGCAGATAATCCGGTGTTTTTCCCAAATACAGGCTGTCGCTGCTTTTTAAATTCCCGCTGAAATACCTGTCAAGCTGTTCGCGCCAAGACAGGCTGCGGGTATTTTTTATACTATACCGCACAGAACCTTTGTCTTTGACATCTGCCCTGGCGGTTACATTTTGCCCTGCTTCATATATGCTTTCCTGCAGCAATTTTGCCATTTTCATAATACTTTTGCTGTCGTCAATCATCTGGGCAGCTTCTGCGTTTCGTTTTGCAAAGTCTGAAAATATTGCCCGCAGGCGCTTTCCGAAATCCTTGAGAACTTCTATTAAGCTCTTTTTTTGCTTTGCGGTTAACTGCAAAGCTGCATCTATAGCGTCTGGATCTGCTGCAACAGACGAAAGGCTGTTGCATACAATTTCTTCCAATGCCTCTTCTTCGCTGATCCATCTGCCTGTTTTCTCAAAGGTAACGTCCTGTAATTGGCCGATCCTTGTCTCTATGTCATACCCTTTTTTGCTTTCCAGCCGGCCTACTACAAAATCAGACAGCACTTTAAAGCCTTCCGGGTTATAGGCATGAATATAGTGCCCTATCTCATGAAATGCAATTGCCGCAAGCGCGCCGGCGTCTGCATCGGTGTGAATTACAATATTGTTTGCACCAATATATACGCCGTTGATCTTCCCGGCGTATTTTTTATTTTCCGCCGGATTGTCCGTAAGCTTAATATTAACCCCGTATTCGTCTGCAATGGCACGCAGGATTTCTACTTGTGCTTTTACCGTGCTGGAAAGCTTTTCCACATTTGCAACGCTTACATACAGCTTCCCCTTTGCCGGTTCTTTGTCCCCTCTGGCGCGCTGCAGCTGCCTTTGCTGCGTATGCAGGGTTGCTTGTACATCCTGTATGCCGGCAAGGTATGCAGCCTGCGTAACATCGTGCCCCATTACCTCCGGTATAACCGGCGCCATTTGCACTATAGCTGTATAGCTTCTTCCCTGCCTGCCGGCGGCGTAAAAAATTTCAAAATCTCTTGCATAGTCCGCCACGGACAAATCTCCCTTATAACGGTCAACAAAGGCGTTTGCGCCCGCTGTACCAAAACGGCCCGCTGCCTGATAGACGCTTCTGGTTTCTTCGCTTGCAATGGGAATGCGGTTGATGCTCACCGTTTTACCTCCGCTGAGCTCCACCTTTACATCTCCGTTTTGTGTGCTGGCAACACGCTGTATGTACTGTATTTTTCCATCATATTTTGCCGTTGTACGAATGGCTCCCGCGGCGTTTTGGGTTTGGATCACATTTTTCTTTTGCACCCCTGTAACGGGCATCCCCTGTGTGATCTCTGTATGCGCTTTTCCCCTGCTCGTTTGCATCTGTTGCGTTTGGGTGTACTGTGCTTGCCTGTCTGCATCCTCCTTAAAATCTATATCCTCTTGCGCCTCTGCCTGTACCGCCTTATGCAGCCTGTTTAATTCCAGACCGGACAATGGCTGGTTGTTTTCCCTTTTCTTTTGCATCTGCACGGCAAGTTTGTAAGCCTGTGTATTTTTTGCACGGCTAAGCGCTTGCTTTAACATCTCTTCTTCGTTTTCCCTCTGCAAAATTCCTTCTTCTGTTGCGCTGTAATCTGCATGATTCAGCAGGTTTTCTTTATACAGCGCTCCAACTTTATAATTTCCGGGTCTCTTGCCCTGTTGCTGCATACGATTTACTTCATTTGCAAGCTTATATGCCCGGCTGGTCTCCGGCGTAGTTACTCCGGCCGCAACAAGATCATCCAGCTGTACATTGCTTTTTCCCTTTTTTATATTTCCACCTGTGTGTGCCGTGTTTGCTGCGTTTATTGCAACCGCTCCGCCAGACAGCACACCGCCGGCCAATGCCCCGCCGGCAAAAGACTGCCCTATATTGGCAAGCGTGTCCATAAACGCCTGTTTCCACGCTTCCTCTTCGGTATACCCGGCCTGCTCGTAAGACTGCACCGCACGGTTAAAGTCCGCATTATCGGTATTGATAAGGCTGTCGGCAATTAGATTTGCAACGTCGGTGGCAACTTCTTCAGAGCCTTCTGTAAAAGCCCCCTTCATTACATTCTTTACAGCATTTACCAACCCTGTCTTATTGCTCGCTTTGAATGCTTTTAGCTGCCCCAAAGAAATTTTTTCAAACATCGCTTCAGACACCCCTGCCGCCATCCCTGTAAGCAGGGATTGCTTTGCCGTGCCCCCTTTTTCGGAAACATGAAGGGCAGCATCAGCTGCAGCATTACTGCCCTGGGCAAACAGCCCAAACGCTGCTAGCGGTGCAGCTGTTGCAGAGTCTGCTATTGATATTCCCGTTCGGTATAAAAATTTTTGCCATTCTTCTTCCAAATTATTTTCTACTGTAGTGCGCATTGTATTTGTGGCATTGACAGCATTAAAATGTGGGCTGTTGGGATCTACAGGGTTAATTTCCCCTGTCACCATTTCTTCCATTCCTTTTGGCAGGTACCCCCGTATGGCCACATCCGGTGCTGCCACACCACTGAGTATATTTGTGGCCCAAGATGCAATTGTGGCCATAACCGGGGATTCTTCCGCCAACTCTTCTTGCGCCGCTTGTGCCGCTTGTCTTTGCTTGGCGTTTTGCTGTCGTGTGTAGACATCAAGCAGGGCATCTACATCATACCCATTATCTGCAAGCTGTTGTTTTAATTTTGCTGCCTCTTCCTTTTTTTGTTTTATTAATGGGTAATATTTATCTTTTTCTTTTTTCGCCGCAACACTATTATAGTTTACTGCGTTACCATTTTCATCTGTAATGCCATAATCTCCGTGCTCAACATCGTAAATCATCTGCACTTGATCTCGTACCGTTTGTCCTGTTGCAAGGTAATTTTGTACGGACTTGCTGTCTTGTCCAGCCTTTTGCATTACAAGCGCGTCGTATAACGATACTTTTCCGTCCGTGTTGGTATCGTACGTCTCTTTATCTGCCTGTAATATTTTTTCTGCTGTTTTTGTTCGTTGATCATATTGGTACCTTTTGGCCGCGTCCGTATTTTTAAACGCATCATACGCCGTTTTTACTGCATTATATTCTGTTTGCAGATCCTGCTTTCTCGTTTGCGCCCTTTCATCCTGATAGTTGCTTTCCTGGCTTAACAAGCCCTGCAGCTGCTTTAATTTATCTGTGTATTCCTTTTCTTTTTGTGGCACCTGCTCATACGCTTTTTGTTCCAAATAGGTCTGGTATTCTTTTGTTAAATCTTTGCCGGCAAGTGCATATTGGTCTTCAAGTGTATTTTCCCCCCTTTTTTGCTTTTGCAAAACAGTTTTTACATTTAATTGTTTTCCCTCTTCTGATTTTTGCGTATTTACATTCGTTGCAGAAAGGGTTTTCTGTGTTTGAGCCGTATTTTTGCGTTTCATATAATAATCCAATGCATCTGCAAAGGTAGGCAGATAAGACCGATTGCTATGATAGCGTTGTGTTATGTACGTGCGCTCCTGCTGCTTCTTTTTCTTTTCCTTGTCCCGTTGATACAGCGCTGCAATTGCATTCCTGTTGTTTTGTTTATAGTCCATTTTTTCCTCCTGCATTGCACTATTTCAAATTTTTTGCGTAAGATAAGCCCTTTTCACCATCCGAACCATACATATCATTCCACACATCTGCACAGTCGTATAGGGTTAACAGGTGGTACTTCTTTTCTGCTGTTAAATCCAACTGGTCAATATAGGTTGCAAGGTCTTCTTTTGTGGGCATTTCTTCTTCTATCATTTTATTGATTGTGTCGTAATACGGGGACATATCTACCTGATACGATTCCCCCGCATTTAATTCTTTTTCGTAATCAAACTGCTCCCGGGCCAGCTGGTTTGCAATGGCGTCCTGCTCCTTTCCATGCGCAAACTGCTCCCGTGCCAATTGGTTTGCAATGGCGTCCTGCTCCTTTTCATACGCAAATTGTTCCCGCGCCAGCTGGTTTGCAATGGCGTCCTGCTGCGCGTTATAGTTGAACTGCCTGTCTGTGTTTTCCTGATTAACCGTATTCCAATAATTTGTATCCTGATACATGGCGTTATTGTAATATGCGTCCAACACATCAGCGTACTTGTTATAGTCAAAAGACCGCTCTGTGTCATATCGGTTTGCGTAATAATCGCGGTCTGTATAATAGTCGTTTACGGTGTCCCTGTACCGGCTGTAATCTGTGCTATCCTGCGCCTGCATAAGATTAATGCCGTTCAGCAGCCGGCTGTTTTCGTCCTGGTATCTTGCATAGGCCTTGCTTTCCAGGTTATCTATAACATCTGTAAGCTGCTTCATATATGCATTGTATGTTTCCTGTCCGGCCGCCTGCGCATAGCTGTTGCCATACCCGCCTGTTAGGGCAGACACCTGTCCAACCGTGTCGTTCATTGCTTTTTGGGCATTTTGTGTATATTCCTGCTTTTGGCGCTGATACGCGGGATCGTTGTTATGGTTATAGTCAAACGTACTGCCCATATACTTGTTGATCCCGCTGGCAATGCTGTCTTTATAGGCGCTGGTATAGCCTTGCGGCTTTTTCAGGCTGTTTAACTGCTTTTGTGCCTGCTGTACCTGTGCGCTTGGGTTATACCCGTTTTTCAAATATTGATAATACTCGTTATAGGTCTTGTCTTTCCACGTTGCGTCCGCCATAATATCCCCCCGCTTTACTTTTCTTCGTTTGTCACATGCATTGCCTGTAACTGCTTTTCTATTTTTTCAAGCCTCTGACAAATCTCATCCTGCTTATGATTATAGGCCTCTGTAAAATTTGTATCATCCATATGCAGCATGGCCCATTGCAGGTAATCATGCAGCTTTATAAGGTACAAATTCATTTCCTCTAAATCCACTTTTTGTATAGGTGCTTTTAACGTAAACTCTGCCATTATAGCTCACTCCCTTTTTCCATTGTCATTGCAAGCGCATATAGCACAAAATCCCCCTCCCCTTCCAGCCGGATTCGTAAATGTCCGCAGCGTGCCGGAATAATGGGTACAGTAATACTTTTTTTCTTTTGCTCTGTCACACGGTACACAGGTTCCCATTTTTCGTTATCCTGCTGCAACAGGATCGTTAATTTTCCTGACAAAGACATTCGAAATTGTAATTTTGCTATATATTTATTATCAAGCTCTTCTGTATATAGATCTCCTGTTTCCACATACCAGTCAAAACTTTCTTCTTCCGCCAAAATCCCATTGGCCTCTGTGTAATCATTTTTCCCGCCAACCGCATATATGCTGTCCGCCACAAGGTACAGCTCACTTTCAAAATTTATAAAGCCGGCAACCTCTACCTGATCCTCCTTGGTCCATATATCCTTGCCGGTGTCGTAGCAAAACAATTGATACGTGCCATTTCGATCCTGCATAGATATATAATATTTATCCTTATATCCGCCGGCCACCGCATGACTGTATTCCTCATCGCCTAAATTGTCACTGACCAGTACCGGTGCCGCGTCATTAAATAAAAAAATTCCATCGCGCCCCTTGTAATACACATGCTCATTAATATTTACAATGCTTTTGCTTGCGTTTCCTTCTACACCCCGGCATGTTAGCGTTGTCATCTGATAATTGGACGGCCGGGTTCCATAGATACGAAATATGGCATCTTCTTTGAAAAAGATAATGCTGCCGTCGTATGTACAAGCGCCTGTAAATTTTCCGTATTTTCCCACAGAGACCGTATAAGCAGCAGACGAAACCGTCTCATAATTCCGCCAGTTCGTGGGGTCGCCCAACACGCAGGCATAAATTTCGTTGTTTTCTGAATTGCAGCCCCAAAGCCTGTTTTGGTACGCCGTAACATATTCCAGGTCCGGCACTTTTCTTGCAAAGGATACGCCCTCGCATGCAACGGCATCAATAGAAAAATTTTTTGAACTTCTGTCAAACTGGTACATATCGTTATGGATCTGCCCTTCAACGACCAATACGCTGCAGCCTATATAACTGGCGGTATTGCTTGGATAGTTCACGCCCGAAAACCGCTGCTTTACTTGTAACACTTTATGCATGCCGTTTAAACTTTCATATGCCTGTGGCATCCCGGATATGGCAATGTAGTCACCCGGCTTAAATCCATCTATTTCTGCACTTGCGCCAGATGCATCATAGATTGCTATGGCAACGCATGTCATATCTATTGGCGTCCATCTGGTAATGGGATTATCTACCGATTTCCCATCCTGAAAATCTTCTACTTCCGTACACTGGTATAGCGTTGTCGGATTGCTTTGTATGGATATTCCAATATCTCCAAGTGTATAAATCCTACTGCCAGTTTGCTGTAACAGCTCTTTTGGGGGCTTTGTAAATACGCCGTTATGATAGTTTTTAGCAAAGTTCCAATCATAGGGCACTTTAAAAACAGCCATTTTATATCCGGCGCTGCAGGTAAAAACCCGTTCCATATCATAAAGCTTTTTTACCTCCTCTTGCGTATTGATATAGACCTTATCCGGAAAAATATACAAATATGCGCCGGACACCACCATCTGGCGTTTTACACCTGTAAGAGGCAGCTGCAAAGATTGCCCTGCAAACACAAGCTTATTGTCCTGTATATAGTACAATTGATCCACGGCCGCAATTTCATTTATATTGGCTTCATTCCCTACGCCCCTGTGTTTTCGCGTTGACAGCAACGGATATGCATCGGCAGTCATATTTTTCATATCGTAAAACATCCCCGCAGGCACATATTCTTTGTGGCAATAACCTTTAAACGCTGTCATTACGGTCTTTTCTGTTTTCTTTGCGTTTTGCTGTGGCAAAAACATAACGTCACCTCATTATATTTTTCAGCTCTGTATCCTTCCCGCTGTGCGTCCGTGTATAATGGCGCTCAAAGGCATCGAGCGTCTGATTAAACATCAGCATGTCGTTGTTATACCGGTCAATTTCCGCCAGATGAAAATCAATTTGTGCAAGCACATAATATACATATACGCTTGCAAACGCATCATTTACCAGCAGGGTTGCGCCAGTATCGTCCCCATACTCTGTAAAGTCCTGCTTTGTGGTAAACTTCGAAAAGAACTCTGTGTATAAATTTCTGTCCAGCTCTTCCAGCCATTCTACTTTTTCCATATCATCTATTGCATTGGGGCGCAGCCTGTCGCACTTGTCTATACATTCTCTTATTGTCATTTTTTTCTTTTCCTCCAAAGCATTAAAAGCATTACGGGAGCAAGCTTTTGCCCGCTCCCGCTTTCCTTTTAACTCTTTACTCGCCGTCAGCAAGCGTTTCTATCATAACTTCCACGTTTTCCCTCTGCGCAAGCCCGGTCTTAATGACTTCCGCAATATATGGTTTTACTTCCACCCATTTCCCGCGCTGTATCGTACAGCCTTCACCGTTAACGCAGACAAAGACAGGCGACTTATCTTTCCTGTCCAGTGGAATTTTAACTTTTACCCGCTTGCCTTCTTCTGTCGGTTCTACCTGTTCTGCCGGATTTTTAGTTTCTTCCGGCTCTTTTTTTTGCGCCATATTGTATTCCCCCCATGTGTTAATTTGCCTTTGCCGTGGCACTGTATTTCGACAGGCTCTCTATGCGGATTATAAATTCATCAGACAATATATCCGCACCCTTTGTCGCTTTCCAGCCCACGGAGCTGATACGGTTAAGTTCGTCGTTATATCCCAGCGGTTTTACAATATGCTTAAGTCCACCGTTTGCAAGCTTGGTCTTGGCATACGCGTGTGCGCCCAAGACAAGTGTGGAAAACACCGCTTTTCCGGTTGGGCAGCCATCTCCGGTCCATATTTTGGCTTCGCTCGATTTTACAAATCGTACATTTCCGATCATGCCGATTTCCCCGCGGAAATAATTTTCCGGCTTTGCATACTGCATAACATTGACCCATTCCTCCTTGTAACGCATTAGGTCATATGCGGCATACGGATGTATAATAGCCACATAGCTTCCCTGGATGAGTTCTGCATTCATTGCTTCCAGCTGGGCTTGGCATCGAAAGATTACATCCGGCGTCAGTCGACAATCATCCGTAAGGTTTGCGCGACTTGTAACCTCCGTGCCATCTGCCTTTGGGGCATATAACACGTTAAAACCGCTGTTCAAAACCTCCCGCGTAATTGTGTCCAGCGTTCTGCCCGCCTGTGAGCCCAGCAGCTTTGTTTTTTGTACAACAATTGGGTCAACCGCTGTCATCTGGATAATATCAGATGATTTTATGTAGTCACCGTACTGATGTACTTCCCCTGTAATTTTTGACACAGAAAGCTTATTACCTGCTTTTGTAACGCCCTCCACCAAAGGCTCTGTTGCTTTTTCCAATGCAGAAAATTTTCTGTATTCAATTGTGGATCCTGTACCGTTTGGTATGTCGTATTCATCCCCAAACTGATCATGTACCAAATTCGGCTCTGCGTTATCAATGAGCCGCGTTTTGTAAAACTCTTTGATTTCCGCCGAAAGGCTGTCCTGTGTAGAGATCTGTACATCCGTATCAAAGAGCTGTAAATTAAAGCCTTGCATGCTTATACTGTTTTTCTGTTCCATTTTTGTCCTTTCTGCGGGCTACTTAAAATATTTTTTCTCCATTTAAAGCCCGGCGCTCCAGTTCATCCCGTTGCGCCTTTGTCATATTTGCAAAATCGTATTTGTGTGTTACAGCCGCTTGTGCGCCCGCTGCATTTTCAAGCGGTCTGCTGCCTCTTGCCTGTATATCTGCTGTAACGCGCTGTTTTGTATCCTGCACCGCTGCCTGTACCGCCCCGGCCTGTATGTCGTCAAAATGGGCAACCTGATACGCCGCGCGGACGTCAATTCCCCTTTTAAGCAGGTCGCGGAAGGTTTCGTTTTCCAGTTCCGTTTGCAGATCAAAGTCTGGGTATAGGGCTTGTGCCTGCTTTGCCTGCTCTTCCCACTGCGCAAAGATCTTTGCCCGCTGCAGACGCTGTTGCTCTGCCTCCTGCTGCTGCCTGTAACGGCTGTTATCAAGCTCCAGCCGGCGCATTTTTAACAGCTGTTCTACTGATACCCCTTGCTGCATGGCAACATCGTCCAGGTATGTTCTATCATTATCAATTGCCTTGGAAAGTGCCTCCAGATTCTGTACGCCATACCGCAAAAACAGCTTTTCCATTAAAGGTTCATATTGCTTTAGCTGCTGCTGTGCTTGCTCTGACACTTTCAGATTTTTCAGGCGGTTATCAATAATATTTTTGGTCCTGGCTCCAAATTGCTTTTTATACTTGCCTTTGATCAGCTTTTCAAATTCCGCGTCCAGATCCTCCTTGCTGTCTGCAGGATTATTTTGCGCTTCATCCTCCCCGGCGATAGGAGCATTACTGCCGTCTGCAGGTGCGGCCTGCATGCTTCCGCTTGCTGATTCCCCAGCTGCCGCCTGTGCACCGGCTTCATCAAACAGCTGTAAATCAAAATACTTATACATTACAATTCCTCCTGTCTGTCGTCTGTTCCGACGTGTCAAGGCTTTCCCTGTATCTATTGTATCTGGTTTTTACTGTCAATGCCCCGCCTTTTCAGAGGAGATAAAAATTTTAAGGTGTTGTGGGTAGCTGTTCTCTATCCCTTTAAGCCCATCTAGTATTGTAGCTGTAATCTGATGCAAAATTGGATCACGCCCTATATAAGCAACACGGCTGTCCCCGCTTTTCAGCTTTATAAATTTGCTTTCAATTTTGCCCGCTTCAAAATCCTGTAATACGCGTTGCGCCAGTGTATTGACAAGCGCTGAGACGGCAGCACATACAATATCGTTTCCGGGGTGATAGCCTGCGTGCCCTTGTATAACCATCTCTGTTTTATCATTTTGATTACGTACTCGTATTTGTATCATCCGGATTAGACACCTCGCTTGCCCGTCTGCGAGCTTTATCTTCCTGCGTGTTACCGCTCAAATCTTCTCCCAGACTGTTTGTGGCTATTGCCTGCCTGTTATAGCCGTCTCCGGCCTGTCCTTGTCCCTGCAAAATCTCCCCTTCTACCTTTGGCGGCTGGGCGCCCTGCATGGTTCCTACAATGCTCAGCAGCCGGTTCATCTGCTGCTGCATTTGTTGCAGCTGTTGGTACATCGTACCGTTCTGCGCAATTTTCTGGCGGATTGCCTCTTTCCCCTCAAACTCCATCATTTCCAACGCTGTCAACGCCTGATCTGCGAGCTGCGGGTTAAAAAAGCCCATGCTCAGCATAGCCTTTGCATCTTCATTTTGGGCCACCCTGTTAAAAGGGCTTTTTTTCTGTGCGTTGACCTTAATATCAAAAATTGGCACACGTTGCGCCGTTTCAACTCCAAAAGCTGTTTCTGTTGTATTGGGATGAATACGGCTGTTGTCGTATGAGACAAACCGGATTTCTTTTTCTTTCCCGGTTATACGAAAGCTTCTTGCCTCTGTATAAAACTGCCGGATCAGTTCTATGATCAGGCAGCATTCCTCTTCAAAGGCATTAAAGCTTCCTTTATTCAGGTCACGTGACAGCTTGCTGCCCGCTTCCTGCAAAGCAGCAATGGCGCTTGCCGCCGTTACGCCGCTTGTAGTGCCGCCTTGTGAAAAATCCCGGTTTCCGCTTGTTTCTTTTAATTCCTCCACTTTCATTTGGTACGCAGAAAACACGTTTCCGTCAATCGGTTGAACCTCTACCGGTTTAATATTCTCTGTGCTCGTGCTTTGCACAGGGATAAAGGTTTTATTCCAGTCTGCAAAATCTTCAATGTTTACACTGCTCTGGTTTGGAACAAAAAAGCGCGGCTTTCCCCGCATGGCGGCATTCTCCAGAATAATCTGATTTAGTTTGTCAATATAGATCTGGCAGTCCTTTGTTGTATCAATATACCCAAACCCGACCGGCGTATCTTTTTCCGGAAACAGAACGTCAAAAACAAACGGATATCTTCCATGGTCATAAAATCCCCTTGTTTTATAGGCCGCCTCGTTTTCCGTTGCAAACAGCACCGTATCATTTACATATTTGCAATAGTGCAGGATGGTTTTTCCTTTCGTGTGCACTTTGTAATAACAATCTATTACACAGGATTTTTGCGATGTGTCTATACTGTCATCATGCGCGTATGTATTCAGCATAAAGCTGTTGCCGCCCAGCTTGTCCTGCAATTGCGGATAGACCGCTTTTAATGTGTCGTTATTTGCAAGCGTTACATAAAACAAAAACTGGCTGTCCTGTATATCCTCTATACCTGGCTCCCAAAACAGGTTGAGCAGCTCACAGCGTTTAATTTCTATGTCGCCCAGTCCCCCAAGCTTACCGGGATTCCAAAATACGCCCTTTACGCTTGTTCCATTTTTGATTTTGTCATACGCCGCTGCCGAATAGATCCGCTCATAATGGTTTTGCTCTAAAATAACCGGAATAATTTCGGTTAATATCTCTGCATCCTCCCGGTCATCCTCCGCGCGCGGAAGGACATTCGGTTCCGGGTAGCTGTCGCGCATATCTGCATGCTTGTTAATGATATTATTTAACAGCCAGCCAGATGTGGGTGTAATTCTTTCCTTACTTTTGGGCTGTACCTTTTGACGGATTTGCTCCCAATGCCGCATTTTATACCAGTTTTCATTGTCTATGATCCGGTTGTCCAGATTTTCTTTTCCCTTTTGATATTCCATCAGCTTTTCGTTAAATTTTAACAGCCGTTCCCTGCCCACTACAGGCATATTCTCTGCTTTATCCGTTGCAGTTGGCTGCAAAAGGGGTGCTTTATTGTTTTTCATACATTTTCCCTCCTCATAAATTATATATACCGCTGTATTTATCCTGCTTCGGGAGCAGCTCCAGCGGATCATCCGTTACCGGCGTTGTCAGTATATTTTTTCTTGGGCTGATTGGATTGCACATAAGCACATAACGGCATTCATCATATATGTGATCTTCCTGCTGGGTATCAATATCCTCCACCTTTTTTTCGTCATACACCAGATTTGGAATAGTCCTTATAAAGCTTTTGCAGGTATTAAACACATAAAACATGGATTTCCCCTCCGCATCAAAAGCAAACCGATGGTGATACTGCATTTTTCCCGCTATGCGCGTATTATCCCCAGGCTCCCAAAACACACCGTTTTGTGCCATTAGGTCTGCAATAGATGTCCCACGGCTTTTGTCAAAAATGCTGGGATCCGCCACGCCAATAATTTTTCGCCCTTTCAGGTTTTTGTCCGCTTCCTCATACTCCCGGATTTTCCGGGCAATTTCATCTGCGCTCCATTTTACCCCTTCATTTGGCGTTGCCGTGCAGCCGTACAGCTCTTGTATTCTAAAAATACGCCCCTCTTCGTCTGCCGCGTACCAGCCAACCGAAAAAGGCTTGCTATACCCAAAATCAAAGCCTCTGTAAACCGTCCAATGCTTTGGGATCTTAAACGGCTTAATCACGTGGGTAAAAACACCGTCGCCATAATGCTCGGGATCATCACGCCATTCTGTAAATACCTGCCCGGCAAACGTGTTCCAGTCCCCATACAGCAGCGCGTTGCGCAATTTTTCTTCCATCCCTGCCAGTCGCGATAAATACTGGGGATTATTTTTAAGCAATATGGGATTGTCAAACACCTTGCTTGGTACAAACACCCTGCTGCTGTACAGTGTTGTTTTCCCATTTGGTCCCACAATATGCATGCGCTGCCAATACGTTGTTTTGGGCGGTGCAGGATCAATAAAATAAGATTTCACCCATCCGTGCCCTACGCCGCCCGGGTTTGCCGTTGCCCGCATATAGCTGCGTGTATTGGCTCCGCTTGCACGGTTGCGCGATAACATATATTCATATTCATCCCATGTAAAATGCGTCAATTCGTCGATTCCGATAAAATCAAATTGTAATCCCTGATAGTTGTATTTTGCCTTATAATTTGACATGTGGCCAAAATATATTTTTGCTCCGCTTGGAAATTTCCACACATGCTTTGCGTCATTATATTTGGCACCTGGAAAAGCTCTTGGGTAAAAGTTATAGCATTTTTCCATAATTTCTATCAGCTGGGGATATGTCTTTCTTAGCAGCAGCGCTTTATAGTTTGGCACATGTACCTGCCGCAGAGCTTCAATTACAAGATAATCACTTTTTCCTCCTCCCGCCGCGCCTCCGTAAAGCCCTTCATCTTCTCCCCGGCACATCATTTCATATTGCTTTGGCTGCGGTTCCCATACAACATTCATTCGTCATCACCATCCATTGCCGGTGTCAATAGCCGTTGCATTTCTGGCATTCTCACAATGCCATACTGTGATTTTTCTTCCTGATCGCTCTGCTTCCCTTCAAAAATGAGTACGATCTGCTGCAGGTCCCGCACTGCTGCGGTAAGCTGCCGCAGCGATGATATATTAACTGTGCCTTTCATTTTGTTCTGCTTAACGTGCTCTTCTGTAATGTCTACCCTACGGTTATATCCGCTTTCATCTTTTTCCATAACGGAAAATTCCCGCTTAATCTTGTCATATGTTACATGCAAATTCAGTTCGTTTGCAGCTTTGGAAATTTTATTAATCAGCTTATCCGTAGCTCTGTTTAATTTATCAAAGTTATTCAATGCTTTCCTCTGTGCCTGGCGCTTCATATTTGTGCCAAGTTTTTTTCTGTATTTTTCCCGCTCTTTTGTCCACCCCTCCCTTTGCGCCCGTTTGGTTAGTGTGGATCTGCTTAAACTGTGCTTTTCCGCCAGTTTTATATATCCTAAACTTCCCGTTATATACTCGTTTTTTATAGCTGTCCAATCTGTTATTTTTTTTGTACCGCTTTTCAAGTTCTTTCACCCCCTATAATTAGACTAACAAATTTGCAAAAAAAATGCCCCTTACTTTGTGACGCCGGGCATAAAAAACAGCCTGCGTAAACAGGCCGGTTTTTACTGCTTATAACTGCTTTCAAGCATTTGAGCAATTGGGCATTTCGTATAGCTAAAGCTCTGGCAATATCGTTTTCGATAAGCCTTTTTTTCTTCCACCGCGCAGAACTCTAAGAGCATTGTGCAGCCCGGCACAACACTCTCACAGGCAATTTTCTTATCGCGCTCCCGAACAAAAAACGGGCAGATTACCACCGGCTCTTTCGGCATGTATCACATCTCCTGACGTACACCATACGGAAGCTTGTCCCCGTAATATCATTGACATACATTTCGCATTCGTCTTCTATAATTCGATAGCCGCGCGGTGCAACGGGCGGCTTCCCTTTCATAAATCTTGCAATATCCCGGCTTCCGGCTTCCTTAACCTCTACCTTTGGCGGTATAAGGTTGCGGCTTTGCTTCATCCGCTTTTTACCGGTTACATCCTTGCGGATATAATCCGCAAGCTTTTTGTAATTTCCCGCTGCGTAAAGCTGTTCAAATTGTATACGGCCTGTACCTGCCCCCTTTTTCCATATTTTTTGGATTATTTCTACCGGCAGGCGCGGAATAACAAGGTGCCCATGCCATCGTTTGCCTTTTTTTCCTTTTTCCAGACAGCCTATGTATTTCAGCTCTGGTAATTGCGGCGCTTTCCGGCAAAAATATGCAAGCCTGCGCAAAAAATTATGCATGGTTTTTCTTGCGTCCTCTTCTGACTGATTTTGTTCCAACGTAAGTGTTATATACCAGTCGCCGGCAGAAAAATTGTTGCAAATCAGACGCTGGCAATTGCGTTGTGCCTGGATTGTGTTCCGAATTTTCTGCTTATCTGTGCTTTCTGCTTTTTTATGGCCCCTTGCTATGCATTTTAAGTTTCGGCGCCGGATGCTTTTATACACTTCTACTTCCACCATGCTGCCGCTTGTAATAATTTTTTTGTAATAAGGCATTTTAAACATCCTTTTCGTCCTAAAAATAATCACTCTATCAAGGTTAAAAAGGGCGGTTGCAGCCCTTTTTAACCTTGCATCGATTTGTGGATGTGCTTTATTTTCTTTTCTCCGGAGTGTTTTTAAGCTCTATATTGCATAAGCTTGCAATTTCCTCCAGCCGCATGGCAAAATCCTTTTCAATTTTGTATGGCATAAGAATCGCATAAACCAGAAAACCAACTTTAGCAACAAAATAAGGCCGTAAATCTTCTGTCATGCGCTGATATATCTCTATTTCATCCCATACGTCTATTAAGGGTTTCATATATTCTTCATCAATAAAGCATATTCCGGTTTGTGTTTTATAGGGGGACAGCATCCGATCCGTGAAAATACTAATTGGTAATTTTTCGCACAGCGTTTCGTTGTTATCCGTATCATTAAAATTTATTCCCGCTGGTTTTTCCTGGATATGTATTTGAAGGCTTTTCTTTTGCTTCTCTGTAATATCAAACATTACACAGATGCTCTCTTCATTTAAAAGCGGTAAGCCTTGTACTAAATACATGCCCGCCGCATCTCCCAGCCATTGTTCGTGATTTTCTTCATCTACAAACAATACAAATCCATTTTTCTTACAAAATTTACAAATATTTTTAATTTTCATTTTTTTCTCCCTTCTGTTTGCTTCCATTTAAAAAGCCCCATCATTGCCATTACAAAGTTAAATGCATATAGCAGCGCTTGCGCATAATCCGCAGAAAGCATATTGTATATACACCAGAATATATTTGTAACCCCCCAAATATAAAAACACCACCGCTTTTTCAGACTGTTTGCGATGGTCCCTACAATTGTAAACGCCGTTACCAAATAACCAATGATCTGCATGTTAAACCTCCATTATGTAAATCGTGCTGTATAAACGCCCTGAGAAATCAAACACTATAGGCAGCAGAAATGTAAATTATATAGAAAAAGGAAGATACTATGGACCGTGAAACGCTTATGCAGGAAGTCAAGGGAATCTACGCCAGCCTTTCCCAACAGGAAACGCAGCAGCACTTTTCACAAACGGGAAGCAGCCTGAACCCTGAAGAGTATTATGAAAAAATCCTCAATATGGTTTTACATGAAATTTCGGCCGGCACATTTGACAGATTTCAGTCCGGGAAAGCCATTGTGGACGCTGTGGCAAAAGACAAGCATAAATGGCTGTCACAATGGAACACAGCAATGGAGGGTTAAAACAAACCCTCTTTTCCATTTTGCAGGTGGTACATGTGTTATATTTAATCAGCTATAAATTTTACGGGTTCCATGAAAAGGAATACGTCCCCTTTTTCAACGCTCTGGACGACATGGGCGAAAATATTATGCTGTATGACGGAGCGTACCTGTTAAACAGCGTTTTAACCGCCTATGGCGTACGTAAGCAATTGCTGCCCCATATTATGCCAGCGGATAAATTTGTGGTATGCCAGATGTACCGGGAACACAGCGCGGGGAAGCTGGAGCAAAACCATAAGGATTTTATTTTTCGCACCATTGATTTTGACCCCACGCCCTACAGCCCACACCTCGGTTATTACAGCTTTTAAGTCTTCTGCAGATTTTCCACCAATGTTATAAGCGCCTTTTTAACCGCAGATTTAAAATTCACTTTATCATTGTCCTGCATTTTTTCTATTGCCTGTAACATTTTGTTATAATTGTCCTGCATGGCTTTAAAATGTATGGCAGCCATTGTTTTTTCCGGGTTCGCAAGCGCCAACTGCTTGGAAAGTACTTCAATCCTTTGTTTTGCCTGCTCTATTTCCTGGGCAGCCTTTTTTTGTTGCTGTTTAATCTTTTCCTGCTTCTGTTTATATTCTTCTTTTGCCTCTTTTTTTGTCCTTGCTACAGCTTGGTCAATTTCCATCTGCAGCTTTTCCGGCGTGATCTGATCTTCTTCACCTTGCTGCGTGGCTGATTCCAATTCCGCTCTGATTTGATTTGTCAGCCTTTCTATATCTTCCTTAGAAGGCTCCTGTACCGCAACTTCTGTTGGCCTGCTCTCAAGCTCTCGTATGCGGCATTCCAGTTTCTGCTTTTCATGCAGTACCTGCTGTAAATCTTCCAACGTATCATTATGCGCGTCTGTCAGCCGTTCGTTTTCCTGCTTGAGCAGATCCATTTGTTCAGCCTGACTCCGTTCTCTCTTTATCAGCTCTTTCAGCTCTTTTGCCGACATTCCTTCAAACTGACCGTTGTTAAGGCCTTCCGTCCTCTCAATCGCCGGCAGTTGCGCAATCAGCTCCAGTTTGGTAATACCAAGTTTTGCATTTGACTGCAAAACGCTGCTCCCAAGCCGTTCATAGGTCGATATATAAGTATACGCCTGGCGTGCCTTGATCCCTACCTTGCTTTCACAGTATTCGTCAAACGTTTCCATCTGCAGGGCTTTATACAACTCCTTGTCACGCATCTCTTTTAATCCCTGACACATTTCAAGCAACGCTCCGGCAGCAAGTTCTGCGTTGGCCATAATTTTGCTGTGTAACTCAACAGCTTCGTTATAGATTTTTGTAATTTCTGTGTTTTCCATCATCTTTTTCCTTTCCTACGCTCCCACCGGGAGCTTTTCTTTTTTTTTCTGTCGTTTTGGATAACAAAAATGCCTTCCATTGATTGCAAAATTCTTTAACGTCGGCGGTCATTGCACAATTGCGAAAACCCCGGCACTGTATAACTGCTCCGCTGCGCGGGCTGTATTCTAATGTATAAAACGGTCGATCCGGTTGATCTTTTTTCCGAATTACACAGATCAGCGTCTTTCCTGCTATATATTGATCCGCATAGTTCGTGTACACACAATGGTTAAGAGTCTTTCCCTCTATTACCAACTCCGCTTTTCCGCTTGCCGGGCGCAATAGAAAGGTTTCATTTTCAAAGGCATATTTTTTACATAATGCTTTATATTTTTTCAAAAATGTCTTGTCCTCTTCTTTTAATTTTTCAGCTTCTTTCCGTGCCTTCAGCTCCGTCAGCAATTGGCTGTTTTCACTGTGCGCCTTTTGAAAATCCTGCGGATACAGAATACACGGGTTTGTAAGGTCAAGGGATAGCTGGTTGCACTGTGAAATATAGTCAGCGTAATCCGAAAGGAATATATTCTGTTTCTTTTTCTTTCCCCAGCGAATATACTTAATGATTTTATTAAGTGCTGTTTTTTCGGCCAGCTTTTTTAGCACACGCACATCATCCGAATATCTCACGTTTTTCTTAAGCCATTCGTATGACTCCTTAGAGGCTTTAAACATTTTACAAATCTGGTATATTGCAAGATCCTTTGTGTTTTTCCCTTTTACCGCTTTCAAGTCAAATTTCGTAAGCTTTAACGCACTGGTTACCGTTTCCTTATTCCAGTTAATAATTCCGCGGGAATCCCAATCTCCAATTGCTTTTTCAAGCGCAATACTTATAAAACCTTGCTTTACCAAACGTTCCGTCAGCACAGG
The DNA here is from genome assembly GCA_900541565.1 of uncultured Oscillospiraceae bacterium. GTDB lineage: Bacteria > Bacillota > Clostridia > Oscillospirales > Acutalibacteraceae > Scatavimonas > Scatavimonas merdipullorum. Next base: position 22,706 of record UQKB01000013.1, read on the forward strand.
ATATTTTATGTACAGTTCCATGTACTTGGAAATTTGTGCCGGATTAACCTTCTTTGCGTGCAGATAGTCAAAAACGCTTTTTATACAGGCATATTGAAATACGGTTCCTTCATACGAATCGTCCATTGTATAAAAAGCGTTTGCGACATATGTAGTTCCATATGCGTTTCCTCTGTACGGATCTGGTACTGCAATTTTTCTAATCGGAGTCCATTTTGTGTATAGCTTGCTGTATTCTTGATAAAAATCCTCTGCTTTTGGCAAATGCCAGCTTGCCCCTATCCTCTGATAACAGGCGGTAACACCACAGTTATAATAGATGCGAAGATGTTCACTTAATTCATTCTTCATATTATGGTAATCCTGAAAGTTTTTTCTTACATAGAACGAGCGCAGTATTACTCCATGATTAGATAGCTTTTGTACAATTGTAAAATATCCGTACTTTATCAAGTATTTCCTGCCGCGTCCGTCATCTTTAAAGATGACTGCTTTTCCGCAGCATGGACAGATACCTTCTTCATTATGCCGGATTTGAGTGTTTGGAACAGGCGATTGTGTTTTACAATATGTGCAGTATCCATATTTTGTTTTCCTTATCCTGTAAGTAAAAAAATAGCGTGCGTGCGCCATAAGATTATCGTCAATCCACTGATCAATGCCAGCCGGTAACGGAGGTATGAAGGAAAATATCTGCTCCATATCTACATCTGCTGAGGTTCTTATTTTCATCTTTGTCCCTCCATTAAAGCAAATCAAGCAAATCAAGGTCAATTGCCTGCTTTTGCTTTGGTAATGCTAAAACGTTCAGCTCAAAATAATTCTCTGCCCATTTGTATACCAGTTGGTCTTCAATCGCGGCGCAGCCACCTTTTGCCTCTTTGTGTGCCTTGTTTTTTATGCTTTCCATGCATTTCTGTAAACTCTTTTTTTCCTGCAGAATTTTATTGGCTGCGTCGTCTGTGGTAACACATTCAATTAAATGTGAGGCTACAAGCTTTGCATAGCTTGTGCCTTCCTTTTCTGCCTCTCGATTCAGTTTTTCTACGGCTTTCTCTATAGCTGTCAAAAATATCATTCCTTTCTTTTTGCATTTGACTGCAAAACGGGTTTTGACTTGCAAGCTGAAATCTGCTATACTGTTTTTATTAACACATAAGCTTCGGCTTTGGAGCGCATAACAGCTGCAACTGTTATGCGCTCTTTCTTTTGGATTTAAAAATGTTCCGGATTATGTAGCGTTCGAATTCAAAGCGCTCACTGTCTGACAACGGGCACCAGATCGGGACGCCCTTCCATTGCTTGTACCTTTCAAACAGAGGCTGAATTTTGGGATGGTTGATGTTTACCCGGTAGGTATACGGGTTGTCCAACGCCCAAATGCTGTTATGTTCCATCTGTCTTTTTCTTTTCACCGGCCTTTCTTTCTTTTTCAATCGCTTTACGCCCAAGCATATCGAACCGATCGATAAAAATGCCCCAGTTTACGATCGGATGATCCGTATAAAATTTTTTTGCCTGCTCCAATGCCTCATCCACAAAGGCATACAACATTTCCCGCTTCATTTTTTCTTTTCGGACCGAAACAGAACAATGCCGGCGGCTACTGCCGCTGCGGTATACGCAAGCGCCGTGCTGCCCGCCTCCTGCAAGCTCATGCGGTCTGTATCTACGCTGCCGGCAACGCCAATTACCCCAAGAATACAGCACAGGATCACCATCTCTGCCGCATGGTGCCGGATAAAATACCAACAGCCATAAATCCAAAGCAATACATGTTTCATAATCGTTCCTCCTTTAAGCATCCTCTTTATATTTTTTATTTTGCAGGGTTTTCTTGCGTGTGCAGTGCTCTGCTGGAGAATTGCGCGGTATCTTCTCCATACATATATAATCGCAGTAGCTTTCGCCTGTCCCGAAGGTTTTTCGGTAGATACACCCTTTACAGCTTTTCCTGGTCATGGCCTTCCCTCATATGGTTTTGCCGCCGTGCTTATACGGGCGGTGCTTGTTGTATTCGTGCTTTGCCTGCAAAATACCCATGATATCTATTTGCGCATAGGCACAGTAATCGAAAATGCGTAAGATACAGTCGGCAAGCTCTACCGCTGCCCCCTCCGGCTTACAGCCTTCCGGCTCGTGCCTGTCACAGTTATAGTAATGCTCACAGCTTTTACTGCCGCCGGCGCAGGTGCCATATAAAGGCGGGTTGCCGTTTCTGTATTCTTCCAGCGCCTCCGAAAGCTCGCTGTGGCACAACGCAAGAATCTCCGGAAAGCTTGGCGGCTTGTCCCACCAGCCGTGGGCAACGGCATTTTTATGTACATCCTCTATCAAGCGTTCCATATCCTGTATGCTTTGCTGCTTACTCATGCTCTTGCTGCTCCTTTTGCTTTTTCTTTAAGGTCCTGCCCCAGTCCACTTCCATTTTGACCGGTTCGTTATATTGGCTTGACATAATCATGCTCAACGCGTGCTCCAAGTTTTTCCGGTTTTGTATAACCTCTTCTTCTGTTGCCGGTAAAATCCGTATGGTCACCTTTACCCTGCCCTTCTCTCCAAAGTCCACATATGAAACATCCCCGTCCTTTGGATAGCCTGCAGGCGGATTATATAGATTTTGCCGCAGACGTTCTTCTTCGCTCATTGCCATACTGATCACCTCTTTCTATTTGTATGGAAAGGTTTGTTTGTCCTATGAACTAAAACAGCGTTGCAATTTTTGTACAATGTGATTATTGTTCACAATACCTTTTTATGCTAAAATATAGCAAAATACAAGGATAAAGGAGAATAATCATGAAAAAAGTTATTTTGTCGCTTTTGTTAGTACTTCTTTTATGCTTTTCCGCTGCCTGCACTTCTGTTGAAGAAAATACCACCTCTGCAGACACACGCGCATTCGTTACAGAGTCCGTAACTGAACTACCAACGGAACCGCCTACCGAAGAACCTACTCAAGAACCTACTCAAAGACCTACCGAAAAGCCTACAAAAGCGCCTTCCCCCTCCTCTGTTTATAGCTACGACTCTTCCCCAGACTATACTTACGAGGCTTCCTCTTCATCTGTTGAACTTCCGGAAAATTCTATGACCGTATATATTACCCCTACCGGGAAAAGATGGCATCTTATAAGTACCTGCGGAGGAAAAAATTCTTATCCTGTATCTATTAACAATGTTGGCGGCCGTACACCATGCAAAAAATGCGCAAGTTAATAGAACTTAACATGCTATAAATTAAGAAAGGCAGTGGTATTATGACAGCAATCAAGGAAAAATTGGTAGCATCCCTTGGTGCAGTGGGGTATATTATTTACTGCGTAATATCTATTGTTTTAACTTTTGCCCCTTTATTGGTTCTTAACTTTCCATTTTGGGTAGATTTTATTATTATTACTTTGGTAACGTTAATTCCCATGTTTGGCAACTTGATTGGACTTGTTTTTTGGATTTGGGCGTTTTTTGTTGCCATTCAGAATCCCACCGATATTGCTTCCATCATATATTTTGTTGCTTTTGCAATATATGTGATTACAACCTTGCTTCCGCTTGCTTTGTCACTTTTTACAGCACTTTTCTCCAAACGTCGATAAAACCACCGTCGGCGTTTTCCTTTCATTTTACTTAGCTGGCCTTTTCGGCATCATCTGCAAAAAGGTAGGCTATCGTAAATGGATCATTTGCAAATAATTTTTCTTTAATTTTTACTGCTTCTTTTACAGAAAACTGCGTTATGCCGTGTAATTTGTTATAAGCAGTTTTAGGGGCACAGGATAAGCAGGCAGCTATAACTTCCGTTGGATTATCATATCCTTTTCTGACAAGTTCCGCTTTTAAATTATTAATCATCTTTTTTTCCTCCTTTTTCTTTTTAGAACCGAATACGGTTTCTTTGTTTTCATAATATTACCGTATTTGGATTTTGTCAATAGTTTTTTAAACTTTTTTTACCGAATTCGGTAATTTTATTATTGACATAAAAAATTAGTCATGATAATATGCAGACATAAGGAGGTATAAAATATGTATAACTTAGATGCAATGATTCAGCGCATAAAAGATACAAAAAAGCAGAAAAATTTGTCTAATGATGATTTGGTCGCTTTATCTGGTGTGCCACGAGGAACACTGAACAAAATATTAGGTAGCGAAACAAAAGACCCTCAAATTTCTAATATTATTAAAATATCTAAAGCACTTAATGTTTCAGCTGATTACTTGATTTTTGGACAAGATAACACAAAACAATCCTCTCCGTCTAAGGACGAAGAGGAAAATGTAGATGAAATAGCAAAAGCATTATATGAATGGCTTATCCATACGGGTTTTTTAAAGGAAGGGCAAGATTTAACTGAACAGCAAGTTAAGGGCCTCCACGGCCTCTCTGATATTCTTATGGCTCTTTTCGGCGAAGAATTTAAATAATTCCAGCCTCTTTTTTGCATTACCCAAAATTGTCCACTGGTGTGCTAACTTGTATACGTTATCCGGTACACATGATTTTTCTTTCATGATTCTTCCTCCTAACAAATTAATAAAATTTAAAATGAGCAATACTAAGAAAAGTGTTTCATTGCTATGTATCTTAGCACACCTTTCATAAATTGCTATAGTTTTGTGAAAACTGGCAATATATTGTTATAATTTGCATGATTTACCATTAAATTCCAAGCTGTGACAAATAGCAGGCTGTCCCGGAGCCCGGAAACGGTTTAAGTTACAATAACACTATTTTCTTTTATTTTTGGCGTTACCCACGCTTTCTGTTGCAATATAAAAACAACCGCTTCCGGCAGATTTCCGGAAGCGGTTTAAAGGAGTCGCGTGAGAAGCTTTCACTTCTCAAATATATTATATGTATTTTGCAAAAAAGTGTCAAGCTTTGCAAAGTACCAATGTGAGGGGATTTTATGGAAATTTTACTATTGGCTGTTATAATTTTTGCTGTCTCTATGGCACTAGTTCGGTTAAACAAATATATTGAAAACAGAAAACAGGAAAAAAAGGAATTTTTGAAGAACAATACCGTAAAAAATTTTAAAGAAAAAATAAACGCATTTCCGCTAAACACACACTGGTTTTCAGAATACATTTATTTTATTGTCCCGGCAAGTATTGTTTACACTGTTTTAAGTATTTTAACCAAACTGGTATTGTTTGCTTCTTCAATTGCATTACAATCTTTGGAAAACCCCTTCCTGTTATACACAGATTTAATATATTTTTGCATCTCCTTATATTTATATTTTAATTTGCGAATTTTAAACAAACATGGTTTTTGTATGATTCTTATTCATTTAATTATAAGTGGTATACAGATTACTCTTTATATAATGGAGGGTTTTTTATTTTTTGTAAAAACGCCACTGCTTTTCTTCATGTTCTTTATAGGTATCTATACAGGCTATTTTTTCGTTTGGCTTCTTCCCAATCTCATTTATTTCAGAAAAAGAAAAGAGTTATTTTCCCCAGCGCCAAATGCAGGCATACACAACACAGGTAAATATACTGTGAAAGAAGCCTACAATAGGGTAAGTCAATTTCCGCTCCACACAAATTGGTACTGGTTTTATGTTTATTTGCGCTTTCCCATCAGATTTCTTACATCTTTGTACGCATTATGGAGTGTACTGTCTTTTTATCTTGAATATTCCTTGATAGATATGCCAGCAGAACAAAGTTTTATCGTTTTCTTAAATATTGTTTTACTCGTTTTTGGTGTTATTGTATTTATCCTGATGCTGCAATTACATAAAAGCGCCTATCGGTTAAATTTTATTTATTTAGCGGGTGAGGTGGTCTATATGGCATACTCTTCTGTTATAACCGCAAGGATGACCGCGCCGGAAGCAACCCCTCTCATGTACGGTGCTGCATTTTTATTTTCCCTGCTTCTGTCCTCTCTTGTTTGGTTTCTCCCTAACTTCTTTTATTTTCAAAAAAGAAAGGGATTGTTTTTCCCTGCGTTGGACACGCACGCAAAAATATTTAAGTATAACGGCATCGACTGCGATAGAAGAAGTTTTGTGAAGCAGACGGCTTATATCGCCTGTGTAGAAAAAACCATAGACGAAATAAAAACAGAAATTAACTCTTTGCAGAAAGCTTCCGAAGTACAATCACTACAGCATCAGGCGCTGCTTGACGCGTATACCATTGCACAACAACTAAAGCAAAACCGGCAACTTACTTTCAGCGAAGCCTATAACCGGCTTATGCATAAAAAAACGCACGGTTTAACGGCTGCACAGCCTGTAAAGAAAACACCGCAGGAATCTGCATCGCATGTCAACCAGGGCCTAATCATCTTTCTGGTTTTGGGCGCAATCATTGGTATATCCATGATCATTTATGGGTTGGCGACAATTTAAATCTGCCAAATTATTTTTAGCTCCTACTTAGGTTTTAAAGACCAAAGCAGCATATTTCTATCGTTCTTAAACAAATCCACATTTTAACTTGCACGATAACAAAAATAAACCGTTCCCGGTTTTTCGGAAACGGTTTATAAAAACAAAATGTAGCTTATTGCATCATATCAAGCAGGGCAAAAAAGTAAAACTTAGCATTCCGTGTTTGTTGATCTTTAAAAAGAATATTTTCCTTACGCATAATATTAATATAATTTCTTAAAGTATTTTTATTAATTCCGGTTTCACGGTGAAGCGTATCCACTGTAAAAATCGGTGTTTTAAAAATAGCTTTTACTACCAGATCAACATTTACCGTATTAATTTTGCTCTTAATAGAAGCTGTCACATCTTTACTGAGACTTTCCAAATTGTCTATAAAGGCTATATCCCGCGTAGTTTGGTTGATCACAGAGGTAAGAAAAAATTGGATCCAGTTTGTAAAACCTTCTGTATTGAGTGCTCTTGTTCCCTGCAAATAAGAATAATATTTGATTTTATTCTTTTCAAGCTCCTGGCTTAGAAAAAAATAAGGGCTGGAAATTACATTTTGTTTGTATAAGTATATAGGGATCAAAACACGGCCAACTCTTCCGTTTCCATCGGGGAACGGATGAATGGTTTCAAACTGCGCATGAATCAGCGCAGCTTTTATAAGGGCAGGAATTCCATCCTCAAAATTATAATCTGCGTTGATATATTTTTCTAAATTTCCCATTAAGCTTTCTACGCTGGAGGCAACCGGCGGAACATGTTCCCCAACGCGGTTTTGCTGCGTACGAAACTCGCCTGCAATGAATTTTGAGTTTTTTCGAATATTTCCACTTAGCAAAATTTTGTGGATTTCTTTAATCATTTTATTCGTAATGGGTAACGTTTCCACCTGTTTACTTGCTGTTTTTAAAGCTTCATTATATCTTAGCACTTCCTGCAAATCCTGATTTTTGGTTTTTTTGCTTCCTTCTAATTCGGCTTCGTAAACTGCATCTATGGTGGTTTGCGTCCCTTCTATTCTTGTCGAATACAATGACTCCAAACGCAGCATATGACTTACGGAATACGTAATATGCCAATTGCTTTGTTTCATTTTTTCATTAAACGCACCTATATTCATAGAAGCCTGCGCAAACGCATTTGCAAATTCCATGAAAGCAATGTTTTTTTTATCAAACGGAAATAACATTGGCTCAAATGGTTTAAGCATAGTTAGCACCTCTTTTCTTCCTATTTTATATTATATCCATATTTTTAATTTTATACAACAATTTTATTTAAAAAAATGTTCTAACATTATTTTTTTAATATAGTTCATTGGTTTTTCTGTCCCTATAAATCTTAGCAAAAAGGAGGCTCATGCTATGCAAAACGCCATATATTTGCGTAAATCTCGTGCCGACCAGGGCACCGTGGAAGACACCCTGCGCAAGCATAAAGAAACATTGCTGGACTATGCCGCTAAGCATAACATCTTCGTGTCCCTGAACGATATTTACGAGGAGGTCATTTCGGGCGAAAGTCTATATGCACGTCCGCAAATGCTCCGCCTGCTTTCCGATGTAGAAGCAGGCAAATTTTCCGCCGTTTTATGCATGGACATCGACCGCTTGGGGCGCGGCGGCATGTCTGACCAGGGGATTATTTTAGATACCTTCAAAAGCAGCAATACAAAAATTATTACGCCTGCAAAAACGTACGATTTGAACGATGAATTAGACGAAAACAATATGGAGTTTGCAGCATTCATTGCGCGCTTTGAATATAAGCAGATCCGCAAGCGTATGCGCGCCGGTGTTAAAAAAAGCATACAGGACGGCTGTTACCTTGCAAACGCGCCCTACGGATATGTAAATATTACGGAAAACAAGCGCGCAACGCTTGCCATCCAGCCAGAGGAGGCCGCATATGTGCGGCAGATATTTGATATGTACGTAAACCAGGGCATAGGCTGCCAGACCATTGCGGACAACATGAACGCTATGGGGGCAAAGCCGCACCGCGCCGCGCAGTTTGGACGTACATCTGTTATGACAATCTTAAAGAATCCCGTGTACATTGGAAAAATTGTGTGGGATAAAAAAACGCATATCCGGAAAAACAGCAAAGGCAACAGTAAACACATAATTATTTCGAACCCGCAGGATAAATGGACTGTCACCCAGGGGTTACATCCGCCGATTATTGATCCGGAAACTTTTTCAAAAGCGCAGGAGATCATCCAAAACCGTTACCATCCGCCGGCCTTTACCGGCGTGGTTATCAACCCGCTTTCGGGGCTGATTGTGTGCAAAAACTGCGGCGGTGTCATGCAGCGTGCCGCCAATTGCAAGGGCGGCCCGTTCTGTTTGTGCCAAAAGCGCGGGTGCATGCCCATGTCTAAGCTTGCTTATGTTGAGCAGTCGCTGCTTGGCAAGCTGCAGCTTGCTGCCGACGAGCTGGCGGCCGCTGCACAAAACCCACGGCCCCCAGCCGCCTCCAAAGAAGATTATCAAAAAATTATAAAAGAGATAGACCACCAAATTAAAACCGTCCGGCAGCAGATCAGCCGTTTGCAGGACCTGCTGGAGCAGAACGTATATGATATTCCTACCTTTTTAGAACGCCAGAAAAAGCACAGCGAAAAATTAGCCGCCTTGGAAAATAAAAAGACGTCGATCCTCCGGCAGGCAAACGCCCACAGAGAGATCGACATCCAGAAAACCAGGCAAAGAATCACAGAAGTGCTGGCAGCTTACGCAACCGCTGCTCCTCAGCAAAAAAATATTTTACTTAAAACCATTGTGGAAAAGGCCGTATACTACAAGGAAAAAGGCTGGGCGCCGGCACAATTTGAGCTTGAGGTTGCTTTAAGACCTTCGTTCTTGTAACTTGCACAATGTTCCTCTCCACAACTGTCATACACCCTGTAGGCATCAATACATACGGCTTCTTTTTCACATCCGGGTTCGTAATTGCAGCCTGCGGCTGAAGAAAATGCTGTTTCCGCCATAAAAGTTCCTCCTTATTTCAAGGGCTTTTTGAAAACCTGTACCCTTTACCTGCTTTCAAATTGGCCCATAGCTTTACTAATATTGTATGGCGGACACCTTTTATTGTTACAGTTTTATATTTTTTCCAGCTTTGCAAAATTGGCCATGATCCGCTTTGTCCCCACATTGTCAAACGCAATTTCCAACAGCATGTCGTTGCCCATAGGGGTTGCACCTATAACCATCCCCACCCCAAACGCCTTATGACGCACTTGGTCGCCCGGCGCAAGCGCGGGCAATGGCGCAGTAGCAGCCTGCGTTGCCTTTTTTACGCCCGTTTGCACCGCAAATGCCGCCGTTTGGCCGTGCCAGGCCGGTGTTTGAACAGGCGTTGCCGTGTGCAGAGTACCAGTTTCTTCCATCAACTCGCTGGGGATCTCTATAGCAAAGCGGGAAAGGCGGTTTCTTTGCGTCATGCCAAACAGCATACGCTGCCTGGCATGGCAAAGGTACAGCCGCTGCTTTGCTCTTGTAATGCCCACATAGGCAAGACGCCTTTCTTCCGCAAGCTCCTCCTCCAGCAGGGTTGCCTGTTTTCCGGGAAAAATGCCATCTTCCATCCCCGGTATAAAGACCACAGGAAACTCCAACCCTTTGGCGCTGTGCAGCGTCATCAGCACAACACAGTCTGCATCGGCGTCATAATTATCAATATCGGTAAACAGGGCAATCTCTTCCAAAAAGCCGGAAAGGCTTGCCTGATCTCCGTTATCTTCTTCATATTTTAAAATATTGGACAAAAGCTCATCGATATTCTCAATCCGGTTGTCGCTGTCTTCCTTTTCTTTTTTCAGCCAGTCAATATAACCGGTCCGTTCTAAAACGGCGTGATATACCTCTTCCAAAGAAACATCGTCCCGGCTTGCCAGCTCTGCCAACTCTTCAAGCACTGTGCAAAAGCTCTGCAATTTGGAGCAGGCGCGCTTGAGCGGCTCATATTGCTCTGCATGCCGGATTACGTCATACAGGCTTTCCCCAACTACAGACGAAATTTCCATCGCATGCCCGATTGTGGTATCTCCTATCCCTCTTTTGGGCTTGTTGATGATCCGCCTAAGCCGTACATCGTCAGACAAATTGCTGGCTACCTGCAGATATGCGGTGATATCTTTGATCTCCTCTCGGTCATAAAAGCGATGCCCTCCAATCAATCTGTATGGTATTCCGCTGCGGCTAAAGCCGTGTTCTATTGCATTTGACTGCGCGTTCATTCTGTAAAGCACGGCAAAATCAGAATATTTTCTCCCTTTTGCCACCTGGTTTAAAATGGTGTCGGCAATAAACGCAGCCTCTTCGCGCTCGTCATATGCAGTATGTAGCTCTATTTTGTCCCCCACCGCATTCTGTGTCCACAGCGTTTTCCCTTTTCTGCCCTTATTGTTGCGGATCACTCCGTTTGCGGCATTCAAAATATTTTGTGTGGAACGGTAATTTTGTTCAAGCCGGATAACAGCAGCATTTTCATAGGTTGTTTCAAAGCTCAAAATATTTTCAATGGTAGCGCCTCTAAACTTATAAATACTTTGGTCATCATCACCCACCACACAAATATTCTTCCACTTTTCTGCAAGCATTTTTACAAACCGGTACTGCACGCGGTTTGTGTCCTGGTATTCATCTACCATAATATATTTAAACTGATTTTGATACAGCTCCAGCACATCCGGCGCCTGTTCAAAAAGCTTGATCGTGTTGCATAAAATATCGTCAAAATCCATTGCGTCGGAGGCACGCAGCCGTTCCTGATACAACGCATACACTTTGGCTACAGACACCATCCGGTTATCATTACCGGCTTCTTCCTTTACCTGGTCCGGCGTGGCCAGCCTGTCCTTTGCACGCGATATTTCCGCCAGCACACTGCGGTGCGGGAGCACCTTTTCATCATAATGCAGTGTTTTTAAGCAGTCCTTTATCAGCCGCTGCTGATCCTGCGTATCGTACACGGTAAAGTTGCGGCTGTAACCGATCCGGTCGCCAAAGCGGCGCAAAATTCTGGAACAGGCGCTGTGGAAGGTTGCTGCCCAGATCGCCTCGCTTTCTTCCCCTATTTTTGCTGCAATGCGGTCCTTTAGTTCTCCTGCCGCTTTGTTGGTAAATGTAATTGCCAATATCTGCCACGGATGCGGCGGATAAACCGCAAGCTTTTTTGCCAGTTCTTCCTCTATATTTCCCTGTTTGGCAGCATCCTTCATCTGCTGAATTTCTTCTTCCGAAAAATCCTCTCTGATCCACTGGCTTTGGTATGCGTCGCCGTATTTCAGCAAATTTGCAATCCTGTTGACCAGCACGGTCGTTTTTCCGCTTCCTGCGCCGGCCAAAATAAGCAATGGCCCCTGTGTGGTAAATACCGCCTTACGCTGCATATCGTTCATTCTGGAAAATTCTTTTTCCAGAATTTTTTTTCTTAAATTTAACAATTCTTCTTTCGTTATACTCAAGCGCTACACAAATCCTTTCCAAAAACCTTGTCTTTTCCGGCCATTAAAAACAGTGGAAAAAGAATCCATAAAGAAAAACACAGCCGCAGGGCTTTTTGGCTGCGGCTGTGTCAGATACAGGGCCGGTTTACAGCAGTTGGTCAATATCTATATCGTTGATACTTTCAGGGCTGTCGTTGTCCTGTTCGGACGGCTGCTCCGCTTTGCTGCTCTGCGCATTTTCAGAGGAACTCTGCTGGGCTTCTGAAGAGACTCCGGAAGTGTTTTCCTCCTGCTGTATTTTATCAAGCACCTGGTTTAGCTGCTCTTCCTTTGTCGCATCATCAATTTGGTCATCCTGGCCTACATCGTTATAATAGATGTAATAGGTTCGGTACGTACCGTCTGACAGCTGCACCGTTTTAAAATAGCCAAGCACGCGCCGGTCAAGCTGATTTCCGTCCTCTGTTTCCAGCTTCATGGTAATATCGGCGACAAAGCCATTGTCAAATTCCGAAAGGTCTATTTCCTCCATCTGCAGGCTTTGTATACCTAACCCGTCTTCGTCCATTTCCCCCATCAGCAAATCGGAAAAGGTTATGCTTACCGCCCTGCGCTGCGAATCTTCCTTTGTTTGGGAATCCGCATAGTGCTCCAGCTGCAGCTCCGGTTGTGTGCCGGACTCGTTTACATCAATGGGAGGATTGGTAAACTGTACGTCGCCTTCCCCGCCGCAGCCTGCAAAAAAAGCGCTGGTCAAAAGAAGGGCGCATGCCAGCAAAAGCGCTGTCCATCTTTTTTTCATAATACATTCTCCTTATCCTTTTCTAAAAGCCATGCAAGCGCGCGCGGAAAATAGTCCCGCCACGCCTGCTCATTGTGCTTGGCGTGCATATCTGCCTCAAATCGCAGGCTTTTGGGCGGAAAACCGCAGGCCAAAAGCCGATGTTTCATCTGCACTGCCCCCGCATACAGCATCTTCTCCAAAAGATCCCCATTGCCATTATACATATAGATTCTCTGCGGATAATTCTCTTTTGCAAAATCGAACCTGTTGAAATAGTTTTTCCAGGTTTTTTCTTCAAACAACATAAACGCCGGGGACAGTGCCGCGATATAAGAAAATTTATCCCGGTTTTCCAGGCCTATATAAAAAGCCTCTAAGCCACCGCTGGAGCTTCCCGCAACGGCGGTATGCGCCCTGCCGGTCAAAACTGTATAGTGCGCTTCTATATACGGCATCACCGTTTGTGTTACAAAACGTGCAAACTGCGCGCCTTTGCGCCTGGAAAAGTCATAGCCGCTCATCGCCTGCACCATAGCGGGAACCGGCCCCAGGTCGGGTGTCAGCTCCATTTCACGCTCTTTATTTCCATTGTCAATCCCTACAATAATAAATCCCCGCGTACCCGCCGGCAGCTGCATAACCGCCTGGTCGGCGCACCACCCCCCATAGGGAGCGTCCCTGTTAAAAAGATTCTGCCCGTCGGTCATGTATAAAACGCCATATGCGCGTTCACCCTGCACATAGCCGGGCGGCAGCCACACCGTCACGTTTTTTTTGCAGCCTGGTCCATATGGGAGCCAATGCGTCTGTAACGTTCCGGTCGGCGTGCGGCGTATGCTTTTTTCAGCTGCAGCTTTCATAATGATCGATCCTCTGTTTTTGGTTCATGGTTTAAAACTGTTTCAATAAAATATCTGGGACGCTGTTTTGTTTCCATATAAACTTTACCAAGATATTCGCCGATAATCCCAATCGCCAGCAGCTGCAGCCCTCCAATCGCCCAAATAGACACCGCCAGGCTGGTCCACCCTGGGACGGTATTGCCCCAGAAGTGGGAAAAAAGCGAATATATAAGCAGAATAATACTGACCGCAAAGACAAGCGCACCCAATATTGTGACGAATCGAATCGGCTTAATGCTCAGGGAGGTTACGCCCTCCCATGCAAGCGACAGCATTTTTTTCAGCGGATATTTGCTCTTTCCTGCAAGGCGTTCCCTGCGCTCATACGCTACCGTTGCCGTCTTAAAACCAATCATCGGCACAAGCCCACGTAAAAAGAGATTGACTTCTTTATATTCTGCAAACGCATCTAACGCGCGCTTACTCATCAACCGGTAATCGGCATGGTTGAACACGACCTCTGCGCCCATAAATTTTAAAAATTTATAAAAGCCTTCCGCTGTAACGCGCTTGAAAAAAGTATCGGTCCTGCGCTTGCTCCGCACGCCGTATACAATATCGTACCCAGCCTCATACTGCTCGAGCATCCGGTCGATCGCATCAATGTCATCTTGCAGATCGGCGTCTATGGAAATCACAACGTCCGCATGCTCCTTTGCCGTCATAAGGCCGCCGTATAATGCGTTTTGATGCCCTCTATTTCTTGAAAGCTTACAACCTGCCACCAGGTGAAAGCGTGCATGCAGATCGCAGATAATCTGCCATGTTTTGTCCTTAGAGCCATCATCAATATATAAAATCCTGCTATTATGCGAAATTTTTCCGCTGTGTATCAAACTTTCCATTTTCAAAAGCAACTTTTCAGTGGTATCGTACAGGACTTCTTCTTCATTATAGCATGGTACGGCAAGATACAGCGTCGTCATATAACCCCTCCAAATTTTCTTTTAAAGCTTTTGCAGCGCGGTGCTGCCACCGCCCTGCTGGTACAATACAAAAACGCCTGCGGCCTTTTATACGCCACAAGGCATAGTACAAAAAGCTTTGTATTTTTCATATCCATATTTTACTATAATTAAACGGGAAATTCAATATGCGGCAAATTAAAAAGCCGGAAGCCCCATGCAAGCAAAGGGCTTCCGGCTTTTTGTGATATTTATACAACCTCAATTACAGAAACCGGACAGCATTCCTGCGCTTCTACAGCCTTGTTCTGCGCATCTGGCGGCAGGTCTTCCACCGCCGCGTATGCTTTTCCGTCTTCCCCTTCTTTGAATACCTCCGGACATATCTGCATGCATTGCCCGCACGCAATACATCCGTCCTGATCGATCAGCACCGTCAAAAAAATTCCTCCTCTCCGTCTGCAAGCCCATTTACCAGCCGTTGCATTTCCTGTTTGGAGGTCACGCTATGGGTCCTGTTGATAATTGTCTGCTTTTGTGCGTCTGAAAGCGAGGTAAAGCGGTTGAGCGCTTCTATATTTTTTGCAAGCGCCATACTCAGGCCAAGCGGTAAATCATCATAAATTTCCTGCATTTCATCACCCTTTATCAGTTTTTGCAGGGTGTTCCCGCTTTATTCATCCGGTGGGCGTTGTAAAAATACATGCTGCACATACGTCCGATCGTCAAACATAACATGGTAAATACACCGCAATGCTTGATACATATCCTCCCGCTCATCCGGCTTTTCAGACAGCTGCAGCGTCATAATAATATACGGATGCCCAAACAGGGTGCACTTCATATTGGTTTTTAAAAAACCGTTTTTTTCATAAAATGCAATTCTGCGGTATTTCGTTGCCCTATCCTCCTGCGAACAGAAATATGCAGGATCTTCAACCTCGGCAAACAATATGGAAAACGACGACAATTCCGGTTTAAGCAGCGTTAAAAACCGGCTGCCGTATCCACGGCTCCTGTTGCCGCTGCATACCGCATAATAATCAAGCAGCAAAAAACGGGAAGCGGTATCCTTTGCAAAGCAGGCATATGCCTGTATAGTACCGTCTTCAAACAGGCCATAACAAGCATACAATCCATTTTCCAAAAGGCGCAGCAGCACACCCAGCGGCTTGAGCTCCTCTTTGTCAAAATCGCAAACCATATATGTGTTATAAACGGTGCATAGCTCTTCTTTCTTTAATTTTTGTATTTGCAGCATAAAACAAACCCCATTCTTTCCAAAAGCACTTTGTCAGGAAAGCATAATTACTTCGTCGGTAATCAGCTCCTTTAGCTCAGTGTATTTGTTCCGGCTTAAAGGGATCTTTTCCTCTACGTCCTTGAGCTCAATCAAATACGACGTGCCAAACACATTGCTCTGCACGGAAACAATATTGGCCACCGGTATAATAAACGACTGGTGGCATCTAAAAAAGCCGTGCGCCTTCAACATAGTTTCCAATTGTCCAAGAGAATATTTAGAAACCAGTTCTTCGCCCTTATAGGTCACAAGATAAATTTTTCTGCCTCTTTTTTCTATATATTGAATGCTGTCTATCTGGATAATTTGGTAACCGCCTTCAAAATGAATTCCTATTTTTGTCTGCTTCTCTTCCCTGCTTGTGCCGGCGCGTTCTGTAAGCTTTTTGCTCACCCGGCCGATCGCCCTCTCCAGACGCAAAATGTTGATCGGCTTTACAATAAAGTCGACCGGCTCAAAATCGTAGCTATCCAAAGCAAACCCTGCATGCCCTGTCACAAAAACAATCCAAACCGCCGGATAATTTTTCATAATATAGCGCGCTGTTTCAAAGCCGTTGTTATCCGGCATTTCAATATCCAGAAAAACCAGGTCTATTTTGTTTTGACGCAGCGCTTCCACAAGGCCTGCGCTGTTGTTCACAGCCGCCACGATATCTATATTGTCAAAATGGGCAAGCGCTTTGAGCGTTGCCTCCCTTGCGGCTTGTTCGTCGTCCACCACCAGCGTCTTTATTTTCAACCCGTCTGCCAAAATTTTGCCTCCCTTATTTTCCCATTTATGGTAAAATTATACTCTGGGCGTTATGTAACATTTCCAATTGATTTTACGGCGTTTTGTTTCATTTTCACAAGCTGTTCCTGCCTTCTGGTTGTATTATAGCACATATTGTGTTAAAATGAATAAAAAGCCATAAATTTTTCAGGAGGTATCAGCCATGCCGTTTTCTTTATCTCCGCTTACAGTGCTCAACGTTGCGCTTTATGGCCTGACCATAACCATGATACTGGTCATTACACTCTTTATCAATACCAGGCTGCGTCCATTGTCTGTTCTATTATGCGTGGCGTTCGGCGCGCTCAACACATTGTCTGTTGTTTTACTGAAAGGTGCGTTTATACTGCCTGTGAGCGCTGTAACGGTGCTTGTATGGTCTTTTGTGCGTGCTTTTTCCAAAAAAAGGCGACCTATGGAAATTTTCCTGAGCTCCTGCGTTGCTCTGTGCGCACTTATACACTACCGCATCTTCCTTTCCCTGCTTTCCTGTACAGAAGATCAGGCGCTTCACTGTATTGGTCTTGCCATTTATGCCGTTTTAATAGGCGGGCTTTTTGCCGTTTTTCTAATTTTTAAGGTAGCTCTCTTTAAAGAAAGCTGGGTTACAAGCTTTTTTATGCCGGAGGAAAAGGCGGTCAAGCAAATCCGTTATTTTGTTTTTCTACTTCTTTCCATTTTAAGCGTGCTTACCATGCTTGCCCTGTCTGCGAGCGTTGCAGACGGAAACCTGTATTTAAACCTGTTGCTCTTTTTTATCTCTATTGTAATCCTTGCATTTTCTT
The DNA here is from genome assembly GCA_900541565.1 of uncultured Oscillospiraceae bacterium. GTDB lineage: Bacteria > Bacillota > Clostridia > Oscillospirales > Acutalibacteraceae > Scatavimonas > Scatavimonas merdipullorum. Next base: position 40,021 of record UQKB01000013.1, read on the forward strand.
TTATTCTGGTCAAGCTTTTGGTCGAATACTGCATTGCGTGTGATACCAATATAAAAAATTTGCACTATCAGCAAAACCTGGAAGCGTTTATGAAGGTAATCCGTTCCCAGCGGCATGATTTCAACGTGCATCTGCACGCAATTAAGGGATTGATTGACACAGACAATTTTACAGAATGTCGTAAATATATTGCCACCATGGTAAAGGACTCCGGCGACGTAAATGAAGTGCTGCCAGTACACAATCCCATCATCAGTGCGATGCTGCATGCTTTTCGCGAAAACGCAGAAAGCGCAGGCATTCATATAGAATTTGACATTCACTACAATATGAAGGACCTTGCCGTTTCAGCCTACGATCTGAACCGAATCCTGGGGAACCTGATTCAAAACGCAATGGACGAAATCAAGCGCAACAAGTCTGACGATTACGGGATCCAACTGCATATCAGTAAAGCAGACAACATGACGGTAATCGATATTTCCAACCGTTTTGATGTCTTATCCCACAATTTTGACAATCTGTTTTCAGACAAGTATACCACCAAACGGCGGCACGAAGGGATTGGCCTTAACACAATCCTGCGCATAACGGAATCGTATGGTGGGATGGTCTATCCCGAAGTAAACGGCGATATTATCCATTTTATTGTGCGTTTACCAAACGTGCCCGATTAATACAAACTTTATACCGCTGTAAGCAATCCCACCCGTTGAGGGTGGGGTTGCTTTTATTTTTCCAAACTGACAGCAATTTGCGCAAAATAGACACGGAAAACAACATAATAGACAAATCCGATTGCTTTTTACTTTTATTTTTACTATTCTATAGCCATAGTTCATTACACAATTTTTCATAAAGCCGATCGGCTTTTGTGCAAAAAGCAAAATTTCACATACACCTTTTTCATATATACCTTCCAACGAAAAAGCAAATGCTTTTCCCCGCGTTTGCTTTTTCGTTACAAGGTAGCAGAAAATTGAGACAACATATTTTTCCTATAAAAACTCCTCTTTTTCATCACTTTTCTCTGATGGGACAAAGGCGCTTCAGGGAGCGCAAAGTTAAAATACAGACAACATTAGGCTTTCTTGAAATAATGGTAACACTTTTGAAAATGGTTTTGTAGACATGTTTTTCATACAGGAGTGAAAAACAGCAGGCAGCAGGCGAACAATTTGGTTGTTCGCCTGCTGTTTGTTTATTTATAGGTATATTTGCATATGCATGGGATTTTTTATGCCTCCCGGCAAAAGCCAAACTCTATTTTTTTCGGAGCATAGACTTACAGCCCAGGTACGTTGCAACCATATACCCGCCATATACCAGCAAAATGGTAACAGAGGCCGTAAAAATTCCTGCTGAAGCGTCCACATGCCCAAAAAGCTTGATTACATCGTTGGAAACGTAAATGCCAACGGCGGAATGGATCACCGCCAGCAGCAGCGGAAGCACAAACGTAATAAACACCTGCATGAAAATAGACCGGTTTATCATTTTGGGGTCCGTTCCAATCTTTCTAAGCAGCCTGTAACGCTGCTGATTGTCAGAACTTTCACTTAACTGCTGCAATGCAAGCACCGCCGCGCTGGTAATCAGGAAGACGATCCCTATATAGATTGCAATATACGTAACAATCAGCGTCATTCCCTTGCTTTGCGCGTACACCTCTACCTTTGTATCCACATTTATAAAGCCGGTTTGGTACATGGCGCTTTCTGCCCTTTCTTCAAACACAGGGCTGTTTGCTTCTTTATCGCCTTTAAGCTGTACGTTGACATATTCCATCTCTGGCAGTTTTTGATTGGCCACCAGCCTGTCTGGAACAATCAGGGTACCGGTCATGACAGCAGTTGGTGTGGTACAATACCCGCTTTCAATTACCTGCGGATAGAACGTAAATGTTTCATTTTCAAGCGTAATAGTATCTCCAGACCCGACCAGAGCCCGGTAAGCGTCTGTCAGTTCATCAAAATTGCAGCACAAAGCCACCTCGTTGTCCTTAAGCTGCAGCGGCTTTTCCCCCTGCAGCGCAAGCCCGGTGTTATAGTCAGACAGTGAAATTGTTTCCACATATGTTTCATAAACGCTTTCAAGCGTCTGCCCTTCCAGGGAGTAGGTGCCGCCCCAGGGCTCATAATATGTCAAAAGCTGTCTGTACGTAGCGCCGATGTCATAAATATCCAAAACCGCATAATCCTGTACAATATCCTCCGCAAGCGCACCGCTTTCCTCCATCTGCGCCGCAAAGCTTCCGCGCAGGTCGTTTCCCTGTGCAATATATTCCGGATCTTCATTACCAAAAAACGTGTAGGCAGACGCATCGTACGGCGTAATATTTTTTAAAGACTGCGCCTGTGTGTCTGCAAGGCCTGCACCCGCAGAAAAAACACAAATTGTGACAAACAGCATCAGGCAGATCAGCGACATTGAGATAAACGCAGTTGTGACCTTTGCATTGATCTGCCGCAAGACAAACATGTTTAATCCTTTATAATACAATCGCTTGCAGCTTTTGACCGCCCGCAGCAAAAAGCCCGACAGCGACAGAAAAAACAAAAAGGTTCCTATGATGCCCAGTATGATGCAGAGCAGCAGCTTTGTATCCCAAACCGCCAATCCCTGCGCAATGATCATTTTGTATGCCGTGCCTAAGCATGCCACAGACAGCAAAAACAAAACAACAGAAAGCCACAGGCTTTTCACCTTGAGTGTTTCATTTTTCTTTGCAGCGGTAAGCAGATCGATCAACTTAAACTTTGACACCGTAATGCTGTTAAAAAGGATAACCGTAAGAAAAATAATGCCAAAATACAGCATGGTCTGCAACAAAGCTGACATAGAAAATACAAACTGGAATTCATCCAAACGCACCTCAAAAAGTTGCGCTGTAAGCACAGACAATCCCTGAGAAGCAAACACGCCGATTAGCAGCCCCGTTGCAAGCGACAAAACCCCAATGGCAAACGTTTCTACCGTCAATATCCGTGAAATTTCAAACTTCGGCATGCCAAGAACCATATAAAGCCCAAGCTCTTTTTTTCTTCTTTTCATCAGAAAACGGTTTGCATATATAATTAAAAAGCCCAATATGACCGCAACAAAAATGGAAATTCCACTGATCATGTTAATCAGCAGCTCCACCATTTTTTTACCGCTTTGGGAAGAGCTTAACGCAAGCATCACCTGCTGGCTTTCCAAAGAATTAAACACATAAAACAGGCAAACGCCAAAGGTCAGCGTTAAAAAATAAATGGTGTAATCCTTAAAGCTTTTCTTTACATTTTGGAAGGCAAGCTTATAAAACATTATCGTTGTCACCTCCCAAAAGGGTTACAACTTCAATAATGCGGTTAAAAAACTCTTTTCTGGTATCACTGCCCTTGACAAGCTCATTAAAAATTTTGCCGTCTTTAATAAATAAAATCCGCTCGCAATGGCTGGCCGTAAACGCATCATGCGTTACCATCAGAATTGTTGCGCCCATGACACGGTTGAGTGTATGCATGCTTTCCAGCAGCATCCTTGCTGATTTGGAATCCAGCGCACCGGTGGGCTCATCTGCCAAAATTAAAGAAGGGCCTGTAATGATTGCCCTGGCGCTTGCAACCCTTTGCTTTTCTCCGCCGGACAGCTGGTAGGGATACTTTCCAAGAACCGATTCAATCGAAAGTGCCTTGGCTACATTGCGCACCCTGCTTTCCACCTCGTTTGCCGGCGTTTTGACAATTGTAAGCGCCAGCGCTATGTTTTCATAAGCAGTCAGTGTATCCAGCAGGTTAAAATCCTGAAAAATAAATCCCAGCTCTTCACGGCGAAAGCGGGAAAGCTGTTTGGATGGCAGCTTTGTAATATCCTTTCCGTTAATGATAATTTTGCCGGCCGTTACCGTATCTATGGTTGAAATACAATTTAAAAGAGTCGTTTTCCCACTTCCGGACGCACCCATAATCCCCATATATTCGCCCTTGTAGGCTGTAAAGCCAATACCATCTACCGCTTTGGTAACGTTTCCTTTTCCTCCATAGTATTTTTCTACATTTTCTACCCTTAATATTTCGTCCACGCGTTTGTTTCCTCCTGTCTTTTCTATACCTTCGCCAAAATACAGGGGCTTTACCCCCTTGGCTTTAACTCGATTATAGCAGGAAGAAAACGCCTCTGCCATACATGCACCTTACATTTTCCTTACAAAACCGTAAGGTCGCCCTTTGCGCCCTGTACGCTCTGCACCAGCTCCGCCAGCTCTGTTTTGGGAAAAACCAGCTCAACTGTCGTTCCCTGGCCCTGCGTAGAGGCAATGGACACAGACAAAGAAAGCTTGTCGCACAATTGCTTGACAAGGTATAGCCCCATGCCGGTGGCCTTCTTGTAATTGCGCCCTGTTGTGCCTGTAAACCCCTTTTCAAAAACGCGGCCCAGATCTTTTTGCGGTATGCCAATGCCGTTATCTTGGATAAAAAGCGAAACGCTCTGTGCTCGGTCTTGTATAAAAATAGAAATTTTCGGGTTTTCTTTCCTGTATTTGATGCTGTTGGTCAGGATCTGGTTGATGATATACTCCACCCATTTTTCGTCTGTATAGATCACCGCGTTCGTCTGCGCAAGATCCAGCTTAATCTTATATTTAATAAAGCTTTTTGCATTTTTTCGTATGACTTGTTTTAAAAGGTCCATAAGTCGAATTTTTTTAATACTGTAATCCTTTTCAACATTGCTGCTGCGCGAATAAAACAGCGCCTGCTCCAGGTAATAATCGATGGCATCCAGCTCCTCAGAAAGATCCCTTGTTGCCGGCGAAGGATTATTTTCTATAATCAGCCTGGAAGATGCGATCGGCGTTTTGACCTCGTGGATCCAAAGCTCAATATATTCCCTGTACTCCCTGGATGCATTGCGATATAAAAGAATTTCATCGTTCATGGATTTTTGACAGGCGCGCAGGCACTGGTCCAACAGCATTCCCTCATAAAACGAAGGCTCATCAAGCAAAGAGGAAAGCAAATACTTCTTATCCAGCTGTGCAAGCCCGTTTTTTACATCTGTATAGTAACGGCGCTTTGGAAGAAACTCTATAAAAAGAGCAGCCGCCTGTACAAGCAAATACACCATACTGACAAACACGACCGCCTGCATATTCATATTGTATACCAACAGAAACATACCAATAAAACAGATTGCCGCCAGCTGCATGCATATGGCCGCAGCTTTGCTCTTTAAAAAATCCTTTATGCTCATAAGCTGTATCCCTGCCCTCTTTTGGTTTTAATATAATCTGGCGCGCCGATTGCTTCAAGCTTTTTTCTTAGCCGGTTAATATTTACAGTCAGCGTATTATCATCTACAAATTCATTAGACTGCCAAAGCGCGTCCATAATATCGTCGCGCGCTGTAATTTTTCCCCCGGCGCGCATAAGCAGGCTTAAAATACGCAGCTCATTTTTTGTAAGCTCAGCTTCCATATCTCCACAGGAAACGGTGCTTTTAGACAGGTCAATGGTCACACCGTTATAGCTGTATTGCATTCCCGCCTGGTTTTTATAGGTGCGGTTTAGCAACGCACCGATCCGCGCAAGCAGAATCTGCGTATTATAGGGCTTTGTAATAAAATCATCCGCACCAAAATGCATGCTCATCAACTCGTCGGCGTCGCTGTCCCTGCTTGTCACTACAATCACTGGCACGCTTGAAACCTTTCGCAATTCCTTACATATATAATAGCCGTCATAAGCAGGCAAATTGATATCAAGCAAAATCAGATGCGGCTCTTCTTTAAGCGCTGCCTGCACCGCGTTTTCAAAATCCTCAATACAGGCGACGGTATACCCGTATTTTTCAAGAAAAACCTTCAGCTCGCTTCTTATTTTTGGGTTATCCTCAATTATTACAATTTTCATACCGTTTCATCCTTATACTATATAAGAGTCTATATATGTTAATCTTAACACAACTTTTTGACGCTCTCAACTATATCCTCCCTGCTTGAAAAGAATTTTTTATGATATATAGAAATATAGTGTAATAAATTATTGAAACAAAGTTGAATATATGATATGATTAACATACATTTCGTCTTATCTTGTCACAGGCCAATACATGCAGTCGAAAAATGTTTCGCTGTTTTTGATTGCTGCGGGCATTATACGCCACACTGTTTTAATTTAGATACAGGCAAACACACCGTAATGCTTTCGTAATTTAAAAAGCAAAAACACATCCACATTTTTTGTAATTTTTTTACCTGGTTGCTTTCCGCCGGCTTACCATATAAATGGCACATTTTTAAATTTTTGCAGCCAATGCCTCACGAAATTTTAAAAAAGCGTACATACACGCCGTATAAAATAATGAGAAGCCGTGTAATAAATATATAATGAATCACTATATATACATAAAATTGTATGTAAATAGAATTGTATAATTTATTCAAAAATATTGTCGCTGTAATTTGGCGGAAAGATTTTTACTATTGTATAAAAGCCTCTTGTAATATAAAATAGTTCTCAGTCCGTATTTTACAGGGTAAAAATTATACAATTTGTGAAAATAATTCACTAATTGGAAAGGAGCAAATTTATGAAAAAATATACATCCTGTTCTTTCGACTCCCCCTATTTTTATGAAATGACCTCTACACACAAGTCGGTTTGTGGCAAAGAAACAAGGGTGTACGGGATAAAGCTGTATAAAATTGGCTATGATCATTCGCTAAACCCTGCCGAATGTTTTATAGCTGCCGATGTTTCTGACGACAAAGCGTACGTGCAAAAGCTTTTAATCCTTTTTTCTGCAAATGCAGTTATGCCACTGCATGCGCCGGAGATTCTGGAGGAATGTCTGTCCTGTTATCCCGCGTTACCCTTTTAAGCACGGGAGGACAGCTTTTCCTGCCAACCTTTTCCGCCTTTTAGAGGCGGTATTTTTTACCCATTTAAAATACTATTTGTATATTTTTATATATAAATTACATTTTTGTTACATTTTGTCCAAACTACTCTTTTCTGTACGTGTTTACCAGATTTTTATAAAACATCTCTTATTCTATTTTTATAAAAATTGTACAAGCATTTGTTTATAATGCTGATTTTTTGTTTTTTTTGCCCTTCTTTCTCTTTTGGCTTGCATTTACAGCCAGTATATGTTAGACTGTAACCAAATTGTTACAAATTGTAATGCGCTTGTTAACTTTAACCTTTTGTTAACATTGCGTTCACAATCTGCATTTATAATCAAAAATGTACGTTGTGTAATGGTCATTTTTAGGAGGTCTGAAACAATGCATAAGACGTTGAAGGTTACAGTATCGTTACTTCTATCTGTTATGATGCTGTGTACTGTATTTGCTATAGGCGTCACCCAGGCGTTTGCCGCTACCAGCACAGGGGTTGGCCTTTCCGCTTATGTGCTCAACGCCTATTATGAGGATTGGTCCTATGTATGGGGCGGTTCTTCCCCCGGTGCGGTCGACTGCTCCGGCTTGATCTATTCTTATAACGGTGTTGGCGGTATCCGTACCGATATGCTTGCCGCTTCGTCCGAATGGGGATACGTATCAAACGGCATTCCCAGGATCCACGGCCTTGGCCTGCATCATCCCGGCCATGTCGGCGTTTACGTGGGCAACGGCATGGCAATCGACGCCAGAAGCTCTTATTATGACATGTGCTATGAAAGCGTTGACAGCCTCAATTGGGTCGAGTGGTTTAAAATATCCGGCGTCAGCTATCCTACAGAAGGCTGGGTACGCTATAATGGCGATTCTTTCTATTATGAAGACGGCCAGTACCTGGTTAACACATCCAGAACGTTTGACGGCGTTACATATACCTTTGGCAGTGACGGCGCTTCTGACAAAGCGCCCGCCGATAAATATTTTGAAGCGACCGACTATACACAGAGCAACGTTTCTATATCCAGCGGCTCCAGTTCTTCGTCCGGTTCCACCCTTTTAAAGATCGGCTCTCAGGGCCAGGCCGTTGAAAAACTGCAAAACAGATTGAAAACTCTGGGCTATTTTGAAGATGATGTCACAGGGTATTACGGTACATATACAGAGGCCTGCGTTATACAGTACCAGAAAGCCGCCGACCTTTCTGTCGACGGTATTGCCGGGCCTGAGGTATTGGGCTCTATCTACAAGGACGACGCACCTGAAAAGAGTAAGCCCGCCGCTGTAGACTCGCCTGCGGAAACACCTGCAGAAAACAGCGCTCCTACAGAGGAAGCAACTGCGCCGGTAATTTCCGCCGACAACCAGGAAGAAACTACACAACCTCCTACCGAAGCGCCTACGCCTGCTCCTACCGAAGCGGTCACGGAAGCACCCACACAAGCTCCTACCGAACCGGTCACGGAAGCTCCTACACAAGCTCCCACAGAGGATCCATATAAAGATCTTCTGGCGCTTGGCGGCTATGGCGACAAGGTAACGCAGCTGCAGGAAAGGCTATATGAACTGGGTTACTACACAGGTGCAATTACCGGACAATTTGACCAAGCCACGCTTGAAGCCATGCAGGCATACTATAAGGCTTCTGAATTTAAGCCCTCTGATACAATGACAGACGAGCAGTTTAATTACTTATTTACAGACAGCGCGCTGTCCGCACCGGAATATGACGAGCTTCAGCTCAATTATGAAGGAGCCAGCGTAAACTCTCTGCAGGAAAGCCTGATTACGCTTGGTTATCTGGACACAGATCAGGCAAGCGGCGTCTTGGATGAAAACACTGTCAACGCCGTTAAAACCGCACAGGCAAACTTTGCACTGGAGGTTACAGGCGTTGCGGATAAAGATTTCCTGAATGCAATTGATTTGCAGACCGCACAGGAGCAAAACGCGCAAAAAGCACAGGCCGTTATTAAATCTGCATCCATGGCAACCGGCGCTCTTTCCACAGGGGAAAACGGCGTATTTGAGCAAGTGAGCTACAACAGCGGCAACGACTCCTATGTCCTTCTTGTATGGGTCGCAGGGATTATGTTCTTTATTTCTGTGTGCTCTCTGGTTGTATTTTTAAAAACACGCAAAAGATCGGCTGTATCTGCAAACAGGTACGGCAGAAAATAATCGGGACAAGCTATCATAACAAATCATAACAAACGAAAGGGCAGCCGAAAAAGCGGCTGCCCTTTTTTTGCATATCGGTGAATTATACTATCAAGTGCAACAGTTTAGTGGAATAAAGGAGTTCATACAGA